>JBEKMN010000044.1:0-65995 GCA_050008495.1 Terriglobia bacterium | reverse complement strand
TGCTGTCGCGCTTTCCTGCTCCGTTCTCGCCGCGTCATCGGACCTGCCTCCCCACCAGCAAGCCACGATGCTACACTTCCCCCCACGCCAGCAAGATGCGCTTCACATACCGCTCACGACATTTCATGGTTTCTGGGTGTTCGTCGGCTGACGAACATGAGCGGCTGCGCTCAGATTTCTGAAATATCCTTCGATGGCTCGTACCAACGCGGGGATAGTGGACTCCTTTGCTTCTATCGTTACAACGAGCCCCAGCGTTGCGACTGTTTTCGACGTGATTGGCCCAATGGAGGCGATAGCGACGCCGCGCAGCAAGTCAGGGACCTTGAGTTCGCCGGCAAGCTTGCCGAAGTTGGAAGCGGTAGATGAACTGGTGAACGTAATCACGTCCGGGGCCGGAGAAAGCAGGCGCTGCAACTCCCCGCTGGCAAACCGGGGAACAACGGTTTCGTACGCTTCCACGACTTCCACCCGCGCGCCCTTTTCAGTCAGTACGCGCGGGAGAACGTCCCGAGCCACTTTGGCGCGAGGGATCAGGAAAGCTTTGGTGTGGAGGTCGCGATCGCCGAGCGCTTCGAGCAGACCCTCCGCGGTGTATTCTCGCGGCACGACGTCAGCTTTTGGGCCGCTCTTTGACAGTTCAGCCGCGGTAGCTGGGCCGATGGCCCCTATAATCGCGCCCTTCAAGTCACCCACGTCTCGCCCGCAGGCTTTCAGCCGGCGAAGAAAACTGCGCACCCCGTTCGCGGAGGTCAGGAGCACGTAGTCGAAGTCCTCCAAGCGCCGGATGGCCGAATCGAGCGGTTCCCAGGAAGCGGGGTCGCGGATTTCGATGGTCGCGATTTCGATGACCTCAGCGCCCAGTGCCGTTAACTGATCCCTGAACACGCCGGCCTGCTCGCGGGTACGCGTAACGGCAATTCTCTTGCCGTAAAGCGTCTGACGATCGGAGGAATTCAGGGCGACGGGTCCTCGCGTCATAAATTCAGAATCTCTCCTGCGCCTTTCGCGAGCAGGTCCTCAGCCACCGCCGCTCCCAGGCTTTCCGGGTCTCCTTGGGGACCGGTAGCGGCGGCTCGAATCAAGCGGCTGCCGTCCGTGGCGGCCACGACGCCTCGCAAGTGCCACTGTGCGTCCTGGACACTCGCGTGGGCGGCAATCGGGACCTGGCATCCTCCTCCCAGACGCTGCAACATGGCGCGTTCGGCTCTGACAGCAAAATGTGTGGGCGAATCGTCAAGCGGCGCAACTGTTTCTGCTAGCTCCCGATCGCCCTTCCGGACCTCAATCGCCAGCGCGCCTTGTCCCACTGCAGGGCAGATCTGGTCGAAGCTGAAATACGCAGTGATGCGGTCCCCCAGGCCAAGCCGGTGGATTCCCGCTGCTGCCAGGACCAGCGCTGCGTAATCGCCGCCTTCCAGCTTACGGAGGCGTGTGGTTAAGTTGCCGCGCACGGGGACCAATTTCAGGTTGGGCCGGAGCCAACGGATCTGTGCCTGCCGGCGAGGGCTGCTGGTACCCACGGACGCGCCGGCCGGAAGCTGCTCGAGAGAGATTGCGGCGGCAGCAATGAGCACGTCACGAGCATCTTCGCGAGGCGGAACCGCGGCCAGAATCAGGCCAGCCGGTAAAGCAGTCGGAAGGTCTTTGAGGCTGTGGACGGCGAGGTCGACTCGGCCCGACAGCAAGGCCTCCTCTATTTCTTTGATGAACAGTCCTTTGGTTCCTGCTTCCGCGACTATTTGAGCGAGCGAGGCAGGCAGCGGTTCCGTGGGCGCGTAACTTTGCAGCTTGTCGCCGCTCGTACGGATGATTTCGATGGCGACCTCGTGGCCCGCCTCGGTGAGCCGGTCCTTTACCCAGTTGGCCTGCCAAAGCGCCAGTTGACTGCCGCGCGAACCAATCACGATATTCACGATTCCGAGACCTTTCACGAAGTGACGAGTGACGAGTGACGAGTGACGAGCCGAAACTCAGGTTCGAGGTTAGGCTGCCCAGCGGCAGCACTAACTCGACACTCGTCACTTGTCACTCGTCACTGCCTTTCAGTCCGAAGACCTTTCGGACGAACTTCACCAGATCCACCTGTTCCGGCTGGCCCGCGCCGCTCTTAAGCTCAGTGATGGGTCCATGCAGAATCTTGTTCATCATCCCCCGGGTGAGGGCATCCACAGCCTGGCGTTGCTCCGGCGTCAGATTACCCAACCGGCTGTGGTAGCGTTCTATCTCCCCTGCGCGGATGGCGTCCAGCCGGTCCTCGAGCGCCACGATGGTGGGCACAAGGTCGCGCGAAGCGAGCCGGCGCATGGTTTTCTGGACTTCATCCTGGACGATCTCCTCAGCCCAAACGGCCTCTCGGGCGCGCTGCCGCTTATTAGCCTCCACCACTTGCCCCAGGTCGTCGATATCGTAGACGAAAGCGTTGTCCACTTCGTTGACCGAGGGATCGACATCGCGAGGGACCGCGATATCCACGAAAAACACCGGCCGGTTCCGCCGCGCAGAGAGGATTTTCGCGGCGTGATCTTTGTTTATGACGTAGCCTGGCGCGCCCGTGGAGCTGATGACGATGTCAGCTTTGGGGATCTGTTCGAAGAGTTGATCGAACTGAACGGGGATGCCGCCGAACGCCGCCGCCAACTGCACGGCGCGCTCGTAAGTGCGATTGGTGACATAGATGGCGCTGGCGCCGCTGCGAATGAGGTGCTTGGCGGCAAGTTCGCTCATCTTGCCCGCGCCGATCACAAAAATGGCTTTGCCCTCGAGACTCCCAAAGATCTTCTTGGCCAACTCGACCGCAGCATAGGAGACCGAAACGGCGGCGCTGCCCAGGGCGGTCTCTCGCCGCACGCGCCGCGCCACAGCCAGCGCCTGGTTGACAATTTCCTGTAGGCTGCCGTTCAACCCGCCCGCTTCGCGCGCCAGCGCGTAAGCGCGCTTTATCTGGCCGAGGATCTGCGGCTCTCCCAGAATCATTGAGTCGAGGCTGGAGGCCACGCGGAAGAGGTGGCGCACGACTTCATGCTGCTGGTAGCGATAAAAAAAGCGCTGGTAGGGGGCAAGGTCGAATTGGTGGTGATCGGCGAGGAACTGCTGCATGATGGGATCAGCATCGACGCTGTCTTCTGCCGAGGTCACGATCTCGACGCGATTGCAAGTAGAAAGGATCAGCGCTTCGCGGATTCCCTGGCGATGAATCAGGTCGGACACCGCTTGCGCCAGACGCGGTTCGGGGATATGCATCCGTTCACGGACCTCGACCGAGGCGGTGCGATGATTGATGCCAATGAGAGCTAAATTCATGCCAAGAATTTCAAATTTGAGATTTCAGATTTCAAACACAAAACCCGGCATCCGAAACCTGAAAACAAATCCCTTGCCGACCGCCAACCGCGAACCCTTGACCCTCCGCAACTTCCCGCCAACTGCCAACTTCAAACTGCCAACTGTCAACTGCCTCCTGCCAACTGCCAACTGCCAACTGCCGACTGCCGACTGCCTACTGCCAACTGCCAACTGCCGACTGCCGACTGCCGACTGCCGACTGCCCACTGCCTACTGCCAACTGCCGACTGCCGACTGCCAACTGCCAACTGCCAACTGCCAACTGCCAACTGCCTACTGCCTACTGCCTACTGCCTACTGCCTTCTTCCCCTACGGTCCCTGTCGAAGCGTAGGCACATAACCGTGCGGCCCGCTTAGCAGGCTCACGCCCAGGAAAGTCACCATGATGGCGGCAAATCCAAAGATCGCAATATAGGCTGCCCGGCGTCCGCGCCATGCGCCGCTCACGCGAGTGGAAAAGAGCACGAGATAAATCAACCAAGTCAGCAGCGAAGCCAGGATCTTTGGGTCGAATTCCCAAGGGCCTTTCCACGTCCGACTGGCCCAGATAAAGCCGGTTAGGATCCCGACCGTCAAAAGAGGGAGGCCGAACAACAGCGAGCGGTAGTAGAGTTCATCGCACAGTTCCAGTGACGGCAGACGGTAATAGAACGCCCGCGGAATCCTCGATTTCAGCTCTTTCTCCTGCATCAGGTACATGACCGCGGCCACAAAAGTAAGGAAAAGACCTGTGTAGCCAAGAATTATCGAGCCGATATGAACTGCCAGCCAGCCGCCCCGGAACGCCGACAGATCAAAAGGCCGCTCCGGACGGAACGCCGAAATCAGCGTGAGCACAAAAACGAACGGCAGCATGAAAAGGCCAAGAGAAGTGATGCGATAACGCAGGTAGAGAAAGAAAAACGCCAGGGTTACCAGGAATGCGTAAAAGGACAGTGTGCTACGGACGTCGGTGACCGGCAAGCGGTGTATGCGCGCGGCCTCGAGCGCGATGGCCCCCGCGTGGGCCAACAACCCCAGCCCCAGAGCGCCCAGCGAAGCAGACGAGATCGTCGGGCGGCGGTTAACGACGGAGGGGATGAGGAGAATTGTCCCTAACCCGTAAAGAACCAAGGCTATCCAAAGAAGTACAACTTGCATAAAGGCCTCAGGCTGAAGTTGAAAGTCCAGAGTTGAGAGTCCAGAGGCAGAACGTGCATCTGCACTTCTGCCGTCAGACAAACCTCAGACTCCAGATTATAGCACCTGCAGTCTTCGCCTTGGGCCAGGGGTGTTCACCGGATCTCCGATCAACGGATCTCCCGGTTAGTGCAGTTGCTCCTCCGCAGTGATCGCCTGCAACTGCACCGTTTGCGGTTGCTTTTCCTCGATGTGGACTCGTGTCCCACGGGCTTCGAACGCTTCGAAGAAGTCAGGATCAACGTAGTTAGTTCCTGGCACGGATTCCCAGGCGAAAAGCTTGAAGTCACCGGGCGGCAGGCCCAGCAAGGAGAACCGGCCCAAACCGTCGGCCGTTTTCAAACTGTACATTTGGTCGTTGTCTCGATGGGGCGGGTCCGGCACCAGCACCACTACGGCTCCCTCCACGGTATTCTGGTCGTGTACGACCGTGCCGTCCACACGCCCGCCATCTGGAGAGAGAGTGATCTCGAGCGCGGACGGAGGCATGCTGCGGCTGACGGTCAGCCCGGACAGCAGCACCTCAGTCCTCCCTTGTTGCGCCGATTTGACGTAGTACTCTTCTGGAAAACCGAAAACGCGCACTCGATAGTTCCCGTCGAACACGCTCGGAATCACGAAGGTCCCGTCCGATTTAATCCCCGCGTTGTCGCTGCCCGACGAGCTGTCGGTGGATTCCAGCACCAGGCCCAGGCGCGTAAAGTCGAATTGGACGCCACCCTCCACACGAAACCTTCCCGAGAGCGTTGTGGGGTTGGACAGCAGAACCGTGACATCATCGAGGTTGGCGCTGCTGAGCTCGATCGGGACCTTCGCGCCCAGTTGCCGCCTTCCATCATTCCAAAAGGCCATGACGTTATAGGGTCCGGGCGGAACCCCGTGGATCTCGAAGTTGCCTGCGTCGTCTTGCACGGAGCCGCCGTAGTTGGCGGAATTTGAGAAGGAGTAGCTTCCGTCGGCGCTGCGCGGTACGAGCGAAACGAAAATCCCCTTTAGCGTTTTCATAGGGGCATCCACCATGACGCGACCGCGCACCGCCACGGCGTGCGCCTGTCTGAGGTCCACGTCGACGCCGGAGGTCTCGGAGCCGGGCTCAACATCAACCACGGTGGCCTGCGAGGCATCGGGTGTGCTGGGGTGAAAGGTGGACAAGTAGACCTGATCGCTGGGCTGGGGCTGTCCGGACTCCGGGGCCCGATAGGTTGCGGCCACCAGGTACTTCCCCCGCTGGAGTCCCCAGATGCGGTACTCGCCAAGGTCGTTGGTCTGCTCAGAGCCCGATTCGCCAGCCGGCCGGTGAGCCCCGGAACCAGTCACACGCATCGCCCTGACTTGTGCCGACATCACCGGCTCTCCATCTTCGTCATAAACCGTCCCTGTGATGACCCCCGGAGGCACCAGGCGGAAGGCAAGTCCGCTGGTGTTCTCCCCTGGCGAGAGGTTGAGGATTCTCGTCTGGGAGCCTGCTTTGCCGTTCTCGGCAGCTTGCTCCACGTATCCGTTCCCTGACGCATAGATTGCGTATCGGCCGGGGGCAATGTCGCGTATGACGAACCGGCCGTTATTCTCTGTGAACGCAGAGTAGGATTGCTGACCCCCACTCAGCGGAAGAAGTTGAACCGTCACTCTCTTGATGCCTTCGCCGGTGGTGGACTTGACGACTACGCCGTCCACCGTACAGAGGTCTGAAGGTTTGAGGTTCGACTTCTGAGCCGGATTGGAGCCCTGACCCGCAACAGCACCAGCACACACCAGCAGCAAAAGCAGCACCCGGATGATCCACATAGGAACCTCTATTGTATCCGATGCGGGCGCGGCAACCGGAGTTGACAGCGCGCGGCCTTAAGAGATTAGACACCTGTCTTCGGGCTCGCGTTCCCCCGGCCACACGAGAAACGGGCAACGAGCACCGTAGGGGATTCCCCTGTCGCCCGAGAGCGGCCAAAAGGGCCGGCGCTACAACCAAAGAGTCACACAGTCAGTTGCTGAGGGTTTGCTGATCTCGTGGTGGTTTCAAGGCAAGCATCAGGAATATCCCTACCGCGGAAGCCACCATGAGCGTTGCCATCATGTGGTTCGGCGAGAAGTGCGAGAGGGCGCCTGCCACCGGCCCTCCTACGGAGCTGCCAAGGTACTGTCCAGTGTTGTAAATCCCCAGCGCCGTTCCGTAACTGCTTTCGGGAACGGACTTGCTCACCATGCTCGGCAGGATGGGTTCGAGTCCGGTGAACCCGATATAGAACAGCGTGCCCGCGATCATCACCCCGGCAAGACGGCTGGGGTTCAGTCCGGCAACCTCAGGCCGGAAAAGCAGCAGGGAGCTGGGAATAAAAGAGAGGTAAGCAATTGCAGCGAGCGGGCTCGCCCAGCCTCGGTCCGCGCCCCGTGCGAACCCGAACATCGTGACGGCGCTAATGAACATCATGGGCAACAACAGGGCGTAGTAGTGTTTCATGCTTACGCGGTGCTGGACGGTGACGATGAGCGGGAAGTAAAAGAAGAAAGCCGTCATGAAAAAGTTCATGAGGAATCCGCCGGCTGCGAGAGCCCGAATCGGCTTGCTGCCCAGCGCCTCGGACACAGGCACTGGGGCAGCGGCGGCGGGCGGGGCGTCGGTAAGGTACTTGGCCAGCAGGAGGTCCGTTCCGAAACCCAGGAATCCGGTCAGCCAGAACAGAGACGCGGTGCCCAGAATTCCTGCCAGGATTGGCCCGCCCACGATGCCGATGATGAAAGCCGCCCCGATGGGAATACCCAAGACCGCCATTGCGGTAGACCTGCGCTCGGGTTCGATGAAATCGGCCACGGTCGCAAACGCCACAGAAACAATAGCGCCGCCGCCCTGCACCAGGCGGCCAAAGATCAGGGCGCCAATCTGTAAGGGGTGAGGGAACCAGTGGGGGACGGCGCACAGAAACGAACCCAGGCTGAAGAGCGTCATGCCCAGCATCAGAACCTTGCGGCGCCCAATGCGGTCCGACAGCCTCCCCATCGGAATCTGCAGGATCGCCATGGTGAGTGCATAACCGCCAAAGGCGAAACCGACCAGAACGCGGGAGGTGGTAAACTGCAATCCGTAAAGCGTAAAAACCGGCAGGACTAGAAAGAGTCCCAACATGCGCAGACCAACAACGCTGGCAAGCGCGAACAGGACTTTCCGTTGCGTAGATGTGAACGGCACGCGGCCGGAACGAAGTGACGAGTGACGAGTGACAAGTGACGAGCCAGAAACGGCGGTCGGGCCTCGCTGCTCCTGGGCGGGCTTTGCTATGTTCTGACTCCTGACCTCGGGCTTCTGACTCCTGTCTGCTGGCTTCTGACCCGGCTCGTCACTCATCCCTTGTCACTCGTCACCGCTCGCAGCACCCGGGCGGCATTCACCACCGCTTGCATTTTAGCGATCGCCTCATCCACGGTCCGCGTTTTCAATCCGCAGTCAGGGTCCACCCAGATAGCTTCTTTGGGAATTACCTCCACGGCTTGGCGCAGGCGCTGCTCGACAACGGGGTCGTTTTCGATCTCGTGCGAATGGGAGTCCACGACGCCAAAACTGATGTCTTTCGTGTAGCTGCGGCGCTTGAAAAGTTCGAGCATGTCAAGTCCGCTGTTGGACATCTCCAGATCGAAGTTGTCGACCGGCAGGTCCAGCATGCCCGGATAGATCTTCTCGAAATCCCCGTAGCAAATGTGGGAGATGAAGTACGCCGGCAGTCCATCGGTCATGATGTGCATCGCCTCGATCGCCACGGGGAGTTCCTCGGGCCTCACGGAGATGGCAGGCTCGTCGATCTGGATGATTTTTGCCCCCTCCTCGATTAAGGCCTCAACTTCCTTGCGCAGTTCTTTCGCCAGGGCCAGGCAGGCTGTGCGGCGATCCGGATAGTATTCAATAAATGACCAGTCCATAATCGTATAAGGACCCGTCAACATGCCTTTCAGCGGCTTGGAAGTGATACCCCGCGCGTACTTCCACCACTCCAGGGTGATCGGCTCGTCCCAGTGAATCTCGTCGCTAATGATGGGCTTCGGGTAATAACGGTTGCCGTACGAGCGGACTAGGCCGCCCTCTTCAAACCCCTCCAGGTTTTCAGCGAAATAGGCAACCATGTCGCCACGGTACATTTCGCCGTCCACCAGCACGTCCACGCCAAGTTCTTCCTGCTGTCGAATCCAGAACTCCGTCGCCTGGCGTTCCGCTTTCTCCAGGGCGCCGCGGCGAATCCTGTTGTTGGCGTAGTCCGCTCGCACCTTGAGCAGGAAATCGGGTTTAGGGAAGCTTCCCACGGAAGTGACAGGGAAAAGCGGCAGGTCGATTCCCAACCCTTGGAGCTTTGCTCGGCTCATGACAGGCTCCCCAAGAAAGTATTCCTGATGACGGCAAGCTGTCTTAGTTTTTGCCGCGCCCTGTCACGTGGAAGGTACTCCAGGCCGCAAGAAGGGCTTAGGTAAGCTCGATTTAAACCAGCGCCCCGCGCTAATTTCTCGAGTTGCCGGGCCGTGGCGGCGGGATCTTCCAGCCGCGTGTTGCGGCCGTCCACAAGTCCCAACATCAGGGTCCGCACGGTGCCGCTCGAGGCGACCCTGTCGACAAGTCCCGGGCTGTAAGTAAAATCCAGCCCCAGAATGTCCACGGGCAGCGTCTGCAGTTGATCGTAAACGGCGGCGGGATCCCCGAAGTAAACGGCCAGAGCCAGTTGCGACGAATCCTTGTTCATCGCCAAGGCGGTAAGGCATTGCTCGAAGCGCGGGAAATCATCGAGGTACCTGAGCAGGGCCGGCTCCTCGATTTGGATCACTGTGGCCCCGTCTGCCGCCAAGGCAGCGATCTCCGCCGCCAGCGCAGCGGTATACCCTTCGAGCATCTTATCGAAGCCGCCCGAGCCGCCGTTTTCATCGAGGGAATTGCGGGCCAACGTGTAGGGGCCCGTCAGAACTGCCTTCACTGGGCGCGGTGACTTCTCCCGCGCAAATCTGAATTCTTCCAGCAACAAGGGCTCTCTTCGTTCCGGCCTTCCCTGCACGACAGGCTGGCGGAAGTAAAAGTTCGTATCAAAGAACCTCAATAGGCCGTTCAACCGCACGCCGGAAAGTTTGCCGGCGAGGTGTGAGATTGGATCGGCCCAACGTATCTGGCCGTCGGTCACGAGGTCCACACCCGCCTCCGTCTGCTCGGCGAGCGCCAACTCCGTCATGCGGTCCTGGGCGGCCCAAACGGCCTCCTCAGTTTTCTCACCTTTATCGTGTTGTGCAATGGTGCGCCGCAGGAGTTGATGTTCCGGGTCGTCCCCGATGCGGGGGTAACTGCTGTGATTGCACAGCGTTAATTCCATATTAAGCGGTTTGCCCCTTGTTAGTCGGTCAGTAGTCACTCGTCAGTTGTCAGTTCTCAGTCAAACAGCCTTGATTCCCCCCGGCCGTCCGCTTGCACCCATGGCGCCGGAATTGATATACAAATTGCGCTACCTCTAAAAGGTGCCAGCCCGAAACTGAAAACTGACAACTGACGACTGAAAACTGTTCTACTCCACGTACTCCGCCGTCACAGCCTTGGGCAGGATGCCCTTCTGGTAGCCGCGGTCGAGCAGTTCCTGGACGGCCCTGCGGCCGCGCTGGCCGTAATCGAGGGTCCAGTCGTTAACGTACATGGAAACGAAGCGGTCGGCAGTGGCGGTGTCCAAACCGCGTGAAAACTGCTGCGCGTACGACAACGCCTCTTCGCGATGACGCAGGGAGTACTGAATGCTCTTTTTCAGCAGGCCCGCCACCGTGCGCTGCGTATAGTTGTCGAGGCTCCGGCGGATGGCATTTCCCCCCAGCGGCAAAGGCAGGTCGGTTTGCTGGTACCACCACTCGCCGAGGTCCAGGACCTTTCTCAGGCCGGTGCCGGAGTAGGTCAGTTGACCTTCGTGGATGACTACGCCGGCGTCCACCACGCCGCGCGCCACCACGTCCAGGATCTGGTCGAAAGGGGTCACCACCGCGTCCACTTCGGGCTCATAAAGCTGCAAAGCCAGATAAGCAGTGGTCATTTTTCCGGGCACCGCCACGCGCTTCCCTTTCAAGCTGCTGGATTTCCAGTGAGCCTGCGACACCACGACGGGTCCATAGCGTTCTCCGAAACTGGCCCCGGAGGGCAGGAGCACATACTTGTCCTCGAGATACGGGTAGGCGTGGAACGAGATCGCCGTGACGTCGTAGACGCCCTCCAGGGCTTTTCGGTTGAGAGTCTCAATGTCCTCGAGGCGGTGAGTAAACGAAACGTCTCGAGCGCCGAGCTTCTTCGTCGCCAGCGCATAAAACATGAAAGCGTCGTCGGAGTCGGGGCTGTGCGCGAGCGTTAGCTCGACGACGCGCGGCTCAATCTTCTCGGCCTTCTGCACCAACGGCGACGCCATCACCTTCCTCCAAGAGATTTGCCCGTGATTATCAATTCACATTGTACCATTCTGGGGGATTGTTCTCAATACGGGCAGTGCGGTCGTTTGCAACGAGGGCATCCTTCGCAAGGCCGTTCAATCGTACGAAAACCGGAGTCCAGTCTCCTGCTTTTCTATTATCCACGTAGTACGCCGTGGATTCCACCCAAGGCGCACGAATCACACTGGCCCGCGGAGAGGAAGATGTCTTGAACGGTCTACGGCTGGTTGGTGTCGGCCGTTGTCCCCGCCGCTGCGAGCCTTGCGCGCAGACCGCTCTTCGCTTGGAGCGCTTCGGCCGCGACGTCACTGTTCGGATCGTGGGAGAGGCGGTCGAGTTGGTCCAAACTGGTTTGATCCCCTCCGAACATCAGCACTGTGCAGAGTCTTTTCCTCACGTCGGCGCTGGAGCTTTGAAGATAGGGATACAATTTGGGAAGGAAACCGGGCGTTCTCGCCAGTTCGATAAGGTAAGGTTGAGCTACATCCCATTGCGTCCTCGAGGAAAGTTGGTTCACGAGGTCGTTCAAGGAATCGAGTTTGTCCAGGGCTGACATCGCAAATTCAAGAGCCAGTCTCGCCCCGGCATCCTTCTCGACCGCATAGGCCTTTTCCAAGTCCGGGAGAACTTTGGGATCGCGGGCGCGAGCCAGACCTTCTGCCGCGGAAGTGCGAATCTCCTTAACGATGCTTCCCAGCGCTCTGGTGAAAACGGGGACTGAGGCCTCGTCCCCCAGGTAAGCAAGTCCTTCCAGGGCCTTCTCTTCGCTCTTCGGATCGGCGTCGTTTTCGTAAATGTACCGCAGTTTCGGCTGGGCCTGACTGGTGCGCAGGACGCCGGCCGTGACGGACGCCTGTTGCTTGATCTCCTTGTCAGGGGAGTCCAGCAAGTCAACCAGTTGCGGCCCGGCCGACCTATCCTTGATCTTCGAAAGAGCGTTGAGAGACTCGAGAGACAGCGTTTCGTCGGAGGAGTGAGCGGCGGCCACCAAGTCCGGGACCGCCGCGCGAGCGATCAGGATGCCCAGCCCTTTCGCCGCCACGCAGGAGGCGCGGATTGAACGTGTGCTTTTCAGCGCCGCGTCCAAGGCCGCAACCACTTTGGGGTCTACGTACACGCCGGGGTCGATCCGGGTGGTGTCCGGGTTGAAGTGCTCCTTGGCGCGCTGCCAATTCTTCTTCAAAAAGCCGCTGAATCCAGGGCTAGGGACGTTCCCGGTATAGTACCCTACCAACGATTGCACCGCGAGAACGCTGATCTCTTCATTATTGTCCCGAGTAGCCTTAATGAGCGCATCCAGGACTTCCGGCTGATGCATTTGCGCCAGCGCAAGAACTACCTCGCGGCGAACTTTGTCGCTCGGGTCCGAGACTGCCTCAGCCAGGGCAGGTAGGCCTGACACATCCTGGGCTTTACCCAACTCACGCGCCGCCTTGGCGCGCGTCCCGGCATTGGGGCTCTTCAACTCTTCGATCATGACGTTGCCTTCCGCCGCAGCGGGCGCCGCGGCCTGGGAACTCGAAGCCGGTGTGGAGGTTGCCGTCTGAGCAAGGAGAAGGGATGCGTTGAAGAAGACCAAGAAAAGTATGCTTGCCAATGCTGGTTTCGGGGATCGCCTCATCGACTCAATCTCAGAATCGCTATCATTACAGCGGCCCAACGTCACATCTAGTATATTATACGTCTAAGCCAAAGACGCGAAAGCAGGGGGGCCCATGCAGTCCAATCGGTCGAAGACCCGGCGCAGGGTGCTGACGCTCATTATCATTATTCTAGGCGTGCCGCTGATCGCTGCCGTCGTCCTGTCGGTCTATTTTTGGCGTTCCTCACCCTTCAGCCGCGAGTGGGTTATCCAGAGCCTCGAAAAACGCTACCAGTGCGAGGTTGAGCTGAAGAACTTCGACGTCGCGTTTTTTCCTGAAGTGAGCATTACTGGTGAGGGACTGGCCCTGAATCGTCAGGGGCCATCCGGGCCGACTCCACTCGCCAGTATCCGGAAGTTTTCGGCATCGGGGAATTGGCTCGGCCTGATGCGCCAACCGAGGCACTTCGGGCGGGTACGGCTGGAAGGTTTGGTGCTTATCATTCCTCCTCGCTCGAAACAGGCCGTGACCAACAAGCCGCAGCGGCAACCGCCGCAACAACAGAAAGCCTCCACAACCACTTTCCTGCTGGACGAGATTCTTGCCGACGACGCCGTGCTGAAGATCGTCTCCTCGAACCCGCAAAAGCTTCCCCACGAGTTCGACATTCACAAGCTCAAGATGGAATCGGTGGGAGTTGGCCAACCGATGTCTTTCCAAGTTACCTTGACCAATCCCGTGCCCGTCGGGCAGATCCAATCCAAGGGGCTGTTCGGGCCTTGGAATTCGTCCGAGCCGTCTCTGACCCCAGTCTCCGGAAGCTATCGGTTCGCGAATGCGGACCTCTCCACCATTCGAGGCTTGGGCGGAACGCTCACCTCCCTCGGCAAATACGATGGTGTGTTGAGCGAGATCAAGGTGCAGGGTGAGACTGATACTCCCGATTTCGATCTTGGGATCAGCGGCAATCGAGTGCCCCTGAAGACTCAGTTCAGCGCCGTTGTCGATGGAGTCAGCGGCGACGTTCTCTTGCAGCGCGTCGACGCTCAATTGCTCGGGTCGAAGATCCTTGCGCGCGGCCGGGTGGCCCGCGTCCCGGAAGGGAAAGGTCGATTCATACTTCTCGATGTGACCGCGGGGCCTGCCCGGCTGGAGGACTTTCTCCGCCTGGCACTGAAGTCGTCCACGCCGTCTCTAACCGGCGCCTTGAGCCTCCAGACGAAGTTAGATCTTCACCCTGGCGAGGAGGTCATCGCCAAGCGGCTGAAACTGGATGGCAGCTACGACGTTCAGTCCGCGCGGTTTACCGACCCCCAGACGGAGGCCAAAATCACCGGCCTCAGCCGGCGTGGCCAGGGGAAGCCCGGCGATCAAGAGATCCAAAACACCCCATTCGATTTGGCCGGAAGATTCTCGCTGGCCCAGAGCCAGGCAACGTTTCCCAGGCTCATCTTCAGTCTTCCGGGGGCTTCGTTACACCTCCAGGGCGCCTTCGGCTTGACGAACCAAGCGCTGGATTTTCATGGCGATCTCCGCCTCCAGGCAAGAGTCTCGCAAACTACCCGCGGCATCAAATCGTTGCTCCTGAAACCGGTCGATCGGCTATTCGAACGTAATGGCGCGGGAACGGTCGTGCCCCTCAAGATCACCGGAACGCGAGCGAGTCCGACATTTCAAGTTGACTACGGCAAGGTCCTGCGGCGAGAAGACTAATCGCCTGCCCCGTGCGCGCAAAAGCCATGTCATTCCGAGCGGAGTGAGGAATCTCGCTCTGCCGACCGGAATCGGCCGAAGCGCTTGGATTCAGACCAAGATTCCTCGCATCGCTCTCGAAAATCACCTCATTCCCGCGAAAGCGGGAATCCATTGTGCGCCGGAGCAACAATGGACCCCCGCTTTCGCGGGGGTGACGACGCATGTAGATTTCATCCCTTCCGGTGGGTCGAAAACCCATGATCGCTCGGAATGACAAAACATGGGGAAGGGACTCAGGACGATAGGAACGTCTTTTCCAGTTGCCGAGTAGCTTCCTCGGGCATGGGCGCCAGTTCGCCGATGGCGCGGCAGTTGAGGATCGCTTCCGCCGTGGATTCGAGAACCTCCAGGCGGTCGTAGGCTTCGAGGATATCGGAGCCAATCACCAGCACGCCGTCGTTCTCGAGGATCGCCACCGGCTGGCGCGGAGACACCTGCCGGGCCAGTTCCTCGCAATTTTGAAACTGTATTCCGTACTTCACCTGCCTGATTTGCCGCAACACCAGGTAGCTTTCCGGAATAGTCCGAGTGTCAAGCGGGACGCCTGTCACACTGAAAGCCGTCGCATGAACGGGATACGCATTGATGACGGCATGGACTTTGGGATGCTGCCGGTAGATGGCCTCGTGATTGCCCGTAGCCAGGCTGGGCAGCTTGCCCGCCTCCGATTTTCCATGGCTTACCAGCACCAGGTTTTCCTCATCCAACTCGCCGCGATCGACCTGGAAGGGCGTTATCAAGAATGAAAACTCGTCGAGCCGCACGGAAAAACTGCCCTGCGTGCTGATGAACAAGCGCTGGCGATAAGCTCTGCGCACGAACTCGCAAAGCCGCTGCCGCAGCTCCTTTTCGAGGCTTGTGGGAGCCGGTCTCTCCAACTCCGGCAATCCCGGTGCGCGCTGTTCCGCCAGTTCGATCTCCTCGTCGGTCAAGTATCGAATGTTTCCAAGTCGCCGGGCTTCAATGATTGTCTTGCCCGAAAACTCGAGGGTCTCGAAGCGATGGAACGCTTCCCGGAGATTCTCGCCGGCGGTCACCACGCCGTGATTCTCGAGGATGGCGCAGTAGCCACCGGGTCGATAGGCTTCCGCCACATTCCGCGCTAAGGCCTCGCTCCCTGGTAGTGCGTAGGGGGCGAACCCCACCTCCCCGCAGACTGTCCTGGCTTTGTGAAAAAGGCGGGTGTTGGGCACATCATGAACCAGGCTGAAGGCCACCAGCGCCACCGGATGGGCATGAACGATTCCGCGCAGTTCCGGCCTCGCCCGGTAGATGGCCAGATGCAGCGGAAGCTCCGAAGACGGCGGATGGCGCCCTTCCAGTCTCCCATCGCCGCGCACCAGCACGATGTCCTCGCGCCGCAAGTTCCCCTTGTCGACCCGCGTCGGGGTAATCCAAACGTCCCCCTCTTCGGCGCGCAGAGACAGGTTGCCGCCGGAAGTGGTCGTCATGCGGTAGTCATAGATCCGCTCCATGACGGCCAGGAGTTCATCGCGCGGATGCACAAACGTCATGTGGTTAGGTTGAAGGGATCGAGGAACTCAAGCCCTGCTTGTCCTTGCAGTTCTGAAGCCGGCCTTCCTACCCAAACTACCCGGGCCGTCACAGGCTCAGAGCCGTTGACAGGAACAACTTCCACCATCTGCCCCGGCGTCAGCGACAGCTCAGACTGGATTCTTGCCCCCAGCGTCGAGACGTCCACGGTGTAAGCGTCGCTTCCTCCCGGCTCATGCTCGTGGTCGACAAACACGACTATAGCTATTTTTGCGATCTTCCGCTCGGAACGCCGGCGCGTCACTTGGGGCGAAGTGGCCACGGCGTGTAGCTTACTCCCTTGGAAGGCGAAAAGCAATCAAAGGAAAATTGAGGTGGTTGGTACCGTGCTTGGCGCATACATTTCTTTTGGGAAGTATGTATTTTACGCAAGGGTTCTCGCTTTCACAACTATCTGACGTTAAGAACCGGTGTGGCGCCGTTTTGGATGAATGTACATGTGGCTTTGCCCTTTTCTCCGCAGACCTCTGCCTCCATGTGGATTCTTTCGAGCGCAATAAACTGCTCGGGAGACAGGCCCATGTGTTCGCGGTATGCGTTGTCGGCAGCAGCCCGACTTGTTTCTGCCATGAGCCTCTGGTCTTCAGCGAGCTTGCGCTGATTCTCGGTTTGAATTCTCTGCTCCTGAGTAGCCGTTTCGATTCTCTGGTGCTTCACTGAGTCGGGCGGGTTAGCCTTGCCTACCGTCATTGTCACCAATTTGACCGGCAGATTCTTCTCCTTCAAAAATGCCACAAGCACATCGCGGATCTCATTGTCGATTGCGTCCAGGGCCGTAGTGGAGATAGCCGTTTCGTTCATTCCGTGCTTTCTCACTGCCTGCCTCACCATGGTCTTGAACTGCTCCTCGATGTTATTTTGGTACCAATCTGGACCGAAGTTCTTGATGAGTTGCACGGAATCTGTCACCTGGAGAATGGCGATAGCGTGGAAAGTAATCGGGACACCATCGGAGGTCATCATATCCGTCATTTCAGTTTCGTACTTCTTGGGCTGCATGTAAACGTCCACGCCTTCCGTGGAAAGTGCAGCATAGGTCCTGCCGGTCTTGACGGATTCGGGATCGACCCCACCGTGACCGATGAAATACGGCTTCTCGACCAAAACGACTTCGTGGCCGGCATCCGGTGTGTAAATGCTGCATGCAGTCTGTAGTGTCAAGAGGAATATCAATCCGATCAGCGAAATTCGATTCATGGAAACCCTCCTTTGGCTTTCTTTGACCGCATGCTTGTCGTTCACGATCAGGAGCCGACCGTCTGCCGGGTGCTAATCATCGCACACCCCCGAGGCTTGCGTAAAGCGCACACTTCCGTTTCTTCTATGTATGCGCCATTCGCAGGACTTTGGGTGGGGGCCCATCAGACAGACAAGCTTCGTGAACTTACCATGGTAACGCCGCCCGAGGTGCCCTGCGGCCACACAGTTCCATTGGGCCGGAATCTTGTCCCCGGAACGGGAAAAACAAACTCCCCGGCGCGTCACCTGCATTTTTCGCTTGACAACAGACCTGGGCTATGATAGCCTATGGTAGTCGTCGATGTTGGACGTTTTGTCGCAGGGGAGCGAGGGGATGCTCGGACGGGAAGGTAAGGCGGGGTGGTTGAGGCAAGCAGGTGCTGGTTTGGTCTCGACTCCAGCTAACCAGCCCCACGGCTGCACCACCTCCCCTCATGGAGGAGGGGAATTGCTGGGCGGGTTCCCCTCCTTGGTTAAGGAGGGGTTGGGGGTGGTCGTGCCACGTCGGAGTCCCACGGATAGGCAGCCCGGTTTGACGCGAAGCCGCAATCTAGGCCAAGGTCGCGACGAAGAACGGAGACTTCTGCTTTGCGTATCGGCGAGAGCTGTTTCGGTTTTCCCGGACACTGCCTCGCGCTCGGCCGGTCGTGTCCGAGGGACTGTGACGATATGCAAAAACGGAGGAAACAAAGCCAAGAAGTCTTTGAAAACAAAGGAAGTCAGTATCGAAACGAACCCAAGACGTGCCAGCTTCGAGTTTAGAACGAGTGTTTCAAACACGTGTTTCAAGCGATTGTATGAATCGCCCCCGCGTCGTATTTATTCGGGGAGTGGGATGCTGCCGCGGCTAGTTTGACGCGGAGCCAAACCGGGGTGCGCGATAAAGCGCGGCAAACCGCGAAAAGCGTGGAAACAAAGCCAAGGAGTACTTGAAAACAAATGACTTAAGTTTTTGAGATGTTGCGACTGATGCGGTTCTTGCGTGTCAGCAAGCACAGTTTTCGACGGGGGTGTACTTGAGGCGAACTGATCCAAACAGGTTTTCCGGTCTTAACGTTGCAGTTGTCGCGATCGTGGCCTGGTGCGCACTGGTCATGCCCGTCGCCGCGTGGCCCGCGCCGCCCTCTCTGAGATTCCAAATCTCTTTTGCAGCTTCCACTCACGCTGAGCCCATCACCGGCCGCGTTTTTGTGGTGATTTCGAACCGCGAAACGCCGGAACCACGGTCGCAGGTCGGCTTCTGGGGCGACGCGTCGCCGCTGTTCGGCGCAGACGTCGACCAACTCAGGCCCGGCCAGACGGCTATGATTGACGGCGCGACGCTCGGTTACCCGCCCTCGAGCCTCGCCGATATTCCCGCCGGCGATTATTACGTTCAGGCGCTCCTGAATATTTATACGCAGTGCCACCGCGGCGACGGGCATACCATTTGGGTCCACCTCGACCAGTGGGAGGGCCAGCAGTTCAACCGCTCCCCCGGCAACCTCTACAGCGAAGTTCAGAAGGTGCACCTCGATCCCAACGCCGGCTACGACGTCCGTCTCAGCCTGGCGAAGGTGATCCCGCCGGTAGAAATCCCCCTCGACACCGAGTGGGTGAAGCACATTAAGATTCAGAGCAACCTGCTGACGAAATTCTGGGGCCAGCCGATTTATCTCGGGGCCACGGTGCTGTTGCCCAAAGGATACGACTCACATCCCTCCGTATCTTATCCGGTGCTCTACGAGCAGGGCCATTTCGGCCTCCGCCCGCCCATGGGATTCACCACCCGCAATGAGGGATCGTCCGAGCTCGCCAAAGTCCGCCTCGCTCAGTACAATCGCGAAAGCGGCTACGAATTTTATCAGGCATGGGGCTCCGGCAATTTTCCCCGCATGCTGATCGTGACCTTTCAACACCCCACGCCTTATTTTGACGACTCGTACGCTGTGAACTCCGTTAACAACGGCCCCTACGGCGACGCGATCCTGACCGAACTGATCCCCTACCTTGAGACGCACTTCCGCATGATCCGCAAGCCTTACGCGCGCGTGCTTTCGGGCGGCTCGACAGGCGGCTGGGAGTCGCTGGCGCTGCAGCTTTATCATCCGGACTTCTTTGACGGCACCTGGACCCTTTACCCCGATCCTATTAGCTTCGAGCATTATCAGCTCGTGAATATATACAAAGATGATAATGCCTTTTTCGAGCCGGGCCACACCTGGCTGCGGGCCTGGCGGCCGCTGATGCGCACCGCCGAAGGCCAGGTGGAAACGACCATGGCGGAGATGAGCCGGCTCGAAGCGGTGCTGGGCAGCCACGGGCGCTCCGCCCAGCAACTGGAAATCTGGGAGGCGGCCTACGGACCGGTGGGCGACGACGGTTATCCCAAGCCCCTGTGGGATAAGCTGACCGGCAAGATCGATCGCGGCGTCGCAGACTACATGCGCGACCACGGCTACGACCTCACCGCGTACCTCAAACAGAATTGGCCGCGTATCGGGCCGCAACTCGTGGGAAAGATTCACCTCGACGTCGGCGATATGGACAACTTTTATCTCAATCTCGCTGTTTATGATTTGCAGGACTTCCTCAAAACCACGCGCGACCCGCATTACGAAGGCAGCTTTGAGTTCGGGCGCCCTGAGAAGGGCCACGGCTGGCAATCCCTGACGCAGGAAAACCTGATTCGCACCATGGCTGATCACATCACCAAGAACGCGCCCGCAGGCGAGGCCGCCACGGCGTGGAAATACAATTGAGCGCCGCGCTCACATCGGGTGTGTGAAGTACCAACCCGCCAGGAGCACGTCGTAGCCGACCGCTACGGCCACGCAAATCCCGAACGTCTTCCCGAGGAATTTCCCGGTCACCTGCTTACGCCAGGCTCGATAGCAAACCACGGCAAGCAGAATCTCCATCAGGATTGACAAGCCGTGGAGCGGAGTATCCATCGGCGGCGTAGGTTTTCCCGTCAGGGAGCCGAACAGGACACCGAACTCGCCGAAGAAGCCGCCCAACAGGATGGCCAGTATAAACCGCAGCGGCGGCGTGACGATCCCCAGCATATAACTGAAACGGTCTTCGCCAAAGAAGACGAGTAAGGCGATGGCCAGGTAGATCAAGGATTTCAAGATCTCAAAGCTGAAGTAGTGGGGCATGGCGAAAGCCCCGGCGACAATCACAATCACGGTAAGAAATGCGATAAGGAAAACCCATCTGTCAGACATGGAGCACTCCTTCGCGAGTCGATAGGGAACTCGTATCCAATCGGGCGAGCGGCGCTCTCATGGCGTGGGGGCGCGTGCTCGCTCCCTGCTCGACTGTTTGGGGCTGACAAGTCCTCATCGGTCTAAGCCGGACCTTGGGCTAAGCGTTCGAGGGTTCGCTTTCACGTATACGATTATTCTAACACAGGAGTGCGGCCCGTCAGGCGAGCATCATCCGCATCGGCTCCAAGGTGCGTGTGAAAGGATTGATAAACAGCCCAAGTTCTTCGAGAGTGATGGCGCCGAGGAGCGCGTCGTCACCGGGTTCTCCGAGAATGACTGGCGTGTGACCGTCGCCCTGGGGAAGGGAAATGAGACATTCGGAAACTTGGCGTTCGATAATGCTCCCGTCCGCAAGTGTGAATCGAACCGAGCGTTTTGGAACGAGCCCGAGCGGCGGCCAGACGTCGTGCGGAAGCAATGTGTAGGTCGCTCCGCTGTCGACCAGGAACTGCAATCGTGCATGCCGCCCGTTGGGCCCCGTGACCGTGCCCTCAACAAACACTATCCCCATGGCGACACTTCCTTTCCGCAATCCTTTCCATGGGGCTAGTATAACACGCACCGACCAAGACGATCAGCGCGCGCGGCCACTACGGTTGTCTTTTATGGACCGCGCTAATGACTTGCGGCTAAGTTGTGGAACGCGAATTCCTTCTCGACGCCTTCGAAAGGCTGTCCATCAATTTCAACGTAAGGGTAGATGAAATAATTCAGGGGCGGACCATCCTGTTTGGGTTGGAGCACCACGTCTCGTCCCACGGAGAACTGCACGCGATTATCGTCAAGTGACCCGAAGAAGTAATCGTGCTTCGCGGGATCTTTCCAAGCCTCGGAGATGTCCACCGGAACCCAGCCCGGGCCATTGACAAAGAACTCAGCCCAGCAGTGATAGCCGGGCACAGTGCCCTCGTTGGCGGCGGGCAAAGGAAAACCGATTTCGAACCGGGCGGGAATTCCCTCCGCTCGCGCCAGCGAGATGAAAAGCGAATGGAAATCTGTGCAGTTGCCGTGCTTGCTGTCGCACACCCAGAGCGAATCGCCGCGTCCCCAGCCGGTGCCGGACTTGTCGTAGCGCACGGTGTGGAAGACGTAGTCGTAGAGCGCATGCGCCTTCCGGACCGTGCCCTCGATGCCGCGCGTGTTGTCGTCGGCCAACTCCTTGAGCTTCCCTTGCACGGGAACCAGGCGATCCGGTTGGAGGAAACGCGCGATGGGCTCAGGGAATGCGCCGCCGGCACTTCCCTTTTCCTTGAGCAGATTCTCGAAGCCGCCTTGAGAGTACTCCCTGCGTGTTACTTGGTACTCGATCCTGAACTCGGCTGAATCAGAGGAGGGGTGAAGCATTTCGGCGTAGAGGATCCGATTGCCAAACACCGGTTCCCGCGTTTCGCGCAGCGGAATCGTTCCGGTCATTTTCCTCAAAGACACCGTCTGGTTCTTATCTGAAGCGGGGCAGGGCATCCAGATGCGCACCCGCCCTGCGCCCCTGGGAATGGCTTTGAGCGACACGTGATACTCGAACAGAAAGGTCCGCGAGGGAGGCGATGACGAACTCGGCCGAGACATGACAACGGTCGATGCCAACAGGACGAACAGGCAAGAAACCACAACAGCACGCTTCGGCTTCATAAAATCCTCCGAGTCAGGAAACTGCGTTGAGATGTCGGGATGGATAGCAATCGGCCCGCGATCGACGGGTCATGCTCAAGTGAAACCGCTGCCGAAGCCGGCATGCTCTGCAATGGGATGAGGCATCATTCAGCCCTGCGCCGCGAAGTCAGTGTGCAGCTTCGCCAACGTATCTTCCGTGGCATTCATCTTAACATGGCATCGGGCTAACTCGCGCGAGTAGAATCTGATACTATCACTCGGTTGGCGAGGCAAATCGGACTGCCGCAAGGGGAAGGGAATCAAACCATGTCAATCACCAGGCGTAAATTCTTGGGAAAGACCGTCAGCGCCGGCGCGAGCATCACGGCCTTACAGGTTTTCGGGTCAACTTCGGCCTTGACAGCGGCTCCCGGAAACCCCGCTGATTCGAACGCGCGGGAGGAGCGGATGGCATTCACGCCCGCGACCGCCTATCGGCCGTATGTATCGAAGCCCGCCAACACCGCGGATGCGATGACGTGGGTGCAGGTGGACCTGCGTGCGCGTAAGCCAATCGAAATGGTGAAGCTCTACCCGGCCGTCGCGTTGGGACAGGAAACAGGTTACGGCACGGGGAACAATGAGGGTTTCCCCGTTCGGTTCAAGATCGAAGCCTCCGACGACGTGGAGTTCAAGGCTGCCCATCTTATTGCGGACTACACCGGCGCTGACTGCCCTAATCCGGGCGATTGGATTACTCGCTATCCCGCGCACGGGGTCGAGGGTCGCTACGTGCGATTGACGGTTCCCCGCTTAAGAGCCCGCAAACCCGATGTCTTCGATTTTTCCATTTCGAAAATTGATGTGCTGTCCGGAGGAAAGGACGTCGCGCAGGGTTGTCCCGTGACCGCCGACACGGTTTACGGCAACTCGGGCCTGGCGGTTTTAACGCGTCCGCCGCGCCCCATGGGAGAAGGCATCATCACCGATCATCCCGAAAACGTAATTCCGGCGCGCGACTGGCAGCCTGTTGCTTACAAGGCGAGCACGCCATTAAAGGGAGTGCGCCTCGAGGACGGGTTGTTCAAGACCGCCGTGGAGAACAACATCGGCTATCTGCTCAACTCCTTTACCGTGGACGAAATGCTGCGCCAATTCCGCGCGCGAGCCGGTAAGCCGAATCCGCCGGGACTCAGAAAGCCGGACAAGTTCTGGGAGGACGACCTTGCCGGATCGTGCGCGGGGCGATTCCTGATGGGCGCCGCGAATACGCTGCGCTGGGTCGATCACCCGGAACTTCGCCGCCGCATGGATGAGTTAGTGGATGGCATCGCCGACTGCCGCCAGCCCAACGGCTATATCATGGCTTATCCCGAAGGATCGATCTTCCATTCCGAGCGCGCTGCATACACTCGCTCCTGGGTGACTCACGGACTCATCGAAGCCGGTTACACCGGCAATCCCAAAGCGTTCGGCTTGCTGCGCGGATACTACGACTGGTACGATTTTTGTCCCTATTTGCCCAAGCTGCTGCGCGGCGCCGCCCAGGGTGTCCAGGGAATGATTGCGAACACGCGAATGTCCTTCACCCCGGCTGGCAAACCTGAGGACCTGCAGGTTGTGCAGCGCTATTTCCAGGAGAATTACTGGCTCGAGGGATTGGCCCGGCGTGAGGAACTCATGGTGTGGCAGTACCCGTACGATCGCCCGCACTGTTATCTGATTACGGATTTTGAGGCCTACCTGGACCTTTACCGCGCCACCGGCAATCGGCGTTATCTCGATGCCATGCTCGGCGCGTGGGATTTATACCATGATCAATGGGAGCACGTCGGCGGCACCATGGCCATCTGCGAGATGGGAGAGTATCCGCCTAAATCCTACGAGTTATATACGAGCACCGGCGAACTATGTGGCAGTGTCTTTTGGACGAAATTCAACCAGCGCTTGCATCTGCTCTATCCCGAGCAGGAAAAGTATGTCAGCGAGATCGAGAAGTCCATTTATAACGTTGCGCTCGCCAACCAGGTGGGGACAAGGGGCATCATGTATCATGCCAAGCTGGTGGGCCCGAAAGACGACTCGGTGGGTATCTCCATCAACACCTGTTGCGAAGGGCAGGGGACGCGGATGCTCGGGTCACTGCCGGAGTACATCTATACAATTGCACCGGACGGCCTCTACGTTGACTTATTTGAGCCCTCCAGTATTACCTGCTCGATGAGCGGAAATACACTCGAGCTGAAAGCGACAACCCGCTTCCCGTTCCATCCCGACGTGCAACTGCGTCTCGCGGCCGCTCCGCCCTCGCCCGCCAAGATCCGGGTGCGCGTGCCGAGTTGGGCGGCACACGAAATGCCGATTCAGATCAATGGCAACATAGCTGCCAGCGGCACACCCGGCAGCTACGTCACCCTGGATAGAACTTGGTCCGAGGGCGATACCATCACCTTCCGCCTGCCCATGGAATTCAAGCTCACGCGTTATACGGGGGTGGATCAGATCGCCGGCCACGAGCGCTTCGCGCTCGAGTACGGCCCGGTCCTGCTGGCGATTCTTGGTTCGTCGGACGCCCGCCTGGTGCTGCGGAATGGCGAGCGCCATGAGGATCTCGTGAAACAGCTTAAGCCCAAGAGTGGACAACCGCTGCACTTCACGCTCGAGGCAAACGCTGCACAAGAGTACGTCCCGTACTGGGAAGTGCCTTACAAGGCGGCGTTCACTTGTTATCCGATTGTGGACCAGGAGAAAGGCTAAAGGGAAAAGTGTAAAGGCTAAAAGGTGAAGTATAAAGGCTTAGCTTCGGCACGAGTGATATCTATGATGAGCTACCGCATCCGAGATGACTTAAGGACCACGCTCTACCTTTAGCCTTTATCTTTTATCCTTTACCCTTTTTAAATCGCTTGGCCCGGCGCGACCGCGAGACGAAGGCGTTGCTGAAGCCGCAGTTTGATCTCTTCCTGGGTTTGAGCCTTACGCTGTTTCTCGAGTTGAAGCTTGAGTTGCTCTTTGAGCTGTTCCTGGACGGCCTGCCGGTACTTCTCGGTGGCACGCTGCATTTGATCCGACAGCAGCCGCTGCTGATCGCCAAGGTGTTTTTGAGCCTGTTGCAGAGCGAGTTGGGCCGCAGCCATCTGTTTCTTGGCTTCCGCTTGAACGCGTTGCCACTCGCCCTGATCAATCCCGAAACCGGCTGTCTCTTTGCCGTGCTCGAAAAGCTCCGGTCTCTTCAGTTCTACCGGCAATGTCTGCTCGTGATGATCCCGCACGACGGTCAGGTTGAGTTTTCTTGCCTCTTCCCCGGATTTCAGTTCGACAGCCTTGCGCAATTCCGCAACCGTCGCCACGTCCTTCCCGTCTACAGCAACGATGACGTCTCCCGCCTTCAGGCCCGCTTGCGCCGCAGGACTACCGGCCACCACCTCGCTTACCAGGACGCCCTTGCCCTGCTTGACACCGAAATAGCCTGCAAGCTGGCTTGTCAACTCTTCGCCGGTAACTCCGAGGGTCGGGCGCCCACTGAACATAAAGGTGAAGTTGCGGTCGTTAAAAGGCGCCATTAAGCCGGGATTGATTTCGATTTGCGGAATGTTCACATCGGGGGCCTGAAAATGGAAGTTGCTGGTGTGAGCTTGCAGCTTGGCGCTCAGGGTTCGAGCTTGGCCGTCGCGGATGACCTGCAAGCTGAGGGTACGTCCCGGAGGGGTCTCGCGAATCAGGCGGCGCAACTGGGCCGCGCTCCGCACGCGCTCACCCGCGAACTCGATGATCACATCGCCCTTTTGCAAGCCCGCCTTGGCCGCAGCGCTCGCCTCGTCAACACCTGCCACCAGCGCGCCGTACTCGCCGGGAAGTTTCAACTCCCGCGCCTTCTCCGCCGTCACGTCTTTCAACTGGACACCCAGCCAGGCGTTTCGATCGAGCGTGGCGGACTGAATCAGGGCGTCCTCAAGGGGAGAATCGGGCGCATCCGGCGGTTCGGGCGGTTCCGGCGCCTCCTGACTACGGCAGATACTCACACTCACCAGCAAGATCAACGTTGACAGCAGCAGCCCCATCGCGAAATTCCGTTTCATGCTATGCCTCCCAATGCAAACAGTTTCAGGCCGGCGAAATTCCACACCAACCACCCCTCGCCCCTCCTTATCAAGGAGGGGAATCAACTCCAAGCTCCCCTCCTCTTTGAGGAGGGGCCGGGGGCGGTGCCCGTTGGCCACCGCCCCTACTCACTGCTCTTAGACGCGGCTCGTCTCACTTCGTAATCGAAGCTACAAGAGATCATCTCGCTCGGCGACGCGAATCGTGCCCCGCACGGTCCGCAGCGCAACCGTCACGCCACCCAGGCCAAGACGCGTCCGGCGCGTCCTGTCTCCGGGCACGGTACTGGCCTGAAAGGCGTAGTTTCCTTGGATCGACCCGTCCAGCGTGCTAAGTTCGAGATCCGCATTCGGCCGAGGGGGAAGGAGCAGGTCGATGTTGCCATTCACCGTGTCCATGAGCAAAGGGCGCGTACCTGCGGGCAGGGCTTTGAGTGAGACCAGAATGCTTCCCGTCAGCGTCCTGGCCGTAACGCGGCCCGTCACGCTCATCTCCACGATGTTTCCGCTCAACGTGCGCGCGTCCACCGAACCTTCAACGCTATGTACCGCGATGTTGCCCTCCACGGTGCGCAGCGTAGCAAGTTGGACCTGGCGCGGCACGCGCAACCGATAATCGACCCGCACTGGCTTGTCCATGTGGGGCGGGTAGACGGTCCTGAATGCCAGGCTCTCAATCCCCATTTCGGTCACCACGCGCACATCTTCCAGATGGTCGTCCGGATCTTTCCCGATTTTTGCCGCCGTAATCTCGACTTCGGCGCGATCCCATCCCTCGACGCTGATCTCGCCCTGAACGTTCTCGACCGACACGCTTCCTCCGGCGGGGAGAGGGTAGAGGCCGTACCAGGCGCGTTCGAGTTGCTGCGAGGCCGCGAGGCTGACAGCGAAAGCCATTCCGAGGCAGAGGAAAAGGCAGGTGATCACAGGCCTTGGAAGCCGCGAGCGGCTAATTCTCGTCACGTTCATCCTCCCTTTCCTTTTGCTTCTGCTGGCGTTCCTGCTGGCGCTCGCGCTCTCGCTGCGCTTTTTCCGCCGCGTGTTGCTGCATGCGATTCCAGGCGGTATCTTCGCGGCTCTTGATTTCCTGCAGGCTGCGCGCGTCGATTTTGCGAATCTCAATGTTCCCGGCCACGGTTCGAATGCGCAAAACCTCACCGCCGCCGTTCAAGGTTCCATGGCCGCGAATCGTACGCTCACTGAAATCCTCTTTGTCGCCCAGAATGCTCAACGGAAAATCGGTAACAATATGATGGCCGGCGGCAGCGTCGATGGCGGCGTCGATCGTCAAAGAGAGATTTATAGGTAGATAGACGTAAACGTCCCCCATCGAGCTCTCGAGCTGCGACGCCAGAAAGGTCTTGGTGTTGGCGTCGAACTCCGCCACGATTCTTCCCGCGGAGGTATTGGCCCGGGCGCCGGCGCCGAGCTGCAAGAGGTCAATGCTGCCCCCTGTCGTCTCCGCCACCACCCGCCCGCGCGCTCCGCGAAGCACGATGTTTCCTCCGGCGGTCTGCGCCCGCACGCTGCCCACGGTCGGCCCAACTTGAATCTGTCCGCCCGCCGTCTCCGCCATGACTTGGCCGCCGGCGCCTGCAATCACAATATCGCCGCCCGCCGTCTCCGCGCGCAGGCCCCCGTCCACTTGCCCCACTTGGATTTCTCCGCCGCTGGTTTCAATGGTCCCATCGCCCCTGACATTTCCGATATGAATGTTGCCGCCGGCGGTGCGAACTTCTGCGCGGGCGCCCAGATTCCCCAAACCGATGTTCCCGCCGGCGGTTTCCACTCGAATCGGGCCGCTGATGTCCCCGGCGTGGATGTCGCCACCCGCGGTGGTCAGCCGCGCTTCACCTTGCAGGCCGCCGTCGACGTCGATATCTCCGCCCCTCGTCTCGAGGTCCAGATTGAAATGAGCGGGAAGCTTAATGTCGAACTCCACTCCCATGGAGTCATCGTGACGCCTTGAGCCGCCGAACTCCGAGCTCACGTAGACCCCGGTGCTTTCGATTAAACGAGCGCTGAGGTGGAAGGCGTCGAACACGCGGCGCGCCCTTTCCTCGTTTCCTTTGTAAACGCGCACCACCGCGCGACCCTCGATCTGATTGCCCGTTCCAGGAGTGATTTCTATCGAGCCCATGTCGGCACGCAGAACCAGTCTTCCACCTTCGCGCGCCGGAGCGGTCCAGGTGTAGGTCTCCGTCCAGACGTTGCCGCGACGTACGGGCGTGCCTCGCTGTTCATTGAGCTGGCCAAGGGCAGGCCAAGGCAGGGACGCCGCGAGACAGAAACCTAGCGCATATCGCCAGAAAAGTCTATTTTTCGTCAGCTTGTAGGATTCCATCGCTTCCCAGCTTTCGCAAAGCACTCGCGCACTTCAATCGCACGTAGCTATTCGAATCGGTTGTGGCAAGACGCGCCAGGGTCCCGAGAGACGCTTCATTACGGCCTTGCCGCTCCATTTGGTCAACCAGCAGATCGACAGACTCGACCCTGACTCCCAGGATACGGTCATGCTCGAGGACATTAATCAGGGTTTGCTGCAAGTCATCCCCGCCTTGCATGGCTCGAGCCGCGTCCATAGCTGCCAGACGGTTCCCAACGTTCGGGTCGTGCAGCATGGTATAAAGCAAAGCAGCCCGGACGTTGGGGCTCTTGGTGCGAGCTCGCAAGGCATCCAGTGTGTCGCGGCGAATTCCCGCATTGTCGTAACTCTTCACAGCGTCGACCAGGAGTTTTTGAATACGGGGATCGTCAAGCGAACCTTCAAGAGTAAAGCGACGCTGCGCGTCCATAGTGATGCGCACGTCGCCGGTCTGTGGATCAGGAGCCACGCGGCTGATGTCGTTGATTCGCATGTTCTCCAGATCCGCTTCGGCAAGGGAAGACGAGGTTACGTTGCTGGGCCCGGAGGGAACCACCCGCTCGGCGCGGGGACGCAGCGTCCAACCCAGGCCAAAACCGAAAACAACCAGGGTGAGAACGAAAGCCAGGCGGGGGACCACTCGCTGCGGCGGAAGCTGAAGGAAGGCCAACCACTCGCGCATCAGGCCGTGCCACCCCAATCGCTCCTTCTCGAGGGCATCAGACAGGGCCTGGCGGCATTCCACCAGAAGATCGGGAGATAGTTCAAGACGTGGCCGCTTAGCCAGAACCTCATGCAGGCCGCGGACTTGTTCGCGCGCGGCCCGGCACTGCGCACAGTCGGCAAGGTGCGCCTCGTAAAGCGCTCGTTGCTGAGGCGGAAGATCGCCGTAAAGATCGAGCGTCATGTATTCCTCGAATTCCCGACACTCCATAACCAAATCTCCCAAAGGCAGTGCCTAGTGGCTAGTGCCTAGCGCCTACTGCCTACTGCTCACTGCCTACTGCCTACTGCCTACTGCCTACTGCCTACTGCCTACTGCCTACTGCCTACTGCCTACTG
This sequence comes from Terriglobia bacterium, assembly GCA_050008495.1. Classification (GTDB taxonomy): domain Bacteria; phylum Acidobacteriota; class Terriglobia; order UBA7540; family UBA7540; genus CAVROP01. Next base: position 36,554 of record JBEKMN010000044.1, on the reverse strand, counting down.
CCTACTGCCTACTGCCTACTGCCTACTGCCTACTGCCTACTGCCTACTGCCTACTGCTTACTGCCTACTGCCTTCCTGTTCCCTAATCCCTGTTCCCTACACAAGGTCTCCAAGATCCATGCGCAGTTTCTGCGTGGCGCGGAACAGGCAATTCTTTACCGTTTGCTCGCTGGTCTTACAAAGCTCTCCGATGGCGCGAAGCTTCAGGCCTTGGTAATGCTTCAACTCGAAGACGAGGCGTTCGCGAGGGTTGAGGCGCTGGAGCGCAGCCTGGATGCGTCGCCCGATTTCTCTGGAGTGCAGGGCGCGTTCCGGGTCCAACACAGGCCTTTCCTCCGGCACCGTTTGAAAGTATTCCGGTTGACCGTCCTCGCTTTCCGGCCCCTGCACTTCCTTGCGGGTGTTTTGGCGGCGCAAATAGTCCAGGCAAACATTCATCACCACGCGATAAAGCCAGGTTGAGAATCGCGCCTCCAGCCGGAAGTAACGGATGGAACGGTAGACCTTCAAAAAGGCCTCCTGATAAAGGTCACGAGCCTCTTCCGGCGAATGCACCACTTGCAAGGCCAGGCGAAGCACGTTCTGATCGTACGCCCGCACCAACCCCTCGAAGGCTTCGGAGTCGCCCTCCTGGGCGCGGCGGATCAGCGTCAGCTCATCCGCCCCACTCAGTTTCGCATCTTCTGGTATGTGTCCGGCTAGCTCCAAGCAGCCTTCCATCACCGACTTTGCTTGACCTCTCAACTCGTTACGACGGCTGGAGAGCAAAAAGGTAAGCGGCCGGAGGCAGAAATCAAGAATCCGAAATCAGAAAAGGGCAGCCGGCTTGCGAACGGTCGCGGCCGTTCGATTCGGCGGACAGCCCCAGATAATAATGACATATTGACTGAAGTCCATCCCTGGCGGCAAGTCCGGTCCCGGCTTGAAACCCGCCTGGAGGGCCGCCGCAATGTGGTCTTCAGCCCTCATTTTCGCATTACTTGGGGCCTTGTGCGACCCAAAAGGTGGTCGGTACGCTTGACGCAGGATGGCAGTTGGCCTAGTATTGGAGGAAATAGAACAGTATGTCAGCTATGTTCCGGAGGCATGGGGGCCGGTGGGATGTCGCCTGCTGCAAGCTGTAAAGATGAATTCAGGGCTTGTGGAGGTATGTGACGGTGCCAGGTGGCACCCGCGTGAGGACTTTTTGGCTTTCCTCCGGTTACCGGCATTTGTGGGAATTGTCGCGTTAGGTCGCAGGGAAGGGAGTCCGTTATGAAACCCCGGGTTTACCGAGCGTTTCCTCTGGCAATTCTTCTATTCGCGTATTCCGGAGGGTTTGGGGGAAGAGTCGCGAGCGCGGCCCAATTTCCCCAAGAGGACCAGCGAACCCCGCAGGCCGCGCAGACCCAGCCGAGCCCTTCCTCTTCGGGGACAGTCGATTTCATTCCCGGTCCTCTCCGCTCCTTCCTGCGTATGGCTGGCATCAGCCAGAAAGTTCCTCCACAGGAAGTGTTGCCGCTTTTGGCGCGGAATGTGATTACGCACGGTTTTACGTGGCAAGAAGGCGGACGCAGGCCCACTGAGTTTCTGGTGCTGTTGAGGCGCTACGTCGACCATGCCCGGGAACTCCAGGCGTTGGCAGGCCAGGAAGGAATCATCCGGGTTTCTACATGCGGCCAGGCACAGCCGCTGCTTAATGCGCTTGGCTACCAGCTCTCGAGTGCTTGCGGGCCGCGAGTGGCACTCGAAACCGCTGACCAGAAGAAGGCGTTCATTACTCTCGATTCCGGATTTCCCCTGGCAGAATTGGAACAAACGCTGCAAGGGAGCAAACCGTTCGCTTATCCGTTCCCGAGCACAAAGGTCCCAGTCCTATTCAGCCAGGCGGATTGGACGAAAAACAGCAGGACTAAGAAAGAAGACGTCATCGACGTCCTTTTGCAGGATCCCGAAGCAGCCCGGCTCTACTGGGCGCTGTCACGAATGGATGACGGCACCCGGCGCGCCCTGCTGCGGTCCCCGGGACTCGAGAAGCTGGGGCCAGACGCGGCTAGCCTGGATTACTTTGGGAATCACATTTGTATTCGGTCGAATCGGGTGGTAGTCCCAGGCGGAAACGCGGCTGAACCAGCATGGAAGAGCCTGGTCGGCGCCAGCCCCGACTCACCCGCGGACTTCGTGCTCCGGTTGGTGGGGAGAGACGCGGGCTGGCTGGCAGCTTACTTCGACGCACTGTCGCGCATCAACCCGGCTCAGCAGTCCTACTTCGTAGAGCCGCACCGATTGACTCGATTTTATGCAGCTTTGCGTGGGAAGCGACCCACCCCAGGACCGGCGAAGGGCGCGTTCAGAACGGACCCGGGCCTCATGTTGCTGGTAACCCGGCTCTGGTTTGAGCCGAGCGGACAACCGCATATTCCAGGAGATTTGGGGGTGTGGCAAGGAATGCTGGGACGCAAAACCCATTCCAAAATCGAGGCCGAATGGGCCCAGCGTTCCAGAGAGTGGAAGACTCCTGAAGATCTCGTCGCAGGCATGTTTACACTTACGCGGCAAGCCTCGGCAGACTCACCGCTCAGAGTATTCTTGACTTTGAATGAGATTGACCGCCGGCGCTCCGCGGGTGAGCGCTTGAGTCCCCACGCGGTGAGTTTGCTGGCGGACGATTTTCCACGCTTCGGGGACCAGTATGCCATCTTCTCCGAGTTTCACGCTCTGAGCGACGAGTCGGTGGGCCGTTTCCTCACCGTAGCTGACGCTATCGACCGCATCCCTGACAACGGCGTGCGAGGCGACACATTAGGCATTTATCAAGCCATCGTCGGACTCTGGGAAATTCTGGCGCGCCAGGGGGAAATCCAAGACCTGAACCAGTCCTGGCAGGGGATTATCAAACCATTCGGAAGCGTCTCGTCCTCCGCCCTACTTTTCGACGCCACGGAGAGTTCGTTCGGCGAGCTTCTGCGGGCCGCTACGGGCCAAACTCAACGCTCCCAGGACGCCATTATCACCTTGCTTGCTGGTCCCAGGCAGTCCACCCCAGGGGGGCGGCAGGTCAGGCAGCTTCTGGCTGACAACATCCGCGCTGTTCTGGATGCGCAACGTCTCATTTCTCTCGACAACTTGTTCGCTCTGGGACACGGCTTGAACCAATCGGGGCGCGGAAAACCGAAGGTCGATACGCTGTTGGTCTTGGCTGGGGAGTTGCGGGAATTCGAACTGCCAAAACCGCTCTTCACAACCGGCGAAAGATTGGAATGGGCCAATGGCCTTTATACCACCCCTCACATCAAATTCGAGCTGCAAATGAACCTGGCACCGCTGCTCGAGTCGCCGGCGACTGCCGCCGACTTGGCTGCGGCTCGTGGCCAACTGGTGCCCTTCCTTAGGGATACCTTAGTGGGACTCAACTACGCCTATTACGAGCCTCCCGGGGCGCAGATGCTACTCACTAACCCACTCTTTGTGCGCGCCCACGATCCCGTCGGAGAAAAGGTCAATGGAGAATACCATTCCTGGCGGAGCCCCTCTCTGATTGGCATTGGCGATGCGGCAAGCGGGGGAGCGCACCTTTCTGGCTCGCTGGCTGACCTGCCTTATGCTCTGGCGGAAGTGGAGCAGAACTTCATTGTGCCGGAAAACGTACAGGCTCTCATCTGGGAGGATCTGGTGCCATCTCTCTTGGTGGACGCCGTCCTGCCCCGGTGGTGGGAGGTGACTCGATCGGAACTTCATTCGGTCAGCCTTTACCAGCGCTCCGGAGAAGAGCTTCTGGAAGCTGCGGCCAAAGATGAGAAGCTGCGCGAAACGGCGATGACGATTCTCTCCGATCGCATGCTCCCCCAGAGGGCCGGAGAAGTTGAGGACGCTCTGCGCCGCGGAGAGCCGGACGCTGCGATTTCCAGAGTGACGCCGGCAGAAATCTTTTATTTGGCCGAGGAATACCAGCGACGATCCCCGGGCCACGACTCGGGACCCGCGGGGCGAGAATTGACTGAACTTAGCAAACAGCATCCCGCTGAAGTTAGTTGGGAACGCCTCTCGGCGGATTTTGGCGTGCCGCATCCGGCGCTGGAAGAAACGTATGCGCGTGAACTACTGAGCATAAAACCCCTTCCCACTTTGATGGGGTACTCGAGCCGCCTCCTGGGTGAGTCTTGGGATTCTGACAACCTGTACTGGGCGCGCCTGGCGGACGAGAACGGTTACTCTCCGGAAATGCTTCACATTCTGGTGCCCGAGTTGACGCACCGCATGATTGAGAAGATTTCCGCCACCGACTTGGAGGATTGGCCGGCACTGCTTCGGGCATTGCGGGAAACGGGTGAGGAGTTTCGACAGGGAAAAATCCGCACTTTGGCGAAGAGCGAACCCAGTCCTGGGGTTTGAGGAGTCTGCTATGGCGAAATGGGGCATTCTGGTTCCACCACTATTGCTGGCTACTTTCTCCGGCAGCGCGGCTCTGGTGAGAGCGCAGGAGCAGAGTGGTCCGGACGTGACGGTCTTTAAAGTCACAGTTAATATGGTGCAGTTGGATGTGGCGGTGACGGACAAGAAAGGGGATTACGTCACTCGCCTCACTCCCTGGGACTTTGCGATCTATGAGGACGGAATCCCTCAGAAAATTGCGACCTTCGGCGAAGAGAACGAAGCACCGCGAAAGCTGGAGGATTACAAGCCGGGTGAGGGCAAGCCGGCGTTGGCGACATCTTCGGCTCCCAAGGGCCGCGGACATCGAAACAAAGATGCCGGATTCGAGGAAGCTACGCCGGACCAGGTGGCTTCGCTTGTGGCCGGCGCCAGTGTCTTCATTCTGTTCGACACCAGCAATTACATGTATCGAGGCTTTGTTTTTGCGCAAGATGCCATTGCGGAATTCGTGCGCTCGCTGCATGATCCCGCGCGTGTGGCGTTCTATTCCTATAGCCGCAATTTCTCACGGGCCTCGATGCTCACTCCCGAACGGTCAGATGTCATCCGCGCCATTCGCGCCAGCGTGGCAGGAGATGATGCCGCCCTCTATAACTCCCTGCTGATGACGCTCAGAGATGCCGCTCAGCTTTCGGGCCGGAAGGTGGTGGTGGTTTTCTCCAACGGCCCCGACAACGCCAGCGCAGTGGGGCCTGAAGACATCCGCGAGATGGCGCAGACGGAAGGGATTCCCATTTACATGATCAGCACCCAGGCGGCCCGGCTCGACCCCATCTCGACTGCCGTGTTCGAACGGGTTAGCGCTACGACGGGCGGCAAGGTCTATTTCGCTAAGAATTGGAAAGAACAGCAGGACGCATTCGCTTCCATCCGGGATGACCTGGCGCACTTGTATTCGATCAGCTACTACCCGGCAGCCAATCCTAATCGCGGCTGGCGCAGCATCACGGTAAAACTGGTGGGTCAAGACATGAAGAGCTACCACGTTCGCACACGTAGCGGCTACCGCCCCAAAGCCGTTCGGCTCACCGAGCAGATCAAGGCGACATCGTAATTGCAGGTGTCAGGTTTCAGGGGCCAGGTGTCAGTCCGCAATACCCACTCGTCACTCGTCACGTGTCACCGCTCTCCAGTGCTGGCCGCCGTCGTCGGAGACCCACTGCGTCCCGGAGGCGGTCTTGACGGTGATCTGTTGAAGGTCGGATGAGGAGCAGCTAATCGAGACGATGGCTTCTGTGGTGGGAGTGGCGCCTGCCGCCGGGTTGACACGGGCCCAAGTCGCGCCGCCATCGCTTGAGTGATACAGGGCTCCTCCGGTTCCGCCCGCCCAGATTCCCCTGCCGTTGACCTGGATCACTCGGAATTCGACTTTGTCGTCGACGCCCACTTCTTCCCAGTTCTTTCCGCCATCCTCTGAGCGTTGTAGTTTGCCTTCCGGCGAAATGCTCCAAAGCGCGCTTGGCTGGGCCACGGTGCCCTCCAACGGACTGCGGAATGCCTTCGCTGGGAGTCTGGCTTGCAGGGCTTTTGTGCGCATGGGCGTCGATGCCACGGCCCCGTCCGCCAAGCTTTTCTTATCGTAGGTGGGGACTGGCGGGTGTTCCACGACGGCGCTCGGCTGGGCGGCAGCATGGATAAGATCAGTGCTCAGGCCCGCCGAGACTTCGGCGGATTGGGCACTTCGCGGGATCGCAGCCGTTGCCGCCGGTGGGCGAAGCTGGGCCCTCGGCGGCGTTGGGGCTCGTCCCTCAATGCCGGGAGAGCGGGCGGTGAATCGCTGGGTCAGTGGTGATGGGGCAGGTTTCTGGAGTTTTGCCATCTCGCCGGCAGACTCGAGGGACTTTGGTTGAGCCCTTCGCGTGGCTGCTCTGGTAGTGGGCTGGGCGGGTAAGGGCTGCGGAGCCTGCGGGGCGGCTTCGCTCGCCTTCGGCATGATGGTTGACGGCGCGATGTTCGATGCAGTTTGCACCTGGCTCCTCGAATGCTGACGCAAAACAGCGACAAATACGACGGCGCCCATTGCCGCGGCCAGCGCGCCCCAGCGGAGTATTGGCCGGACGCTCCAGCCGCTTCCCACAGGCGATCGGGCGGGCTCGGCCGCCTCGGCTTCGGCAGGCAGCGTCAAGGCCGCAATCTCCCGGCATTCCGCACACTCGGCGAGATGGCTCAGAACTTGCGTCCGCTCGCGCTCCGTCAGCGTTCGTTCGAGGAAAGCTGCGAGGAGGTTCGCGTCCGGATGTTGGAATTGCTGATTGTCGATTGCGGATCGCCCACTGTCCGGCCTGCCCACGCTTCTTCCCTTGAGCCGGTCGAGCACGATTCTAGGTATTCCCCACATAACTGATCCAGTCTACGACATCCCTCGAGGGAACAGGGAATGGGGAACAGGGAACAGACGGCGAAACCGCCGTGTTTCCATCCCTCTTATAGAACGGTCTACTCGCCACTTTCTTGCGCGTTTCAGCCTTTGACTCTTAACCGTCAACCTTTAAGCCTCAAGTCGCACGAAACAATCTCGCCCGTGTTTCGCATTTGCTGTTCCCTGTTCCCTATTCCCTGTTCCCTCCACTCTCCGCCAGCCTTCGGCGGACATCCAAGGACAACTCGCTGACCTCCACTTCCATGGTTTGTCGTGCTTCTCGTGAAGTCATGCCATGTTCTACCAGCCGGACAAGAATGGATTTGCGAAGCGCCGTGGTGATTCTCTCCAGTCGGCGACTGACCGTCGATTCGTGCACGCCCAGGAGGCGCGCGATCTCGGCCAGGGTACGTCCATCGAGATAATAACCGGCCAAAATGAATTTGTCTTCCCCAGGCAGAGCGGCGAGGGCTTGGTCCGTGGCCTCTTCCAAGCGCGGGTCGTGCGCCTGCGAAGGGTCACGCTCTGCGGCCCGGAACTGGGCTCCAGCGTCCGTCTGCTCCTCCAGGCTGACCAGGCGCTGCTGCCGCCGAAAGCGGTTCACATACTCCTGCGCCAGGACGGCACGAAGCCAGCCCTCAAGGGAGCCGCGGCCGGTAAACGAGTCGAGTTTCGAGATTCGCCTGCCGTCCGCTGAGCGCGTTCCGTACAGGTCGGCGTAGAGGGAATCGGCAAGTTCGCGGGCAGCGGAATCCTCAGAGGCAACCGAGTGGGCGGCGCTGTAAAGCTTTTCGCGGTAACGCGTCAGAAAAGCTTCCCAGGCAGCTTCGTTACCCCGGGCGCAGGCGCGCGCCATCGCCAGTTCCTCAAGACGCAAACCTCCGATGAGCTCCAAAACCTCGGCTTGGCTCGCGTCTCGAGGGAGATACTTGGCAGCGACCTCTTGCAGGATGCTTGCAAAATCCCCGAGGTCGAGGCCGAATCGCTCCGCCGCCGCCTGGCGGTAAAGCCCGGCGCACACCGATTCCGGGATGACGAACCTTGCGGAACAGCCGGCCTTCTCTTGGGTGGCACTCATCGAAATCGGGTGCGCCTCGACGCTGTCATCCTGAGCCGTGATGGGCAGATGGCCTACTAAAAGAAACGAAAGTCAGCAGTCGTCACCCCCGCGGAAGCGGGGGTCCATCGTCAGTCCAGAGGCCAATGGATTCCCGCTTTCGCGGGAATGACATCGTACCAGAAGTTCACTGTAAATCCTCGCAGCCGAATTTCGATTTTCGGGTTTCGAGTTTCGAATTTCGGCACTCCTTTGGATGCAAGAATTATAACCTGAGGCGTTCTCCCTTTAGACCGGTTTGATGCCCTCGGTCAATTCTTTGGGAGGAACGTGCGATGAGAGCAAAGCAACTTCTGGGCTTGAGCATGATTGCAGTGATGATGGGTTTGATGGCCCTGCCGCTGGGGCCGGGTCTGGGAGCGGCCGGTGAGGCCGGGTCAAGTTACAAAGCGTTAGAGCCGATCAGGCACAACAATCTGACCATCTTTCCGGTGGTGACCAACCGCACGCATGACACGAAGGATTTCCTGACGCTCGATGAAGGTTTGCGCTCCGGCGAGGTTGTGGTCAGCGAAGGCGGAATGATCCAGCCGCTCATCCGCGGCCGCCTGCACCCCACGCCGCTGGGGCCACAGGTTAACCAGTTGCTTCTGGTGAACAATTCGAAACGTCCCCTGCTTTTGCTGGCGGGCGAAATCCTGACGGGCGGCAAGCAGGATCGTGTGGTTGGCAAAGACCGCATCGTCCCGGCGGAGAGCGACCCTATAGACCTGGGCGTCTTCTGCGTTGAACCGCACCGTTGGGTAGGCGCCAAATCCAGCTTCGGATCATTCCATTCGCAGATGGCGCAACCCAGCGTTCGGAAAAGCGCCATGGCTGATCAGGATCAAAGAAAGGTATGGTCGGAGGTTGGCAATTCGGCCACAAGGATGGCGGCGCTGGTTCCGCAAGCCGCTGCCCAACTCCAGGCGACTTCTTCCTACGCCGGCGTAATGGGCAACGATGAGGTAAAGCAACGCGTCGAGGCAGTGGCTGCGCCTCTCGAGCAGTCTTACCAGGGAGTCATGCGGGAACTGCGCGACCGGAACGCGGTGGGCGTGGTGGTGGCGGTGAATGACCAGATTGTTTGGGCCGACCTTTTCGCCAGCACCGTTCTGCTGGAAAAATACTGGCCCAAGCTGGTCCGCTCCTATGCGGCTGAGGCCCTGACACGGTCGACGGCCTCAGATCATCCCGATTTGAAGACTGCCCAAGCCTATCTGCAGAATTTCGAGGCGCGCCGTGAGACCGTAGAAAACGAGCCCGGGCTTTACCGTCGAACCGAGCTTGAGGGGGACGGGTTCACGGCCTTTGAACTCACCACGCTGCTGCCCGGCACCGGCTTCGATATCCACATCGCCAAAATGGCGAACCAGTAGAGGCAGTGACGTGTGACAAGTGACGAGTGACAAGCCTGGGTGCGTGGGCCCGATCATGTCGACCGGTAACCAAGCCGGAATATTGCATCCGAAGGGTGTCGGGTGTACATTAACGCGCGGACAGAGAACGATCATCGAAAGGTCGTATGGATCGAAGGGAATTCCTCACCGTGCTGGGGGCGACGGAGACGATGCGGTTGTCCCCGGCAGAGGGAGGAATTGATTCGAACGGAGGAGATATCTACCCGGAACTGGTGAAGGCGGCTGACCGGGCGGCAGAAGAATCCTTGTCGAAGCAGCCAGCGGAAGGGGGCGTGCTCGACGAGCACGAGATCCCTCAGCCCGGGGCCACGGCGGGATTTCTCTCCGGCTTGGCTGCCGTGTTTCTGGCCCCCGAGTCCCGCTATCACCGCCGGCCCGAAGCCCTCGAACGGATGGAGAGAGCGGCTGAAGCCCTGCTTCGAGTCCAGCATCCGGACGGCACCATCGACCTTCCCACCACCAACTTTGGCTCACCGCCGGACACTGCTTTCGTGCTCGAGCCGCTTTGCGCCACGGTTGAGGTGTTGCGTATTCGAGAGTATCCAGAGACGCGCCGGTTGGAATCCGCGCTGGGAGCCTTCGTTCAGCGAGGCTCCTCCGCCTTGACCACGGGAGGCATCCATACTCCCAACCATCGTTGGGTGGTCGTTTCGGCACTGGCCCGCTGTCATCATCTTTTCCCAAATCCTCGTTATGTGGCGCGTGTGGAGGAATGGCTGGCGGAGGGGATCGACCTGGACGAAGAAGGTCAATTCACCGAGCGCAGCAGCGGAATCTACAATGCCATCTCCGATCGCGCGCTGCTGACTGCCGGCCGGCTGCTCGACCGGCCGGCTCTGTTTGAGCCGGTGCGAAGGAACCTGGAGGCGATGATCTACTTCCTGCACCCCAACGGCGAGGTAGCTACTGACATCTCGCGCCGGCAGGATCGCTTCCAGCCTGCCACGTTGCGGCCCTATTACCTTGTCTACCGGTATATGGCGAACCGCGACCGTAGTGGACGCTTCGCCACCGTAGTGACCAACCTCGGGCGTGACCACCTGGCGCAATTGGGCGGCGAGTTGCTTTACTTCCTCGAAATTCCGGAACTGCGACAAGAACTGCCCCCGTGCGAAGAGTTGCCCGTCGACTACGACAGGTATTTCCCGCTATCGGGGTTCGCGCATATTCGGCGCGGTGAACGCAGCGCCACGATCCTGGGAGGAGACTCACGCTTCTTTTCTTTCCGCCACGGTGGAGCAGTGGTCGAGGCCGTACGCTTAGCCAGCGCCTTTTTCGGGAAAGGGCAGTTTTCCGCTCCTTTGACACGCTCGGGAAGCATCTACCGGCTGGAACAGGAACTGGAAGGATATTACCTCCAGCCTCTGGCTGGGGCAGACCGTCGGGCGGATGGGAATTGGCAGGCGATGCAAAACTCTCACCGCGGCCACAGCAATCTTTGCCACCTACGCTCTCAGGTGGAGATTGGCGAGCGCGAGAACGGCTTCGAGCTTTCGATGGACGTTCGAGGCACGGACGGGGTCCCGCTGGCAGTGGAGATCACTCTGCGTCCGGGAGGACGACTTACTGGCGACGCACTGACGCCTTTGCAGGGGATGCCTGATGGCTATTTGTTGGGCGAGGGTTTCGTGACCTACGAACTCGCGGGCCGCAGGCTGCGCATCGGCCCTGGCTTTCGTCGCCACTCATGGACCCAACTGCGCGGCGCCCAACCTCGCCTTCCAGGTGTCACGCTGTACCTGACCGATTTCACGCCTCTCAACAAAACCATTCAGTTCGTTGTTGGGTGAAGAACCGTTTGGCTAGATGTTAGATCTCTTCGCTCCAAGGCGGTGGGCATGAATAGGCCCGGCTTAGAGCAGCAGAGCTGAGGAGGAGGTTTGCGCAAGCCTCAATCGACAATCGGCAATCGTCAATCGACCATCCGCAGGGCCTACCCCTCGACTTTCACTTTGCCGGCAAAGTTGCGATAGAGATAGACGAAATACGTGGTGGCCAGGGCCATGCCGATGAACCACCACACCAGGCCGACGCGGAGTCCATAATCGGCGGCTTTGGCGTTGTAGATCGTCAATGAATAGGCGGGGCCGGTGCTGGCAGGCAAGACGAGGGGGTACAATCCAAAAACCACGCTGGTCAGCATCCCCACAAGGTAAAGGCAGGATGCAAGGAATCCTTTCAGGTCATCCTGGTGCCGGATAAACCATCCCATTGCTGCGAGCCCGGCCAAGGCGAGCAGGGGAAAGACGAAGCCGGCAGGATGCTCCAAGAGGTTCTTCAGGACTTGGGGTTGCACGCGGAAAGTGACGACGGTGACGAGGAAAGTCATCACCAACACAATCCACCAGGCGGCGCGCGCCGCGCTTTGCGAACGGTCGTGGACCGGGCCTTCGGTCTTGAGCGCCAGCCAAAGCGTGCCGTGGAGAGAGAGCGTGGCCAAGGCCGCCACTCCGACGAGAATCGTGTACCAATCGAGAATGCCGGTATCGGTCCCCAAACGGAAGTTGGTCCACAAGGCCTCGAAAAAGTATCCCTTGGCATCCAGAGGAACGCCTCGGACCACGTTGCCGAGGGCGGCGCCGTAAAAGACCGCCAACAGCAGGCTGGCGATGGCAAAGACCACGTCCCAGAACGTGACCCACACGGGGCTGGCTACCTTTTCGCGAAACTCAATGGCGATGCCGCGAAGGATCAGCAGCCAAAGCACAATCATGAGAGGCAAGTAAAAGCCGCTGAATCCGGAGGCGTAGAGTGCCGGGAAGGCGAAGTAGAGTGTTCCACCGGCGGCCAGCAGCCACACTTCATTCCCATCCCAGACCGGCCCGATCGAGCGCACAACCAACTGGCGCTCCGCATCCGTCTTGGCAACGAGAAAATGAACTGCGCCTGCCCCGAGGTCAAATCCGTCCAGCACCACATAGGCGGCAATCATGATTGCCACCAGACAGAACCAGACCGTTTCCATGCCGACAGCTCCTAAGGCGGCCCAGCGAACAGCGCAGCCTTGCGCGTGTCATTCCGAGCGAAGCGAGGAATCTCGCTCTGGTTCGTTTAAGAAGAAAGATCGGAGCAAGATTCCTCGCTTCGCTCGGAATGACAGGTGCGTGTTTACCTTGTGCCGCTGCAAATGACCGTAACCATAAGCGCTTCGCGGAACGCGCCTAAACCTTCGGCGGAACGAAAACCGGGGGAGGCTCAGGCCCCTCCTCGATCACACGGTACACCAGGAACAAAAACAATATGCCCAGCACGGTGTACATTCCCATGAAGCCAAGCAGCGTGAACCAGGCGTTTCCCGACGAAACCTGCGGCGACATGCCCGTCTGCGTGCGCATCAGGCCATAGATTACCCAGGGTTGGCGTCCGACCTCGGCGGTCATCCACCCTGCGGTATTGGCGATATAAGGGAAGGGAAGAGCGAGCATGAGGACCCAAAGCATCTCGCGTGAGGCATACAAAGTACCCCTCCATAACTTCCAGGCGCAGATCACCATGATGGCAATAAAGAGTGTGCCGAGCCCTACCATGACGTGATAGGAGTAATAGACGAGAGGGATGTTGTCCGGCCAGTCAGACTGCGGGAATGCGTCCAGCCCTTTGACTTCCGACATCCAGCGCCGGTAGGTCAGGAAGCTTAGTGTGCGGGGGATCAGGAGGGGATTATCGAGACGTTGATTGTCCACATCAGGCTGTCCGATCAGCGCAATGGGTGCTCCTTTTTGCGTGTGGAACAAGCCCTCCATGGCGGCCATGGTCACCGGTTGGTGGCGGGCCACCAAGCGGCCTTGGCCGTCGCCGCTCGGAAAAAGTTGGAAGACGGTGGCAATGACGCCGGTGATCACTCCTACGCGGACAAAAGTCTGGCCGTAGCTTTGCTGCCTTCCCACAAGCAAATAGAATGCCCCAAGTGAGGCCATCGCGAAGGCCGCCGTAATCACCGCTCCGCTCATGTTGTGTGCATATTGCCACAGAGCCCAGCGGTTCAGCAGCAACCCCCAGAAGCTGGTCAGCTTTATTTCGCCGTTGGGGCCAAGGGCGTAAGCGACCGGGCGTTGCATCCACGCGTCGGTGGCGACGATCAAGTACCCCGAGAGCCACGATCCAATGAACACCATCAAGGCAGTAAACCAGTGACCTCTGGGACTCAAGCGTTTTTCGCCAAACAGAAACAACCCCAGAAAACTCGACTCCAGGAAAAATGAGAAGACGCCCTCCATCGCCAGCGTTTGCCCGATCACGCCGCCGGCGGCTTTGGAGAATTGCGCCCAATTGGTTCCAAACTGGAACTCCATGGGGATGCCGGTCACCACGCCCAGCGCGAAGTTGACGCCGAAAATCCTCATCCAGAAACGAGCGGCGCGATTGTAGTGCTCTTCACCAGTCCGCAGCGCTAGGCTTTTCAGGATCAGAATCAGCAGCGCCAGTCCCATGGTGAGCTGTGGGAAGAGATAGTGAAAAGTGACCGTGAAGGCGAAATGCAGTCGGTGAACTATGAGGGCGTCTGGCATGACGGCTCCAAAATGGCTCAAGTCAAGGATTCGAGTATACACCGGTCGTACGGCTGAACAAAGACAGCAATGGTTCAGACCGCAGTGGTTCAGGCACGTCGGCTGACGACCGCCCAGAAACAATGTCATTTGAGCAGAAGAGCGACTTTAGCTTCCCCATTGAAGAAGTGCTATAATGTCTTTCAAGTCTGAAAACTGGTCAATTTCGATTGTGGAAGGCGAGAATGCTCGCCCTCAAAGCGGGAGGTTCCTGATGAGCCCATTTGAGGTAAGGTTCGAGGACGTTTCAGGGAAGGCGTCTATTATTGTCACGGCGAATCTGGCTGAGGGTTGGAAACCAACCGGGGACCACTCTGGCTTCTACGGGCTCGCCCACGAGAAATACCTCGAGGACGGGCTGATCACGGTCAGAGCCTGGGTGATTGCAAGCCCGGCGCAGCCCATTCGAGCTCAGAATGGCTTCCCGCTTGACCTGCAGAGTATGGGATCCAGTCCCTCGAGGGCCTTGGCTTTCAGGCTCTTCAATGGCCGCTTGTCTCTAGGTACCGCCCTGAGCACCGTGATCAACAGTCGCCGCAGCGACGGTAGCCCTGGCTATTATAAAGAGGCTGTCCTGTTGGCGCAGCACGGCACCGTCTCCTACTGGCTCAAGTTCTATGCGGCCCTTAATGATCAGCACCCGGATATGCCGGAATGGTCGGAGCCAGACTTCCCCACGGCGGACGAAGCAGGCCTGCCGCAAGTCACCGACATCCGCGAGTTGCGAGCCTCTAGCATTGAAGAGAGGCTGTCGCGGGCATCCCTCGCTTTGGACTCCTTGGAGGAGCGTGCAAGTGCGCTGGTGAGGGAGTTCCAGGCGCCGCCCAACGGAGGTTCGGCGGCTGCGCACGGGAACGGGGTGAGTCCGGCGGCGCTTTCAGAGAAGACCGCGCAAGACTTGAGAGAGCAATGGTTTAAGGAATTCGAGCGGCAGGCCGAGGCAGCGATGGAGAAGCTGCGGCAAGAAGTGACTAATTCCGGGCGGGCCTTCGAGGAGAGCAAGCAACAACTGGCAAGCTTGGCCGAAGCAAAACTGGCGTCTCTCAACCAGGCAGCAACTGACACTACGAGGCAGCAACTGACACTACGGCGAGCCTCGAGGCGGCGATGGCGAAGCTTCGGGAAGAAGTCGGCAATTCGGGGCGGGCGATAGCGGAGAGCAAGCGCGAACTCGCAAGCTTGGCCGAACCAAAACCGGTGTCTCTCAACCAGGCTGCAGTTGACGCTGTGGGGAGCCTCGAGGCGGCGATGGCGAAGCTTCGGGAAGAAGTCGGCAATTCGGGGCGGGCGATAGCGGAGAGCAAGCAACAACTGGCAAGCTTGGCCGAAGCGAAATTGGCCTCTCTCAACCAGGCAGCAGTTGACGCTGCGGGGAGCCTCGAGGCGGCGATGGCGAAGCTTCGGGAAGAAGTCGGCAATTCGGGGCGGGCGATAGGGGAGAGCAAGCAACAACTGGCAAGCTTGGCCGAAGCGAAATTGGCCTCTCTCAACCAGGCAGCAGTTGACGCTGCGGGGAGCCTCGAGGCGGAGATGGCGAAGCTTCGGGAAGAGGTCGGCAATTCGGGGCGGGCGATAGGGGAGAGCAAGCAACAACTGGCAAGCTTGGCCGAAGCGAAACTGGCCTCTCTCAACCAGGCAGCAGTTGACGCTGCGGGGAGCCTCGAGGCGGAGATGGCGAAGCTTCGGGAAGAAGTCGGCAATTCGGGGCGGGCGATTGCGGAGAATAAGCGCGAACTCGCCAGCTTGGCCAAAGCAAGAATAGTGTTGCCCAATCAAGTTGCATCGAACGCTGTCGCGAATGTCGAGGCCGAGCAAAGACGGTTTCGCGATCCGTACGAGATCTCACGAAAGGGGCCGGGGGACGTCTCCACGCGACGTTCGGCAAACCAGCCCCTTACTGCCGATGATCCCGGGAATCCCTCAAAGCGACGAGGTGTGGTGGCCATGCTGTCGTTGGCGGCAGGGTTATTTCTGGTAGTGACTGTTCCTCCGTTGGGCGTGTATCTCTCAACTCCTCCCCCGGTCCAAATGCACTTGCAATCTGAGATGCCGCCTGATTTCGCCGATCAAAGTCCATACTGGAGCGTCAAGCGTCGCGCCAAGGAGGCGGAAACGGCACAGGCCTATTGGCGAGCAGCGGTATTTAGCTTGCAGAGGGGATACTCGTATGGCAGCGTCCTGCCGGCCGACCCTCTACCCGAGTTTCAGGTCGACAGTCAATTCACCTCTACTGGGGGCGCGGCGGCCGTTGCCCAAACGAGAGCCCGCTACTGGGAGAAACTCCGCGCATACTGGGGGCAGCGTCGGTTCTGGGTAGCAAGCCAACCCGTAAAGGAGACCTTGGGGGAACGCCTGCGGCGCTTTTGGGAACAGCACTAGGCCAAACTCGGGTGAAAGAGTTCTGCCGGCGCTTCTGCCGAAGATAACGGAAACCTGATCGGGTTGCCACTCGGCGTGCTGCAACCCGACGAGAGTCGGACGCCTTCCCTCGCCAAAACCGCTGCACTTGCCGGACTCCTCCCTGCGATCACTAACCGTTTTTCGCCAGACTCCCTCAACAAAGGGCCGCCACTGTCGCGTTCCTATGGGCACAGGGTTGACCGGAGATAGCCGCAAGAGCATGGTCGGGGCGCGCGGATTCGAACCGCGGACCTCTTGCGCCCAAGGCAGGACACAATACACTATCTTGTTGATTCTAAAGCTCTCTCACTTGCTCGTTTTGGCCCGTTTTGCCCGGTGTTTTTGGCTTGTTGGCCCCAAGTTGGCCCCACGCAGACCCTCTTGAGTTTCTCTTGCCTCGGAAAAAATAGGACCATCCCGCCTGGGATGCTCCGCACGCTCAGCCACGAGGAGACGGCGCCGGCCGAGAAACGCCGGGGGCGGCGGCCCCGGCAGCAGGACGGTGGGGAAGTGGGCGCGCCCATCCGGGAACCATGGGAGTTGAACGATTCAAAGCAGGCGATGCCCGCCGTTGCGCTGACGGAGCTGAGGTAAATCCACCCCTCGAGGTGTTTGGGCGTTATTGTCCCCAGTTGTTCCCATTTTCCGCTGTCGGCCGCCGGAGTATGCGTGCTTGGGGGTTTGAGTTCTGCCGACGCAGCCAGCGATGGAAATGTATCGAGTCTCCTCGCAATTGGGTGCGGTTCTTTAGGAAGCTGTGAATCCGATGCTAAGAGGAGTACGATCCGCCCTAAACATTGCTAAAACACTTAGGCATGGCAGAGCAGAAATGGAACCAAGCATGGCAGGTGGCGCAGAGCAACTTCGGCGGTATTTGAAAAGCCTCGCCCCTGGGAAAGTGGAAAGAAAATCCTACTTAACGGAATTGCTTGCCGCCTGCTGGGAGCAGATACCGTCTTCGGGTCTCGAGCGCATGACGACGGACTAACTCGCCCGTATTGAAAGTGTGGAGTGGGCTCCACCGAAACTCTTCTTTATTATCGAGCCGCAAGGTGCCACCGTGATGGGATCGACGCGTGGCGCGTTACACTGTTGGACGATCGACGTCGATACGTGGACCGCTGACTGCGACGCTCATTACAGCTATCGCCAAATTCACGAACGCGACGCTCCGTTGCGGATCCGTCCTCTCGTCGATGAAATCGCTCAATTGATTTTGGACGGCAAGGACGATAAGCGCCTCAAATGGTTTAATGGCAGAGCGCACGTGCGGGTGCTGGTGAGAAAATTCATTTCGGGGAGATTCGAGCAAACGAGGGAAGGGCGCAGAAAGAAATTCAGACTTGGGCTGAATGCTGCCCTTGAATCTCGAGGGTGGCAAAGAGCTCCTCGCGCTCGTGACCTGTATTCGCGAAGCGTCGCATCGAGGCGGTAAGAAGCCGTAACCAAGTGGGAATCAGATCCGGTCGATTATCGAGCGATGTGATGGGGGTCAAATAAGTCCTTGAGGCTTAAGCTGTGACCACATACAATGGAGCCTAGGAAAGACCCCGCAGAGAAAAGCGGGGCGGCGTCTCCAGTAACCTTGACAGAGCCTCGGAGCGGCGGAGGGCCTTTGCGGAGAGTTGAGGAAGAAGATTCTTCCCCAGGGCGTGTGTCTCCACGGTTAAAGCAGTTCCTGATGAATCCTCCCGAGATTGAACTGTGCTTGCTGCTCTCTCGAGCCCAACTTTCACCGCAGGCGTGGGAGCGGGCGCTGGAACTGCTATCTACTCCCCTGCGCTGGGAGTTTCTGCTCGAACGCGCCAAGGCCTTCGGTCTTTTTCCCCTGGTCTACACTGGGCTTAGCACACATGGGTTGGTGCGTGCTCTCGGGCGCCTGACGGACGGCGGCGAGGAGTACATCCTGATCACTAATCCCCGACATGCGGACTGGCTGAATCCCTACCTCGGACCAAACCAGAGGGCCGTGCCTGCTCCCGAGCGCAAGAGGACGCGATGGGACCGCGCGAAAGCTTTGCTGGGTCCGCTTCGCAGCCCCGCTGGCACGTTGTGGCGCGGGGCGCGCAGCGTGTTCTCTTCTCCTGCCCCCTTGCCTGATCCGAAGGTGCCGGAATCGGGCGGTTTTTTTGAATCGTTCGGCGCGGATCTGATCCACTTTCCGACTCCAGAATACACACGCTCCGCCCTTCCGGTTGTTTATAATCCGCATGACTTACAGCATCTCCATTATCCCCAGTTCTTTTCCCCGGCGGACATGCGGTGGCGGGAAGTCTTCTACCCGGCAGCTTGCCACGAGGCCCAGGTGGTGGCCACGGATTGCGCCGAAGTCAAGCGCGATCTGGTGAAGCAATTCGGGCTCGATCCAGGCAAGATTTTCGTAGTCAGGTGGAGCTCCCCCACGGCTTTCTACGAGGAAGTGCGGCCGGAGGATTTGCCCAAAGTACAGCAGAAGTTCGGCTTGCCGCGCAGCTTCGCGTTTTACCCGGCGCAGACCTGGATTCACAAGAACCACATCCGGCTGCTGGAAGCCATCGGCCTGCTTCGAGACCGCCATGGGATTCGCCTTAACCTGGTGTGCACAGGGGCAAAGAACCGTTACTGGCCCACCATCCGCCGGCGGGTGAGGGGACTGAAACTGGGCGGGCAGGTCCGGTTCCTTGGCTACGTCAGCCCGGGGGACTTGCGCGCCCTCTATCATTTGGCACAGTTCCTGGTTTTCCCTAGCCTCTTCGAGGGTGGCGGCTTACCGGTGGTGGAGGGTCTCGAGGAAGGCGCCCCGGTGGTTTGCTCGGACATACCTCCCTTGCGGGAATACGGCGGCGATGCCGTGCTGACGTTCGATCCCCAATCGGTGGAGTGCATCGCCGCGCGTCTCAAGGAAATATCCGGGGACGAGGCCTTGCGGGAACGGATGCGCCAGCGCGGCAGAGAGCGGATGCGCCGGTTCACCTGGGAGCGCACGGGCAAGACCTACCGCGCCCTCTACCGCAAGGCCGCAAAGGCGGTCCTCTCGGAGGAAGACCTCGAGTTGCTAAGTGGTGACACGGCGTTGGAGGCGCGCGGCCGGTTTTCCGCGTCAGGAATGGAGGGAATGATATGAAGAAAGCGTTGGTCTGTGGCGCAGGCGGCTTCATCGGAGGCCACCTCGTCAAGAAGCTGAAGCGGGAAGGCTACTGGGTGCGCGGCGTCGACATTAAGGAGCATGAATTCTGTCCGAGCGCTGCGGATGAGTTCCTGCTTCTGGACCTTCGAGAAGCCCCTAACTGCGAGGCTGCGCTCACCGTGAATCGCGAAGGTTTTTCTGAGGTCTATCAATTGGCTGCGGACATGGGTGGAATGGGCTTCATTCATTCTGCCGAATGCGAGATCATGCACAACAGCGCGCTGATCAACATCCACATGACGCGAGCCGCTGCCGCTCTGGGTGTTCCTCGTTATTTCTTCTCCTCGTCGGTGTGTGTTTACCGTGATATGAAGCCGGGGGAGCCGGAGATGACGGAAGCGGAAGCCGTGCCGGCGAATCCGGACAATGAATATGGGTGGGAGAAGCTCTATTCCGAGCGCATGGCCATGGCCTATGAGCGGCGTCGCAAGATGCAAGTGCGCATCGCTCGCTTCCAGAACTGCTATGGCGCGGAAGGCACTTGGTACGGCGGACGGGAGAAGGCGCCCGCGGCGATCTGCCGCAAGCTGGCAGAAGTCGAGGATGGAGGGACGATTGAGGTCTGGGGCGACGGCAGCGCCGTGCGCTCCTACACCCACGTCAACGACATGGTCGAGGGCATTTTCCTGCTCATGCACTCGGACCTGCACGGCGCCGCGAACATCGGCTGCCCGCAATATGTGACGGTGAATGAACTGGTGGCGACGGTGGCGGAGGTGGCCGGCAAGAAGATTAAGGTGAAGCACATCGATGGTCCGGTAGGCGTACAGTCCCGTAACTTCAGCAACGCGCGCATCTACTCGTTGGGCTGGAAGCCGCGGATCTTTCTCAAAGACGGGATCGAGCTCACCTACCCCTGGGTTGAAGCGCAGGTCAAAGCGAAGAAGTCCGCCTGCGCCGCAGCCTGACCCCGCCTGGGGTGAATGCTGCGTTCGCGCAAGTGTGGGAGCGTATAGATACCGCAAGAACGCCTGGCCAGTCCGTTATCCTAATGGTTACGGTCAAGTTACACGACGGTTTGGGGATCTGATTACGTAACTGATCCTGTTAACAACCAGATGCTAGGGACTTGCCCGCCGGAGTACTACCGCGAAGGTGCGCGGTTGATCGGCTCGCGAGTGCCAGGCCCGCACTTCTTCGTTTTCTCCGACGAACCTGAATGGGCTCGAGCCAACCTAGAGCTCGGGGGGCCGACGACATTCGTCGACGGCAACAGACTCGAAAAGGGATACGAAGACCTTCGACTCTTGACACTTTGCCGCCATCACCTCATCGCCAACAGCACTTTCAGTTGGTGGGGGGCATGGCTGGCCGATTCGGGTGGGATCGTGGTAGCTCCCAAAAAGTGGTTTAACGAGGACCAGTTCGACGCGCGGGACATAGTCCCCGATGCATGGATGCGCCTCTGAACCCGCGCTGAACTGAAAACGCCGTGTCATTCTGAGCTTAGCGAATAGTCCTCGCTGTTTGCTTCGGACCTCACGAACTGCAGAGATTCTTCGCTGCGCTCATAATGACGGGCGCCGTGATCCTGATGCCGACTTACCCCGCACCGCCCCCAATTGCGCCGCTAATCCATACGCGACCGCGGCCTTTTTGGTCGGTGATGATTCCTTCCTACAACCGAAACCCGTATCTCGAGGGGACGCTCGCGAGCGTCCTCGAGCAGGACCCGGGACCAGAGGAGATGCAGATCGCGGTCGTCGATGACGCCTCCACGAGGGATGATCCCGAGCCTCTGGTGCGCCGCCTCGGGGGCGATCGGGTAACTTTCATCCGACAGCCGCGCAATTTGGGCCAGTTCGCCAACCTGAACAGTTGCATCCAGACGGCGGAGGGCTACTGGGTGCACATTTTGCACAGCGACGATCTGGCGCTCCCCGGCTTCTATGCAACCCTCAAGGGTGCATTGGCGTCGCGGGACGACATCGGAGCGGCCTATTGCCGGAGCGGCACTATCGGCGAAAACGGCGCCTGGCTGCGGAATTCGGTGTCGGAGAGCTCGACGCCGGGCATCCTACCGGGGTTCCTCAGCAGAATCGCCGTTACCAATAGAATTCAGACTCCCTCGATAGTGGTGAGGCGGAGAGTCTATGAGAAATTGGGCGGATTTCGACTGGACCTTCCCTATGCGGCGGACTGGGAGATGTGGATCAGAATCGCGGCTCACTATCCGATCTGGTACGAGCCAGCGACGTTGGCGGCCTGGCGCGTCCACTCCGAATCATGGTCAGCCCTGAACGTGAGATCGGGCCAGAACATTGCCGACCTGCGCCGCTGCGTAGAGGTCAGCCGTTCCCTGCTGCCCGCCGCGCTCGCCCCCGCCCTCTCGCGAAAGGCCAAAGACCAGGTGGCCCGTGTTGCCGTCAGCGGCACATTTCGCGCCTTGCTCGCCCGCGACCTGCACACCGCTTTTCGGCAGGCCCGCGAGGCCTTGAGGTGCGACATGTCGTGGCGGCCGGTCATCAGAACCCTGCTGTTCCTGCCCTTCCGGCTAGTCGGCGAGCCGCTGCGGAGACGGAGGGCAGCGGGCAGAAGACAGACCGCCCGGGAGCGAGGCGGGATCGAAAGGACGGGCTGCCAATGACCCGCCCTAGATATTGGATTGGCGTGCTCGGTCTAGGGTTGATGGTGCCGGTTGCGTACTCCATACTCCTGTTGCCGTACTTGCGGGCGTTCCACATCAATACCGACGATTTCGCTCTCATCCTCCATAGCGCCCGTCAGTATCATCCCGATCCGGGCCTGTGGATTACACGTGGTTTCTCTTCCTACTTTGTTAATTTCCCCGACCTGCCGCAACTGCACACCGATTTCTGCCGGCCCGTAGTTAATGCCACGTTCTGGCTTGAAAGTCTGTTTTCGCCGGGAACTGGGCCGCTTAATCTGGTGACGAACCTTCTGGGTCTTGCCATCAGCCTCGTTCTCTTTGTGGCTTTGGCGCGCCGCGAGACGCGCAGCGAACCCCTGTTGCTCTCGCTACTTTTGATGGTTTACGCTTTCTCCCCCGCCTGGTATGAGGCATTCCAATCGGCTGCCTCCCGCGGCACGGTTCTAATGGCGCTCTTCGCGTTGTCTGCTTTTCTCCTCTTACCGCCTGAGGACAGCAGCCATCCGGGGTTGCGAATCACCCTTTCGCTGGTTTGCCAGTTAGCTTCGTTATTGAGCCACGAAACCGGCATAATTACGCCCGTCATCGCAGCCATCCTCTTCGTACTCAGGCGTGACGGAACGATGGCGCGCCCCCGGCTAAGGATGCTGCCGGTTTTCCTCCTGCCGCTGGCCTGCTTTGGAGCATTGCGGTGGATGTTTTATGGCGGCGTGAACCGTGCCTACGTTCTGGAGCCTGCGCAGGGCTGGCTGAGGCAGGGCGTGGTCAATACGATTGTCTTCTTTGCCAGTGCCTTTTTCCCTTGGGAACCGTCATCCTCGTGGTTGGGGAAGCTTTCCATCGGGGTTGTCGCCGGCGCGCTGATGAATTTGACCGGCTACGCGCTGGTGGTGTATGCGCTGGCGCGCCCGGGGAAGGCGGGGCGCGGGCCCCTGTTGAGGGTCCTTCTTTGTCTCGGAGCTGCGCTCGCCGTTATCTGGGCAGCACCTGGAGTCCGGTTCATGCGGCTCGCGGCAGTTTTTGGCATCCTCGCAACCGTCGTGGCTGCTGAGCAGGCCGGAGAGGGGACCGGGCCGCTCAAGCTTCGCAGGCGTCTCGGGTTGGCGTTCGCTGGCCTGGCCGTAGCACAGTTCTTGATCTTCTGGACCAGCCTGCCGCAGACGCTCGCCGGCTTCAGCTCCGTTGAGCGCCAGGCGCGCGCCGAATTTGAGGGCATCCGGAAGGCCGCCGCCACTGCGAGTGTTCCCACTCTATTGCTCGTGAATGACGAGGGAGTTTACGCAACCCAGGCCATGCTCGAGATGGCGGCCGCCCCACGGGGCCCCTTAACGAGATTGATCACGGTAAACAATTTCGCGGGCGGCGCTAGCTCTCAATCGAGTCTGAAAATCGCACGCCAGGGTCGAGCTGTGCGCATCGAGGTGGTGGCGGGGCCGGGCGGAGAAATCCTTTTTAAGAACGCTATTGTAAGCCAGCTAGCGAGCAGATTTGTGAACCAGGGCCTTGCTTATGAGCTCGAGATCAACCATCGGTATTCACGCACCGCTCGCCTGCTCCATCACTTCGGGAAAAGCATGGGGCCGGACGCAAGCATTGGCCGCTCGATGGCGGTTACGGTGCCGCCGGAGATTGCCGGGGATGGTCTGCTCATCGTGGGTTTTGATCCAAAAACGATGGGATGGTTTTCACAGCCCCTCAGATAGCGGGTGCAGGGGCGGCCCTTGTGGCCGCCCTGAGGCAACCACGGGGGTTGCCCCTACAGGAGAACAGGTGTGTTCGCGACAACGGCTCGGGAAGCGCATATCGGCCAGGGTTCCGGTATCCAGGAGTTGAATGATCTGGCCGCCGTCCAACGCGTTCCGGGCGAGCCGGTCGGGGTGCCAAGCGAGAATACCGTTGGCGCGGCCCCGCTCGATCTCGCTGAGCATCGCGTTGAAAACTGGGCGGCCCGGCGTCTTGGCGCTCTTCGCTTCTTCTTTGGTAGCTATGACGCGAAGTTTCTCCCGTTCCGCGTATTTTTGCAATTCCTGCATCTGGGACTGGATAGACAAGACCTGATGATCCTCGTCCTCGGTGGATTTCCGACAATAGACGAAATATTGATTCACGAGGGTTATTGATTGTGGGGTTGAGTTTTTTCGACCTTTGGAACAGTCTACCGAGACGTCCAGTTTTTTCAAATGCGGTCAATCCCGAACTCTTTACAAAGGGGGCAGCTCTTGAAGTCGTGGCCCTTGGGCGGTTCCCTCGTCAGAAGTCGAAAAAGCGGGAGCAACTCCGCCGCCGTAAGCGGCGGTTTTTCCTCACCCGCTAGGTTCTGGGGTTTTGGTGGTGAGTCGCTCGGTTTTGGGTGCATCGCGGTTTCAGGCTACGCCAGCCCGAAGGAGCGTCAAAGGCGGGAGAAGTTGCCGGAGGCGGCAAGGCCGTCGCAGAGGTCATTGCAAACAAAAACGCCAGTCCACGCGAACGGACTGGCGCAAGAAATGAAGTAACCGGCTAGCGCGAGAGGCGAGAGGCTTCGCTTTGAAAGAACCGTCTCACCTCCTCCCAGGGCAGTGGTGCAAGCAGGTCGGGCATCGGGTCCTTCTCGGCGTCTTCAAACCAGGTCAGGGATTTCAGAAGGTGCGTCAGGCTGTGATTCACCCCTGCGTATTTTTGCTTGAACCATTCGAGCAATTGGGCAAGGCCGTACAGCTTCGCCACGGCGTAGAGATCGATGAAATCCCGCTTCGTCCCTCGGCTTGCGACCGCGCTCAGCTTCATGCTGGCGATGTCACGGGGATCAGCAACCTTCACGCCCTGGAACGGTGCAAATGGGAAGAGCACCGGATACGGGTAGGCGAGGAAACTGACTTTGATGCCCTGGACGGTCACGTGCAACGCGTCCGGGCCTTGCGCCATGAGCGCGAATCCGGCGAGGGATTTCATCCGCCGAATCAACACTTCCGGCTCTACCGAGTCGCGGCTGAAGAAATCGAGGTCTTGGGAACGGCGGTGTCCGAGATGGAGCGCAAGGCCCGTGCCCCCGGCGAGGTAGCACCGGTCAAGCACCCCGAGCGCTTCAAGGTCGTGCAGCGTGCGCTCCACCTGCGGGTTAATCACTTCCCGATGCCACACGTGTTCGTCGCTTTCCATAGTAATCACCTCCTTAGTGCACCAACAATGAGAGAAGGATTAACGGGCGGGGCGGAGCGCCGCCACGTCGTTAGGGGCTATCCCGTACACCAACGCCCAAAAGTTGGCCGATTTTCTCGAAAGGCGGCGTTCAGTAGCAATGACCCGCCTGATGTCCGCTTCCGAAAAGGTCTCTTTCATCCATTTGACAGCGTTTTCGTCTCCGAGCTCCAAAACGCGGGCTATGGCGTACTCGGGATAGGCCGTGGGGTTGAAGTTGTCAAGGTTCACGTCCCAGAACAAAGGATATAAGTGTTGTGGGATCATAGGGTTACATTGTACCGCATCGAGGCCAGAAGTCAATGTCCGGATGCCGTCGGAAATCCGTTATCAGACGAGTATCGGAGGGAGATCAAATGCGCTGCAAGGGCTCCAGAGCCGTCTTCCGATTGGGGAATCCCGTCCGAATCCTTGGCACTCTGGCGAGTTCACAACGTTTTGCCGGATGAGCTTTCACCAGCAGCCTCAAGCACGTCGGCGAAAAGCCGCTTGATGGCTACCAATTGCGTCTTGGCATGCCGCAGTTTCTTTCGGATGGCCGCGGCAATCTCCTGCGAGGTCATGCCGTGATGCCACGACATAGGGCGGAGGCATGTGAAATCAACCCTGTTTTCAAAGCCAGCGTAGCATCGACTCGCGGGGTGGAGGTGGAGGGAAACTGCTGCTGTGCGAAACCCATCCGAGAGTGGCGCGACGGGCGTGTAAAAAATGCCACGTGCTTATGAAGCCCGGGGCGTAGGCCAGAGTCACTTCAGTTTGGGGACCCGGGATGCGAGTTGCATCTGCAACCGCGCCAATGCGACGGCCCCGATCTGGTTCTCCTAGCTTTCGTCCGCGCCAAGCTCTACGCCGACCTGTTTCACGATTTGAATGAAGTCGCCAGAATCGGCGGCCCTAAAGAGAAAGGAAGAGCCACGCAGCGATCTGCATGGCTCTGTGTAATAGGAACTGCTACGCGATCTTCACCAGCGATTCCTGGACTTTCTTTTTGTCCTCCAGGCAAACCGGCAGGAAATCGCAGTACCCGCAGTGCTTGCCGGGCCGTTTGTAGAATTTCCCCGCCGCGATGTCTTCGGAGACGATTCGCACCTTGGCGAGGTACTCCTCCAGCCGGCCCGCGTCCCGTTTGGCGAAATGCCATTGAATGACGGGCTCTTTGGTTTTGGTGAGAATGCAGTAGGCGACGCGGTCCGCCGTGGGGTCGGCGAGCCAGTAGGCGGTCAGTTGATCGGAGAGGGCGACCTCGTGCTCTTCATAGCCTGAGGCCGCGGTCTTGAAATCAATGATCGTCGCTAGGCCGTCCACCTGGGCAAGAAGGTCCACGATGCCGATGAAGGGCAGGCGCATGGTGGTGACGGCGAGTTCGAATTTCTGCTCGATGCCGTAGACCTTCTGGATTTTGGGAAGTTCCTCCGTAACGAACCGTTCCAGAAGCTTTTTGCCTTTTCCCCTCAAATCCTCCCAGGACGTGCGCTTGTTATAGCGAAGCTCCAGGCTCTTGAGGTTGTCCCATTCCCGCAGGAAGGTGTCCTCGGGGCTGACTCCCTCGCGGAAGAAGTCCGCCAGGGCCACATGGATCAGCCCTCCGAAGACAAGGCTGGCGCTTTCGATCTTGGGCCGGAGATTCTCAACGTAGTAGAGGCGGTATTGCTCCGGGCAGGTGAGATATCGGTTGATGCGGGAGTACGAGAGGTGCGTGCGCGCTCTTGTTCGAGAACCTCGTCCGGCTCTTTAGTAAGGGATGTTGCCGTCATGGTTCCCTCCTTTGGGAGTGTTCCCCTTGACGGGGAACACCTTTTCCACGTTCACGTACTTGCCGTCGTCGCTGGGTTTGGTGGTGACGCGGCAGGGCAGATTCAGCCGGAGTCCCTCCTCGATGCCTTCGGGATCGATTTCGTATCCCGCCGAGCCCACGTGCGTGGCGAGCTGCTTGGAGGAACCGAAGAGGCGGCAGCGCCGGCCATCCACCTGGAAGGTGATGTAGAGGCGTTCGCCCCACCGGCCGTTCATCTTGCCGATATCGAGCATGCGGGCGAAGACCGGGCTGCCGTTTCCCCCGTTCGTGGGTGCCGGGGGAGTGCTTGGTGAGGGAGCGGTAGCTACGGCGTGCCCGTTGAGTTTCAGAAAGGATGTGACGATCTCCCGCTGCAACTGAAGCGTTTTGACGGCCTTGGCTTTGATCTCCTCCTCTTGTTGGCCCGACACCGGCATCGAAAACTCGACGGAGACTGAATCGATGCGTCCGTCAGGGCTGACGCTGCGCTTAATGAGCATGAGGGCCGGGGGCACTGGCTCACTCGGCTGGCGCGTTTTTCCCTTCGAGGCGGGAGGTTTTTCAGGTGGCGCGGCGGTTGGCAGGGCGTTGGCCGGCGCTTCGGCTGGCGGGTGCGGCGCGGGCGGGGCTGGCGTTTGCGGCCAGGGCGCGACCGCGAGGATGTGCTTGCAGCGCCACGTGACGTCGGCTTTGTGAGTTTCAAAATCCGGGCAGGTGCAGGTCCAGTGTTCGCCTTCCTGCCGGACGAGATAAATCTGTCCAGGGTTGTGGAGAGAGTAGACGCGGCAGCCTTCGTCGGTTTTCGAGGCGACCAGGGCTCCGTTCTCAGCGCGTTCTTGGCGGGTCTCAAACTGTGTTTGGGTCATAGCGACCTCCTCCTAATTGTCAAAGATTGGGTTCTCAAAGAACCAATCTCAGCGTAGGGAACGTACGGAGGCGTAAAAGGCGGGAAGAATTGCCGGAAGCGGCAAACTACGGAGACTTGGCGGCATAAATACTGTGGGCAACGATGGAGAGATACAGCCACAGACTGAGCGCGATATTGTGCTTTTCGCCCGGACCAACTACCGCAATGAGCGGCGCGTCTTCGGCATCAGGCGGGCCGACCGGCGGGCGCAGATGTACGTGATCGGCAAGACCGGGACAGGAAAGTCCACGCTGCTCGAAACCCTGATCCGGCAGGACATCGCGCGCGGTGAAGGTGTGGCGTTGGTTGACCCGCACGGCGACTTGGCCGAGAAGGTTCTCGCCGCAATTCCCGAAGAGCGGAAATGCGACCTTCTTTACCTCGATCCCATCGGCCCGGAGCCCCTCGGTTTCAATCCTCTCGAAAACGTCCCGCCACTCAAGCGGCCCTTGGCAGCAGCGGGTTTACTCGAAGTATTCAAAAAAATATGGGCCGATTCCTGGCGACCACGGTTGGAGCACATCTTGCGGAAGGCTTTGCTGGCGCTACTCGATCAGCCTTCGGCAACCCTGGCGGACGTGCTGAGGCTTCTCGTCAATTCAGCTTTCCGGCGGCACGTGGCAAGCAGGGTTCAAAACCCCCACGTGCGGAATTTCTGGCTTGAAGAGTACGAGAGTTACCCCGCCCGCTTCCGGGTCGAAGCCATCGCCCCGATTCAAAACAAAGTCGGAGCGTTTCTCGCGAATCCCATCCTCAATCGCATCGTGGGCAGGGCGACGAGCGCCTTCGACGTGCGACGGGTAATCGACGAGGGGGAAATCCTCATCGTGAACCTTGCCAAAGGCAAGATCGGCGAGGATGCCGCCGCGCTCCTGGGCGCCATGCTGGTCTCGAAAGTGAGCCTCGCCGCCTT
Organism: Terriglobia bacterium; assembly: GCA_050008495.1. Classification (GTDB taxonomy): domain Bacteria; phylum Acidobacteriota; class Terriglobia; order UBA7540; family UBA7540; genus CAVROP01. The sequence continues at coordinate 7,773 of JBEKMN010000044.1, read as the reverse complement.
GAGCCGGGCGGAGCTGCCCGAACGCGCCCGGCGTGATTTCTATTTATATTTGGATGAGTTTCAAAGTTTAACAACATTAAGTCTTGCGTCTATGCTAAGTGAATTACGTAAGTACAGAGTGAACATGGTGCTGGCCCCCCAGTACCTGGCGCAGCTTGACCTGCCCATCAGGAGCGCGATATTGGGAAACGCGGGGACGATCATCTCATTCCGGGTTGGCATGGAGGACGCCGAGATTCTGGCGAAGGAATTCTATCCCGAGTTCGCTCCGGTGGACCTCGTGAGCCTGCCGAATTACTCCATTTACTTGAGGCTGATGGTGGACGGGAAGGTATCGGAGCCGTTCAGTGCGGAGACGGTGCAAGCTTCAGGCTGAAGAAGGCACGTGTGCGGGACCGACAACTCAATCCCAATGCAGTTGTTGTAGGCAAACGCGACTCAAAAGATTTTGAAATCTCCGCTCGCCTCGCATTTCCTTCCATCGGGGCTCCACTGCCAAGTAGATGAGCCAATCGCATCGTTCTTCAAACGCCCGCTCTAATGCATCCATGCAACGGGCCTTTTCTCGCAGCCCTGCGCGGACCAGTGCTTCGTAATACCCCGAAAAGTACGCGATTTTCTTATCTAGCAAGGCTTCCTTCAGGCGAGCAAGCTGGCGAAGCGCATTCTTGCGGTCTCGCTTCCTGCCGTAAACGAAACCAAGCGATGCAACGGTGGCAGGCAAGAAATCGATCTCGATGGATTTTTCGTAGTGCGGAATCGCCTGGTCCGGTGCCCCTGCCGCGCAGTAAAAGTCACCGAGAAGATGGCGGGCAGGTGCAAAGTCCGGGAAATTGTTCACCACTTCTTGGCCCAAGCGAACCGCTTCGACAACTCTCCCCGCAAAATGCATCAGCCAAGGCTCTGTGACGACGGTCATCGGACTCTCATAATCCACGTCGGCGGCAGTACGAGCGTGCGCGAGCCCTTCCTCGAATCGTCCTTGCGCGACCTGCAATATCCCGAGAAAACAGTGGGCGAGCTCATTCTGAGGGCTTAAACGCGGGGCTAGGTTAGGATCTTCCTCTGCCTGTTTCCAATTATATTCATAGATGAGGTAGGTGAGGCCCCGTAGCGCGAATGTGGATCCCATGTTGGGAGCTTCTGCGATTATTTCCCTTGCCATCGAAATCGTTTCCTTATGGAGGAGGCGCGCCATTCCCACATGACCCAAATTGATATACGCGAGAACGATGAGGGGATAAGCCTCGGCGATTTTATTCGCCTTGCAGAGCTCTTCGTAACGGTTAATGACACCAGCCAATGACGAACTCCTGTGCGCTTTGACTTCATTGAGAGCAAGGGTGAGTTTTTTCTCGAGTGCGGACAACGAGGGACATGGGATCGATTCGACCAGGTAATCAGGGGACAACCGGTATCCTCTGCTGTGCACCGTGGTGATAATGCCTTTGCCTAGTTGCTTCCTCAGTTCCATGACGTGGAGGTCCACCGGATTGCGGCCCTCGTGGTACTGGTCACGCCGTGGTTCAAATTCATTTTTCAGTATTATGTTTCCCCTCCGCTGGACGAGTCGATACAACACCCCGAACGCTAAGGGATTCAAGGGGACAGGTTTCCCCTCTCTGATCACCTCCCTCACATGCCCATCGACCAGTAAATCGCCGGCCCGGTACGAGGGTGGTATTTCCGTTTCCCGTCTCATGACGGCCTCACTCGCCACACTCTCTTACAAAACCCTTACAAATTTCTAACGATCATCAGAGTAGCCTTCCAGTGCCTCCGTTCTTAAACTCAAGACGCTGGGGGGAGTTGGCCGCTCAGTGCAGAAGAAGCAATCAACCGGACGCGCAACTACTTCCCTGGCGAAGTCGAGTATATGAAAAATCCCGGGGTGCTAGAACACCCCAGGTCTCGCTTACGCGGGAGCCATTCATCATCGAGGCACCGATGACAAACAGCCGCCGCGCCACCACCGCCCCAACGAACGGTGCTGACCGCGCCCCCTCCTCGCTGACCTCGACTTTCACCTCCCCCTGTCAGGGCAATCAAACCCTAGGGAACGCCAAGACGCTTTTAAACGTGGGCTTCAGTTGCTCGCCGGAGCACTTCATGGGTGGCGAAATTTCTCTCTATCGGCCCCGGCAGGATGGCCTGGCCTGCCCCGCGTGCGTCTCCTTGAACGCCGCCGGTCTGGCCGATATTGCCGCCGACCCGCTGTTTTTTCCACCCCTAGCGGTCCTTGCCGGGCTCGCGGTTCATCTACTGGCCGCCGAGATCACCAATTTTGACAAGCAGGGCGATGCTCGGCCCAACTTCTTCCTTTATGACGCCTTTGCGCACGAGTTGCATGCGCTGGGCGTGCCCCGCGATCCGAATTGCGCCATCTGCGGTTCCGTGGGGGCCCGGACGGGACTCGAGGAAGGTGCGATGCTCGCAGCCCAAGGAGAATGTCGATGAGCGGGCAGATGCCCCTCCTATCGGTGGTCACTTTTGCGTTCGCCTCCTTGATGCTCTCGGCAATTGTGCCCGCCGCTCGCTTGCATCTGGCGGTGTTTTGCATCGACTTCGAAGCTCAGATCGAGGCGCTCGCCGTTCACCGGAAGCCAAGCTGTGAATTCTGCGGGAGGGCGTAGCCATGATGCTGTGCAGAGTGGTGATGCTGCTCCTTAGCGGCGCCTTCGGAGGTCTTCTGGCTCTGGCCATGATGGGCGCAGGGCTCGCCATAATGGGCGCGCCGGAGTCAGCAAAGCGCCTGCTCAAGAATCTCGCGATTGCGCTTGGGCTCTTTGCGCTGGGGACCTGGGTGCTTCACTGTCTCTGCGCAATGGGGCGTTGAAAGACCATGGATATATTACTTCACCTCGTGGCATGTTTTGCCGCATTAACGCTCATCGCGGCGGCTTTAGTGTATCCCTTCAATCCCGAGGTGGCTCAGAAACTTCTTAAACGCCTGCTGTTTTCGCTTCTCGGCGTTTTGGCGGGACTGGATTTGGTTTGCCAGCTCGTGCACCAGCTCGGCGGGTTCTGCGCAGGAATTCTCTTCATGCTCGCGAGCGGCGTGGCCTATTGGGTGCGCGAGTATCGGATGCGCCCGCCCAGCCGCCCAGAGAAGCCCGGCCGGGCGGAACGCAAGCCCATTCTACCGGGCGGGAGGTAACAATGCGCTGGCTGCTCGACCAGTTCTTCGGAGCGAAGATCGAAAAGGAAACCGACCGTTATCTGGGCCGGCTTGCTCTCTCGCCGACACTCGCCTCCCAGAAGAATGCGGCCGAGCTTCTTCAAGGCTTCGCTTCCGCGCCGGCGCCACGCGTCACCCTGGGCAGAACCCCATGGGGCCAACGGGTGGTTGTCCCGCTTGACGAACTCACGAGGGCGTTCGGCCTGGTCACCGGTGGCACAGGATCAGGCAAGAGCATGTTCGCCTTGTTGATTCTGAAGGCGCTGATCGAAACGTCGCCCGACGCGCGACCCATCGGGTTTGGGGTGATTGATCCAAAGGGAGATCTTTTCCAAGGAGCGCTCTTCCTGCTGCACGAGCGCCACGCGCGCCTTTCGGGCACCGATCCCTCCGCAGCCGAGGCCCTCCGGCGGCGCATTGTGATCTTGGATTTTGCGTCCCGCGATCCCGTGAGCTCGTACAATGTGCTGGCCCGCTGGCCCGAGGCGGAGCCCGATTTCTTCGCCTCGAACCGCGCCGACCTGTTGCTCGACTTGCTCGAAGGTGGAGACGGGTTGAGTCTGGGCGGGACCGCCGTCCTCCAGAAACTCATCCTGCTTCTCTCCGAATCCCTCTTGCCGATTACCTCCCTTACCGACGTTCTGCATGACGAGGGCTTGCGCGGCCGCCTTCTCGCAAGCTGTAGGAACCGCACAATCGCAACCTACTTTGCGCGGCAGTTCGCCGCCGTGCCGAAGCCCACCTTGGCCGCCATCGAGCGGCGCATGGAGTCGTTTTTCGCTTCCGAAGGCGTGCGTCTAGCTCTCTCCGGGAACACGGCGCCGGACTTCCGACGGCTCCAGGACAAAGCGAAGATCGTGCTCGTCAATTGTTTCGGGGAGAACATTGCCCGCAGCGTGCGGCGGCTGCTGCAGGCGCTCGTCGTATCCGACATCCGGCAGTCCGTGTTCGCGCGCCGGGACAAGGAAAACCCGTTCGTGTGGTTCACGGACGAGGCCCAGCATTGTTTTTCGAGCCCGCAGTTACGGGACAGCATGAACGATATCGTCTGCATGGCGAGAAGCTTTGGCACTTATTTTCTCTTCCTCACGCAGAACATCGCGACGGCGGTCCAGGACGCCCGCATGCTGGCCGTTCTCCACACGAACGTCAAATGGGTTTTCGCAATGAGGGGCGACCCATCGGATTGCGCTTTCTTGAAGCCGGCGTTGCCTGTTACGGGGAGAAGAGTCCGCCCGCAAGCCGATCCGTTCGCGGAAAAGACCTTTTACTCGATAAGTGAAGAGCGCGCGCTGGCCGTGGACGAGGTTGCCCGTCTCCTGGGTATACAAGCACACAAGACCGACCTGCCGCCATCCCTTACCTCACATCAAGCTCGGCAAGTACCTGCGCTTCGAACCCTCTCAGTTGGAAGCCATGCTTCACGTGCTCCGCCGAGAGCCCCGATAGAGTTGAATCATGTTAGGGACACCGAGTACACTGGGGCCACGGCAAGGAGAGAGCCGACGAATCAACGAGAAATCCCATACCAAGGAGATTTCAGTGATTCGAAGGCGATATCAAGTTGGAAGTTTGGAAAAAAGGAATGGCGTCTACCGGCTGCGTTACCGGGTCGACGTCATAGGCCCCAGCGGCAGGGTCGAGCGCCGCAAGCGGGAATCAATCACGCTCGGCAAAATCAGCAAGCGGGCAGCCCGTCGCAAGCGCGACGAGTTTCTTGCACAACACGGGATCGGGGACGCACCGAAGGCAGAGATGGCGTTTACAGACTTCTGGCACTCGCACTACTGGCCGAACGCTGTCGAGGGGAGGAGGGACAGCAGCACCCAAAAGTTCTACACGAGCCTCTTCACCAATCACATCGAGCCCGTCTTCGGCCAGACAGCTCTCTGCGACATCAAGCGGTTCAATATCGAAGCTTTCCTTTCTCAAAAGCTCAAGGAAGGTTACTCAAGCCAGACGGTCCACCACCTGCGCAACGTCATAAGCAGGGCGCTTCAGACGGCGCGCCGGTGGGAGTGGCTCGAAGAGAACCCGGCGCGAATGATCGAACTCGGGAAGGTCCGCAAGGTCCGGCCGGCTCGGGCACTCTCCCTCGAAGAAGTCGTGACGATTGCCAAGAGTCTGCCGGAAGGGCCGAGGGCGGTCTTCGCAACCGGGGTCTTTTTCGGATTACGGATCGGCGAAGTGCTCGGCCTGAAGATAGCGGATGTTGATTTCGAACGCCGCATTCTGAAGGTGGAGCGCTCGGCAACACGGGGGGTCATCAAGGAAGCGAAGGGGCCGGAAGGGAAGCGTCAATTTCGGCTTCCCGAGCTTGCCTTGAAGATTCTCCGGCACTGGCTTGAGTCAAGACGAAGCGACTCCGAGTGGCTGTTTCCCACCCGGAAGGGCGGTATCTACGACGACCGCACGTACTGGAACATGCTCATGAAACCGGTCGTTGACGGCCTAGATCTTCCCCATTGGAGTTGGCACTCGATGCGCCACACGTTCCTCACCTTCAACGGCCTCCGCGAAGACCTGTCGCTTCCGGTGTTGCAATCGCTCGCTGGTCACGCCAGTCCCGAAACCACCATGCAGTACATCGACAAGTTCTGGCGTGAAAAAACTGATGCGCTTGAAGCCTGGGCCGAGAAGTTGGCCCCACTTGGACCCATGTTCGAGCGTGGCGGAATTACGCAGAGTCAAGTCATTCAATAACAAGAGGTTTGGTCGGGGCGCGCGGATTCGAACCGCGGACCTCTTGCGCCCAAGGCTAGACCAGTACGTCTATCTCGTTCATTTTGCGGCACGCTTGGCAACGTTCAAGTACCAAAAGGCACGGGAAAAACGCTGAAGTGGTACCGATTTGGTACTCGTTTCTTTCCGTCTCTGCACAAGAGTTCTCAGGTCGCAGCGTGCTCTGCGATCTGCGCTTCTATGGGTTCCCCGGTTTAGCCACGTCACTTGGATGCACCGCACGGATTTCCGGATATCGTGTGAAGTCGGGGCCATTAAGGGTAAGCAGGCAGCTGATCCCGTAGACATTCATAGCAGCAACGATACGTGCGTCATGGACTCGAACGCCTGAAACGGAGTGGGCGACGACAAGGCGACGCCATTCGGGGTAGATCGCCGGAATGTCGGGGAGAAGCGTCAAAATACCTTCAAGTCGCGAAGCTTCGAGGTCGGCCTCGACAGGACTAAGGCCCAATCCATTTCGGTCCACCGGTCGCGTGCACACATTCCAGAACTCGATGATGTTTTGTGGCGTTATGCATACGCGATCGCCTGAAGCAAGAAGGGTTGTCAAAGCCGTCAATGCGGTCGGGTGCATGGGGTGAGTTTGCTGGATACTGCGAAGCAAGACGTTGGTGTCGGCGAGGCAATCCATGAATCACTATTCGTTATTCGTCTGGTAGAAGGCTTCCCGGCTGATTGCGTCATCGGGAAGAGGCGTAGTGCGGCGATAGGGAAAGCTCTTGGCCCAATCCTGAAAGGCCTGTGCCCTTTCCTCAGGGGTCATGCCAGATTCCAGGGGCTGGCCGGGCACATGCTCTTCCAGAATCCGCACCACGTATTGACTCAGGGGGAGGCCGTTTTTCTGCGCCTGTGCCTTTAGTTCAGCCTCGATCTTGGGTTTAAGCTGGATTTGGATGGCCATCTCTCTACTCCCGCTCTGGACTCCTGTCAAAGCGCATTAGACTCGAAGCTCATTATACCTCGACTGCCGTTAGATGCGCGAATCGGGCTTGCTTCCGTGGTTTGATGGTTCCAGTCACCAGACGAAGCACGGCGGCTGCCAACTATTTTTCACCGGTCGACGAATGTGAGCAGCGCTTTTAGGCGTGGCCACAAGCACGGTGCTTGCCAAGTATTTTTTGCGGGTCGACAAATGTGAGAACCGAGTGCCAGTTGAAGGAACGGCGGGAGCTGGCAACTCGTTGTGTGTGGGAGGTGCGGCTGGCCAACCTCCGGTTGGCCAGCCGCCGTTTTTTCGGGCAATCTCATTTACTCGGATAGCCTGCGCGAGGGATTTGGTCGGCGGCGTAATAGGCGCGGCGGGCAAAACGGCGGCGCGAGATCGGCGCCTTTCATTTCGTCGTATCTTGAGTAGTGCTCCACGGCCCCTTCACTATGCCGTCGTCGAGGTGGCTCTTAGCAGCATCTATCAGGGCTTTGATTGGGTCCCCGAAATAGCCACGGAGGTCGTCCGCCAATTCGAACGCGACTGTGTAGCGAACCAGGATGCGCTTCTCCTCATCAAAGGTCTCGACTTTCCATCCTTCGGCGGTCTGGATGGCCCGTATTTCATACTCCCGCCCCTTGGCGACATGGCTGATAATACGCATCTGTCTCACCTCTTAGGCTTTCTTCCCCGTGGTATCAGTATGGCCGAATCGGTTTGACTGCGCTGAGCAGACCGCCACCTCGGTTGATAACGTTAGTATAACATCAAACGTCAGCAGCCGTTTAGGTGCTTCCTTCATTCTTTTGTATGCCTAGCCTGAGTTGTTTCGGTCACGGTTTTTTCTCCGTTTCTGCGGGCTAACCGCCATCATCCGGCCACGCCTTCGCGGACCGTACATATTTTTGCTGCCACATGCCGAGAG
>JBEKMN010000043.1:0-87432 GCA_050008495.1 Terriglobia bacterium | reverse complement strand
CCTTAACGAATTTATCGAATTCAACTGGCTTGGTGATGTAGCAGTTGGCGTTGAGTTTGTAGGACTTCAGAATGTCCTCCTCGGCGTCGGAAGAGGTGAGGACCACCACCGGTATGGCTCTCAGGTCGTCGTCCGCCTTAATTTCCCGGAGAACCTCCCGACCGTCCATCTTGGGAAGATTCAGGTCCAGCAGGATAAGGTCTGGGCGTGGCTCGCTCGCGAAAGCGCCTTCCCTGCGAAGGAACGCGATGGCATCAACACCGTTTTCGACGACGTGCAGCTTGTTCAGAAGCTTAGAACCACTGAGGGCCTCCCGGATCAGGAAGGCATCGCTCGGGCTATCCTCCACCAGAAGGATCTCAATGTGTCTATACATCACGGCTTCAGGCATGAAATTCTCCTCCGTGCTGGCGATGATTTGTTTGGGCATCCAATAAGCTGAAATAAAAGGTGGCTCCCTTGCCCGGCACGGACTCCACCCAGATCCGGCCTCCATGCCGCTCCACGATTTTCTTGCAAATCGCCAGACCAATACCGGTGCCGGGATACTCCCTGCGGGTGTGCAGCCGCTGAAACATGGCGAAGATCCGTTCGAAGTATTGGGGGGCGATTCCAATACCATTGTCGCGAACGGAAAAGTGCCAATGCGTGCCGTTCCGCTCAGCGCTCACGTGGATACGAGGAGGCGCCTCCTGGCGGAACTTGAGGGCGTTGCCGATCAAGTTCTGAAAAAGGGACACGAGTTGCGGGAGGTCGCCGTTCACAGCGGGGAGTGTGTCGTGCGTGACTACGGCGCCGCTTTCCTCAATCGAGGCCGCGAGGTTTTGAAGCGCCGTGCCCAGCGCCTTGGCGCATTCGACGGGCTGGAGTTCTCCGCCTTGAGTGCCGACCCGCGAAAACGCGAGCAGGCCATCGATCAGGGTCTGCATTCGCGCCGTGCCATCGACGATGTGGGTCATATACTCGCCGGTTCGCTCGTCGAGTTTCCCCTCGTAATGCCCCTTAAGAAGTCCCACGCAGCCGCTCACCGCCCGCAGAGGTTCCTTGAGATCGTGCGAGGCAACGTAGGCAAACTGTGCAAGGTCTGCGTTGGAGCGGTCCAATTCCTCGACTCTCTGCGCCAGCGCCTCCTCCGCCCGCTTGCGCTGGGTGATGTCGCTGTTGATTTCCATCACCCGAGAGGATCGGCCGTTCTCGTGCTGCAACGCCCAGCGACTGGCTACCACGATGACCGTGCCGTCGCGACAAGTGTGCAGGAGTTCCCCCTCCCACCGTCCCTCCCGCATCAGATCTGCTTCAATTTCGGCCAGATGCTGCGGGTAGACCGTCCGCAGCAGGTCGTGGGAGATTCTGCCGATGGCCTCCTCGGGCGAATATCCATACATCTCCGTGGCGCCACGATTCCAGAAGCGAATCGTCCCATCCATCTCCTGTACCATGATGCTGTCGTGAGCAAGTTCTAGCAGCGCGGCCCGCTCCCGAAGAATCTCTTCCGCCCGCTTGCGTTCGGTAATATCTCGCAAGATGACCGTGAATACTTTTTTCTCTCCCAACGGTGCTTGCGAGATTGAGGCTTCGATGGGAAACTCCGTCCCGTCCACTCTCAGCCCGCAAATTTCGGCGCGCTCGGACATCGGTTTGTGGGCAAGCCCCGACTGGCCAAAGAGCGGAATGTGCTCGGCATGCGCGGCTCGGAAGCGCTGCGGAATAAACCGTTCCAGGGGATGGCCCAGTGCCTCAGTGGCGTTACATCCGAACAGCTTCTCGGCAGTGGGGTTAAATAGCACGATCCGCTGGCCTTCGTCCACCGTGATCACCGCGTCCATGGCGGAGCTGATAATGCCGGCCATCCGTTGCTCGCTAGTGCGCAGCTCCGACGTCCGTTCATTTATCCGAATCTCGAGCTGATCCCGCGATTCCTCAAGGGCCGTTTCGGCGCTGTGGCTGGCGGTGAAGGCTTCCCCAATCATCCAAAGTGCTACCGCCACGATGAAAACAGCCAACGCGCTGCCTCCCACGATTTCGATCTTCGCGACTACGGCGGCGCGCTGTTCGATCCCCTCCCGTTTGGCCAGCAGTGCCTCCTCGGCAGCTTCCATCTCCGCTACAGCCTGTCGGATCCGGTCGTGAAGCTGCTTTCCCGGGCCACTCGAAACAAACGCCTGCGCCGATGAGAACGCCTGATCCCGGCGTTCGATGCCCTCTTTTAGAATCGCCAGTCGTTCCGCGACGATCGGCTCCAGCACATCCAGCCGCCGTTGCTGCTCCGGGTTGTCCTTGGTCAGACGGCGAACCTCGCTGAGCGCCTGGTTTACACCTTGCAGGCCGGAGTGGTAGGGCTCCAGGAATTCTTCCTTGCCGGTAATAATGTAGCCTCTCTCACCGGTCTCGGCGTCGGTGGCGCTGGAAATCAGCAGCCGCAACGCGGCGATCACCTGGTGAGTGTGTTCCACCCAGGCCGTGTCCTGGCGCAGCCGGACCAGCATGGGATAAGACACAGCGGCCGTTGCGATGAGACAGGTCAGCAACACGGCGAATCCGGCTTGAACCTTACGTTGCGCGGAAAGTAGTAAACTCCCCGCGGGACGGGAGTGTTGCGCCAGCGGCTCGGACCCGCGCAGCTCCCGGTGCCCCATCAGAAAGCTGATGAGCGTCCCCGCAGCAGCCAAGGTGATCCACTTAATGTTGTCGACAGGGCTCGCGACGCTCCAGGAGTGCAGGGGAGGCAGGACGAAGTAGACGGTCGCAAGAGTGGAGAGCACAGTCGAGAGCAGCCCTGGGACCAGACCGCCGGCGTACGCGCTCAGCAGGATTGGAAGCACGAAGACAATCACCGGCGTATTGGCGGGTTCGCCACGCGACGCGGCTTCAACCACCAACAAAGTCACCGCTGTGGTAATGAACGGCAAACTGTAGGCCAGCCAGAGTGGTTGCCGCCTGCCGGCGGCCGCGAACCCGGGGCGCTCAGCCGCCTTTTGCGGCGTGATTGCTCCGGGACTCCCAGACCTAAAACCGATTGCGGCTAGAGCCCGCTTGAGAGCGTTCATAAACACGTCCAATAGCGTCAAATGGGTCAGCGTGAAGCGCGATCACAACTTCCAAATCCTCTCCCTAATCCTTCGTTGCTGGTCGCCAAGAGGGGACTACCATTCCCGGGCAGGTGAAAACTGCCCCGGCGGAAGTGAGGACGCAGGTCATCCCTGAGTCGCTGATAGTATGACAACGCCTAGGGCATGTCAAACTTATGTAATAAACGTAGGGTCATTATGTCCTACTTACAACCCAAGCCACTTCTGGCGGATACAGAGCATTTCCCGTGGCCCCGCCATCCTCAATCACACAAGGAACCAACACGCTGAAAACAGACCCCTTGAATTCTTGGGTGCTTGAATGGGGGAAAGAGTGCTTCGCGCGGTGTTCTCAAGTGTGCCCGGCGGATCGGCCCTACTTGAGTGGCAAAAATCTTCCCGGTACAACAACGTGCTAAATTGGACTTCCAACCAATCCCGGGGGACACGGTCGAACTCGATGGACTTGTCGAAGAACACGTCCGCGCCGACCGCTGGATACTTGGCTCGATACTGAGGCTAGGCGAGCGCTTCACAACGACCACCGTTGTCGCCGACTGGAATCGCTTCGCCGCATCAATGATGTCGAATACCCGTTCCGCCGGGTACGTGCAGGTCGACGATGATGACGCCAGAGGACGATTTCATCAGGAAGAAGCTGCCGTCTACGTCGGACGGCTCCCGGACTGGTGTCGCTCCATCTCCACCGGTGCAATTCCAATCCCGTCAGAACGTCGTTATGCTGCCAGATTCGTTGTAAGTCGCTCTTGGCAGGACGGCTACGACTAAGCTCGTGATCCTGCCTGAACACGTCCGGTGCGCGCCACTTGGCCGTAAACGGTTTACTCTTAGAAGTGCAACCCCGCACTCCCCCCAGGTCCGCTTCGGGGACCCGAACCCCGTTTCGGGACAACTTCCGAGTGAACGATCCAGCCAGTATGTGACCGCCACGAACCAGATCTCCGACGTGTCATACTTTCATCCGAAAGAATGGTCCGAATGGCCTAGTGGGAAAAAGGAATGAGGCACACGGAGGTCGTTGGGTAAGACCAGCTGCCACTTCTGATTTGGCTTTCATGCCTTCAAGAGTAAAATCGGTGCTGTCGGCCTTTGGGAGCTGATCGCCAGTGCCAAAGACAGGAGAGATTAAGGAGTATCAATGGGCGAGGTGAGATGACCTCTAAACTGAGGCGGGGAGTAATCACAGGCCGGTTCCTTGGCGTCGTACGAGGAGCAGCCCTGAGCCTGGTACTAGCTGGGGCCGCAGGCTCGCTCGGTTTGATGTTCCGTGCAGGCCATCGTGAGAATTCCCGGATCCTTCTGCTACTTTTCGCCATGTGGGTGCTCTCCCCGTTCATGGCCCTGGTAGTGGCCCACGTGGTTTCGACGCGTTGGTCCGTTCCTACTCGAGCGAGGCTCTATAGCGTCATGCTGGTTCTCACGCTGGCCTCTTTGGCAATCTATGGAGATGTTGCGTTTGGCCATTCCACCGTGAAGGTGGGTTTTGTATTTCTTGCTGTTCCCTTTGCGTCATGGTTGCTCATTGTTATAGTTCTCCCTGTCGCCGTGTTAGTATCCGGCAAGCTTTCAAGTCGAGGCGACGGCGCCTAACACGGCGTTGCAGCGAATCGGCACGCGCGCCCCGCTAAACGCCAGTCGTCGGGCTGACCTCCGACCGCCCTCTTTCGGTTCCGTCTCAGGAGTGGACCGTGCCCCGGCACCGTTGACAGACTGGGCGCTTTATTGTATAAAGTACTTTATATTAGTCCCTGACAGCGGAGGCCCGGATGAACTTGTCAGCCCGCCGGATATTCAAAGGCTTCGCCGGATTGGCGTTGTTGGGTGGTCTCGGCATCGGAGCGCTGTTGGCGTCGCTCTGGCTGGAGCACAGGACCGGGCTCACACTCCCAACACCTACGGGGTCATTCGCGGTAGGTCGCGCGATTTACGATTGGACCGACGACGCGGCACTGGACACATTGGCGCCTGTGCCGGGAACCAAGCGCGAACTTCTCGTTTGGATCTGGTACCCGGCGGCGCCTGGGCAATCAGTGGCGTTGAACGAGTATGTGCCCGCTCAAATGCGAGCGGCGGCTGAACCATCCGGCGGTCTGCTGAGACTTCTCACACGCGATCTTTCGGACGTGCATTCGCACAGTATTCAGAACGCCGGGGTGTCGCCACAGCAGCAATCGTACCCTGTGGTGATCATACGGGCAGGGGCTTCGCTGGAAGTGTGGAATTACTCGACCCTCGCCGAAGATCTGGCTAGTCACGGTTACGTCGTTGTGGGCTTCGACGCGCCTTATCGCACCTTTACTGTTGTTTTCCCTGACGGCCGGGTGATGAGACGGCTTCCGGCAAACGATCCGGAACTCTGCCTGGAGACAACGGGCCAGCAGCGAGACCGTTGTGCCATCCGAGTGCTGAATGCGTGGACTGGCGACATGGCGTTCGTCCTTGACCGCTTGGCCAAGTTGAACACTTCCGATGCCTCCGGCACTTTCACGGGACGGCTCGACATGGCGCGCGTAGGAGTATTCGGCCACTCCTTTGGCGGGGCTGCGGCCGCGCTGTTCTGCTATGAAGATTCCAGATGCAAGGCGGGCATCAATGTGGACGGCGCTCCCCACGGCAGCGTCATTCAAGCAGGGATTAATCGCCCATTCATGTTCCTATTGAGCGGCCACAGCGGTAAGTCCGACCCCGAGGGCGGCCAGGTTTGGGCTGACATCCAATCGATTTATGATCGGCTGCCCCCCGATGGACGGCTGCGCGTCCAGATCCGGGGCGCAAACCATTTCCTCTTTAGCGACGACGGGGCCTTGTTGAAAAGCCATATCGTGCTGCGAACGCTCCGCTTGCTGGGAATTGTTGGCATCGACGGGCGCCGCCAACTTGCCGTGACCGCGTACTGCTTGCGCAGCTTTTTCGACGCGTACCTCAAGGGCGAAGGGGTTTCGCCTCCGAAGATAGCATCTCCGCTTTACCCCGAGATCCAAGTTCTTGAATGAAGCGTCCCTAGCCAGCGATTGTGCCAGGACGGGCCACTCGGAAGCTATTCCGGTCCGGAAGTCGGCATCGAGGAAGCTACCGTCCCTGCTTGCGATCACTGGGACGTAAAGTCGCAAACCGTAGGTCCGACCTAGGGGGGAATAACTGGTGTTGAGGAGGAGAGGCAAGTTCCCATTTTCCGGCCAAGGGCACACCGCAGAACGACATCTTGTCACAGTCACTCTTCCTGGCGTGGTCTGGCTGGACAGGGCGAAGAAACTCGGGAAAGTCCGCTCACTTTTTCACATTTTCCGCTTGACAGTGTCACGGGCTTGTGATAGCCTACCAAGATGGTTATGTTCTGGACACATTGTCGCAGGCGGGCGCCAGGGCACGCCGAGGCGCCAGGGAAAGCGGAAGGGTCCCGGCTATGTGGGAATGTAGGGAACTACAAAAAATGAAAAATAGTGGGAACGAAGCTAAGAAGTACCTGAAAACAAAGCACATCACTTTTTTCAGTGATGCAAATGATGCGCGTTTTGCGCGCAGATTAGCACAAATTGGAGCCTGAACGGAGCAAAAACAGCACAATTTGCGCAAACGAAGTCAAGGCTTCCGAGCCGCAAGGCGAGGCGCTGGAAGTGACAAAAAGTCGGCTACACCAGATTTGGGTTTGCATGCCCTCGGCCGACCCGAGCCCGGCGGCGCGACCGCATGCGACGGGCACACCCAAGCTCTCCGCTGATCGCCAGAATCGCGAGTGATCCGCACACACTTTCCCTCCCCCTGATATCTCATCGCTGAATTCCGCCCAGGGTCAAGCACTCCCTAGCCCGTGGCAAGGGCAGCAACTCGGTCCGCCGCACCAGCGCTTCCGAGGCGTTTCTGCGTGGGCAGGCGGCCGACTTCATCAAGGACCAGGTCCGCAGGGCGGACGACGCTTCGCCGGAGGACGAGCCTCCAGCCCCCACGCCGAGGCAGATTCGCCAGACCCTGCTCTTCCTCGCCATCCGCCGCCTGCTGAGGCATGCCGACGAGGACTTCGGCCGCCCGGCACTTGACCTCATGGCTGCAAGAGCCAGAAAGGACACGAGGCGGTACTGGGAGTTCGCACGCTGCTACTGGTCGAAGGAGCTGGGGCTGGACATATCCGAAATCGGCCTCCCCACAAACACTTGGGAGCTTGAGCAGAAGTTCTGGAGTCACAATGTGGGCTGCTGCAACGTATGCCACACGGACCCTCTGCACGGGATGAGGCTCGTCGAGCTGCCCTGCTGCGGCTAGGCCTGGCTGTGCTGTTCGGTGGATGCCGCAAGCTCCCCCGAGCCAATTCTGAAAACCCATGAACGGGAGCAGGAATCGTCCGAGGGGAAGATGCGCACTGGCAAGCCCCGCAATGGCGGCCGCAGGGAAGACTAGCGATACGGAGCGTTTCCGATGCAGAAGGAGCTGCTAAACCGATGATCAACAGGAAGAATGTGTAAATCACTCGCAACTTCACGCCGAGGACATCCCGCGAAGGATTAGGCCGCGATCTCTGTCTTGAAACCCGGGCTCTGGCAGCGTACACCCAACCGTCGGCGGGTGGTGAGTCTCACTTCAAGCTCGCCGTTTCTCGCCCATCGCTCTTATTTCATATGACCTCGGGCTCGACCGCCTGTACTCGAATCTCGACGCTTTTAACTGCCAGCCGAGGGTGCCGCGCTTCGAGGTAGATCACGCCCGCGCCTTCCTTTGTTTTCACCCAGACTGCGCCGACGCCTCCCACCAGAGAAAACGGGTTCTCGCCGACGATCACGCCCGGGCCCCCAATTCTCAAAGTTACCGGGCCGCTTGAAAACGGCCGCCAGCCGCCTTCCGCGTTGGTCACCTTCAGCACGACGCGGGTTGAGTCGATTCCATCTCCCAAAAGCTCCGTCTCGTCGGCCATGAGGTGCAACTCCGCATCCGTATCATTTCCAGGCAGAGTTTTGGAAATCACTTTTTCGCCATTGATATAGCCGTCGATGCGCAAATCGCCCCAATCTTCCAGCCTCTCACCTATAAGATCGACGATAAAGGGCGGGAAGCGAAGGTGGGGATAAGTCACGCGATCGGGATCGGCTTCCAATTTCAACTCACCCTTGACATAGAACTTCAAATGATCGCAATTCGAGCAGATCGTCGCGCGCCGGATTCCGCCACCCTCCGATTGATCGCCCTGCGACCAATTGAAGCAGGGCTCCAGGACCACCTCCTCCTTTGGATCGCATTGCGAGGTATAGAAAAAGGCGGCCGGCTTCGGAATGCGAAAGATATCGGAAACGCCGTGATAGCAGATGCGGTCGCCAGAGCCAAAATTGGAATGGGTGTTGTAGTCGAACGCACACCATCCTATGCCGCCCGCATAGCGCGGGTCAGACGCAAGCTGGTCGTGAACGCGCGCGTGGCGCCGCGCGTGCTCCATCACGCGGTCCACGTTGTCGCTGCGCTTCGTGGGGTACATGTGGCCGTTGAATTCGGTGTTGAGGTAAAGAGGATGGCTGGGCGGCATGAGGGGGTAACCGAAATCGTTGCGCGTGTAGACGTCTTCGAGCAGCTCAGAGTCAACCAGGTATCGCACGCCGCCTGTTTGCCGCGAATCGTCCAACTGATGCGCCAGGGCGTTGGTGCGCGTATAGAAGTCGTGATTGTCGAGCGATTCATTGATGCGCACCCCCCAGAGAATGATGGAAGGGTGGTTCCAGTCGCGCCTGATCATTTCGCCGACATTGCGCACCGACAAGTCCTGCCAGGCTTGGTCTCCGATATGCTGCCAGCCCGGGATCTCTTCAAAAACCAGCAAGCCCAGTTCGTCGCAAGCGTCAAGGAAGTGCGGCGATTGCGGGTAATGGGAGGTGCGAACCAGGTTGCACTTCAGCTCTTTTTTCAGTATCCACGCGTCGCGCCGCTGCACACGTGCGGGCATCGCCCCGCCCACATAGGGAAACGTCTGGTGGCGGTTCAGGCCGCGCAGGTTCACGGTCCTACCATTCAGTTGAAAACCCTCGGGTGTGAAGCGCGTATAGCGAAAACCGAGGCGAGTGGAATACCCGTCAACCACCTTGCCGCCGTCCAGGATTTGCGCGGTCACCGTATAGAGTTTCGGGTGCTCCAAGTCCCACAGCTCAATGCTATCGAGCTTGGTGAGTGAAACCACGGGCGCTCCGCCTTCCGAGGCCGGAGCGACGTCCGCGGTTTCCTTTGCCACGAGCTTGCCGCCGTCCTTTAGTTCAACTCTCAGCTTGAGCCGCGCTGGGGCGGCGCCGGTCGGTTGGCTCAGAAAACATTTCACGTCCACCCGGCGATCAGGCTGGAGAACGTTAACCGGTTTGGCAAACAAGCTTTCGAAAAAAACCTCCGGCACGGCGCGCAGTGAGACCTCCCGATAGATCCCGCCAAAGGTCAGATAATCAATGTTCTCTCCAAACGGCGGGATGTCCGCGCGCTCGGTTGAGTCCACCTGGACGGCCAACACGTTTTTGCCTTCCCAGGCCAGGTGCGGAGTGAGCTCGAATGAGAAAGGCGTGTAGCCACCGCGATATTCCCCGAGTTCCTTGCCGTTGAGGGTTACTGTGGCGGCGGTCATGACGCCGGCAAAGTCTGCGAATATTCGCCGGCCCTTCAGTTCGCGGGGCACTCGGAAGTGGCGCCGGTAGATGGACACAAACTGATATTCCTTTTCATCAAAGCTGTGCCAGGGCAGTAGTTTATTGGTGTGCGGGAGCGTAACACGCTCGAACTGGCGGTCATCGAAGTCAGGGCGCGTAGAGCCTTCCACCACCCTTCCCCCATAGAGCCAATTCCGATTCATCGAGAGAACATATCGAGGGGCCGGGGTGAGTCCGGCCGACTGCGCGGGGATGCCTCCCAGGGCAGCTTCCCCATTTGTCCCCGGCATCCAGAGGCCGCCGAGTCCGGTCATTCCGAGTTTCAGCAGTCTTCGACGATTCATCGCAACATACCTCCCCCACGGTTTTCTGACGCGCTGGACGAGCGGATTATCCATCCCTGGGCGCTATCAGGGGGCCCACGAATGTGCCAACGTACCATAAGTCGACCCACCTGACAATCTGCGGCGCGCCTTACGGTTAAGGTTCGATTCGTCTGCTTGACCGCAAGCTGCCTTGCTGTTAGGTTAGAGCCTCCGATATGTCGGATGAGTCGTAAGCGTCGATGCAAACCCTTCGAAGGCGCGTCAGGGGCGGCCTTACACGACGAGATTTCTTGGGCGTTTGTAGTTATGCGCCCGCCCTGTTCCTTGCCGCACCGGTTTTCGAGAAAGCCGCCTCATTACTCGCTCAAGGGACTGCGACGCAGGCGGCCGCGGCCCTTCCTATCGTCCCGGATTATCGGATTCTTCCCCAATATCGGACGCGCTCTCCCCTCGAGGAACTGATCCGAAAGGCCCGGCGAAAAGAGGACGATTTTCCCAGCGAGCGATATAGCCGCAAGATCGAAGGCTATCTCGCGCGCTGGGGGAACGAGCTTTGCAAGAACGGGGATGAGGCACGCACGCTCGCGGGGTTCCTTTCACCCCAGTTTACGGCGGCTTCACCACGCCCCCAGTCGCTCGAACCAATCCGGGTCGATTCGACTCTCGTGGTTCGGCGCTCGAGTTTTTCTTCCGACCCATCACTCGGCCGGGACGGCTTCCTGGAGCAGTTTCGATCTTCCCTTAACCCTGCCTCGAAGATTCTCGTGGCTGAATTCAAGGTGGCGGATTTGGAGATCACCTCCGTTTCTCCCCTCCGCGTCTCGACCGAGATTCGATACACTCTGGTGGGCACGGGAGCGGGGCTGCACCGCCTGCAGCGGATCGGCATGTGGAAGATTGACTGGGAGCAAGGTTCGGGGGGGGAACTGCTGGCGAAGAATTTGCAACCCCTAGCGGACGTCCAGAGCCTATCGCCTCAGCCGGTATTCGTGGACATCACTTCGATGGCTCTGAAGGACGTTTCTTCCTACCGCACGCAAATGTTGCGTGACACGGATTATTGGCGGACGGTGCTCGACGCGGCGACGGGCATCGACGTCTACGGCAACAACGGCATTGCGGCCGGTGACTACGACAATGACGGGTTCGACGATCTTTACATCTGCCAGACTTCGGGCCTCCCCAACCGGCTTTACCACAACCGCGGCGACGGAACCTTCGAGGACGTCACGGAAGACGCCGGCGTGGGTGTCCTGGACAACTCTCCTTGCGCGCTCTTCGCGGACATCAACAACAACGGCTATCAGGATCTGGTCGTGGTCACCGCCAATGGCCCTCTCCTCTTCCTCAACCAAGGGAACGGCAAGTTCAGGCGGAAGCCCGAGGCCTTTCAATTCGCCCAAGCCCCCCAAGGAACATTCACCGGCGCGGCCTTCGGCGATTACGACCGCGATGGGCGCCTGGATATCTACTTCTGCCTGTACAGTTACTACAAAGGAATCGAGCAA
This sequence comes from Terriglobia bacterium, assembly GCA_050008495.1. Lineage (GTDB taxonomy): Bacteria > Acidobacteriota > Terriglobia > UBA7540 > UBA7540 > CAVROP01. The sequence goes on along the minus strand of JBEKMN010000043.1, from coordinate 75,907 downwards.
TATCACTTCCCGGCGCCCTACTACGACGCGCGGAACGGCCCGCCCAATTTCCTTTTCCACAACGAGGGCAACGCCACCTTCCAGGATGTGTCAGCGGCAACCGGCCTCAATCAAAACAACGATCGCTTCAGCTTCGATTGCACCTGGTGCGACTTCGACAACGATGGCTGGCCGGATTTGTACGTGGTCAACGACTTCGGGCGGAAGAATCTCTATCACAATAATCGCAACGGGACGTTTACAGACATCGCCGAAGAAGCGGGAGTGGTGGACGTAGGGCCGGGCATGAGTTCCTGCTGGTTCGACTACGACAACGATCTGAATTTCGACCTTTACATCTCGGACATGTGGGAAACCTCCGGCATGCGCTTGACCTCGCAGACGAGTTTCCTGGAACGGATGCCTCCCGAGGTCCGCGCCCAGTTCCGTCATCACGCCAAGGGGAATTCGCTCTTCCGGAATCTCGGCAACGGCCGCTTCGAGGATCGCAGCGCGGCGGCCGGTATCGAGCAAGCAGGGTGGTCGTGGTCCTGTCACGCCTGGGACTTTGCGCACGATGGACGCTCGCACCTTTACATCGCTAACGGTATGATCTCCGGCCCCACGCGTGATGATCTGGAAAGCTTCTTCTGGCAACATGTGGTGGCGCAGTCTCCGCCGGACGCGCATCCCACGGTCCCTTACGAACTCGGCTGGAACGCCATCAACGAGCTGATTCGCTCCGACGGAACTTGGGCCGGCTATCTGCGCAATGTCTTCTTCCACAACAACGGAGACGGCACCTTTTCCGACGTCGCCGGAGCCCTCGGCCTGGATTTTCCCGATGACAGCCGGGCCTACGCCCTGGCCGATTTCAATCACGACGGGCGGCTGGAGATTGCCCTGAAAAACCGGACGGGGCCCCAGTTGCGCATCCTGCGCTGCGACGCGATTGGTCTCGGCAACGCGTTGGCCCTGCGACTGCGCGGCACCAAGAGCAACCGGGATGCGGTCGGCTCGGTGGTCATTCTCGAGGCCGGCGAAGGGCGCCAGATGAAATGCTTGCAAGCCGGCACCGGCTTCTTCTCGCAGCACACGAAGGAGCTCTTCTTTGGCATCGGCAAGGCCGTTTCCGCCCGCGCCGAAATTCGCTGGCCCAGCGGCACCGTGCAACACTTTGAAGGGCTGCCGGCAAATCATCGCGTCGAGATTGAAGAAGGCTCGGACAAATTCCGGGCGGTGGCGTTCCGTCCCTTTCAACCTCTTTCTGTGATTCCCCCTCCGCCGGAGGCCGAGCCGCCTCCCGCCACCTGCGAAACCTGGCTGATTGATCCCATCATGGCTCCGGATTTCGAACTGGAGGATCTCGCTGGGCAGAAGCACCGCCTAATGGACTTGAGAGGAAAAGAGGTGGCGCTGAACTTCTGGGCCACCTGGAGTCCGCCCAGCCTCGAAACCCTGAGGGCGCTGGACCATTCCGGAGCCTTCAGGGGGCCGGCGACGATCGAGGTGCTGACCATCAATCTTGATAAGCCCCAAGATGAGGCTCAGGTCCGCAACTTCGTCCGCGCAAATTCCTTACGGCTGCCTGTCTTGCTGGCCAGCGACGATGTGGCCGGGATTTACAACCTTGTTTACCATTTCATGTTCGACCGGCGGCGCAATCTCGGCTTGCCCACGACGTTTCTCATCGACGCGAAAGGGTTCATTGTGAAGGTCTACCAGGGGCCTGCCGATGCCGAGCGCTTGCACGCGGATCGCGAGCGCATTCCGCAAACCCTTGAAGACCGGGCTAGGGTGGCTCTGCCATTTCCCGGAACGATGCACTTGGGGGAATTCCGGCGTAATGAATTCACCTATGGTGCGGCCTTTTCGCAGGCGGGATACTACGAGGAGGCGATCCGGGAATTTACCCTGGCGCTCGAGAGCGATCCCAATTACGCCGAGGCGCACTACAATCTGGGGACACTCTATTTGAACCAAGGAAAGCCTGACGACGCCCGCCGCCACCTCGAGCGCGCGGTCGCGTTGCGCCGTGAATATCCTGACGCGCTCAACAATCTGGGATTGCTCGCCGCGCAGGCCGGCGATAACGCCCAGGCCATCCGCTATTTTCAGCAGGCCATCGACCAGCGACCTGATTACGCGCTAGCTTTCTACAATCTGGGTAACGTCTTTCGCCGCCAGCAGCGCATCAGCGAGGCGAAGGAGACCTTGGATCGCGCCGTGGCCTTGGCTCCCGACGATCCGGAGGTGAATTACGGAGTCGGGATGCTCTACGCGCAACTGAACGATACGGACCGAGCGCTCAAGTATTGGCAGCACGCCGTCGAGCTTCGACCGGGTTACCCCGAGGCGCTCAATAATCTGGGCGTGCTCTTTGTGCGCCAGGGACGGAACGCAGAGGCCCAAGAACAGTTCCAGAAAGCTATTCGGGCGGCGGCCGATTTTGATCAGCCCTACCTGAACTTGGCGCGACTTTACGTGGCGCAGGGAGAGAAACCTCAGGCCCGAGAGATTTTGCAGCAGTGGCTCGCCCGGCACCCCGAGCACGCTGTGGCAAAGAGCATGCTCGAAAAGCTGGGCCAGTAGATTCTCCGCCCAAAACGGAGTTACACCAGGCACGGGAGACACGATGCGGAACGGAAGGGTGGATAGACCAGCGGCGACAGGTGGCGGCTCGTGCAGGGCGAAGTTGGCACTGGATATCGCGCTGCTCGTGGTGGGGCCACTGCTTACGCTCTCCCCGATGCACGCGCAGACAGCATCCCCCCTGCCTGCCTAAGCAAAACTCCCCTCGGCCGCCAGCGCGCATTTCGCCGCCGGGCGACAACTGCTGGAACAGCACACTCCCATTTCCATTTTCCAGTTTCTGATTTCTAGTTTCTAGCTTCAGGTGATCCAGGCGCGCAGGGCGGAGGCGAACTGGTCGACCGCGAGGGGCGCCTTTTCATGCGCCAGGGCGAACTCCGGTGGGGCGACGATATAAGCCTCGGAAAGGCTCTCGGCCAGACCGACGCAGAGAGTCGACTTCTGATATTCGGTGTAACGATTGGCGGTCAGCCACACGTACAGCGCCAGCATCTCGGCGTCTACGGCGCTGCCCGGCAAGTCCGCGACCGCAGGGAGGGGATTAAGCTTCTCCGCGTTCTCAAACAGCACCACGCCGGTAAAGGGTTTTGGCTTGTTGCGAATTCCGAACTGCGCCACGAGAAGAGAAGGCCGGGCGCGGCGGAATGCTTCCGAGGCCGCCCACTCCACAAAGGAGTTGCCAAAGAGTAAGGCGCCGTTGCCACTGAGATAAAGCGAGCGCAGGAATTCTCGAATCACCGGTTCAGCGGATACCTCCGTAGGGCACAAAGGCGTCACGTCCACTTTGCGGAGATGATCGTAAACCGCATCCGCGTCGGTAAGGTCCTTGCGCATGGTATTCAGTTCGTGCGCAAAGCTCTCCCCGAAGGGGGCGAGCCTGCCGTAGCTCAGTAAGATAGCTCGACCTGCGGCGGCCCCGGGGGGTTCTCGCTTCAGCACGGACTCGACCAGGCTGGTTCCAGCATCACAAATCCACGTATCCGCAGGCGAAACATCCGGGCGGCGCTGGACCACATCCAGCAGTCCTTCGGAGCGCCATCCATCGGTCCTGGGTGCGCCTGCGACAAGGATTTCCGAAAGGCTACGAGTCTCGCCTAATTGGGTGAGATCGAGTTTCAGCGTCCGGCCGATCCCCCGCCACTTTTTCCAGACCTGGGTAGAATCGAGGGGAAGGGGCCGAGGCAGGACCAGTAGAACCAACCGCCGTCCTGCCGCGCCGGCGGCGTTTTCCATTTTGGGCCCGTGCTGCTCCACCGCGTCGAAAACCGCCTGCACGGCCCGTCGCCATTCTTGAAAGTAAGGCGAGCGGGCGAGCAGAGAGGAATCTTCGATCGTCTGGTCGGCAGTCGAGAACTGCTGCCAGTGGCGTACCCCCATCTTCTCTTCGAGCTGGAAGACCTCCCGGAAGAGGCTGGAAAAATCCTGCTCGTTCAAACCGCTCACGTAAACCAGAAAACGCAAGATCGACTGTCGTTCGTAGGGAAACTGGTAATCCCACTCGCGGAGGCGCTGATTGACAAAGGGAAGGAAGGTCAAGGGGAGGCGTTTGAGCAGGCCTTTCTTCAACGCCTGCTGAATTCCCTCCGGCAGCTTTCCCTCGAGCTTCATGCCTGCTCCCTAAACCTTCAATTCGCGCAGCGGCGCGCCTTGCGAACCCATGGGCGGACAACCCAGGAGGCTCGCCAGAGTTGGGCCAAGATCGACGTGCTGGACGGGACGATCGATGATCTGTGGTTTGTCGACCGCCGTTCCCAGGGCCATCATCCAGGTGTTCCGGGTCGATTCTTCGTTGGCACGGTGATTGAAAAATCCGTTCGTCGATGAGCCGTCTGGGTCGCGTCCGAACTCCGGCAGGATCAGGAGGGTGGTCTTTCCGCAGTACTCCGGGTTCGCTTCCACTTCCTGCCACAATTCATAGGCGAGCCGGTCTGCGGTTCGGATGCCGGCCAGGTGCATGGCGTAAGAGCCAAAGTGCGCCACTTCCACGTCGGAAAAGATCACGACGAGTAAACGTGGTGCAAACTTGCGCATCACTTCGCGGCTCACCAGGTAGGTGAGCTCGTCGCCGGAGGTCGGGCCGCCACTTTCAACAAAAGTGGCGATGGCCGTCTTGATGGTGCCGAGCGCCCGCGGATCGAGCCGCTCCGCGGCGTCGAAGACCGTCCAGCCCAAACCCTCGTAGTTGCTCCCTTCCAGGCTGCTTTCCAACTCGGCCTGCACCTTGGCGCGATCAGCCATGTTGCGGGTACGTCCCTGGCGGAGAGCCTCGGCCACGGCCTCGATCATCAGTTGCTTGGGAAACACCACATTGGCGCCATATTCAGGCCCATAATCCGAAGCCGAACTGGCGCCGATCATGCTGGTGAGGGCTTTATTGCTGGCCACCACCCAAGTTTCACTTCGAGGTACGCCGAGCCGCTTGCGGAATTGCTCAAACACCGTCGGAGTGGTGGGGGCCAGCTTTCCCCAATCGTCCACGCGCTGCCAGTTGCCGGTAAGGATGCTGGAGATAGCGTTGAAATGAGCCGTCACGCCTTCGTTGCGGATGCTGTCGTAAAACAGTGCCTTGGGGAGCAGGTCTCGCGAGAGGTGAGGGATGTTCAACAGCCCTTCCTGGGAGAAAGTCTCCGCGCGGCGCACGCCGCCGAAAATGACCACCACGACCTTCCGACCCGAGCCCGCCATTGCCTGTGGGCTCTTCCCCCCGCGTGCCTGGGGAACCACAAGGCCGGCCACGAGCAATCCCGCCGCGCGCAAGAACGTTCGCTTGGAAGGGTCTGGGACCGAATTCGAATCGTCGGCAACCACGGCGCCAATCGGAATGTCCAGGCGAAGTCTATTCTCCATGCACGACCCTCTCCAAGGTGACTTCGGCCGGAGTCCGGCCTCGTTCCCGGGCATTGAATCAACTCTCAGACTTTATAATATTCCGTCGACAAGCGTCTTTCAATGACATAACGCTACACTTCTTGGTCGCGCCGAAAGCATGGTGCTAAAATCGTATTCTGGCGAGGCGCTGAGCCTGGAATCTCTATGACTCGGATAAACGACGTCGGAGCGGGAGGCTCTCCGGGCGGGTTCACTTGGCCTGGTCCCGCAGAAGGTCATCACAAATCCCGACCTTTCACTGGCAGCACGCAAGGCAGGGTAGTCCTTCTGGGCTGGCTGCTGGCGCTCCTGCTGGGAGCGGGGTCTCTCTTAGCGGGAGAGAATGGCAGGGTGACGGGGACGGTTGCCGGGCCTTCCAATGTCCCGATTCCCGGCGCGAGGGTGACGCTGGCGGCTGCCGATGGAAGCCGGCAAACCGTTACAGCGGATCAGCATGGGCATTATTCGTTTCCATCCGTAGAACCGGCTACTTACACGCTTTCCGTCGACGCTGCTGGTTATCAGCCTGTCACTCGGGCCGATGTGCGCGTTTCGGGCGGAACCTCGAGGACGGTCGACTTCCTTCTGACCGCGACAGGCCTGCGGCGACCTAACCAAGCGCCCTCCGTCTCACAAGAGCCCAGCTATTACGACGACACCCCGTTGAAGGCCAGCGGGGTCAAAAGCAGCACCGACGCCGCTGGGTACTCTTCGCAAGCGCAAAGCCCGCAACGCTTGTTGACCGAGGACGTGGGCCTCACCGGCAACGAGCCCAGGCCCCGCGAGCCGTCAAGGCCCAATGCGCCGGAAGTGGAACGCGGCCTCCGAGAAGCCCTGCGAGCTGATCCTGAAAGTCCCCAGAAAAATCATCAACTTGGAGAGTATTATCTTTCTATAGGTAATCTGAGAGGCGGGATTCCTTATCTTGAAAAGGGACAAGAGTTGAATCCCGGGGACTGCCCCAACGGATACGACCTAGCCCGGGCGTACCTTGAAACGAGGAGCCTGGTGAAGGCGCAACTCCTCCTTCAGGACCTGATCCACCGTAAGGACACCGCCGAATTCCACAATCTGCTCGGTCAGGTCGAAGAAGCCCTGGGCAATCCAGGCTCGGCGGTCAGTGAATTCCAGCTTGCGGCGAAAATGGACTCCAGTGAGAAGAACATCCTTGACTTGGGAAACGAACTGCTCCTTCATGATTCCATCGAATCTGCAATTGAAGTGTTCAAGCGTGGCGTTGCGCTCTACCCCAATTCCCTGCGGATGTATATCGGACTTGGCATCGCGTTTTATTCTCACAACTCCTTTGATGCAGCGATCGAGGCTCTCTGTCACGCTTCAGACCTCAACCGCTCCGATCCTCGACCCTACCTGCTTCTCGGCAAGATGTTCAACGTTACCCAGGGTAATGCCGACGTGGTCGCAAGATACATGCAGAGGTTCATGGAAACCAACCCCAACAACGCGCTTGCCTACTACTACGGTGCGCTCAGCTTATGGAAAGGTTCCCGCAGCGGCGAGCAAGGCGTCGACATGGCCCGGGTCGAAGCCCTGTTTAGGAAATCGCTTGCGCTCGACCCGCAATGGGAGGGCGGGCATCTACAACTCGGGGTCCTCTACCAGGACCAGCATCGTGAGCAGGAGGCCATTTCGGAGTTTCAGACTGCCATCCGCTCGAATCCCGACGATCCCGATGCCCATTACCGCTTGGCGCAGGCCTACCTCCGCACGGGCGACCAGGAACGCGGCCAGGAAGAATTGCAGACTTACGAAAAGCTCCGCAAGAAATAAGCTAGCCACTAGCCACGGCTCTACCCGCACCGTAGCGTCATCGTAGGATCGACCTTCACTCGCTCGCGCGATACAACCTACAGGCGTGCGGCTGAAGCGTCAGGTTGAGTGAAGTCGCGGACCCTAGGCGCTTGCAGCGCCTGTATCGACAAACAATTGTCTATGCGGCCACGCCCAATTCCTGTAAGAGGCTTCGCATGTCGAGGCGAAGGGTTTCATAGTGCTGATCAATGCTGCTCCAGTTCTTAAGCTTGCGGCCGACTCTGGGCGTGACGAAGCCTGCTAACGTGGGCTCTTTGGCCTTTTGGTACTCGGATGTCGATACGGGGTCTTGAATTCGGAGGGGAGATAGGATATAAGACCCGGGCTGCGGGGCGCCCAGGATAGGCCATCCCGGCAGAGGCGAATCGAGAACCCCGTCGCCGGAGGCGCGGCACGAGAATCCCCGTGCCAATTGCTGAACGACAAGGTGTCATAAATGGACAAAGTGCGCGTGGGAATCATCGGAAGCGGTTTTGTCTCCCAGGTTCACGCTGAGGCATTTCTAGAAGTGCCTGAGGCGGAAATCGTGGCCAGTTGCGGGGCGGATCCCGTAGGGGCGGTGGAGTTTGCACGGAAGTGGAAGATCCCCACCTCGACCACAGATTACCGCCAACTGCTTGAGCGTAAGGATATCGACATGGTTGTGGTGGGGGTCCCCAACCACTTGCACCGCGAAATTGTGGTGGCGGCAGCGGAAGCCGGCAAGCACATTGTGATTGAAAAGCCTCTGGCTCACACGCTGGAGGCGGGCCGCGCCATGATGGAGGCGTGTCGCGAGCATCGGGTCAAACTTATGTACGCGGAGACGATCTGTTTCTCGCCCAAATACGCCCGCGCCAAGCAGCTTGTGGAGGAAGGCGCCATCGGCAAGATGTACATGACCAAGCAAGGCGCAAAGCACTCCGGCCCGCACTCCGACTGGTTTTGCGATATCGAGCGCGCCGGTGGCGGCGTCATCATGGACATGGGTTGCCACGGAATCGAATGGTCGCGCTGGATGTACGGCAAGCCCCAGGTCAAGAGCGTTGTGGCGCATTGCCAACACGTTTTTCACGAGCGCACCAAAGGCGAAGACAATTCCGTGATCATCCTGGAGTTTGAAGGGGGAGGGATTTCCGTCCTGGAAGACTGTTGGGTGCGGCATGGCGGCATGGACGACCGGATTGAATTGTATGGAACGAGTGGAGTGATTTACTGCGATCTGCTGCACGGCAGTTCCATGGAAACCTACAGCGTAAATGGTTACGGGTATGCTGTGGAGAAATCCGGCGACACCAAAGGGTGGACGTTTACGGTCTTCGAGGAAGCCCACCTCTACGGTTTCCCCCATGAGATGCGCCACTTCACCCAATGCGTCCTGAATGACCAGTCGGCTCGCGAGACAGGTGAGGACGGCGTGGCGGCCCTGGAAATCATTTACGCGGCGTACGAATCCGCCGGTACGGGGCAGAGGGTCAACTGGCCTTACGAGCCGAAGGATCCTGCCGCGATTCCCGTTAACCTCTGGCTCCGAGCCTCGGAGCAGGGCGGGATCTGCAGTCTCGCAAAAGTTGCATCCGCAAAGGAGGCGGACAGAAGTGAACTCAAAATCTAAACCTAACCTGACGGGCGAGAACTCCCGGCGGGACTTCCTGCAAAAGATCGGATCACTCGCCGTCGTGTCAAGTTTCGCGGCAGACGCCTCTCCGCACCAACCGGCGATTCAGCAACCGGAAGCGCAGCAACCCCCGATGCCGATGGTTCGTTTCGGTAAGCATATGGTCTCTCGCTTGATTATGGGAACCAACCCCGCCGACGGCATTTCGCACTTGTCACAAATGATCGATGAGGAGATGACTGCCTGGCACACTCCTGAACGGCTGGTGCAGATCTGGAAGCACTGTGAAGAGTTAGGCATCAACTGCATGGAACAAGCCGAAGATCGCGTTGCCAAGTACAATGCGGAACACGGCGGTAAAATGCTCTTTTCCTGCACCAACGAGGTGGAGTTGGGCAAGGACGGGAGTTGGCTTGATCCGACACCGTCCATCAAGGCCACGGCGGCGCTCGGACCCATAGCCATTCACCACCCCGGCTGGGGCGAGTCCGGCACAGACGCCATGTGGCGAAGAGGCCAGCTCAACAAGGTTCGGGACTGGTGCAAAATAGTGCGCGATACGGGTGTGCTGGTCGCCGTCAACAGCCACCGGCCGGAAGTGTTCATGGAAATCGAGTCCCAGGACTGGGACGTGGATTTTTACCAGACCTGCCTTTACAAGTTTGGCCGCATCAAGGCGGAATGGGATAAGGCATTCGCGTCCAACCCTGAAATGATGCCCGCCGAGTTTGGCCACTCGAGGGAGGGTAGCTCGCCGCACTACGGCGGAGAAATATCCTTCGTTCGCGGTGATCCGCCGGAAATGTTCAAAGTGATAAAGCAGACCAAGAAGCCTTGCTGGGTGTACAAGATCCTGGCTGCCGGCCGGCTTTGCGAGACCCAGGAATTCGTGGAGGAGACGTTTAAAGAGGTTTTCGCGAACATCAAGCGAACGGACGCCGTGGTGGTCGGAATGTACGACAAATACATCGACCAGTACGCCATGAACGCTGAGTACGTGCGTCGCTACGGGTCGAATACCGGAATGTCGTGAAGGCGCACTATAGGAGGTACCATATGGTCAACCGTCGGGAGTTTCTTATCAGTTCAGCGGTGGCGGTCAGTGCGGCCAGAGCGTGGGGGCACCCCACAGATCAAGCCAAATTGGATCGCATCGCGGTAATGAGTTACAGTTTTGACTCTATCGTCAAGTGGGGTGTGCATGCGGACGATCCGCGTCGCACCATCGACGTCCTGGATTTTCCCGCCATAATCGCCCAACGCTTCGGCGTCCATCATGTGGAAATCCAGCACGCTTACTTTCGTTCCACCGAGCCCGACTACCTTGAGGAGTTTAAGAACCGGCTGAAGCAAGCCAAATCGCAGATGACGCAACTCGTCCTGGAGCTGGGCGAGCTGAACATTTCGTCTCCGGATCCTGTGCTGCGGGTGGAGACGATTGACTTGACGAAGCGATGGATCGACCATGCGGTGACCCTCGGCTGTCCGCGGGTGATGCTGAACCAGGGCACGCTTGCGCCTGAGGTGCGTCAGACCGCGATCGACACCTTGAAGAAGATTAACGCCTACGCCAAAACCAGGAAGGTCTGGGTGACGATTGAGAACCGAGACGATCCCCCGGGAGAAGGCGGCCGTGCGGCCGCAGGCGCAGCACCGGCAGATTGGCGTGACGAGTACGAAGTGATCAAGGCCGCCGGTATTTGGGCCAATCCCGACCCCGGCGGATTCCCGGACAACCAGGCGCGGTGGCCGGGATTGCGCGCGCTGTATCCCTTGTCGTCCGGCAGCAGCCATTTACAGTACAACCCGAAACGGTGGAACGAGGCCGAGGTGATCCGGATTTCGAAGGAGGTCGGATACAAAGGGCTGTTTTCGATCGAAGCCGTCCCTGAAGCTAATGGCCGCGATCCCTACAAGGCGGTGCAAAGCATTCTGGACGAGTATCTCCGTGACATCTAGCGGGTAGCGCCCATGGGAGGCCGGGCGGTCACTGGCGCTACCTCCGGTTTTGGTAATCTGAATGGGAGACAAAACGATGAACACGATGCAGAAGTACATTGCCGCCTGTGCGGGCGTGCTGCTCGGCTTGAGTGCGGCTGCTTATGGGCAACAGATGGCCTCCGCGACGCTCGACGGCACGACGATCACCGTTAATTACACCGCGCCCGCGGCCAACCACCGCATCGCGGGCAGCTTTCATACCTCGGCCGATCTGGCGTTCAAGGGCTTCAACGTTCCAAAGGGCCTCTACACGTTCTACGTTTTAACGGATGGCCCTCAGTGGCAACTCGCCGTCAATAAGGCGACCGGCCCGCAGGTAGCGACCTACGATCCGAAGCAAGACCTGGGGCGCGTGCCGATGCTCATGATCAGGCCTCCTGCTCCCGTGGCGGCCTGCAAGATCACGCTTTCGAAGATCGCGCCTATTGCGGCCGAGATGCAAGTGGTATGCAGCGACAAGGCAGCTTCCACATCCTTCCGTCTCGACCGGGGCGCCAACGACTCGCAATGGTAGTGCTCCTTCGAAAGTCACGTCATTCCCGCGAAAGCGGGAATCCATCGGATGTGGGTCCCCGCTTGCGCGGGGACGACAGGGTTTGAGACTTTCATGTCTACGGGTGGGTCGTAGGCCCATGAACACTCACCACGACAACTTTCGAATTCTTTCACACCTTCTACTGCGCCGTGCTTTGGCATCCCTCGCACTATTTGCTTTGTTAGTTGTTTTCGCAGCCACTCTCCTCGCCGCCGAAAAGCCTTCGAATCAGAAGGTTCAGTCCCTCCTCCGCTGCATGACCCTGGAAGAAAAGCTGGCGCTCGTGCATGGCGCGCGCGATCCCGAGGAGCTGGGAGAGGCGGGCTACTGGCCTGGGTTGCCGCGCCTGGGCATTCCGCCGCTTCGCTTTGCCGACGGACCCGGCGGCATAAACGTGAATCGAGAATCCACCGGCCTGCCTGCACCCGTGGCGCTGGCTGCGACGTTTAGCGTCGAGTCCGCGCGCCTCTACGGCGCCATCCTGGGCAGCGAGGCCAGGGCGCTCGGGCAGCAGGTCCTGTTAGCCCCTCAAGTCAACATCGTTCGCGACCCTCTGTTCCGCCGCAACCATACGTCCCTGAGCGAAGATTCTTATCTCTCCGCTCGCTTGGCCTCGTCCGAGATCGCGGGCATCCAGAGTCAGGGCATCATGGCTCAGGTGAAGCATCTGGCCGGTTACAACGGTTCCGACAACCCCTCGATCGACGAGCGGACGCTGCACGAAATCTACCTGCCTGCTTTCCAGGCCGCGGTGGAAGCCGGCGTGGCGTCGGTGATGTGCTCGTACAACCGGATCAACGGCCCCTGGGCGTGCGAGAACGCCGATCTGCTCAACGGCATCCTGCGGGGAGCTTGGGGCTTCGCGGGGTTCGTGACCTCAGACTGGGGCGCGGTGCACAGCCCGCAGGCAATCACTCAAGGTCTGGATTTGGAAATGCCCGGCCGCGAGATCGCCGGGCGCCGAGGCGGGCCTCAGTTCACCGATGCGCTGAAAGCCGCCGTCGAGACCGGCGCGATTCCGGTTTCGGCCATCGACCAGGCGCTGGCGCGCATCCTGGTGCAGATGGATCGCTTCCATCTTCTCGACGGGAAGCCACCCGCACGGCCGCGAGCGATCGACGTCGAAGCACATGCGAAGCTCGTGCGCCGCATCGCCACGGAGGGCGCCGTGCTGCTCAAGAACGACGCAGGCACGCTACCGTTGACCGCCGAAGATTTGGCGTCACTCGCCCTGATCGGCCCCACCGCCGGTCAGCTTGCCGCTGGGTTTCTGGGCGAGCGCGCCTACGGTTTTGAAGACCGCCTGGTATCGCCGCTTGACGCTCTTCGGCGGCTCTCGCCGCGAGCCAAAATCGCCTACTCTGTGGGCGTCGACCTGACCGGCGTTGTAATCCCGGGCTCCGCGCTCTCTCACGCCGGGCGGCCGGGGTTGCTGCGCCAGTGTAGCGCGGAGGAATCCGGACCGGCCCAGGTTGACCAGACGGTGGATTTCCAAGGCCCATCGGCGCTCGCCTCCGGCGCGGACTATTCGTGGACGGGAGTACTCGCCGCTCCCGAGGCTGGGGATTACACGCTCATGGTGCAGCCGGCCTTGACGGGCGGGTCCGAAGGCGGAGGGACGGTGGCCATCGATGGCCGCCTGGTCGCAAGGACCGGCGGCCCGGGCTTCGGTGGGAGCGGCATGGTAACCAAGAAGTGGTCCAGCTTGCTCCCCACGACTGACGAACGGGACAACGGCATTGGAACGATCCGACTGACCGCCGGCCCCCACCAGATCGCCTTCACCGCGAACTCCATCGGTCAAGGGCCCCTGAGCATCCGCTTCTCCTGGATCACGCCGCAGTTCCGCCGGGCGGGCATTGACGCCGCCGTCGTCGTGGCGAAGACCGCGAGGACAACCGTGGTATCTGTTTGGAGCGGGATGGGAGGCTCGTTTTCGTTACCCGAGAATCAGGACGACCTGATCGAGAAGGTCGCGGCGGCGAACCCGAGGACGGTCGTCATTCTGAATACCGGCGGCCCGGTTGCGATGCCCTGGAGGGACAAGGTACTCGCCATCCTCGAAATGTGGTACCCCGGCCAGGAAGGAGGTTGGGCCACGGCGGATCTTGCCCTCGGACGTGCGAACCCCGCCGGCAGGCTGCCGGTCACCTTCACCGCGAAACTCGAGGACACCCCGGCGCGCGCGGCCGGACATCCGGAACGTCTCGGGCCGCCCCGGCAGCCGCCCGCTCGGGGCGGAACGATCCCGGTTGCGCCCCCGGTGACTTATTCCGAAGGCATCGCGGTGGGCTACCGATGGTACGACCAACAACAGATCGAGCCGCTGTTCCCGTTCGGGCACGGGCTATCCTACACGCATTTCGAATACTCCGGGCTCGCCGTGAGGCAAGTCGTGAACGGCTTCGATGTGATATTCACGGTTCGCAATACCGGCTCGAGGGCGGGCGCGGAGGTCCCACAAGCGTACGTGGGGCCTGTCGAGAATCCTCCCGCCCCGATGGCTTCAAGGTCTCTCGTTGGCTTCCGTCGCATCGAACTCGCGCCGGGCCGTGCCGCCAGCGTAACGTTCCACGTCGATCTCAGGCAACTGTCTTACTGGTCGGCGGATACGCACGGGTGGGCAACCGCCCGTGGAAGCCGGAAGGTTTTCGTGGGCGCCTCCTGCCGCGACATCCGCCTTCAGGGGACACTCGCGCGTTGACTATCACCGTGTAGCCCAACGGGCATGCTGCTCTGGAAAATCGGTCCTGCGTCAAGGCGCGGAGCCGGTTCACTGATGCAGAGTCACCCGCACTTCCCTGCCGTCATACGTGACCTGCCGGTCTTCGCGTGCCGAAACCGCCTCACCCACTCCGTGTCCGTTTCCAACCAGCACAACCCGAAACTGCCGCGTGCCGACCATCCCTGGGAACGAGCCCTGACGAGTGCCGATTGTCAACACTTCCGTCTGCTCATTCCAGCTAAGAGGAATGATGGAGTGTATGCCTTTTTCATAATCGTAGCTGTCGCCGGAGTCTTCGTACAGATCGAAGGAACCGGGGGCGCCACGGTAGATTCTGAGCTCGATCGGGCTGTCTGGATCCTCGGTCGCGTACTCGATCTCAGGCCCCATGGGGAGAATTGATCCGGCGCGCACGTAGAGCGGCAGGCGGTTCAAAGGTGCGTCTGCCTCAATCTCATGTCCGCCTTGAACCGAATCTCCGGTCCAGAAGTTGTACCAGACGTGCGCCTCGGGCAGATACACCCTCCGAGCCAACGCTCCCTGCGCCAAGACCGGCGCGACCATCAGCGCAGGGCCGAACATGAACTGGTCACCGACATTCCAGGTTCTGGGATCGGTGCGCCAGTCCATCACCAGCGGCCGCTGGATCGTGTAGTCGTCGCTGGCCACTTTCCATGCCAGCGAATAAATGTAAGGCATCAGCCGGTAGCGCAGCTTGTCGTACTGAATGAGGATGGGCTCGACCGCCTTATAGGTCCATATCTCATTTTGCGGCCGATGACCATGCGTACGGAATATCGGACAGAACGCCCCGAACTCGAACCAACGGGCGTAGAGATCCTGGTAGTCGGGTTCTTGCGTGGTGCCGTTGTATGCCGGCCAGTATCCTCCGATATCGGTAGTCCAGTACGGGTACCCTGACAGAGCGAAGTTGAGTCCCGCCGGGACCTGGTGCGAGAGCCCCCACCACGTGCTGTACACGTCGCCGGACCAGACGGCTGCGCCTACGCGCTGCTGGCCCAAAAACGCCGACCGCGTCAGAAGAAACACCCTCTTCTGCTCGCTCGCTGCCTTCCAGTGCTGCTGCACGCCCAGCGTGTGCATCAGTGGAAAGACGTTCGTGTACTCGGCCCCATTGCCGATCGCCACCCTTTTGTTGCGGAGAATCGCGTCGCCGAAGTGCGGCCAGTATTCTTCCGGCTCAGCGCTGTCGAGCCAGAACGCATCCCAGCCCATCGAGAAGAGCTTGCCTACAAGATTGTCCCAGTAGAAGTCTCGCGCCGCGGGGTTGGTGGCATCATAGACATGCGCGCCAGGAACATCGAACTGATGCGCGGTCATAATGCGGTAATTCTCGGAACGCGGATCGAAAAGCCCCCAAACCGAGATCATGGCGTGAACGTGTTCCCGGTTCAACGCCTGCAGATCAGCACTTACGTCGTGGTAATTGGAATTGAAGTCCGGATCGCCCTCCACTTTCCACCAGAACCAGTCCTGAACCATGGCATCGAGCGGAATGTGCTCCGCGCGATACCTGCCGGCAATCTGCCTAATCTCGTCCAGCGAGACGTACCGGTCTTTCGACTGGAAGAAGCCGTACGCCCACTTCGGCAGGAGGGGTGAATGGCCCGTCAACGACCGGTAGAGATGAATGATCTGGTCCATCTCCGGACCGTAAATAAAGTAGTAATCCACGGACTTGCCGGCTATCGAGGTCAACTCCAGGTCGAGAGGAAAACGGTTGTCGACATAGCTAAAGGCTGCGGTACTCCACATCAGCGCGTAGCCTTTGGTCGAAAGCATCACCGGAATGGCCACGTCGGTATTATCCTGTGCCAGCTCAACGGTGGCGCCGCGATAGTTGAACATCCCGCTTTGGTGCTGGCCAAGCCCGTACACAGCCTCCATCGCTTCGAGGGAAAACCGGTCGGTTATTCTGTAGGTCTTCTCGCCATTCGCCTCGGTGGGTTCGTAGGTTCTTGGGACGGAATTGTTTTCCTGCAAAAGCCGGTCGCCGGTCGCAGTTTGAAAAGTCAGGTTTCCCCGTTGGAGGGAGAACTCGACCTTCAGTTCCGATGTGGCGATCGTGGCTACGCTGCCGTTTTCCACAAAGCGGAATGGGGCTCCGGGGCAGGCGTCCTGCTGGTTCAGCATCCAGGGCCGTGGACGCTCCGCTGGCAACGGAGCGTCAGGCGACGCCACAACATGGATCACGGAATCCCGGCAGACAGTGACGTCCACAATCTCCCGGGCGATATTTGCGCGAAGACCGAACTCGGTCTGCTCTACTGTTATCTGCGGCAGATTGGGAAGTGCCTGTCCAGGCATCTGCGCGGACCCGGTCGCCTGGCCAAGGACCAAGACCATTACCACGACGGTGCACGCGAGACCGCGCTTGAATCCTCTAACTCGCTCGTTTGCGTCCATTGTTTAGCTAACCTCCACGGAACTCCGATTCAGTGTGTCAAGAGTCTCGACCACGGTCCCGATGGAAAGACATCGATTACGGAGCAACACAATCACTCCATCTCGTCGGCGAGTGTGAGCGCCTTTTGAAGGAATTCACGGCGCGCCTCCGCGGAAAGGACGTGCGATTTCTGAGACTCCGCTGGGCCGACGGGCACTCGTCCTTTGCCAGGGGAAATTGGCGCTTCTAGTTCGAGTGTATCTTGGGCCTTTTCGCCCTGACCAGTCTGAACATAGAGCATTTCGAGCGTTTCATAGCTGCCGTGCCATTCAGGCATCAGGTCCAAGGCCCTTCGCAGGTAGGATTCAGCCCGATCGTTCGCGCCTTCCAGGACTGCCAGTACCCCCAGTCCCCAAAGAACTTGCCCTGAATTCGGAGCTTGCTGCAAGCCACGCTGGAGTGCCTGACCAGCGGCTGCGGTATCCCCCGCACGTAGTTCGGCCAGGCCGAGGGAGAGGTATCCCTGGTCGTTGTCGGGGTTCTTGGCGATGGCCTTCTCGAATGCGTTCGCCGCCTCCGAGGTTCGCCCCAGATGCGAGTAGATATCGCCCAGCAAGGATAGAGTGGCTCCGTCTTCCTGACCCTCGCGCGAGCATAGCAAGACAGCGTCCAATGCGTGTCCATAATCCCGCAACTGGAAATACGCATTGGCGAGGTTGTATTTCGCGTCATCCGAAGCAGGATCAGCCTGGAGCGCAGCCTGATAGTGCTGGAGGGCGTCGGAAAACAATCCATACCGAGCCAGAAGAGTCCCAGCCCCCAACTCCGTTCGAACGTCTCTTCCGCTCGCCTCATCAAGTTGAGAGGCTCTCTGGCGAGCCTCCGAAATGCGCCCGAGTTTCAAGTAGGTTTCCACCAACAGATAAAGGGTGCGGGGGTCGTTAGGGTTTCGGGCGTCCATGCGCAAGAGTTCCTGCAAGTCGATTTCCGATTTTTGTCTCGGTGGCAGGGACGCGCGTTGGTCCAACGCTTCCAGGAAATGCTGAAACGGATAAGGTGCGTTGGCCTCATCTTTGGAGAGGGTCTGGAACACCTTCATGTCCCGCACCGCGGCAGCATCCTGGTGTGTGTGGCGTTCAGCGTTCGAGAGATTGTAGTAAACCTGCGCCTTTTTTGTCGCCAGGGTAGCACATTTTCGCAGCAAGGGAATGGCCTCGTCGTACTTTCTTTCGGCGATCTTCACCTTTCCCAGCTCATAATACGCGTCACTATAGTCAGGGCTGGACCTCAACGATTCTTCCAGTAACTTTTCCGCCTGCGGGTAATTCCCCTGCTTGCTTTCAATAAATCCGAGATTATACAGACACACGCCGTTGCGCGGGTCCTTTTTCAACCCTTCCTCAAAGTATTTCCGGGCGTCATCGAACCTGTTGAGGTGGCGATAACAGAGCCCCATGAAGGCATAGGATGAGGCGGAAGGATCAATCTCGATTAGTTTCTCAAATTCCTCGGTCGCCTTGGGAACTTTCCCCGCACTGAAGTAGCTTTCTCCCAGGGCGGCCCGGAGGTCTGGCCGGCGTGGATCGAGCTTCACACCTTCCTCGAGGATCCGAATGGCGTCCTCGTAATACGCCTGCATCATGCTGAGCCGCCCGATCAGGAAGATGATGTCGGTGTTTTCGGGGGCTAGCTGACGCGCGCGTGTCAGAAGTTCGAGCGCCTGCACATCCTTTTGCTCGGCGGCGTAAACCTGGGCAAGGACATAGAGTGTATCCGGCGAATTGGGACTCAGCGACAGGGCGCGCTTCAAAACCTCTTCGGCTTTGTCGTAGCGCTTAGTCCGATAGTAAGCCTGCCCAAGATTGTGAAGGATTTCCGGGGTCCGCGGGCTTAGCGAGTCTGCCAACTCCAGCTCATGGATTGCCGCGTCGTACTCCCTTTCACGAGCGAGGAGTATCCCAAGCGAGACGTGCGGCCGGACGTCGTTTTTCGCTTGCTCCGACACTGCGAGGGCCCGTGCGAGAGCTTCTTCACGTCGACGTGCTTGGAAGTATGCTTGGACGAGTGCGATTTGAGTGCTGACGTCCGGCGGACGGATTTGTTGCAAAACGGGAATCGCATGCTGCGCGTCGCCCCGCGCGAGCAGCACCATCCCCAGGTTATAGGCCGCGTCGCGATCCTGCGGTTTGTCGCGCAAGGCGGCGCGAAATTCGTTCTCGGAACGGTCCAGCTTGCCCATCGCAAAACAAGTGTTCCCCAGATTGATATGGGTCCTGGCGGAATGGGGAGCGATTGCCAGCGCCCGCTCGAACGCGGCCACGGCTTGCGTCAAATCCTGTTGCTGAGTGTAAGCGAGCCCGAGGAGGTTCCACCCTGCAACGTCCTGGGGTGCGTTCTTCAGCCCTTCACGGGCAGCGGCAATAGCCTTTTCCGTATCGCCTTGGCGAAGATGCTGCTCAGCCTCCTGAAAGAATAGCTGAGCATCCGCGGAGGTGTGCTCACCGGGCGTGCCTTGGGCCCTTGCTTGGGGCCACACGGACTGTAGTTGAGAGGTTAGAACTGCTCCGGACAACAAACCAATACGCAACAGCCGGCCGAAGAGTTGCGCCGATCGCCTCTTTCCTGGATTGGAAAATCGATAGCGATTACGCTGCATCGCCCACCTTACTCATCAAGACAATCCCCAACAAAAGCGGCGCCCGAAGGGCGCCGCGTAAAGGAGATTCTACCTCTGAAGTGGCCGTCAGAAATAAAACTTGAGCGCAAACTGAATCTCCCGCTGGTCGTTTTGCAAGTCGCGTGTCGACGATATTTTTCCGAAGGTACTGGGCGACGTGTAATTCAGCGAGCCGGGTGCTGCCTGTACGCCATTCCCACTAAACCCAGGCGGGGAGAAATTGGGATGGTTTGATATATTGAAGAATTCCGCGCGAAACTCCAAATGCGTCCTTTCAGAAGTCGAAAACTCCTTAAAGAATGACGCGTCCATGCGGTGAAAGCCTGGTCCCAGGAACTGCGATGGCGCGCCACCCAGAGGCGTATAATCGCTCTGGCCCACAGAGGTGGCTAGCGGCGGTGTTGCGAACGCATTGGGGTTAATCCAGTGGTCGACGTTGTGCGGCCCGGCGGTAACGCTCTGGCCCGGGACCAGCAGCGCATCGCACCCGAAAGTCGCGGAGGTTGAGCTTGCGCACCCGACCGTCATGGGCTGGCCGTCTTGCAGGGTCAAAATCCAGTTGGTGCGCCAGCCACCCAGGACCGCGTCGGTCACCCCATGGGCCGAGTTGAGGAACCGTTTGCCCTTACCGACGGGCAGTTCATATATGCCGCTGGCGTGGACGACGTGGGGGATTTGGAAGTCACACAAGCCGTAATCCCCCTGGATGCCGAAGCCCGGTAAGAGCGGGGCACGGTAACCGCTGTGAGCTGTGCCGTTCAGCACGTCTACCGCGTCCGTGCGGCATTTGGCCCAGGAGAAGTTGGCCAGCATCTGGAGGCCCCGGCTGAAACGCCGCTCGTAGTTCAACTGCAAGGAGTTGTAGTAGCTGTCGCTCGCCATGCTCGTATACACGGTGCTGGTGGAGAAATCAGGGTAAGGATAAAAAGCGAGCGGGTTCGCATACCCTGCAGGCAGGATCACGCCGGGCTGATTCATGCCGATGTAACTGCCCATGTGCCGCACCGTGTTTCCCACATACCCGAGCGAAACCGTCTGGTTCTGCGTCAGTTCGTACTGGAGCGTAAAGTTATACCCCTGCGTGTACGGGGTCTTCATGTGGTAGTCTTCGCCGGTCAACGACACCAAGCCCGGGCTGACGGCGTTCGGTGTCAAGGGGATCGAAGAGAATCCATTGCCAACCGTCGCAATATTCGAGGCCGTTGGCGTGGAACCGCCGGTTACAATGATCGGCTGATCCGTAACTACCGTTCCGTATTGGAGGGCGTACTGGAAGGGGAAATCGACGTAAGTTTCTACCACGGAGTTTTCAAACCCGCCATAAAAAATCCCGTAGCCTCCGCGCGCTACGAGTTTCGGAGTGAACCGATAGGCAAATCCCACCCGCGGCGCAAAGTTCGTGTCCTGCGAGTGACCGAGCCCTGCAACGTCGGAGCAAACGTAGTTGATGTGATCCAGGGCAAGGGTGGTCTGGAAAGGTGACGAGGCAGAGGTGGAATCGCAGCGGGACTGGGGAACAAGAAACTGCGCAGGCGCTGAGGCGCTGGCGGGCAGCCAGTTCGACTGCGCACCATATCTCTCCTTAATTTGCCCGAAGTACTCCCAGCGCAGCCCCAGGTTCACCGTCAATTTGGGCGTAACTTTCCAGTCATCTTGGATATAGCTGGCATAGTAGTGCCGGCCCATATCCGTATTCGCAAAATTGGACGCGGCCACGAAATCGGCGCCGCCAATGTAATCACCAGCGCCCGGAGCGCTCGGAACCGTGCTGGGAATGGGCGTCAGGAGCAGTTGGGCGGCGCCAGTAAGCCCAGCAGGCAAATTCGGCGCGTCGCTGTATGTTCCGTCATAGCTCCAATCGCCGCGCCCCCACGCAGGTTGGAGAATCGTGAAGCGGACGTGCTGACCTTCGAACCCGGCTTTAAAAGTGTGCTTCCCGTGTATGTGCGTGAGGTTTTCCGTAAGCTGGCTCGTCGAGTTGACTTCCACCGAAGGCAGGTAGCCGTTGCTTCCCAGTTGGCCCAGTCCCGAGATGATGACGGTCGGCAGGCCGCCGTTCGAAGGCACTTGGGGGATTCCCTGAATACCGTATTGCGCCGGAACGTTTGAGGTGTCCGTCGCAAACGGCTGCTTTCGCGACGCGCCGATCCGGCTGAAGCCCACTCGAGCTTCGTTTATAGTGGTCGGAGAAAACGTATGAGTTTCGCTAGCGGCAATGTTCACCGAGGTGGCAGTCTGATAGCCTTGAGCAAAGGCCCCGCCATCAGCGATTCCCTTGAACGGCCCGGGAAGAAACTGCGGATTGTCGGAATAGCTGAACCGGGCAAACATGGTGTCGCGCTCGCTAAAGTTCTCGTCCCCTCGAATGTCGAACTGATTGACGTTGTTTTGGATTATCGGATTACTGGCGTAATTGTTAAACAGGCCGGGCACGTCTTGGGCCGGATAGAGGTTTAAAAGCTTGACGGAATTAGGATCGAGGCGTGCCGTCGGAAGCTGGTTGAGGTAGCAATTGGTGCCGCTGGGGCACGTCCCCATGAAGTTGGTCGTGCCGACGATGGACGGCCCTCCAGCCGCCACAAACGGGTCGCGAACGAAGCCGCTTCCCGTGGCAGTCAGCCCGGTGACCGGATCTACGCTCCCCGCCGTGACACTTCGTGTCGTCGACGCATCGAAGATCGTTCCTAACGGGAATACCCGATTCAGGTCGTCGGCCTGCATTGGACTCCCCTGCCCGGCGATCAGGTCAGCAAAATCCGTATACCCACTGGAGCGTTCCAGATCGGTCGGAACCGTAGTAAGCCAGGGGAAAGCCTGGCGAATCCGTGTTCCTTGATAGTCGCCAAAAACGAAGGTCTTGTTCTTCCGGAGCGGGCCACCCAGCGTGCCGCCGAATTGATTTTGCCGGAATTCGCCTTTCTTCTCATTGCCCGCGTTCTCGAAGAAATTGGCAGCGTCGAGCTTGTCATTGCGAAGGAATTCGTAGACGTCGCCATGCCATTGATTGGTTCCCGACTTGATGGTGGCGTTCATCACCGCGCCCGCCGACCGCCCCATATCCGCGCTGTAGTCGTTCGTCTGAATCTTGAATTCCTGGATGGCGTCGATCGGTGGGATGACCACGAAGGCCGTGCCATTCAGAAAATCGACCAGGTCGGCGTTGTTGTCGATTCCGTCCAGGACGTAGTTGTTCTGGGCCGGCCGCTCGCCATTAGCCGAGAAACTTCCAGTCGCACCCAAGCCGCGCGTGTCCTCCTGACCCTGGGTCACACCCGCGGAGAGCTGCGCGAGGAACGTGAAATTCCTTCCGTTAAGCGGCAGATCGTTCACTTCCCGCGTGCCAACCACTTGTCCAACGGATGCGTCCTGGGTCTGAAGTGCTGGAGGCGCGCCCGTCACCTCGACCGTCTGGCTCACCATGCCGGGTTGGAGGATCAAGTCTATGGCTACCCGCTGTTGCACCTCCACTGAGACATCCTTCCGAATCAGCTTTTGAAAGCCTGTGAACTCAGCGGTCAGAGTGTACGTGCCAATCTTAATTGGCGTGAACGCAAAGTTGCCATCCGACACCGTCACCGTCGAAACTGAAAGTCCTGTCTCTTGGCTGGTCGCCGTGACTTTCGCTCCTGGGACCACCGCCCCGGATTGGTCCTTGACCGTCCCATAAATTGCGCCGGAATCAACTTGGGCGCGAACCTTTACGCTGGAAAAAATAAAGGCCGCAGGCATCGCCAGGGCTAAGAGAAACCGTAGATAAGAACCTCGTCCTCGCATCGAAGCACTCTCCCTTCCGAGATCGCATGCAAATTCGGTTAAAACCGCCGGAATAACATATGGGTTCGCTTTGGGCGGTACCGGTCACGCTCAGTGACTTCGTAACACACAGAATTGCGCGTGTCAAGCCATTTATTTCCACTATTCGCTCATACGGTCGGCCAATGCAGCAGGCGCTGGGATCGTAGGGCGGGAGTCTGTCCCTCACGATGTCTGAGGCTTAGTCCGAGCCTCCCTCACAGGTCAATGGCTCAAAGTAACGCGTCAGCGCGCTTGAAAAAGTTACACCCAGCTTGTGGCCGAAAGACAGAAGTGTTTCAAGACTCGCATCGGGATGAATGGTGTGAGGTGAGGTAACAGTGTACGCCGCCAAAAGCGCGCCGAAATCGAGGGCGCTCTCCAGTGGACGATCGGAAAAGGACGTTCGCGCCGGGCCGGGCCTGATGAAGGGCATTCCCACGGCGATTGCCGATAGTACTCCAGCCAGCAATGCGTCGCCGGCTCCAGCCGTACTGACCACCGGAACATTTGCAGCCGGACAGTAGTCCCAAGTTCCGTGAGCAAAGGCGAAGGCTCCCTGCTTCCCGAAACTGACGATTATCTGGATAAGGGGTTGGTAGGCCCTGAGCGTGTCAGCACAGCGGTCAAGAAAGGCCTGAGCGTTGGCAGCGTCGAAGGTCTCACCGACCAGCATTCCAGCCTCATCTTCGTTCATGGCCAACAGGTCAACATGGGACAACATGCCTTCCCTGCCGGCCGTCTGCATTTCCGACGAGGTAAAAGAGGCTGCGCGAAATGCGTGATGACGATCCGCCAGCTTCAGCAGGTGGTCACGCGTCTCAATAGGTACTTCCGGCGCTGCTAAGGCGATACTGTGTGAGTCCCCGGAGGCTAGAAGTTCAGCGCACCGATCGACATCGCCGTGCGTCAATGCAGAGGCGGCGGATTCACTGGTCGTGACATTCCCGCCCGAACCATCGGGATATTGGAAGCACACACTGAGGAGGGTCGGCCTGTCCCGGAGGATATCGACGTATTGGGTGTCCATGCCGACAGCAGCCATTTCTTGAATCATCCGACGGCCCGCGTCATCGTCGCCCACCTTGCCGACGGGGACAACATGAAAAGGCGAGCCGCTTGGCTCGGCACCGAGCAGAATGGCAATGTAATGACTGATGATGTGAAGCTTGCAGTAATCGCGAATATTGAGTAACCGGGCTGGGCGGCTTTCATTCCGGCCCAGAGTATGTTGGCCTTCCAGCGCAAAGAAAAGGCCAGTCCCGATACCGCCGACTCCAACCAGCCGCCGGTACGGAGAATGAGGATTGAATTGCAGTGTTCGCGGAGGCATCTTGAACCCTTTAAGTCCGGAATCAAAAGAGCTCCCACTCGGGGTGCTCGCTTATAGGATGACGGGCCGTCTCAAGTGTCGCGGTGACGATCGCGTCAGGGTGTCGCTGTAATAGGGTCATTGGGTACTCCGGCGTCGGTTCTGAAAACAACGCCACTCTCAGCGCAGTTTGCTTCCAGGCGCCTGTGTCGCTGTATACCCGGACACGTCTTGCGGATAAGCACTCACGAACGCCCAGCGTCACGGACATCGGCGGGACGAACTGGTAAGCAGCGCCAAAGGTTCGTTGGGCCAGGGCCAGAACCGTATCCAGGTTGTTCTCCTGAATGCGGATGGTTGAATTGGCTACGTCATCGAGAGTTAAGTGGCTGAAGGGGTGTCTGCGAGCCTGATTGTAAGCGATATGACCATCCTGTCCCCAGCCTCCAATTGTGACGTCGACCGGCGCCTGTTCCAGGGCCGCACGGACGCGATCGATGGTTGAGGGTAGCAGCCAGAACCTTTGAGATTCCGGAACCGCAAGGTCAGCCGTGATGCCTCCGTAAAAATGCTTCTCCATGAAGGTACGAAAATTGTACGGATGATTCGTCGGCAGTGGATGACCCTGCCAATCCAGACACTCATCCATATGGAAGACAAATAAATGCCGAAGCGAAATCCTCCTGGAATTCACCATTTCGGTGAAAGGCCTATACCAGCAATTCGGCCCGCAGGGAACAATAGCCCGCGTCGGACTCTTCAATGTGTTGTTTTCTTGGATCAATTCGAGGAACTCACGCGCCATCAGTTGACCCATCTCATCAGAGTCGCGCACGATACGGAAACGAACGCGCAAATCGTGGCTTTCAGGTAGCTTTTCAGCAGGGACGTTGCACCATTTATAGAGGTCCCTGAGGGCAACGTGACTCATGCTCTACCTCCGTCCAGATGATTTCGAATTCTATAGCAAGCAATTGACCTTGAGACAATGCAGTGACGCCATCGCCCATCAGATCTCGGGTTCGATCGTAACACGAAGAGAGACCGCCATCAGGATTCCATGCCGACTTTGGCCACTGAGGCCCTGGTCTGTGGATTTGAAAGCGGCAGACGGTGATTCCTCACGGTCCTCGAACCCAGCTCAAGGTCTGCCCAGTCGCGATTACGATCAACCTTCACTATCGACAGGAGTCAAGGATTTCATTGATTTCTGCGTAGGATTCGGTCATGTAAGGCGCCTGCTCCGCGAACAGGGCTGTGTGTTCGGCATCCGTTGAGATCTTTGAAAGAGCCCCTTCAGCTTCTGCGAGGGATGGAAACTCGGACTCCCAAATGAGGGTGTGCGATGGTTCGCGCCCAGCAAAAGGCTGAGAACGTCGCCCTTTCGGCCAATCAGTTCGGCGCTGCTCCATGGCAGCGAACTTGGCTTCCACCTTCATAAAGGCCGCGCGCTGCTCCGGATGATAATGTTGGACAAACCGCACAATATAAGCCATTTTTGATCCTCCTGCGATTTAGACAGCTTCCATGACGGTACCGGTACCGAGTGCTTACGATACCATTAAAAATCCCCTTGTCAAGACATTTTGGAGAAGTGTTGTTAGCAACGCTCAAAAATCGAGGGCAGACGAGATTCCTTATTTTGGACTCAGTCTGGACTCGCCTGTCATTATGTCGGCGGTTTGCTGGGGAGGACCGTCCCACGGAAGGATCTGGTCGCGGGATGGAGCTACAAGACCAACTTCGCCGTCAGAGTAACGAGTTTCGCGAAAAGCGTAGAGGTTGGACTTCAGAACAATATGGGGGGATACGTAGTAGAACGGCGGGAAGGGACGATGGTTCGCAATGTGATCGACCACCAACCGCATGGCGAGCTCTCCCTGAACAAAGGGGCGTCCGTGTATGGAGGCGCGAATTGTGCCCTTCTCGAAATATGGAATCATGCCTGCAAACAGATCGGTCGTGATGAGCGCGATCTTGCCTGAGAGTCCATGGGCACAGATTGCCCGACAAACTGGGAGACAATTAACCGTGTTAACATAAAGACCAGCGAGAGACCTGTATCGTCGGAGGAGTGCAAAGCACTTTTGAAAGGCCTCTTCCTCCTCCTCATGGGCCTCAACCACCTTAACCACTCTTCCGCCATTACTTAATTGCGGATATAGCTCGGAGAAGCCTTTCGTCTTCTTGCCGTGGTCTTCCGTGGCCAGCATCCCTGTGACAATCGCCACCTGCGAGTGGGGTATGACGAAGCAACTCATAAGTTCGGCCGCCACCTTGCCAGCGATTTCCGCGTTCACGGAGACTACGGTTGATCGAGCGCTGGCAGGCGCATCGCTGTCCACACAGACCACTCGCACGTTCTTTTTCTCAGCTTCATCAATGACAGGGGTCAGTTTTGCAAGATCGCCAGGAGCGATAAGGATAGCTTGGACCTCATGGTTCAACAACTCCGTAAACCTTTCGACTTCCTCGGCGCCGAGTCGCGCGGTTGGACGATAGAGAACCCGGACCCCTAGTCGCTCCAGCCTGCTGGCTTCTGTTAGGATGCCGCGCAGTAACTCGTCAAAGTAATAGTGAATCTCCCGTGGGATGCAAACTCCCACCAGGATCGGTACCCGTCCCAAAGACAACGCACGCGCCGCCGGATCTGGTCTATAGCCTGCTTTCTCCGCAATCTCGAAGATACGCTTCCTTGTACTCTTGTTAACGCCCTTCCGGCCATTTAGGGCGCGGTCGACAGTCCCCAGAGAGACGTTTGCTAGCTTTGCGATTTGTCTTAGTCCGATCTTTCTCATGGTCTGTACTGCAAAAAGGCGAGGTCAAGCGAGTTGGTTGCACGTCCTCGCAACCATGAGCATATCACATTCTTCTAATCTTCTGTGCTGTGCCGAGCCGTTCGCTAGCCTTCGACCTTTTTGCCATCCTGCCCACTGTCGGAATCCTCTCGCCTCAATGAATCGCCGGGTGCGGTCGTTTTTCCTATTGCAGGCAGCGCACAGGTCTGCTAACTTACGCGAGATCGCGGTACCGGACACGCACAGCGGTCTTACCTGCTGAGTGACATTGCCGCCTCCTAAACTTTTCGGGCAATGTTCCCGTGTGTGCCTCTCCGGCCCAACCCACCGCTGTGGCGGATGTTGTCATCCCGTTCGGATTTCGAGGTGGAGGGATACGTTGAGCGAACCACCAGAGATGAGTGCTTTCCCTGCAGAGCAAGTCCCTGCAAAAACTCAGGTCAGACGAGAGCTCGGGATCCTTAACGCAACTTCCATCAACATGTCCAACATGATCGGGATCGGGATCTTCATCACCGTCCCTCCCATTATAGCTACATTGGGAGGGCCTCAGTCGCTACTGAGCTGGCTGGTGGGAGCAGTATTGGCCTTGTGCGATGGCTTGGTGGTTGCTGAACTTGGGGCGGCCCTTCCTGGTTCCGGAGGGTCATACGTTTATCTTCGGGACAGCTTTGGTCGAGACCGTTTGGGGAAGCTAATGGCATGGCTCTTTGTTTGGCAATTTCTCTTCAGCGGGACACTCGAGATAGCTTCCGTGAGTATTGGTATGGTGCAGTATCTCAGCTTTCTGTGGAGGGCGCTGCTGGGGCACCCATGGGTGCTCAAATTCATGGCAGCGGGCATTTCCACACTCGTCATGTTTGCATTATACCGGAAGATACATGATGTAGCCCGCGTGATGATGTTGCTTTGGATCGTGACGCTGGTTACGACCGGTTGGGTCATCGTTGCGGGGCTGACCCACATGAATCTCGGATTGGCCCTGGACTTCCCGCCCCATGCGTTCGGTCTGAATCTGGCATTCCTCACTGGGCTTGGGAACGGGACAGTGCTGGTTATTTACAATTACCTTGGGTACTACCAGGTCTGCTATTTGGGTGGAGAGGTAAAGAATCCTGAGCGAACAATCCCCTATGCTGTGATCCTTTCGATCCTCGCGGTGAGTGCGATTGACTTTATTGTTTCATTCAGCTTCGTCTCCGTGGTCCCGTGGAGAGAAATCGTGGAGAGAGGTTCACCTGCCTATAATGCACTAGCCTCGGTATTTATGGCACGGATCTATGGGGAATGGGCTGCCGTCGCAATCACGGTCCTGATCCTCATCACTTCCTTTGCCTGCGCCTTCGCCCTGATGCTTGGTTATTCTCGCATCCCTTATGCGGCTGCACTCGACGGTGCTTTCTTTCGTTGGTTCGGAAGCCTGCACCCGACTGGAGAGTTTCCGCACCGATCTCTTGTTCTGGTCGGACTGCTGGTGATAATTGCAAGCTTGTTTGATCTGGCGCAGATCATTACGGCCATGATCTTGGCCCGTTTGCTCATCCAGTTCGTGGGACAAATCATTGGACTATTCGTTTTCCGAAGACGCCGTCCGGACGCTGAGAGGCCGTTCAAGATGTGGCTCTACCCGGCTCCGGTGGTGGTAGCCCTGATTGGATGGCTCTATGTGTTCTGGAGTCCGGCGGCAAAGCCCGGTGGCTGGATGTATATATTCTATGCCTTCGTGACGGTTGCCGCCGGCCTCGCTGTGTTTCTTCTCCTGGCCTGGCGGAGACGGGGCTGGCCTTTTTCTGGAACAGCCATCTCCTGCGGGAATGACGAGCTGTGACCGCTCGGCGGGCTTCGAAGATCGGTAATTCGCGAGGCAAGTGATTTCGCGACTGCCTGCTGACATGGCACGGTAGGTGCCATCGGATCCCGCCGGCGGTTCTCAAGAGGCGTGGCGAGCCGGGGGTCTTCCAGCGGACTAGGCTGAAGCCCGCCACTACTGGGTCGTCAGCACCTTCACGTCGTACGGGAGAACCTGGACGTCCATCGGTTCTGTCTTTCCGGTCAAAGCGTTGTGGCAGGCCTGATCGAGCGGCACCGTTTGCGGACTGCTCGTGTAGTTCAGCAGGAAGAGGATTTTCGTCCCGGGCTTTTGGCGTGCGGCCACCTCTACGCCCTGCGGGATCTTGCTATTCAGGGCTAGTGTGTTCTTCTGTGCAGCGCTGGCAATCAGCCGGTCGTAGAAAAAAGGCGAGGCCGATTCGGTACCTACATAGTACACCAAGCCTCTCCCCACACTGTTTTCGGTCACGGCCGCCTTACCCGCGTAGTAGCCTTTGCCGTAATACGCCACGACTTTGGCCGAGGTGGGTTCGAGGATATCGGACCAGACGCGCGCGGGGAAGTGTTGCTCGCCCGGTCCCATCACCTCCTGTTCCTCATTGAGTTGCGGGTCGAAATCATGGATGGCCACGCCGGTGAGTTCGGCGAAGGCACCCGGAAGGGTCCGGTTGGTCACCACGTTGTGCTCGTCTTTCACCCCTGAGCGAAAGGTGAGGATCAGCGTCCCGCCGTTCGTCACGAAGGCCGTGAGCTTGTCGTCCAATCTTTGGTCCGCGACAAACAGCGAGGGCGCCACAACCACTCGATAAGTGGAAACATCACTCTGCGGGAACGCCACGTCCACGCTGACGCCAGCCCTGCGGAAGGCATCGTAGAAGTCGTGGAACTGCCGGTCGTAGCTGAAGCCTTCGACCAACGGCTGGATCTCAAATGCCCAACGAGAATCGGGGGAAATCAGCATGGCGACAGGCGACACGACCTTCGAGCCGTGCAGAAGTTCCGTGAGCTTCCCCAGTTCTTTCCCGGTGCGCGCAACGGCCTGGTAGCGGGAATTGGGGTAGCTGTCCTGGTCCAAGACTCCTTGCCAGTATTGTTCTGTGCCATAGCGTGAAGTTCGCCATCGGAAGTAGCAGACGCCGTCCGCACCGTGCGCCACAGATTGGTAGGCCCACACGCGATATAGTTCAGGTGGGGCCTGTCGTCCCCAGAATACATACCAGCCGGGTATGCCAATGCCCTGCTCCATCACCATGAAATTCTGGTTGCCCTTCGATCCGCGCATCACGTCGTGCTCCAGTCCGGGTACGGTATACTGCGCGTAGTCCTTCTCCTCCATCATCGGATAGTCGTTCCAGCCGGAGAAGTCGATCGACCGATTCAAGTCGAAGTAGTCAACGCCCGGATACATGCCCATTTCGTCGTGGGTGATGGCTTGGCGGGGGGCGATCTGGCGGAGAATCGCCGCCTGGATGTCGAGGTACTTGTGCGCCGAATCGCTGCTAAAGCGGTCGAAATCGAGCGACAGACTGGGGTTGGGGGCGTTGAAGACCGTGTTCCCGGGCAGCGGGATTTCTGACCAGGCTTGATACGTGTGGCCCCAGAAAACCGTGCCCCATGCCTGGTTCAACGCGTCGAGGGTCTGATATTTGTGCTGGCACCACTTTTGGAAGGCGACGCAGCTAACAGGGTCAAAGCATTTCGGATCTCCGACTTCGTCGTCGTCAATCTGCCAGCCGATCACTCCGGGATGATCCTTATAGCGTTCCGCCATGGCCGTGACGATCCGGCGTGTAGCCGCGATGAAAGCAGGATTGTGGAGGCAGCAGTTGTGGCGTGAGCCGTAATGATAGCGGATTCCATTGGCGCCCATTACGGCGATGTCGGGATACTTCGCATACAGCCAAGCGGGCGGCGAGGCGGTGGGTGTTCCCAGCACGGCTTTGATACCATGAGCATTCAGCACCTTCAGCGCCCGGTCGAGCCAATCGAAGTTGAAGTGGCCTTCCTGGGGTTCCATCTTCACCCAGGCATATTCCGCCAGCCGGACGAAGTTGATTCCGGCCTCCTGCATCATAGTCGCGTCCTTCCCCCATTGACTCTCGTCCCACGCTTCCGGATAGTAATCCACACCATAGACGAATTTGCCGCCGTTCCATTCGATCAGGTCGAAGGGCTTCGCAGCAGCTTGCTCCTGTCCCTGCACGACCGGCACAACGACCATGCAGAGGCTTACCAACCCGCACACCGTCCTTGCCCATACCCGCATAGTGATTCAACCCTCGTTTTCTGGCAATGACTGGCCCTCAGCGACACCCTGACGCTCTGGTTCCACAAGCGGCTTTCCTGCGGTTTGCGGAGGCTCCCTCCCCCAACCATGCCGGATTTCCAGTTACGGTACCGGTACCACGCCCAAGCTAGCATCATGAAAACGTCGTTGTCAAACACTTCTTTTTGCACTTTTTTTGCTGTGCAGCGATTTCGAAAGCCGTCGACCCGCGGGGGCATCTGGCTGAGGGATGGGCTATTCCCGTCCTCTGCCGCTCGCGGGAGGATCACCTCGCCTTAGATCACAACATTTTCTGTGAGGGACGCTGTCCAATCCGTGGACCGGGATCAACCTGTTGAAGACCTCCAGCCGGTGGATGAAATCGTGGCGCAGCATTTCGGCAAGTTCGGCTTCCCCGTGACGCGGGTTTGGAGCTTTACCGCCTTTGCGCTGCCCCTGTCTGCGATTGGGATGTGCGGAAATGGCAACGAAATCTGCAGGAGGGCTGCCGACGATGATAGGTGAACAGCGTCGGCTCGTTGCGTCATCGATCATCGCCAACAAATAGAGCTTCGGCCCTCTGCCCTCTAGCCAGTCATGCTCCGACGTATCCCACTGCACCAACTCCCCCCAGCAGGCCCGGCGCGCTCGCCAGACGTGCACCTCTTCCACCCGCCGCCGCTTGCGCTTCCAGACGCCTGGCGGAATCGGCGCGGGGCGGCAAGGCGTGGCGGGTTCGGGTCTCGCGCCGGGCGCGCAAGGCTCGACGGGCGGGCGGATCAATGTCTACATGTTTAGCGATTCGGCCGAGCTGGGTAGGGCTATGGCCAGCCACATCAACAATTTCGTTCACGCGGGGGGAGAACTAACGGCCAGCCGGTCGCTCCGGTCCGCGCCCGCCCAAGGATAGTCAAGCGCGCCCTTTGGCTTGTAGGTCGAAACGCCTGGCGATAACCAGCGGCTGCTAGGCCGCTTTTAGTGTCTCTGTTCCCCGGTTGTGACACGATCCCTGAACATTCCCACGGCTTGCGACACGATCCCTGAGCGTGCACAATTATTTAGAGTCCCTTAGCCGTCCACCGCGTTGCAATTACCGTATGTGGTTTCACTTCCGGTTCCATTTCATCAGTCGAACCTAGAGCCGGCGATTCAACAAGTTCATCGTGCATCAGGGCTGGCGAATGCCAGTCGTTGACTAGGAAAAGGACGGCCATCGTGCACTGGGTATCCCATCCTTGAACCACAATCTGACAGCGCCATGAAGAGAGGTAAATCCAGCGGCCTGGGAGAGGTGAGACTCGGCGGCGCAGCTTTCACACCGTCTGGAGAAAGCGTGAATTGGCAAGGTCCGTGGTTGTAACTTCGGCCTTGCCTGCTATTCCAAGGCGTTCTAAAGTAGGGAACGGGGATTTAAGCACCAAAACTAACGCTGTGAAGGGAATCTCCATTCGCCGGCCTGCCGAAGCGGAAACCTGGAGCGGCCCTCCGCAGGCCAGGCTTTATCTGGAAGGAGAAGGACGATGATCAATGCAGCCCATGTGGTGATCTACACACGCGATGCCGAGGCGGATCGCGCATTCTTCCGGGACGTGCTCGGACTGGCATCGGTGGATGCCGGTGAAGGCTGGCTGATATTCGCGTTACCTCCGGCCGAGCTCGGCATCCACCCCACAGACGAGAAGTCGTGGCCGGGCAGCGACGCGTTGAAAGGACATCATCAGCTCTACTTGATGTGTGGAGTTTACGCAGCCGGTCAACGACACCGGCTGGGGCCGGCTCACCGCCCTGAAACTTCCGGGCGGCAGCGAACTCTGGCTCTACCAGCCTAAGCACCCCTCGCCGCTGAACCCTTCCAGAGCTTCATGACAGTGACGCCTTGCTAAGCGCGGGAGTGGTCTATGAACAGCACTGCCATTGATGGCCAACTTATCGAAATCACAAGCGGCCCTCCACCCGCGACAATCGGCGACGTTCTCACGTTGATGCGGAGGATCGACAGCCTGTTGCCGAGCGGCGACGGGCTCAAGTGGTTCAACCTTCTCTACATGATGGTCACTCAAAAGGTGGACAGCAGTCCGCCCCAAGGAGGCTGGGAAGATTCGGCATGGCTTACCCGCCTCGACGTCGTCTTTGCCCAGTTCTATTTCTCAGCAATCTTGAACTGGCTGAATAGCCCCGCGCAAGTTCCCACTTCCTGGCAGGCCCTATTCGAAGCGCGCTATCGACCTGGTATTGAACGCATCCAGTTTGCGCTGGCTGGGATGAATGCGCACATCAATCATGATCTGGCTTTGGCGCTGGTGCAGACCGGCGCCGAGCTGAACCTGAGCCCCGGGAAGACGAGCCCGCAGCACGAAGACTATGAGCACGTGAACGGAATACTGGAAGCCGTCCTTCCCCAAGCTCTCCAGTTCCTCGCCACAGGAATCCTGGGTGAGCTGGCCCAGGACACTGGGAAAATTGGCAGGCTTCTGGCCATATGCAATGTCCGGGCCGCCCGCGATCTGGCTTGGGACTTCGCCGGCCAGCTTCGCTGCTTGGCAGGGCTCGCGCGTGATTCGGCGTTGGCAGCGCAGGATCAGGCCACTGGAGTGTTAGGCCGCAGCCTGCTGCTGGATGTTTAGTGTTGGCAGTGCGGATGGCTCGGCTGGGCGGGTTGGACCTGACCCCTACGAAGCCGGCCGGAGACGGCGGTGGTTTGCAGTCGCTATTGGTATCGCAGCGCCTCCATAGGATCGACCTTCGTTGCCCGGCGCGCGGGGATATAGCAAGCAATGAGCGACACCATGCAAAGCAAGAGCGTCACCCCCGCGTAGGTCCAGAGGTCGCTCGTAGTGATGCCGAAGAGCACGCTTTTGAGGTAGCGAGTCAGCGCCAGCGACATGGCGATCCCCGCGGCCAAGCCCGCGAGGGTCAGAACCAGCCCCTGACCCAGCACCAACCGCAACACCTCGGTGGGCCGTGCTCCGAGCGCGATGCGAATGGCAATCTCGTGCGTGCGCTGGCGCGTGGTGTAGCCGATCACCCCATAGATGCCCACGGCGGCGAGGGCCAGCGCCAATAATCCAAACGCGCTGGCGAACGTCCCGGCGAGCCGTTCGAAAATGCTTCCAAACTGCATGCTGGCCTTGAGCGTGGTCACACCAAAGACGGGCAGATCGGCATTGAGTTCGTGAACGGATTTCTCCACCGCTGCGGCGTAACTCCGCGGATCGCCGGAGACCCGGGCGTGAATCATCACCAGACCCTGATAACGCTGGTAAAGGGGCCGGAAGAAGACCGGCTCCGGGGGATAAACCAAGCGGCGGTACTTGCCATTTCGGGCCACGCCCACGACATTAAACGACTGCCCGTCTTGGCTGAACCGCTTCCCGATCGCGTCCTGCCCGGGCCAGTATCGGTTCACAAATTCCTCGTTCACGAGGGCCACGAGCTGTGACCCCGCGGTGTCGTGCTCGGTGAAGTCGCGCCCTGCAACGATGGGAGTACGCATCGTGCGGAGGTAGTTCGGACCGACGATGGCGGAGCTGACTTGCATGACTCAACCCCGGGCAGGGCCGAGAGCTTCGAGAGCAATTGCCGGTGAAAGGCGATGCCTTGATCCTGCGAATAGCCGAGAGCTCCAAGATCATAGGAAGCCACCAGCACGTGGTTAGGGTCAAAGCCAGGATCCAATCGCTGGGCGTTCTGCTGGCTGCGAGTGAAGAGACCGGCGCAGATCAGCAAAAGCAGCGAAAGGGAGATCTGCGCCACCACCAAGGCCCGGGAGAGCCGCGATTTGTAAATTCCGCCCGACACACTCCCCACTTCCTCCTTCAACACGGTGATGGGAGCCAAACTGGAGGAGCGCAGCGCCGGCAGAATCCCGAAGATCAAGGCGCTGAGAATTGAGATGATGACCGTCAAGCCGAGCACCACGTGGTCAACCCGGCCATTGATTGCGAGTGGAAAGTTGGTGGGCGGAAAAAAGGCGGCAAACGACCCAGCCGTCCAGCTCGTGAGCAGCATGGCGACTCCCCCGCCCAGCAGCGCGAGCACCAGGCTTTCCACCAAGAGCTGGCGGAGCAGCCGCCAGCGCCCGGCGCCCACCGACAAGCGCAGCGCCAGCTCACGCCGGCGGGCCACGAAGCGAACCAGCAGCAGATTGGCAACGTTGGCGCAGCCCAGCAACAGCAGTACCGCGGCGAGCGCCAGCAGCATGGGCAGCGTCTTGTACATGAAAACGTTGGTGCCGAAGGGTGAACGATAGAGTGGGTCGAGCGTGATCTGGTTGGGGCCGCGGTGCGAATCGGGATACTGCTTGACGATCCGCTGCATTTGAAGGTCCAGCTCCGACTCTGCCTGTCGGCGCGTGACGCCGGGCTTGAGCCTTCCGAGAACGTCGAGACAGAAGGTGCCACGCTGGCGGAACTGATCGTTACCATAGACCAGGGGAGCCCAAAGATCCGAACGCGTCCCCTTCGCACATCCTATGAACCCCGGCGGAGCCACACCTACAATCGTGCACAGGCGTTTGGCGATCTCCATTGACTTGCCGATTACGGACCGGTCCCCCCCGTAATGGCTCTGCCACAGGGCGTAGCTGATCACTACCGCCGGCGTGCTTCCGGTTTTTTCTTCTTCCGTCAGCGAGAAGCTGCGTCCGAGGATGGGAGGCACACCGAGCACATCGAAATAATTCGCGGAAACAAACTCTCCGAATAAGCGCTCCGGCTTGTCATTTCCGGTGAGGGACATGAAATCCTGCTGGTACGCAATGAGGCCGGAAAAGCTCTCGGTGCTGGCGCGCAGATCCGCGTAGTCAGAATAAGAAAACGGCGGCATGGGATTCTCGCTCCACTCTCCCCTCATGACCGAGACTAGCTTGCTGGTATCGGCCGCCCCCGGAATAGGGTCCAGCAGCGTCGAGTTGATCCAACTGAAAATGGTGCTGTTCGCGCCAATCCCCAGCGCCAGCGTGATCACCGCCACCGCCGTGAAGCCGGGGTTCTTCGCCAGCATCCGAAAGCCAAAGCGCACATCTTGGAGCAGAGCGTGCATCGTGTTCCCTCACAGCCGGCGTGTGGTTACAAGCTGGACGCACTGCCAACCCCCAGCCGCTAGCCACCTTTTTAGCAAGCTGTGGACCAATCGCAGAAGGGTTGAATTCACTCTACAGGAAGGAGTTACAAGACCTGCCAGGAGAATTGTAGGGTGCGGAGTGTCCGGTATTGGGATTCGACCTTCCATTTTCGGACAGGAGCTGTAGCCCTCGTATTCCAGAGCCGGCCAAGAGGGACACCGTGCCACACCGACAAACTGTCAGGATCGCCCCGGCCTTATCACTGCGTGCTTTCCCACCCCGCGCGCAGTCAGGGAAGACCTATTCGGCGATAAGTTGTGGGAAGGGTTGTGCTCGCCAGTCGACTTGAGCACAATACTTCAGGCTCGCGGTTGGGTTGGTTGACATGGGTGGAGCCGGCTCAAGGCGAACTGCTCCATCACCGGTCCAAGCAGGACAGGCATGCGCCCATCCTGCTTAGGGGTAAGTCCGAGTGTCCCGGTTGCCGCGCTGCAATTCTCTCAGCGATTAAGAGTTTTACTGGGGATTGTCACTCCTCGCTTGGACCTGCAACGGATAGCCTGCTTCCAACGGCCATGACGGCGCCAGCGCCGGGGAAACCGACTGCATAGCCGGTATAGCCGGTACCGGTGAGTCCGGCGAGGGTCGTACTACTGAAGAACTGGGCGAACGTGATCCCGTCGGGGGAAATGTGGTTGAAATTGAACGTCCGCCCGGCGAATGTGAAGTTCTGGCTTGACTGCAGACTTTCTGAGAGACTATGGAAACCAATAGGTCCGATTACGGGCTACAAACTCTGCTGTCTCTCGAAGGTGGCAATCAACTGTCCGCTCGAGAAGGTATCCGGGTCGAGTGGGTGCCCCAAGCTATCCGAACTTACCGAGTATCAACGATGCAGTTCACCATCCAGTAACCAGCATGCTTTGCCGGTGTTGGACCCTGCTGGAGGTGCAGCAGGTTCAGGCGGCACTGTGGTGTCGTCAGGCTGGACAAGATCAATGGTCGTGAACATGACCATCCCGTCGTGAAGCTTGCCAGAGCCGCGTGCGCCCTCCAGCGAGCCTGTGCCGCCCGTGAACGTCACATCGTACTGGAAGTCGCCCATGTAGGGATTCGCCGGATTTATTGTGAGAGTGCCCGCGGCCGTGGCCGTCAAAGTGCTACTCCCATCAGCCGTAGTGAAGAGGAAGCGACCGTCCGTTATCAGGTAAGAACCGGGTGTGCTCGTTTCCACCAAATCGGCCGTGGCATGGAACGAGCAGTCGCCCAGGGACGAAACCCGGACGACGCCGTCAATGTTGTGCGAACGCGGCCCCCCGGGAGTGCTGGCCGGGAGCAGGACGAAGGTCGTCCCCGCGTGTGCGTGAAAACTATTCGGCCCCCAAGGGTTCGGGTCCGACCTCGCGTAAATGGCGCCGAGGACGAGGATCGCGCATCCGAGAGCGAGGCCGAGGACTTTGGATAGATTCAATTTTGTCATTATGCTTCTCCTTTTTTCCGAAATTGGTTAGGACATGACGATCCGATTCTTGAGAAGGCGCCACACACTCCGTCCTGGCGATAGACGCCTGACATTGCGCCTAGCCACCCGAGCTGCGGCCACCAACTCTCCTGTCTCTCGTTTGCCCTACCCACAGATTTGGCCAAAACACTTGTTTCTGGCCCTCTCTAGTAGTCATGGCGACAGATGAGTTCGAAAACTGTAATGTCTCCCATAAATATTTTGGGATGAGGGGCAATGGCTCATTTTGATGTGGCACGGGCGTCCCGCCCGTGAGCGGTCACGGCCAAGATGGCCGTGCACCTCCTGATTCACTATCGATGATTGAGCCCGTGGAAAGTGCGGCGGGGTTGTGTTAACCTTGAAGTCACACATAAGGCAGACGGTTATGGCGCGGCCCTCCGCTCACGAGGTAACGCAACTGCTCCAGGCCTGGGGCGAGGGGGATGAGCGTGCGCTGGAGAAGTTGACGCCCTTAGTGTACGGCGAACTTCACCAGCTTGCGCAGCGTTATATGGCTGGCGAAGCGTCCGGCCACATCCTTCAGACCACGGCGCTGGTGCATGAAGTCTACCTGCGGCTGGTCGATTTCCGGGACATCAGTTGGCAGAATCGCGCCTACTTCTTTGGGGTTTGCGCGAGGCTCATGAGGCAAATCCTGGTCGATTTCGCCCGCTCGCGCCGGCGCCTGAAGCGAGGCGGCGAGTCCCCTCAAGTTTCCTTGGACGAAGCTCTGGTTGTGTCTCGGGAAGCACCTACCAACTTGTTGGCGCTGGACGAAGCCCTCAACGCTCTGGCCGAACTTGAGCCGAGAAAAAGCCGGGTGGTGGAACTGCGCTACTTTGGCGGGTTGAGCGTGGAGGAAACCGCCGAAGTGCTGAGAGTCTCTGAGGAGACCGTGCTGCGGGACTGGAGGCTCGCCAAATCCTGGCTCCTGCGCGAGATGAGCGAGGGGCATCGCGATGAAGCTTGAGCGTTGGCGGCAAGTGGAGCGCTTGTATCACGCCGCCCTCGAGCGGGAGGAGAGCGAGCGGGGCGCCTTCCTCGACGAGGCTTGTTCCGGCGACCCCGGCCTGCGGGACGAAGTTGGATCACTGCTGACTTACGACAAGCGAGCCGAACACTTCATGGGAGTGGCGGCGCTGGAGTCGGCGGCCAAGATGCTGGCTCAGGAGCAAGCCCTGCCGCGCCAGTCAGCCGAAGAGAATTCCGCCTTAATCGGAAAGACGATTTCCCATTACCGCATCCTCGAGAAGCTGGGTCGGGGTGGCATGGGGGTTGTGTACAAGGCGGAAGACATTCGCTTGGGCCGCAAGGTGGCGCTGAAGTTTTTGCCCGCAGGCCTGGCGGACGATCCCGCAGCGATGGCGCG
This sequence comes from Terriglobia bacterium, assembly GCA_050008495.1. Lineage (GTDB taxonomy): Bacteria > Acidobacteriota > Terriglobia > UBA7540 > UBA7540 > CAVROP01. The sequence continues at coordinate 36,760 of JBEKMN010000043.1, read as the reverse complement.
ATTCCAGCGGGAGGCGCGTGCCGCCTCGGCGCTCAATCATCCCCACATTTGCACGGTCTATGAGATCGACGAGGTGGAGGGACAACCCTTCCTGGCAATGGAGCTGATGGAGGGCTGCACCCTTAAGGACCTTGTCACCGGCCAACCGCTGCCCGAGCGCCGGCTTCTCGATCTGGGGATGGAGATTGCCGACGCACTCGAGGCCGCGCACGCCGAGGGGATCGTCCATCGTGACATTAAACCGGCGAACATTTTTGTGACCAAGCGGGGAGAAGCCAAGCTCCTGGACTTCGGGCTGGCGAAGCTACAGGGGTCAGGGAGCGGGGTTCAGCGGCCCGGAAACAATCCACCAGTGGAGGACAGCTCGCGCCCCCTAGAGCGAGACGGTACTGAGGGTAGCGATACGAGTGAGGGGGTAAAAGCGCTCAACCCTCCCTCCCTTCCCATGGAACCGGATGGTATCAGCGTCGCCGGCGCCGCGATGGGGACGGCGGCCTACATGTCGCCGGAGCAAGCACGGGGCGAAAAGCTGGACGCGCGCACCGACTTGTTCAGCTTCGGCGCGGTGCTTTACGAAATGGCGACGGGCCAGCAGGCTTTCAGCGGCGAGAATTTGGGGGAGATTCGGGTCGCGATTCTGACGCGCCAACCCACATCCCCACAGCGCCTGAATCCCGCCATCAATCGCAGGCTCCAAGCGATCATCGAAAAGGCGTTGCAGAAAGACCGCGACGTCCGTTACCAGCGCGCCTCGGAGGTTCGCGCCGACCTGAAGCGCCTTGTGCCCCCGCAGCGAGGGCGCCTCCGAGGGACTCCCATACAAAAGCGCTGGCTTGCGGCGGGGGCGCCCGGGGCGCTGCTCGCGACGCTCATCGGTCTTAATGTGGCGGGCCTGCGCGACCGCCTGGCCGCTTACGCAGGGTGGCACAGCACTACACCCGCACAGGGGCTGCGCATCCAATCCCTCGCCGTGCTGCCGCTCGAAAACCTTTCCCGCGACCCCGAGCAAGAATACTTTGCCGACGGCCTGACCGATGACCTGATCACCGACCTGGGCAAGATTGCAAACCTGCGAGTGATTTCGCGAACCTCGGTGATGCGATACAAGGGCGGCGCCAAGAAGCTGCTGCCGCAAATCGCCCGGGAACTGAACGTCGACGCCGTGGTGGAAGGCACGGTGCAGCGCTCCGGCGACCGGGTACGTATCACTGCACAACTGCTCGAGGCGCGGACCGACCGGCACCTGTGGGCCGAAACCTACGTGCGGGACTTCGGCGAAATCATCGGGCTGGAGGAAGAGGCGGCGCTGGCGATCGCCCACGAAATCAGCGGAGAGCTCAGCACCGCCGAAGAGGCTCGCCTGGGCAGCCAGCGAGCAGTCAATCCGCGCGCCTACGATGCCTACCTCCATGGTCGTTATCTTTGGAACGAGAGAACCGCGGAAACTGCTGTGGGGGCTCGCGTCTACTTCGAGCAGGCCCTAAGGGAAGATCCCAACCTCGCGCTCGCCTATTCCGGACTGGCTGATTACTATTCGGTGAGCTGGTACGTCAAGTGGGACCAACCCCTGGCGGAGACGTACGCCCGCAAGGCGGTGGCGCTCGAGCCAGACCTCGCAGAAGCCCACGCGTCGCTCGGTATCACTTGTGTGGCCCAGAGGAAATTCGCGGAGGCGGAGAAGGAGCTTAAAAGGGCAATTGAGCTGAATCCGAACTATGCGTTGGCCCACCACTATTATTCCTACTTCTTGGTAGCCTTAGGCCGCTTCACCGAGGCGCTGGCGGAGAACGACCGGGCGCGGCAACTCGACCCCTTCTCTTTGCCCATCAATTATCTGCGCGGCGTCGTCCTCCTCGACTTGCACGAATATGACCGGGCGGTAGCGCAATTTGAAAGAGCAGCCGCAATCAATCCGCAATCGGCCAATTGCCACGAGCAACTGGCCCGAATCTACTGGATCGAGGGCAGAGTTCCGGATGCACTAGCTGAAAAGAAGAAGCTAGCGACCCTAGCGCACGTTCCGGCGCTCTTCCAGGACCAGGAGGAGATCGCCGCGGCTTACGCAAAATCGGGCCTGCCCGGTGCGCAACTCAAAGCGGCGCAACTTAAGGAGCGAGAATACGAAGCCAATCGGCAGGACCTGGAGGGCGCTGCGCCCTTCTACCAATCTTATTCCGCTTTGTTCGTTGCCTTCCAGTACGGGCTCCTTAAGGATAGGGAGAAAACGCTGCATTGGTTGAACCGAGCTTGCCACGAACGATTGTATCAGGAACAAAATGACCTCCTCTCCTATGGAAAGGGCGCTCCCGAGTTCGACTTCCTGCGCTCCGACCCGCGCTTCCAGGATCTCCTGCGCCGCATGAACTTCCCGCCCTAGCGCTACATATGCCTGACTTGGCTTTTCTCACCCGCAGCCGCAAAAGCGCACCCGTCGACTTGCGACAGGCAAAGGTAAGAATCAATGCGTGCACCAGGAGCGGGAATTCCTAAGACGATGCGCCCGTTCCTATGGGGCCGGGTAATGGGCGTCTCCGGCATGGTCTTGGTAAGATGACTTACAAAGTTGTGCAACATTTCCGCCCCTCCAAACGTAATAAGGGTTAGAGTGCCGCGTTTCCGGCAAACGGAGGGAACCATGATCCTCAGGATGAACGATTCATTTCGGATTGATAATCTTCGGCGTTGCCCGTCTGAAGTGGTTGAAGCGCTGCGCAACGCGCTGGTGGCAGGGGTGATCGCGGCTGCCGACCCTCGCCGCAAGAACTTCTATGACCTGGAAGCCGGAGACAGTATCTTTTACATTCATGTGAGCCCCACCGGAACCGTTCTTTTGCTCGCCTGCTGGCGTAAAGAACCCGCAGAGCAAACCATCCCGCGCCAAGCCCCCCGCCCTGAAGCAAGGGCCTACTGCTGATCGGGAACAGCGGCTGAGCCGCGCGTAAGCTGTCATGCTGAGCGAAGCGAAGCATCCCCGCAGCTCCACGGAGAAAAACGGCTTCGAGGGCGATTCGATAATCCCATTCAGTCTTCGAGATTGATGCCGTCACCCGTGCGTACTTCCCCGGGCGTGAGCACGGTTGCGTAAACTCCGGCGCACTTGTTGTGCTGTTCAACGATACATTTCAGGATTTGGGGCGACGGTTCGCTGGTGGTGGGGTCGAGCGTGGTTATGACGCAGCGCTGGTCTACCTTGATCACGGCGATGCGCGCCTTGTCGCCCAGGCGCAAAACTCGGCCAACCCACTTCAACTCATCGAAGGCCGCACCACCCTCGAGGTCCACAAGCAGGTTTGGCCGAAAGCGCCACGGGTTAGCCTCGGTTTGCGATTCCTCGGCAATGCGCTGGACAGTCTGCTCGCTGATGAGGGAGACGTTTGCGACATCGAACGAGCCACGTTTGTCTCTTAGCAGGAAGACCGGCTTTCCGAAGCGTTTCTCGATGGCCTGCCGAAGCTCGAGGCTCGCCACCGGCCACCGTTCGCCGCTTGGCGTGGTGACCGTCACGGCGACGTCCGGCGTACCCGGCTTCTCGACCGAAGTCTGCCAACGGACAAGTTCCGGCATCTGCCGCGCCGTGAGCCAGGGGAAATCGCTTCGCGACTCAGCTTGCACAAATGCAAACCGGCGATCCTCTTCGAAGCCCTGGAGGGTCAGAGGAAGGGAAGCGTAGGCGTCACCTCGCATGGACTTGACAGGATACCTCGCCACCATGCGAATGTCGCCGACCTTCTGCATAGTCCTCCTTGTAAACCCGTATTGTATGCGAAAAATCTGAAAGGCGTCGATGTGCGTTCCGTTGGGAGGAGGGAGGATCGCCTGGCCGCTCGGCGTGAATCAATCCATGCCGCTCCAATCGAAATGGACCCTTCGCATCACTCAGTAGGCGGCCGTCAGATCTCGACAGCATGGCTCGGCGCCACGCGAGTCGGTTTCTGTTAAAATCGTGGGTTGGGTTCACAAAGAAAACTCCTCATCGCGGGTAACGGGAATCGATGCTCCGCGGCCAGTGGCGATGCACTTCGATACCGTTCCTTGCGAGCCTGTGAATTAAACATCGCGACGCGCGGTTCTGGACATCTTGCAATATCCGATGCTGGTGGAAGGAGGTCTCAGTGAGTTATCGCATACTCTCTCTTGACGGCGGCGGCACCTGGGCGCTGATTCAGATCAAAGCGCTGATGGCTCTTTACGGGGAAACCGCGACGGGCCGAAGCGTGCTGCAGGAATTCGACCTGGTGGCGGCGAACTCGGGCGGAAGCATCGTGCTGGGGGGATTAGTCGAGGGTCTCCCGCTTCGTGACCTGCTCAATCTGTTTGAGGACCAAGCCCAGCGGGAATCCGTATTCTCCCCAACGCGCTCTTTCGGGGACACGGTCCTGCACGATTTAACGGGGTTCGGGCCCAAGTACAGCGCGGAAAACAAGCTTTCGGCATTGGAGAGCGCGTTTCCTGAAAAAGGCACCGCGGCGCTGACTCGCGCCGCAGAAGGAATACGCCGCCCCGGTTCGGACGCGGACGTGCACCTGCTTATCATTGCATTTGACTATGACCGCAACCGGGCCGCATTCTTCCGCTCCTCCCCCGCCAGCGGGCCGGAATGGGGGACCGGCGAGACAACAGAGGTTTCGCTGGCGGAAGCGATTCACGCCTCAACGAACGCGCCGGTGAACTATTTCGACAGACCCGCCGCTTTCCCGGACCGGCCGGGACGCTACTGGGACGGTGCAATCTCCGGCTGCAACAATCCTGTGGTGGCGGGAGTCACGGAGGCGATTGTAAAAGGCCAGAATCCCTTGAACCTCGCGGTGCTCAGTATTGGCACGGCCTCGGTGGCGCTTCCCTGGCCGCAGCCGGGCGAGGAGTCTTCTCTCTACGTGCAGCAGGCCGACACGCCCCAAGTGGTCACCGATCTGCGCAAATTGGCGTCCGCGATTCTCGACGACCCGCCGGACATCGCTACCTTTCTCGCTCATGTCATGACGGGCAGCGGAAGGGGCCTCGAGAATCCCGCCGCGGACAGCCGGGTGGTCCGCATGAGTCCGCTGATCAGCCCGGTCAGGAAGGGGAATGTTTGGAGCGCCCCGGACTCCATGAGCGCGGACGAGTTCACCTACCTGGCAAAGCTCGACATGGACGCAGTTGAGCAGGCACAAGTGGACTCCATATCGAATTACGCTGATCTTTGGGTGAAAGGCTCGGCCCCGAACCAGCCGATCCGCATGGACGGAGACACCCTGCAGCGCGAGCTGGGCCAGGGCACTTTCCCGGCGGCCGCCGCGGCCTGGAAAGCCATCCAGTAGCGGTTCGGCGAGCTTGCGGCAGCGGTGGCGCAACTTCCCCGCAGGAGATGCCCTGTTTCGAAAGCGTAAATTGCCGGAAAGGGTAGTTCTGATCAAAACTGATGTCGCTCTTGGCGCGGGAAGGCGGAGTTGCGGAGCGGTTTGCGGCGTGGGGTGCGGAGTGGCTCCCTGGGGAACCCCTGAGCCGGCACACTTCTCTGGGCGTGGGCGGCCCGGCTGACATCCTCCGGGTGCATGACACCCGCCGCGTACCGGAGCTTGTGGCGTATCTGGAAGCGCAGGATGTGCCGTGGCGGATCTTGGGCGGCGGGTCGAACCTGCTGGTGGCTGACGAAGGAGTTCCGGACGTCCTGCTGCACCTGGCGCGGGGTGAGCCGATAGAATTTGCAGAGAACCGCGTCGTCGTCCCGGCGGCGACAAGCTTAGGCACCGCAGTGCTTGCCTGCGCGAAGCGGAATCTGGGCGGGATGGAAGGCCTGGTTGGCGTGCCGGGGACGTTGGGCGGAGCCCTGCGCATGAATGCGGGAGCCTACGGCACCGAGATGGCCGGCGTGGTGCGCGCCGTCACGCTCTTCCAAGGCGACACTCGGCAGGTCGAGACCGTGAAAGCCGAGCAGGTGGGGTTCAAGTATCGGCACACCAATCTTTCTTCCCACGATCTCGTGCTTTCCGTCACCCTCGAGTTGCTGGACCGCCCCCAGTCCGAGGTCCTGGAGCGAGTTAAAGAGTACAACCGGAAACGCCGCGCCGCGCAGCCCCTTCAGGAAGAAAGCGCGGGCTGCATGTTCAAGAATCCCCCCGGACATTCCGCGGGCAGGACGATTGCCTCACTCGGATTGAACGGAACGTGGCTCGGCGGGGCGGTGGTGTCCGAACGGCACGCGAATTTCATTGTGAATCGCGACCACGCTACGGCGGCGGATATCCTGAAGCTGATGGATCTCGTCCGCGAGCGAGTTCTTAAGGCTTATGGGCTGGAACTTGAAGAAGAAGTCGTTATCTGGAGAGATTGAGTCATGGCGCTGATCACACCCATCCCGGAGACAATTTCAAAAAGCACGCGGCCGGCGAGGTATGTCATCCGAGGTGGAAAGGTCCTGGATGGAACCATCGTCGTGCAAGGCGCAAAGAACGCCGTCCTGCCGATGATCGCCGCCGCGCTTCTGGTCAAGAAGGGCCAGACCATATTACGCAATGTGCCTCCCCTGAATGACGTTTACATTCAACTTGCGCTGGCGGAGTCCGTCGGGGCAAAAGTAACCTACGACCAAGGCGAACGCGTGGCGGTGATTGATGCCTCGTCGGTATCCAATCACGTACTCGATCCTCATCTGACCACGCGGTCCCGTGCCTCGATCCTGTTCCTGCCTGTCTCCCTGCACAGGCTCGGAAAGGTTGAGCTGCGGGGCGTCGGGGGATGTGCTTTGGGCATTCGCAGGCTGGATTATCACTACAACGGCTTCAAGCGTTTGGGGGCTGCGGTGGAGGGAAACAACGATCAATTGACGATCCAAGCGGAGACCCTGACCGGCAACATCACCTACCTCGACATGCCCAGCCAAACCAGCACCGAGAACCTCATCATGGCCGGCTGCCTGGCCTCCGGTGAAACGATCATCGAAAACGCCGCTTGTGAACCCGAGGTCGCCGACTTTGGGAATTTCCTCGTGCACATGGGCGCCAAGCTCCATGGGCTGGGGACCAGCACAATTAGGATTGAAGGCATTCGAGAACTGCGCCCCGTCGAATACGCCGTCATGGCCGATCGCTTGGACGCCGGACCGATGATGATGGCCGCGGCCATCACCCGAGGGGACGTCGAGTTGGTCGGCGCCCATTTGGATGAAATGCGAATCCTGGTGGCCAAGTTACAGCAGATGGGTGTCCGCATCACGGCCGATGGGCCGCTGGTGCGCGTCCGTGGCCCGGAAAAGTTGAAGCCGGTGAATGTGGTGAGTTGGCCGTATCCTGGCTTCTCCACGGACTTCCAACCTGGCATTATGGCGCTCGCCTCGGTTGCCGAGGGCATCAGCCCCATACGGGAGAGTGTCTTCGAGGACCGATTCACCCAGATTGACGGGCTCGTCGCGCTGGGAGCAAAGATCTCGAGAAAAGCCAGAAACCTCGCGGACGTCGAAGGCGTTGAAACCCTGCGCGGCTCGCGAGTCGCGGCTCCGGATCTTCGCGCGGGAATGGCTTTTGTGCTTGCCGGACTGGTTGCTCAAGGCGAGACGGTGGTTGAAAACGTTTATCAGATTGAACGCGGCCACAGCGATCTGGAACGTAGGCTGCGCCGCCTGGGGGCGGAGATTACCCGAGAGGCGCTGGAGAATTAGAGTTCGCGGCTGGCGAAGCTCTGCGGCCCGCTCGAGCGCCGGGCGGTGGTGCTGATGCTACTTGGCGTCTTCCGCTTCCGACGTGAATCTCGGCATAGTCAGTTTCTTCTTGGGCATCTGTGCCTCATTCACCTTTCCCCCTCTTTAGCGAGCACGATAGATGACGTGCCAACCGCCCGTGGGAACCACCGCACCGATAATGGCGCCCGCAATCGCACCCAGCGGAGTACCTATCTCTTTGCCTCCGTTGGGCAGAACGTTGACGCAGAATCCGGTACAAGCTTTGTGGTGATCCGCCGCCGCGCCAATCCCCAAGCCGGCGCCCGCCCCGACTCCAGCGCCGATCAGCGCATTCCTCATGCGGTGCCCTTTGCCTTTGGACGAAACCCGGACGATACTTTGCCGAGCTATAGTTTGCTCGCCGGCCGCCGTACTCACGACAATCGCCTCGTCAGTTACGCTGCGGAAGTTACTCCGACTGGACTTGGCGTCGTTCTGCACGAATTGAATTTCCTGGCCCGCCGACAGTTGTTTCAGCCTGTCCCAGTTGGCTTGATTCTTGTCCTCATCCCCGAGGGCGGGACTCGTCGTGATTCCCACGAAGAGAAACAGGAGCCCAAAACACACGATACTCTTGACTTGCCTCATCCGAAGCCTCCATCAAAGTAGATCGGCCGCCCGTTATTGAATTTGGCCCAAAGGGGGGGAGAAACACTCAGCCGGGTTTTCCGGTGTCGCCTTTATTCCTGCCAGCACATAGTATGCCGGTAACCCTGGCGCGTCAAGTTCAGATTGACCTGAGGGGAAAAGGTGTGAGGGTGTGACGCGCAACAGGCGCGTGGCTTGGGGTGGCGCATCATACGTCAGGACGCTCTTTGTCCTGATGTATGAGCCTCTCCCAATCCACAGGAGCGCAGACATGCCAAAAAAGGGCACGTCAGCACCCGGCGGAGGATCAAGACGTGGGGGATTGTGGTATGCTAGCCCAATCCAGGAGCCAAAATGGAAATCCTGATTTATAGCTCGCTTGATGGCCTGACGCGTGATTATGTTTACGAATTCGCGGGCGACACCCTCACGGTTTGGTTCGGCCATAAGGGTTCGGACAACTTCGTGAAGGGCAAATTCAGTCCCGACGGCAAAAGCCCTTCCTCCGAATGGAAATGGCCGTTCGGTGGATATAAGGTTACAGGAACACGGCTGGCTTGACGTACCAGCTCCAAACCAAAAAAAGTATGAACAACATGAATAGCAATAAGAAGGAGTTGTCACCAGAACAACGTGAAAAACTGCTCAGAGCATTGAAAGCCCGTTTTGAGAAAAACATGAACCGCCATAAGGGTCTTGAATGGGCTAACGTACAAGCAAAGCTGGAAGCTAATACTGAAAAACTATGGCCACTCAAAGAAATGGAAAGAACTGGCGGCGAACCGGATGTTGTTGGTCATGATAGAAAGACGGGCGATTACATTTTTTATGATTGCTCAGCGGAAACTCCTAGAGGCCGCAGAAAGGCTTGTTATGACCGTGAAGGGCAGGAGAAAAGAGAAAAGCAAGGGTTGCATCCGGGAGGTAACGTTATTGATATGGCAGCGGCCATGGGCATTGAGCCATTAACTGAGGAACAATATCGGGAGTTGCAGAAACTTGGAAATTTCGATACGAAGACGCAGAGCTGGTTGAAAACACCCCCTGATATTAGAAAACTCGGCGGCGCCCTCTTTGCTGATTGCCGCTTCGGTCATGTCTTCGTGTATCATAACACTGCGCCCTGTTTCTATAGCGGTAGGGCGTTCCGTGGCTCGCTAAGGGTCTAAATTCTGCACAGCCGGCTGCGCCGACTTCAAGCGCTACGATCTCGTTACCGCGCTGGACCCCGCCTCGCTGCTCGACGGAGTCTCCTAAACTGAGTCCCCCCTGGGGCTGTTTCGCATTTTTCGCTTGACAAGCCGCCGGCCTTCTGATAGCCTATAACTGTGGTCGAATGGGGGACAGTTTGTCGCAGACGCGCGCCGGGGCTGCCACGACGCTCAAGTGAACGGAATGGGCCCGGCGAATGGGGAAAGAGCGAATTGCATGGAAATACAAAAATCGTGGGAACGAAGCTAAGAAGTACTTGAAAACAAAGGAAGTCACCTTTTTGAAAGCTGCAAATTATGCGCGTTTTGAGCGCATATTTGCACAAATTAGAGCGCAAAAGGAGCAACAACAGGCCAGTTTGCGCAAAACGGACCAAGGCTGGAGGGTCGGAAATAGCGACAAGCAGTCGGCTAGTCGCCGACTGGGATTCCTCGCTGCTTTGAAAAAGCGCTGTCATTCTGAGCGAAGCGAAGAATCTCGCTCTGGTCCGTGATGAAGCGAGAATGAGAGGATCGGAGCGAGATTCTTCGCTTCGCTCAGAATGACAGCGTTGGAAGGTTTTCCGTCCACGGAAAAAAGGTCCCCGCCCCGGGCCGGTGATTGAGATGGCAGGTCATTCTCGTCCAAAGAAGGTTCCGATGACAGCTTCACAAGTGGTACTCGGCTTTTGTGCATTAATTCTCGGCTTCGGCATCGCGCCGTTTGCCTTGGCCCAGGAAGGTCCGGCGACGCCGACCCATTCCATGCGTCCGGTTATTCGGGGACGAACGGCGGCGATCTCCTCAATGATGCCCCAAGCCACGGAGGCGGCCAGGCGCATTCTGGCAGAAGGCGGAAACGCTTTTGACGCGGCGGTGGGCGGCCAGGCGGCGCTGGCGGTGACGGACTTCCCTTTCAACGGCGTCGGCTCGGACGCTGTGCTTCTGGTTTATCTAGCCAGCCGGAAGAAGGTGCTCTCCATTAACGCCGAGCCGCGCGCCCCCAAGCTCGCCACGATTGACTGGTACGAGAAGAACAACGGCGGCAAGATCCCCGACAGCGACGGCCTGCTCTCCGGCGGAATTCCGGGCGTCGTTGACGCGTGGTATATCCTGCTGGACCGTTGGGGCACGATGAGCTTCGAGCAGGTGCTCCAACCGGCGATCGAGCTGGCGCGAGACGGGTTCCCCATCAGCGAGGGCCGCGCCCATGCGATTGCCGTCACCAAGAAGATCCTTAAATATCCGAGCACCGTGAAGATCTATCTGCCGAATGGCGAACCGCCCAAACCCGGCGAGATATTCAGGAATCCCGATCTCGCCCGAACCCTGGAGAAGCTGGTTGAAGCCGAAAGAGCCGCCCAGGCAAAGGGCCGGCACGAGGCGCTCAAGGCGGCCCGAGACCGCTTTTACAAAGGCGACATCGCGCGCGAATTCGCGGCCTTTTCCGAAGCGAACGGCGGACTTTTCCGTTACCAGGACTTCGCCGAATACACGGCAGAGGTCGAGAACCCGGTCTCCATCAACTACCGCGGCTATCAGATCTACAAGAACCCTTCGGCCAGCCAGGGGCCTACGGAACTCTTTGCCCTAAATATCCTGGAAGGCTATGACCTGAGGGCGATGGGCCTCAACAGCCCCGACTTCCTCCACGTCAACATCGAGGCTATGAAACTGGCCATGGCGGACCGCGAGAAGTATCTCGGCGACATGGACTACATCAAGATTCCTTATGCCGGGCTGCTCTCCAAGGAATACGCGGCAGATCGAAGAAAGCTCATCGCCATGAATGCGGCCTCGCTCGAATTGCGGCCGGGTTCGCCGGAAAAGTATATGAGCGATGCCCCCGCCGCGAAGCGGCAGGCCGTGGTGGTTCGGGAGGGCAACGCCGATTACGAGGGCGACACGAGCTACATCGGCGTCGTGGACAAGGATCGCAACATGGTGAGTTTTGAGCCGAGCCTGCACAGCAGCATGGGGACGGGCGTCGTGATGGGCGGCACGGGCATCCTCTTCAACTGCCGCGGCGATTACTACTCGCTGGTGAGAGGCGAAGCGAACGCCCTCGAACCGGGCAAGCGGCCGCGCAGCACCTTGCAAAGCACCCTCATCATGAAGGACGGCGAGCCGTTTGGAATCCTGGGAAGCCCGGGCGGCGACGACCAGGTGATGCGCACCATCCAGACGCTCATCAACGTCATCGACTTCGGCATGAACATCCAGCAGGCCATCGAATCGCCGCGCTGGTCGACCTCGAGTTTTCCGTCCTCGGTGTTTCCCCACACCATGGAACCGGGCGCTGCTTCCGTCGAGGCGCGCATCCCCGAGGCCACGCAGCAGGCGCTCGTGGCGCGTGGGCACAAGCTGCGGGTGGCGGGCCCGTGGTCGCTGGGTTCGAACGCGGGGATCATTATGGACAAAAAGTCGGGAGTGCTCAGCGCCGGCGCCGACCCGCGCGTCGAGGCCTACGCCTGGGCATGGTGACCCGCTTCTTGACGATGGGGCCAACGACTGCCGGGCTCGTGCGGAGGATGGGCTTTGCCGGCCTCAGGAGCCGAATCCAGGCCCTCTGCGAGGCTGAGTAAAGGCTACTAACCTAGCCTCCGTCTTGGGAAAAGTCATTGAAGGGGCTTGACAACGGCAGAGGGCCTGAGTATTTTCACTTACAGGCAGGATCATCCACATCATGGCGGGGTGACATTCGACATCGTAGGGCGTCGCATGGGGCGAGCCTACCAAGAGCAGAGGCTGATGCGATGGCGCAATTCTTCAAGCCACCGGACGTAAGGATTTCGAGGCAGAATGTATTTCTACCTCTTGGCGAAACAATGACGCTGGGGCTCTGGGGCGCGCAGGAAGAGCCGGGAAGGTACCTCGACATTCGGGTGTCAAACCCTGCGATCGCCAGCTTCGCGGACCCTCTCAATTCCTTTCGCGACTGGACGATTCAGCAATTCAAGCTGCGCGGGAACAGTCTGGGCCGCCTGCGAGTGGAAGCGGTCAGCCGTGCCGGAATCGTGTGGGACTGGATCGAGGTCACGGTCATTGAAATGGACACGGCCATCAAATTGACGTCCATGACCCAGATCTATCAAGCCATTCAGCAGGGCAAGCTGAGCTTCATTAATGTGTCCGACAAGCGCAACTTCCTGGCGGTTTACGAAGGCGAACAGATCAACGGCAAGGCGGTTCAATATTCCGAGGAACTGCTGAAGTTTCTGATCGCCGTGCTGGACGGAGGCCGTTTGACAGTCTTGAGCCTTTACCGGTACAACCAGTCCATGCACGGGGAAATACAGAAGAGCGGCGAGGTTGTTTGCCGGGCGGTGGACATCGCGGCCTATGGCGGTGTTCCAATCACGCTGGACCTACCGCCGCGGGTGATCAGCACCATCGTAAGCATCATCGACAAGATGCCGCCCGCGCTTTATCAATGCGGGTTTCCGCGCCCCGGCGGGCACGAGAAATTCGACCCGTCCAAAGACGTCTTCTTCCCTGTCAAGGATCAGGAGACGGCAATGAAGTGCTGGAACGGGACAATCGCCATGGATCGTTCCCAGCTTCTTCCCCAAGCCAAAGCGGCAGTCGTGCCCGCCTTGCAGCGCGCCGAATCCCGGGGCGCCGCCTTCAAGGCCATGTATCCTGACGGCCTGAATCACTTCTGCGTTTTTGCTTTGCTCAAGTGATGTCTCGGTTGCGGAGAGCAGCGGGCGGAGCGCAGGAGGGCCTCGTTACGTGGGCTTATTCTCGAGCGCGCGCCGGAGGGTTGCCACCACCACGTCGAGGCGGAAGGGTTTAACCAGGTAGGCGTGCGCGCAATGCTTCGCCGCTTCGATGCCCGTCTGCACATCACCAACGCCGGTTGCCAACAGCAAGATCATCTTAGGATGCTGGGCTCGCGCAGCTTCCAGCAGCGCCAGACCGGACATGCCCGGCATTCGCAGATCGGAGATGAGGGCAGCGAATTCCTGTTGCCGCAGGATCTCGAGCGCTTGCTCACCGCTCGACGCAGTCTGGCACTGGTACCCTGCGTCGTTGAGCAACTCATTCAGCAGCAAGCAGATTCCTGCCTCGTCGTCGACGATGAGAACTCGGGGCCTGCTCTCCCCAGGCTTGTTAAGCGCGTCCATGGCAATCCCTCGGACTTTAGGCTACGCCCGGAAGGAAATGCGAGCAAGTGTCTTCGGAATAACCCCAGTAGCGTCCGGGTTAGCTGCTGAGGCCAGGTCCATGCCTCTCTTAGTGGTGAGAAAGTTCAGCCGGCCGGCAGGAGCTTGGTAAGGCTAAGCGTGTCTGTAAATCAGGGCAAGAAGCACGGTGCGTGCAAATTTCCTTGACTTCCGAACCGTGGTGCTGTGATATTGTTAGAGTAAGGATAAGCAACAGAATGACCTTATGTTTCAGCGATTGATTGCCGATCCATAAACCGGAGGACGGCCCGCTGTCTCTTGGTTTGGCGCAGACATGAGGAAAGTGTTTCCGATATCATCGACAACCTGAATCGTGTCGAGGTGGCTGCATGAAGCGTTTTCGAACCGTCTGGCGTTGGCTGTTGAGACAAATCTCGCGAGAAGTTCCTGCCGGGGATGGGCTTTGCGAATTCGACTGCCGCAAACCGCAGTGTTTCGAAGGAGAGTGGGAGAACTGCATGCGACGCTTGCGGCGCGCCGCGGGAGAGTTGATGCCGCTGAAGACTTCGAGCCGCAACCCTTAACGCCGGTGAAGTGCATTATGGTTAAGACATGTAGTCTGACTGAGGTCAACCCGAAGAGCCGCCCTTACAGGGGAACAATCCAGACTTTGAGGTTCTCGGTATGCTGGAACGTCTCCGCCAGCTTGTCCGCCTCATCCTTGCTTCCAACCAACAGTCGAACCCGGTAAAGGGTTACGCCGTTCGATTCCACCGGAGCGACCAACGTCTGAAGACCGAAGTGGTCGGAGAGCCGGGAGGCCAAGGCCTCAGCGCTTGGCCGGTCATCGAATGCCGCGACCTGAACGGCGAAGCGCGGCGCTTGGACGGGCACCTGAACGGGGGCACGCGCCGCGTCGTGTGCCGCCGCGGCTTCTGAGTGGGATTGTTCACCTTTGGCGATGGGGCGCGATGGAGATGCAGGCGCACGCTTGCAACCGGCTGCCGGAAGAATTAGAAGCGCGGCGAGAGCCAGGGCACCTTTGGCCCATGGCTGTTGGCGCCGCAGGATTGGCATAGAAGTCGTCCTTATTTCGCCGGCAAGACGATCGGGATTCCCACCAGGATTTCAATCGCAATCGGCTTGCTGTCGCGCCGGGCAGGCCTGAACTTCCAACGACCGAAGGCCGCCAGTGCGGCCTGATCGACAACTCCACCAACACCTTTGTAGAGCTTCAGCTCGGCGATCGAGCCATCTTCCTGGATTATACCTTGCAGGATGATCGTTTCATTCTTTTTCGGCTCAGATTGCGGGACGGGAGGGCGGCGGAAGTCAAACTGTTCTATTGATGAGGGGGGGGCGACGGGGACCTCAAGCTTGACATCCACGCGAAGGTGTTCGGGCTCCTGGCCGGCGCCCGAGCTATCGTGCGCGCAGTACTGGAGAATCCAGTTCTTTTCGGGCATGGGAAGATAGACCGTATAGATCTTCTTGCCCTTCAACACACCGTAAATACGGAGGCCGCCTCCGCCTGTCGGTCCGGTGGTGACCACCATCATCGGACGCGGAATGCCGGGATGAGCCACGGGGTAGACCGCAGCGGCGCTGAAGAAGGAGGGCAAAAGCGCGTCCGCGTTTTCGGAGGATGATCCCGTGATACTGACATTCGGTCCAATACCGGGTCCCGAAGAACCTGCTCCCCCGCCGCCTTTATCTCCAGAACCAACACCCGTGCTTGAATCGCCGGCCGGCCCATTCCCGCCCGCGCCGCCTCCAAGCGGATCCCCACCCGAAACCCCGCCTGGCGAGCCGGGTTTGCCTCCCTGCGGCGAGATGGAAAACGCTCCCTGGCGATTGCCCGGGGGAAGAGTCACAGAGTCCGTCGGTGGCGAGGGCTCAACGCTGAGACTGAGTAGTCCCGCATTTGCGGCAGAAGTTTTCCGCGTATCCAGCTCTGCGAGGGTTCTTGCGTCAGCCTTTTCAGTAGCCTGGGTAGCCGCAGCAGGTTGCGGAGTGGGTTGGGGAGCGGGTTCCGGCGGTGCGGGCGCCGCAGGAGCCGCAGGCAGAGGCACAGGCATCGAAGGGTTCGGCAAGGGGTTGCGTGGAGGCACGAGAGCCAGCACGGGAGCAGAAGGCGGCGCCACAGTGGAGCGAGGCGGCACGACAACATGCGTCTCAATCGGCTTGGGCGGGGGGGGAGCGGGACGGGGTGGGGGCGGAGGCAAGTTGCCGATCAAAATGTTGGGCAGGCGAATCTCTTTCGGGATCTTCAGCGCAGGTGGCGAAGAAGCCTGAATGATCGTCTGGCGGTCGTTATCGGGATGCGGCGGATTCGAAATGATGGTGAGAGTGGGGTGGAAAGCCTGGCCGCCACGCGCCGGGGGGCGCTCCGGGCGGCTTCCCCGCCCCGGTTTTCCGCCTGATCCGGGCGGTTTCAAGGTAGGCAGGCGGTCCTTGAAACTCAGGGGCTGGAGCATGTACACCAAGTGCTCCGTGTGGTGCACCTCTGGAGCATCAGGTTTAACCAACAGCTTGGCAATGGGAAGGCGAACCAGTAAGAAGATGACGGAGAAATGCAGGAGAGAAGACAATAAAATGCCGGGGACGGAGCGGTGGTACTTCGGCCAGGGCTGCGAGCCGTGGAGGCCAAGCGCCTGGAATGGGGTATCCGTCTCCCAAATCGCCGCCAGCCCTTCGCTGAACGAGCGGTGAGTTGGGCTCTTGCGGGCCAGGATTTGCGGTCCCTCCTGCTCCACAGGCCTCCAAATCTCTCTTATGATAATGGCGGAATTCCGCCCGTCGGCTTCTCAAAACGAGCTCCTACCAACGAGGAAACCGGAATACGAACCCTACCGAAACCCGGACATTATCCTGCCGCACATCCACGAAGTGAGTTGGTATGTAATCGACCTGGACAAGCCGAAACGCCACCTTGTCGTTTATTCTGAGATCGATCTCCCCGCCAAGTCCCATGGCGAAACGCCAGTTTGCTTCCGAGATCCCGTCAAAGCCTCGGCTTCCCCGGATGCCCCCGAACAAAGCGTGAACGGACGGTGTGACGAAACTACTCTTTCGGTAGGCGATACGAGGTCCGTACATGATAGTCTGCGCGTTGACGTTAAGGCCGGCATTCGAGCCGGAGACGGAGCTGAAGTCGAGAACGCCGCCAAACCAACTGTTTACGTTCTCGGCGGCAGAGACATGCACTCCGTTCAAGTTGTAGCTCGGATTGTTAAGGCTATTGTTCAGGTTAGAGAAAAGGTGCGAATAGCCGACAAAGAGCTCGACCTTGGGCGTTTCCTGCGCGGCTGCAGCGACAGAGAAGAAAAGAACCAGGGCGAACAATAATCCAGCCTTCTGCATCATCACTTCCTCCATGTGTATGTGCCGGTCCACCGGGCGGTCTAGACGATGGTGGCACAGGCTGGAGCGCCTGTGCCACCCGGCGAGCGCCGGCCCGCCAGCCGTCACTGTACCGACAAGGTTACGGTCGTCGAATGCGAGATTGCCGGAGATCCGGCCGTTCCGGAGAGCGTGAGCTGGTAACTGCCCGCCGGAGTTCCGTCGCCGACGTTAGTCTGAGATCCACCATTGCCGCAGGCGGCCCAGAGGAGCACCAGGCCCATAACCAATGCCAAGCGCAACAGCAACCCGCGCCGGCGCGCCATCGCCTGACTTGCCAGCAGAGTCAAAAGTGCTAGTAACCACACGAACCATATGGGCCTGAATTGCGTCATCAGACGAGGCAGGTTCAGATTCGGCCCCGACCGTGGCGGCGCCAGGGTACGAGCCGTGGTTCGTATCGAAATCTGAGCCGAGATCGGATTCGTTCCATCGGGGGTCAAACTGGTAGCCGAAGCCAAGCAAGTAGCATCTCGCGGAACTCCACTGCAACCGAGGGTGACCTGGGAATTGAACCCAGACAGCGGCGTCACCGTAATCGTGTAATTAGCTGTACCTCCGGCGGTGACGGAAGCCGCCGGCGGGGAGACAGAAACCCGGAAGTCGGGGGTGCCGCCGACGCCCACGCCGGAGAGCGTAATGGTCTGCGGGCTGTTAGCAGCGTTGTCGGTGATAGCTACCGTACCATAAAGATTACCGGGCGCGGTGGGAGTGAACGTCACACTGACGCTGCACTTTGCCCCTCCAGCGAGACTGGTTGGGCAATTGTTCGTCTGAGCAAAATTCCCGGTGACGGCGACATTGGAAATGGTAAGTCCAGCGCCGCCTGTATTCGTTATCGTGATTGTCTGCGCGGGGCTGGTGGCTGCGACCGTGGTACTTGCAAACGTGAGTGTAGTAGTCGAGAGGCTGGCCACAGGCGCGGCGACTCCGGTGCCGGTCAGCAACACCACCTGCGGGCTGCCCGGAGCGCTGTCGGTGATGGTCAGAGCGCCGATATCGGGACCGGGCGCGATGGGCGCGAACGCCACGTTGACCACGCAATTGGCCGTCGGCTGGAGCGGCGCGGCGGTGCAGTCATTCGTCTGGGTGAAGGGGCCGCTGGTGGCCACCGCCGAAATCGTCAACACGGCGTTGCCTACGTTCGTAATGGTAACGGCTTGAGCGGCGCTCGCGACGCCAACCGCCTGACTTCCAAACGCCACTGAGGCCGGCGTGATACCGACCGTCGAAGTGCTGCCCGTCAGGCTGATGTATTGCGGGCTGCCCGGCGCGCTATCGCTGATTTCGATCGAGGCTTTTCGAATGCCCAGCGCCGCGGGAGTAAAGGTCACACTGATCGTGCACTGGGCTCCCGGCGGCATGGTTGCCGGGCAATTGTTGGTTTCGGCGAAGTCGCCTGCGGCAGCACCGGTGAGAGTAATGCTGTTGATCGTCAGTGTGCTATCGCCGTTGGTAAGCGTGACCGTCTGCGCTTGGCTCGTCGTCCCCAAGCTTTCGGTGGGGAATAAGAGGCCTGCAGGATTGAGAGCGATACCTACCAGGAAACTGGCTTTACTGACGAAGGCGTCGCAGTTGCCGCCGTAGTTCGGCTGGAGCGGATTGGCAAGCGGGAAGTCGAACGAACAGGTTTGGCCGGCCACATAGGCGCTGCAAGCCGACCCCGTGGGCACCGTCGAGCAAGAAGCGGTATCAGACGGGTTGACTCCGATGCCGTTCCCGGTGTCCGTCCCACTTCCGCCCAGATAAGTCGAGTAGACCAGATCGGAACCCGTAGGATTCAGCTCCGTAATAAAAGCATCGGCGTTGCCGCCTCCGTAGGTCGTTTGGAACACGTTGCCGGCGATCGGAAAGTCGGTGGAAGTCGTGGACCCTGTGACGTAGGCATTGTCGCTCGAGTCCAGGGCAATGCCATTGGCAGAATCCGCCAGGCTGCCTCCCAGGTAAGTGAAATAACTCAGAGCCGGCGTGCCGCTAAGGGCGAATTTCGCAACGAACGCATCGCCCTCGCACACCTTGAGCGTATCCAAGGTGCAGTCCGCCTGAAAAGCCCCGGGAGGCTGAGTGAACAGCAAGGTGCTGGCCCTGGAGGTGGTGATCCCGGCGACGTAAGCGTTGCCGCTGGCATCAACAGCCACGCCGTTGCCTTGGTCAAGCCCGCTGCCGCCCAAATAGGTGGAGAAAACCAGCGAGGAGGCGCCGCTAGCATTCGTGTTGACCTTGGTCAGGAAAGCATCCCCTGCTCCTCCATAGGTGGTCTGAAGAGCGCCGCCGCCGGTTGGAAAATCTGGAGAGTAGGCAACACCTGTAACGTAGGCATCGGCCGCGGTGTCAACCGCAACGCCATATCCTACATCTTCCTCTGTTCCACCGATGTAGCTGCAATAAAGGAAGTCCGAGGCGGTCGAGTCGATCTTTACGAGAAAAGCGTCCGTGGTGAAGCCGCCATAGGGATTCCCGCCGCTGCCTCCGATGAAGGGCTGGAAGCCGTTATAATTGCACCATAACGGCGGGGGCGTTTCGGGCGCGACAAGCGGAACCGTTTCCATTATGTTCGGGCCAATGTCGCCGGTCACATAGGCATTCTGAGCCTCGTCCACCGCAATCGCTCGGCCCGCGCACTGTGCATAGTACCCCAAATAAAGCGAGTAGACGAGCGCGGCTCCCTCGACATTCAACTTGGTAACCCAACCGTTATAGACAATGAATCCCTGCGGATTCCACGTCGCGCCACATGCCTTGTCGGCGCCGCACAGCCCGTCGGGCACACCCTCCGTCACTGGGAAGTTCGGACAGTCCGTCGTGCCGGTCACGTAGGCCTCGCCCAAGGAATCCACGGCGATACCGTAACCGATGGTAACGTTGCATCCTAGATAGGTCGAATAGAGAAGTGCCGAACCGTCCGGGCTGACCTTGGATACGAACGCAACCTCACTCGCCGCCCCATTCGTAGGGAAACGAGCGTCGACGACTGGAAAGTTGCCAGAGAAAGTCTCTCCCGTGATAAATGCCGAGTCGTCTGGCGCCACGGCGATGCCGTTAGCGCCGTCAATAAGGCTCCCCCCGACGTACGTTGAATACGCCAGGGTCGGGTCGATAACCAGCGACCGGCTGGGATCGTGCTTGCCGACTTTAAACTCCACATTGCGGCCGCCCTTGATCGCGTACCGCGCAGCGACGGGCTGCCGGGTCCCATCAGAATCTTCCTGGTAAGCAACCGGTCTCTGGAAAGACACCTCACCTTTCCCGACGGTCGCGATCAAGTTGCCTTGCGCGTCGATCCGCAGCTCCTTTGCGCCTTGAACGGCCAAGCGGATCGCATGGGGGTCAGCGCCGGGCGCAACCACAAAGTCGTATTCGAGCTGGCTCTGGGTACCGTAATAAACAAGGTCGATTCCAGGATAAACGGCGTGCTCGGCCACTCTGCGATAGTTCGGTACGTTGGTGTGCCACTGGGAAGGGTCGTTGCTGAGAAAGTAGTTGCTCTTACCCGGCAACAGGTCTGTGCCCACCATGCCGGCCTGGGCGTTGCCGCCTACGAGCTGCATACGGAGCACGGCGGGCGGCTTGGGCTTGGCAATTTCACGACCCGGCTGCGGAAGCTTGGAGGTCCGCCCCGAAAGCTGGGGCCGCTCGGATTCGAGAGCGAGCACGGCCGCGTCCGGCGTCAAATAGAGCAGGTAGCCGCTGCCGCGGGAAAGGAATCGCACCCGGCTGTTGGTCTGCCCCTGATTGGCTTCAAAGCTGAGGGGAAGCTTGCCGTACGCCGCGACCGCGCGCGCCTGCTGGGCCTTGGACGGCCTCTGGCTCGCAATCTTGGGCGCCGTTTGCGTCGTGCGATCGGCACTGCCGTCAAGGGGGGCGCCGAATTGCCTGGATGGTTGTACTAGGGCGGCCGCGAGGAGGCACCAACCCACGATACCCACATTCCTTAGTTTGAAGGGCCTGGAAGGCCATGGTCGATCTCGCATATAACTCTCCGCTTCTTGGGCTCCGACCGACTGCAAGTACAAGTAATCTTAAGACGGCTTATAGGGGCGGCCCTCGTGGCCGCCCAGGGCAACCACAAGGGTTGCCCCTACGGGTCATGCCGGGCTGCTATGCCGAGAAAAAGTAGTTCCGGCATGCTTGCTCCACCGAGGGTGAATCAAGGCACGGCGGTTTGCCCTCGTATCCCGCTGCCCAGCGAATTTGCTGAACAATTTCACCGGGGTCGCAGGGCCGGAGCGGCCGCCCGCTCTTCTCCAGCAAGGTGACAAGCCCATCCACAACCGCCGCGTCGTAGGTCAGACCGGATTCGATGCACGCTCGCCGGAAGATCTCATGAAATTCCGGCACCGAGGCGTAGTTCAATCTTGCCTTGGTATGGACGCGCCTCAGAAAGGCCTCATCCGCCAACTTAATGGGATCCAGGCTGGTCGCGAACACGACAAACACATCAAAAGGCACGAACAATCTTCCTCCGCCAAACAGGTTGAGGAAGTCGATGTCGTGCTCGAGCGGGACCAACCACCGGTTCAGGAGATCTTCCGAGCGCGTCTGCTGCCGGCCGAAATCATCGACGACCAGAACTCCGTTATTCGCCTTCATCTGCAAGGAGGCGGAATGGTACCTGCCGACGGGATTGAACTGCAAATCCAACATCTCGACCCGCAAATCCCCGCCGGCGAAGATTCGCGGCCTCCGGCAGCGGACCCATCTCCGGTCGGTTTGCTCCTCGACGCGTTCCAGGCTGGCGTCGTGCAGGTTGGAGTCAAACACCGTCACGATTTGGTTGCCGGCCTCCACCGCATAAGGAATCCACACATAGTCCCGATACATTCCGGCAATGGTCTCTGCGACGACCGTCTTCCCTACCCCGGGGGGCCCGTGCAGCACCATTGAACGGCCGGACATGATCGCCGTGCCGAGCTGGTTCAGGGTAGTCGGGTGAAGGACAAGGTGAGCGAACTCTTTCTCCACATCCGTCGTGTGAAAGCTCATGTTGCGGATGCTCTGGGCTCGAACCTGTCGCGTATAGTCGTCGAGAGATACGGGAACGGGGCCTGCGTAGTGGCTGAGGTTCAGCAACTCGTGGGCCCGAGAATTGCCCAGGGTGGTGGTGGTGACTCGCTGAACCCCTCCGACCATTCCTTTCACTTCCAGCAGTTGCTCCTTGCGGAGCAGCTCGAAGATCTCGGTGACCACCGACAAACTGACCCGCATTTGCTCGGCCAAGTGGACCAGGAGCAGCTCACCCTGCAAATACAGGATCTTGAGGGCGATATTCTGCACAAGGCTTTTCCTGATCCCCAGGTCTTTTATCGTGAGCGGCAACTCGATGACCTGGCTTGCCGTGGCCGCCTCCCCACCCGCCATCGCCTTATTGACTACAACTTCACTCGCCATGCGTGCACCCTGCTTCCCCGTAAACCCGGTTTTGCTGATTGCCGGCGATCACTGGTCTTGCCCGGCTCAGCACCGGACCTGGGCCGCGGCGCGGCTCGAACTCTCCCCACTCCAACTACCGGCACGCTTGATTCGCGCCCGGCTGATATCCATTCTGTATCGCCTCGGACTCGGACATGTAAGTGCCGGGCGTGAGCTTCCCGTAAAGCTTGCTGCCTGGGCAATAATAGAGTCCCGATCGCTGGTTCGCCCAGATTTTGACGGACGTCTTCTCACTCGCGGCCTTGGGAGTTGGTTGGAATAGCTGGCTCAGAGACGGCAAATGCAGAACCGGGTAAAGAACCACCAACCCAACAATCAGCAGAGCGAGGGGAAAGAAGAATATTCGGTTTCCAGAGGTCGTCATTCTTCACCCGTCTTGCCCGCGCGGGATCGAGCCTAGGCCGCGAGGCATTGTGAGCCTCGATCTTCAGCGTGCCGCCAACACGCCCTTCCGCGCCGTCAGGTAGCCTCCCACTGTGTCCTTCCCCACTTTGTTGATCACCAGTTCCACCGATTCCCACATCGCCCGGACCGGAAACACCACGGGCTCGTTGATGCCCAAATCGGTCGGATACTCGTAATCCTCGGCATAGATGTTGACGGCGCAACGCAACCTTTTTGAATCCACCCTTTTCAATTCCAGCTTGATGTCGGGCGCGACCTCCTGGCGATTGCCGGCTCGAACCAGCGTAAACTCGACGTAGTCCCGCCTGCCGAGTTTGCGCAGCCGTTCGATCTCGTTGTGATCGCGAGCGATGACCGTGTCAGCCTGAGTCACTCTCATGCCCGAGGGCTCCGCGACGCCATGCTGATCGTCCTGTCCGGCCTCGCCATTCCGACGAGCGGATGCGCCTTGGCCGCTTGGCATCGCCGCGTCCGTCCGGTCGGCGGATAGATCCAGCCGGTTGGAGGCGGTAGACTGGAATTCAATCTTGGTGCTCTGGCGCGCCGGCTGCACGTTCTGCTGAGAGTCCGGCGCCGGCTGGGCCGCGGTCTGCGGCTCGGGAGCGGGCCGGAGGTCCGCAGGGTGTGGCGCGGCCTTATGCGCCGCGGGTTGAGGCTCTCGGCTGGTCTTACCGGGCTTCGGAAGCTCCCGAACGGCGACGGGAGGCGCGGGTTCCGAGGTTTCTCTCGCCTCGAGATCGGCCTTCTTGTGACTGTGACCCGGGGATGCCGAGTGCTGAGTGGCCTCATCCAAAATCACCCTTTGTTTGTCGATCGTTTCCTGCATGGAGGCTAGGGCGGCAGCTACTCGCTCCTCGCGGCGCTGGCTCAAGGCGCTCAACTGTTCCACCCGCGACCAGGAATAGAGCTGCAATACCGCGAGCAGCCCCAGCAGCGTGAAGACGATCAAGGCTAAGGGCCGAGCGACGCGCTGCATTCGGTCTACGCTTCTCAATTCGCCCGCGATCCGGGTTCGCAGAGTTTCGGATTCTTGACCTTCCGGCCTCGATTCGCTGCCGAACGTCTCCGACGAAGGTTCACGATCGCGTTGGAATTGCGCTCCACCCATGATTTCCTCTTCAGACGACCGATCTCCCAAGCCAAGCCTGCGGCGCCTCAAAAGCCACCGAGGACAGCGCTTGCCGCCCAGCCCGCCCTCTCCCTCTTACCCGTTCGAGAACTCGAAACTTGCCAATCCAGCGTGACTTCCCGCTTCCGCTCTCTCGCGGCCCCTCGGCCGTGCCTCAGGAACCACCGGTGAGGCACGCTCCACCGCCTTTCGACCGGCTGTCTCGACTTAGAGCGTCAGTCACCGCGCAGGCGCCCGGTCGTCCATCGTGACGCCCGGCCGCCCATCCACTTGCCCGATCTCCAGCCGGTCACCAACTTGGGTCCCACTTCGGAAGACGGTGTAAGGGGGAAGCTCGAGCACGCTCTGGGCCTTGAGAGTCACCCTCGAGATGCGGAAAGGACGCACATACTCCTCAGTGTAAACGACTCGCCCGTCGCGGTCGAGAAAGACCAGATCGATAGCGAACAGCATTCCGATCGTGTGCACACCGTGCGAGGGCACAATCCATAATCCCTGGCCCGGGCGCGCCCAGCGTCGGGTCTTGCCCAACAAGCCGACGAGCCGGCTGAAATACCCGTCGGCCAACTTGGCCTCTGTGGCGACAAAGGTCTCGCGTGTCGTGTTATAAACATAAAAACGGTTTGGCTGTTGAATCGCCATGATGGCCTGCCGCCGCGCTCACATTCAGGACCTGCGCCTTTCGTTGGGAAGTCACTCGGATTTACTACTCGGAGGCCTTCTTCCGGCGCCTCCAAATAATAACGAACAAAATTATTACCGCGGCGATGCCGGCGATAATTCGAATCGTGGATACGTCCATCGTTTACTCCCTTTTATAGTTTGATTTCGCGCTTTCATGTTGCTTCCGGCCGCGATCGCCGGGTCTTACTTTCAAGATCACATAAAATGCCGATACAAGCTAACGACTGCCGGACCGAGAATCACCACGAACAACGCCGGGAATACGAAGAACACCAGCGGCGGAATCATCTTCACGGTCGCCTTGGCGGCCATTTCTTCGGCGCGCTGGCGCCGCTTGGTGCGCAGCTCGTCGGAGTGCACGCGGAGCGACTGAGCAACGCTCGTGCCGAAACGATCCGTCTGAATCAGCATCGCCACCAGCGACTTGATATCATCCACGCCCGTCCGGTCGCCCAGTTCGCGCAAAGCTTCCAGTCGAGTCCGCCCAATGCGAATCTCGGCGTTGACCAGATCAAGCTCCTCGCAGAGCTCCCGATGCACGATGCGCAGTTCCTGGGTCACGCGCATGAAGGACTGGTCCAAAGCCAGGCCGGCCTCGACGCACACGACCAGCAGATCGAGGCAATCCGGCAACGACAAGCGGAGTCGTTGTTGCCGGCTGCGCACGCGTGCCGTCAGCCAGAACTCGGGAAGCAGGTATCCCCCAATGGCGGCGACGGCCAGGAGGAAGACCGGGGACTGATGGTACAGCCCCGTGAAATAAACCAAGGCCACGAGCCCCACGGGCAGAAGCACCTTCACGCCCTGCATGGCCATGATCGATTCCGGACGGCGAAAGCCCGCCCGCGCCATCAGGCGTTGAGTGTGCGGCAACCGCTTGCTCGAAGTCGGAACCAGCCTGCCCACGTCGCCGAGCATCTGCTGGACCTTCTGCTTCTGCTTGTCCCGGAACCCCAGCCGTTTATCCGCGGAAGGAGGCTGCCAGAGGCGGGTCAGGCGCTCGGCAGCGGGCAGGCTTGCCCCGGAAAAACCATATGCCACGGCCAGCACAATCAGCACCACCGCAGCAAACGCCACGCCACTCGTCGCCCAGATCATATTCTTGTCTTCCCCCCAACCTTACACCTTAATATTCACGATCCTCCAAAGCACGATCGAGCCCACGATCTGCAAGAGGATAGCCCCTCCGAGCATGTATTGACCGATCACGTCGGTAAAGAGCGGCGTCACGTAATCGGGATTGATCGTCCGCATGATCAAGATGAACGCCGGGGGCAAAGCGATGAGGATGCCGGCCGTTAATCGCCCCTGGGCAGTTCGGGTCCTGACATCACGCAGCAGCCGGAAGCGGTCGCGGATTACGCCTGCCAGGTCATCCAGGATCGCCGCGAGATTGCCCCCGGTTTCTTTGTGAATAAGCAGCGCGGTAACGAAAAACCGAACGTCAACAATGGGCATTCGCTCAGCGAAGTTCGTCAAGGCATCTCTCATGGGCAGGCCAAAGCTCTGCTCGTCGAAAACGAGCTTGAACTCTCCCGCCACTGGCTCGGGCAACTCCGTCGCAACCATCTCCATGCCGGTCGTAAACGCATGCC
Source organism: Terriglobia bacterium (assembly GCA_050008495.1). Classification (GTDB taxonomy): domain Bacteria; phylum Acidobacteriota; class Terriglobia; order UBA7540; family UBA7540; genus CAVROP01. The sequence continues at coordinate 10,511 of JBEKMN010000043.1, read as the reverse complement.
CGGCCCGGACGGCGCGGCCCAGCAGGTCGACTGCCTCGGGAAAATTCTTCTCAAAGGCCCTTATGCGAGCTGTGCGTTTGTACGCGACAAAGAGAATGGGAAGTGAAGCGCCAACCACGCCCGCGATGATGGCGAGAATCAGGTTGGGATAAAAGTACGGGAGGATAACGTACGGGCCCACGCCCAAAATCAAAGTCAACAAGATGAGCCTGCCAGGCAGGATGTCCAGCCCGGCCTGGGCCGTAAACTTCCGCAACCGCCCCGCCCAGGCCGCACGCAGGAGCAAGCGATTCAGCCTCGGAACACCGCTCATGACTTCGTCGCGAAGCAGCGTCAATTGAGGAGCGCCCGAACCGGAGCGGCCCACCCCCCTCTCGATAGCTTCCAGGCGGCGGGGAATGACGTTCTTACCCCCCCCGCCCGCCAACCCAAAGCCCAAAAGCAAGACCAGGGCGACAATTCCAAAAGTCAAAAGTGCGAGCGCTATTTCCATGATGGGTCCCTCAATAACCGGGACGTTCGAATATTCCCGCCGGCAGACGGATTCCCGCGGCAAGCAAGCGTTCCGACAACCTGGGACGGATACCGGAGGGCAAGAACTCTCCCAACACCTCGCCCTTCTCTCCGATGCCCGTCTTTCTAAACTCGAAGATGTCCTGCATGGTGACGACGTCACCTTCCATGCCCACGACTTCCGAGATGTTGATCAGTTTGCGCGTGCCGTCGCTCATGCGCGACACCTGGATAATCATGTCCAACGCCGAAGCCACCTGGCGACGGATGGCGCTCTCGGGAATGTTCAGGTTGGCCATCGCCACCATGGTTTCCAGTCGAGTCAGGGCATCGCGCGGAGCGTTCGCGTGGATGGTCGTCAACGATCCGTCGTGGCCCGTATTCATGGCCTGCAACATGTCCAAAGCTTCGTCGCCACGCACCTCGCCGACCACGATGCGGTCGGGGCGCATGCGCAAAGAGTTGATTACCAACTGACGCTGCCGGACGGCCCCTTTCCCTTCCACGTTGGGAGGCCGCGTCTCCAGCCGCACGACGTGCTCCTGGTGTAATTGCAATTCAGCCGCGTCCTCGATGGTGATGATGCGCTCGCGGTTCGAGATGAACGAGGAGAGGACATTCAGCAGAGTGGTTTTGCCGGCGCCCGTACCGCCCGAAATCAATATATTCATCCGGCCGTACACGCAGCCGCGCAGAAGCTCCAGCATGGGAGCGGTTAAGGTGCGGTTTTGCAGAAGCTCGTCGGCAGTCAGAGGATCCCTCCCGAAACGGCGGATGGAGAGGATAGGCCCGTCGATGGCAAGCGGAGGAATGATCGCGTTGACGCGGGAGCCATCCTGGAGCCGGGCGTCGACCATCGGCGACGATTCGTCCACGCGCCGTCCCACTGCAGAAATGATCCGGTCGATGATGGACATCAGGTGGGCGTCGTCGCGAAACTGAACGGTCGTCCTCTCGAGAAGTCCGTTACGTTCGATATAGACGCTGTTGAAGGTGTTCACCAGAATGTCCGAGATGGTGTGGTCATGCAGCAAGGGCTCGAGGGGCCCCAAGCCAAAGACTTCGTCGAGTACTTCCAGGGAGAGCCGCTCCCTCTCCTGGAAAGTCATGGGGGTGTTTTCTTCGGCGGCCAGTTTCTCGACGATCTCGGTAACTTCCTTCCGCACGCCTTCCCGGCCAAGTTGCACCACGTGATCCATATCCATGCGCTGGATCAGCTTGCGGTGGATGGCAAGCTTGACGGTGTTGAAGTCGGACTTTACCCCAAATGTGGATGCCACAGCTCATTCACCTCGCCGAAATGGAACTAAGAAAGTCGAAAATCGAACCGCTTTTTTTCTCTGCCTGGAGAGTGACGCCAACCAACTGGCAGGCCATTTGGCGAAATCTCGACACCAGAGGATCATTGTGGTCCCACGACAAGGGCGCGCCCAGGTTTACTGCCATGCTGACGCGACGGAAGTCGTTGGGAATGCGCGCAAAAATCGACCGCTTGGCCTTTTTCTCGAAAGCCTTCAACGCCTCTTCATCCGGCTTGTGCCAGCGATTGATGATGATCTGAATGCGCGCCGGATCGAGACCGTAAGACGCCAACGCGGACAGGTGCCGCTCCAGCGCCCAAAGGCCGGGGACGTCTGCCTGCGTCACCACCAGCACCGAGCGCGCGAGATGTAACATGGGACTCCACTCGGAGGAGTACACCGTGCCCATGTCGACGACCAGGAAGTCGCAACAGTTTTGGGCGACATTCACTACCCTGGGCAGTGCGGGAACGGGAATATGCTGCCACTCGTCAGGATCCGTGACCCCCCCCAGAACTTCCAGGCCGCTCTTGTGGCGTGTCAGAAGACCGGCGAGGAGATAGCTGTCCAGGCGTTCCAGGTTTTCGATGGCAGCACGAATTGAGAAGCGCGGTTGCAGATCCAGCAAAAGCGATACGAGACCCAGAGGGCGGGCAAGGTCGATCAAAAGCGAGCGCTTCCCGGCAATGGCCGCAAGCTGAACGGCCAGATTAACCGCGACGGTAGTCGTTCCGACCCCGCCCTTGCCGCCCAACACCACGATCGCTTTCTCGACCACCTCCGGCGCCACTTCCGGACCGCGCTGCTGAATGTAGCGTTGCAGGATTTCGCGCAGCCAACTCGCCTCAATGGGATGGCTCAGGAACTCCTGCATGCCGCTGCGCATGGCTTGAATCAGCAAGCCGGGGCTGGGATTCTGTACGGGAGAATAACCTACCAGGCACACCGACGGACGCAGCTTACGCAAGTGAGCCGAGAACTCGAAACAGGGCTCCATTTCCCGTGTGAGGTCGATAATCACCACATCGGGCACCACTTCTCCCGGCACCGGATGCTTCGCGGGGTCGATCCCCCATTCGGCGATTGACTTCACCAATCCGGTTTGTTCCAGGCACGCACGCAAGTAACTCCCATTCTTGGGTACGATGCTGGCGACCGATGCTGTCAACATCCCATATACCTCGAAGTAGCTTCCGAAGCTCGCAACGCCCCTTACTTCCGCGGCGTCATCTGCCCGCTTGCCGGCGACGCGGGTTTCTCCCCCGTTATCGGCGCCATGAACGGAACGGGGTAATAAGGAGGCGCCGGCACCTGGTTGGACTGCAACGGCTTGACGATCCGTGGCGTGACCAGGACGAGCAGCTCGGTGCGCGACTTCTGAAGCGAGCGGCTCTGGAAGAATTTGCCCAGGATCGGGATGTCCCCCAGACCCGGGATCTTGCTCGCGATCTGGGTCACCCGATTGTCCACCAACCCTGCGATGGCGAAACTCTGCCCATCGCGCAGTTCCATTTCGGATTCTACGCGCCGCGTGGAGAGGGCCGGAATCGTGAAGCCGGAGATTGTAAGCGCATTGGAATAATCGAGCGAGCTCACTTCCGGCCGCACCTTGAGGTGAATAGTGCCTTCCGGCGTCAGAATGGGTGTGAAATAAAGCCGCACGCCGAACTCCCTGAACTGAATGGTAACAGTCGGCAGGGTCCCGGCGCCGCCACCCTGGACGACCGGAAATGGGAACTCTCCGCCGGATATAAAGCTCGCTTCCTTGCCGCTTTCGGTCAGAAGGTTCGGCTCTGCCAGAATCTCGAGCAGGTTGCGTTGTTGAAGCGCCTCGATGACGGTGGCTATGTTCAGTTGCGGGTTGTACAAGAAGATGTTGAGCAGATTGCTCAACTGGAACCCAGCCGAGGTGAACGTCGTGGCGCCGGAAGACGTGGAAACTGCGGTGCCGGCCCCAGGCGTGGGCAGGATCCCTCCAGAGAGCGTCGCCGGGCCAAACTGCCCCGTGCCAACCTGACCTATGGTCTTCCCGGTCGGAAACAAGAGGTTGGCGCCCAGTTGGCTCAGCGCGGAGCGGTCCACTTCCGCGAACTTTACCTGAAGGAGGACCTCGCCAGGCGCAACGGGAGGCGGGACGGCAAGAAGGCTCACCGCCTTGGACGACGCCACTTTCGCCATCTCCAGCATCTTGTCCGCCACCGCCCTGGAAGACACCGGTCCCGAGAGCACCACGACGTCCTTCTGAACTTCCAATTTCACGGGCTGGTCGGGGAAGGCCTCGCGGAATTGATCGGCCAAACCGCGAATGTCGAGGTCGACGTTGATATCGAATTCCTGGCTCTGTCCGGTCTCATCCCACAACACCAGAGAGACTGCCCCCGGTGCCTTGCCGTTAAGCAGAATCTGGTTGGGACTCACCGCCAAGGCATCGACAATGGTAGGGTCCGCCACCGAGATGCGCTTGATACGCGCCGGAGAGGTTATCACCAGCGACCGTCCCACCAATACGTGCAGAGTCTCGGCTTCGCCGGGCGCCTGTGGCGCCTGCGCCGGCGGGGTCTGCGGAGCTTGCTGAGCCCGCAATACCGCGCCTATCAACATGATCGGCAAAGCAATGCCTAGGAATAATCCGTAATGTCCCTTGCTGGTCTTCACGCTTCTCATGTGCCGCCGCCTATTGATGTACCTGTTGACCTGCAAAGCTCTGTGTCTCTTTTTTGTCACCGCGAATGACGTCAATGACGTAAGGCTCCGGAGGCTTGGGTGCCGGAGGAGCCTGAGGGCGAACCTTGTGCGCCGCCTCGGGGTGAGGGGGTGGCGCACCTGCGAAGAGGCTAGCGCGGCTCACCGCCGGAGGGCTTACTTCTTTGGTGTCGATGGTGTTGCGCAATGCCAAGTGGATCTTCCCCTCGGTGCTCGCCATGGTCACCTTTTCCGCTTCTTCGGGGTTCACCAGCAACGTCACCACCGTGTAAGTTTGCGGCTTGCCTTCCCGGTCGGCTTCCGACTTCTGGCCCACCGCCAGCACCCGCAGGTCCTGGAGAATGGTGCGTGTAACGCTATCGCCGCCCGACGAACTGCCGGTCACGAGTACATCCACCATGGTCCCCGGCACGACGAAGCCGGCCACTGCAACCACGTCATCCACGCGCACGGAAATGGCCCGAGTGCCCTGGGGTATTGCGACCGAAAGACCTCCCCCAGCCTCCTTGGGCGCCAATTTGTCCTCAAGCATGAGTTCGTTTTCCACTACCGGCGTGATCAAAGCGCGATCCAGGCAATCTTCGACGCGCCCAAATGACCCCGTGGGCCTCGAGGCGTCAGGCCAGGGAATCTCGCGTAAGTCCGCGGTGGTCATACGCTCGCCCAAGGCGAGAGGCTTTGCCGCCACCACAATGCGGCCGGTCACCACGGCCACCTTGCCTGCAGCCATTCTCGCGTTGCGAAGCTGAACATAGACGTAGCGTGCGGCCACCAAGCCAAAAACCAGAGCCACTAATAATCCGACAAACAATCGTTTCTGGTCCATCATTCACCTTGTGACGGTGGTCTGTAATTTCCTCTTTCCGGTCTGTTTGGCGAACCTGCGATTTTGAGGTTCGCAGCTTTACCTCAACGAGTGAAGAATCGTGAGAGCAGATAGCGTGCCAAAGAATAGAACCGTGGAAGCCGCCGCGGCCACACCAAAAGGCAACTTCATCAGCGCCGGATTGTCGAGTGTGAGGTTCTGGCGCTGTCCCCACACGCCAAACGTGGCCAGGATTCCGAAGAGAACGACGACGTGTTTGAGGGTTTCCCTCACTCGCCCATAACGAACCATCTGGAATATGGCCATCGCGCCCGCTATAAACACCGTTCCCAGGAGCACCACGACAAGGCGGCTTGGCCCGACCCACGCTCCCAGGGCTCCCATCAGCTTCCAATCACCTGCACCCAAGCCGCGCAACAACACAAAAGGTAACAACAGGGCGAGCCCCAACCCCGCCCCCTCAAGCGCCGCTTTTGTCCCCAGCCATCCCCAGGCCACGGTGTTGGCCACGAGGCCCCCACCCAAGGCTGGAACCGTGAGCCAGTTGGGAATGCGGCGTGATCGCCAATCCAGCCATCCGGCCAACATGGCAAGCAACAAAGCCATGCTTGTGAGCAAAACTGTGAAGGAAAGGTTCCACGCGGCGCTATGCATCTTCACTCTTGGCTAGCCTGTGGGGATTCCGTCTCGTCCGGGCAAGGTACGAACTCGGGCCATGCGATTTTCCGTCGTGTTTGAGGAAATGCCAATGTAATTTCCGTTATCTCTCAAGACACAAAATTACGCTCCCGTCAAACTCCTTCCGGGAACGCTGACTTCCAAAGAGCCCCTCGAAGCGCTGGCGAAAATGGAGCTGTTGAACCATCCCCCCAACCGGCGCAACGACCTGTTTCAGCGTTCTTGCGCAAGTGTACGCCTCTGCTCCATCCGGCACCCTGCTCTATGCGCTCAAGGCGCCGTATTCGCCAGCCACTCAAGGGAAACAAACCCGCCTCGCGGCCAGGGGTGACGAGGGCGGGCTAGGCGAGCCAAGGTTCAGACTGTTACGAGATGCTGGTCGATGCGTTGCTGAACACGTTCTCAATAATTGACCCGAGGCCCTGAACCACAGCGATGGAAAGCATTGCAATAAACAACAACAGCAAACCGTATTCCGTGAGATCCTGGCCTTCCTCTTCACGCCACAGGCGCAAAAGTCCCTTTCTCATTTCTCCCCTCCCCCTTGAATTGTCATTTTCTTACTCTAACCAAAGTGCGCAATAGGGAGCCTCTGGATACAACTGAAGCTCCGGCAACGTGGGCTGCTGCTTAGTTGACAGACATCCCCCTTGCCCCTCGAATGCGCCCTCCTTACTACGGCAACTGCACTACTTCTCCCGCAGCGCCATAGCTTCCTCCTGCCACGACTCTCAATTGGTAGTTTGTGATCCCGACCAGGACAGGCACCTACGATCTGCACCACTCTGAGGGAGCACTTACACCAATCACCTCAGGTGCGCGTGCCTCGTTCGCGCACCTTTGTTTCCGCATGTGAACTGCGCAGGGGTTCTCCCTGGCCTGTGAGCGGGGAAAGCCCCTCATCCTGACCAGGGACTCACACGCTGGCGAGAGCCGGCAAAGCACTCACCTCGCGCATTAAGACAAGCTGGAGGACGCGTTGCTGAAGACGTTATGTACAACGGATCCCAGGCCCGTAACGACGGCGATGGAAACCAGTGCAATGAACAACAAGAGAAGACCGTATTCCGTCAAGTCCTGGCCTTCCTCTTCCTTCCACAGTCTCGTCAGCAAATTCTTCATTTGGTTATTCCCCTCCATTTTTTGGTAGTGTTGCTACGGCGATATAGATCAACCGTCATCCCACTTTGAGCACATAAAGTGCCAAACGACTTAGTGGCATTTTCCTAAGGCGCGACGCGAGGATTTATGCCATTTGTGCCGAAACGCGGGGCGGGGAGAGTGGTTGCGTGTCCAGCCCGGGTCTAGAGTGTCATCAAATGTGGACAGATGGCTAGGACTCTTTAAACCAAAAGGTGACTGCTCTGGGCGGTAGAATTGCCGCTTCCAGATGACATTATGGCACTCGCCCCCCCGGGTCATGTTTTCCTTTGGAGTCTGGCGATTCCTCGTCGTCCTCTGTACCGTCAGAGCCTCAATACAGAGAACACGGAGGCGCTCTGAACCTGAGAGAATCCAGGCTGTTATGCCACGCCCAGGACCTGCATTTATCTCCTTGAAAAGAGACGAGCTAGGATTCCTCGCTGGGCTCGGAATGACAGGGCCGGTCGATTCTTTGGCGTTTTCCAAGGGACCTTTGTTCCCCGTCTTTGCCGCGGGGCAGAGAACATTAAGAAGTCCGCCGCGGCGGGTGGCCAGAGTTTCTTCTGTGGCACTCGAACTGCGTTCTGTGGAACACTTAGATACACGAGTTGGAGCCGGGGAATCGGGGACTCGGTTTTCGATCATCCGGATTTCTCTTTTCGAGTGTCCAGTATCGAAGCGGGACAATGTTGCTTATTGAGTCTTGCACTTCTATTGCAGCGGTGGTGGTCGCCATCGCCGTTCCGAGGACATCGCCGTACCCCTGTGAAAAGTCACCCACCCCGGCGAGGGGCAATTGTGCCGAAATGAAGCCGGAAGGCAACAGGCAATCAGAACCGGCGGCCCATCCACGTGGCCGGGAGTCGTGATGAATCCCAGCAGGGACAAGTCCGTGGTCATCATCGGGGCAGGCCCCGCCGGGTTGACGGCGGCCTACGAACTGTCCAAGCATGGAGTTCCTGCGGTGGTGCTCGAGGCCGACTCGACGGTGGGCGGCATCGCGCGCACCGTCAATTATAAAGGCTACCTGTTCGATATCGGCGGACACCGCTTCTTCACCAAATGGGACGAAGTCAACCAGATTTGGACAGAGATCCTGGGTGACAAGTTCCTGCTCCGTCCACGTCTCTCCCGCATCTATTACCGCAAGAAATTCTTTTCCTATCCCTTGGAAGTGAAAAACGCGCTCTTCGGGCTCGGGTTGATTGAAAGCGTCCGAATCGCCGCCAGCTACCTCCGTGCACAACTCCGGCCCATCCCCCGGGAGGAAAACCTCGAGCAGTGGGTCTGCAACCGCTTCGGTCGCCGTCTCTACGAGATCTTTTTCAAGACCTACACCGAGAAGGTCTGGGGCGTACCTTGCACCTCCATTTCTGCGGAGTGGGCCGCTCAGCGCATTCGGGGTCTCTCTTTGGTCGCGGCTGTCCGAAACGCTCTCCGGCCGAGGAAAAAATCGACCGCAAAGACTCTGATGACCCGGTTTCACTACCCCGTGCGCGGACCCGGACAAATGTGGGAAACGCTCACCGAACGCTTGACCCAAGCGGGGACCCGGGTCCTGACCGAGCGGCGCGTGGTCCGCATTGGCCACAACAAGGGCGCGGTGACCCACGTGATTACCCGTGGTGCAAACGGTGAAGAGAGTTTTACGGGACCAGATGTCATCAGCTCCATGCCGATTCGCGAATTGATCAACGCCCTCGACCCGCTTCCGCCGGAAGAAGTCTGCCGGGCAGCGAATAGCCTCCGCTACCGGGATTTTCTGATCGTCAGCCTGATTATCAATCGTAAGGATGTCGTCCCCGATAATTGGATTTATATTCATGAGGCCGGGGTCAGAGTGGGTCGCATTCAGAACTTCAAGAACTGGTCGCCGGCGATGGTGCCCGACGCAGGGAAAACATGCTTGGGAATGGAGTATTTCGTTTTTGAGAATGACGATCTGTGGTCGAGCCCGGATGGAGACCTGCTGGGGCTTGCGCGGTGTGAAGTCGTGAAGCTGGGCTTAGCGCAGCCGGATGAGATTCAGGACGGTACGGTGGTGCGCATGCCCAAGGCGTACCCGATGTACGATCCGGGCTGGGACGGGCAGTTGCGTCGCATCCGCGATTACCTTGGGAGCAATTTCTCCAATTTGCAACTGGTGGGCCGGAATGGGCTTCACAAATACAACAACCAGGACCATTCCATGGTGACTGCCCTGTGCGCGGCTCGCAATATCCTGGGAGCCCACCACGACATATGGGCCATCAATACCGAGCCTGACTATCAAGAGGAGGAGAAATGAGAGGTCTTCCGGTGAAGGGCCTTGACCTAGGCACGCGGAACCGGCCAACGGATACGGCACGAGGGTGAGATGAATCTTCTGGACCAGCGATTCTTGGTGACGGGAGCGACCGGCTTTGTCGGGGCGTCACTCGTGCGGAAGTTGGCCGGGATCGGATGTGAAGTACATGCCTTGGTGCGCGAAGGCGCGGATTTGTGGCGGCTGCGCGGCATCGAGCAAAAAGTGCATCTGCACACGGGTGACCTCACGGCTGCCGAGCGCCTCCGCGACCTCGTGCTCGCCATCCAACCGAGCGTAGTCTACCATCTCGCCGTGCACGGAGCGTATCCCGACCAGACCAACGCAGACCAGATTATTCTGACCGACATATTCGGGACCTGGAACCTGCTGAAGGCCTGCGCAGAGGTGAACTACAAGGTCTTCGTGAACACCGGCAGTTCGTCCGAGTACGGCGCCAAATTGCACGCGATGCGCGAGACAGACCTGCCGGAGCCAAACAGTTATTACGCCGTGGCGAAGTGCGCCCAAACGCTCGTGTGCCAACACATGGCGCGGGCCGACCGCCGCCCCGTCAACACATTCCGGCTATTCTCCGTCTATGGCCCGTATGAAGCCCCCTCGCGACTGGTTCCCACCGTCATTCGGCGATGCCTGGAAGGGAAAGATCTGGAAATGGTCTCGCCCGACACCGCGCGCGACTTCATCCATGTGGACGACGTTTTGGAAGCCTGCCTGCAGCTCGGTCAATTGAGCCTGCAATGCGGAGAGACCTTCAACATCGGGACCGGCGTGCAATCGACGCTGCGAGATGTAGTGAATGCTGTGCTGCGCGCGACCGGGGCAAAAGTCAAGGTACGTTGGGGAAGCATGGCGGCACGCATCTGGGACACAGATACCTGGGTGGCTGATCCGAGCAAGGTAAGGCGGGTGTTGAAATGGGCGCCAAAGATCGGCTTGGCTGAGGGGATCGAGAGGACCACGGAATGGTTTCGGAGCAATCCGGCCGGGTCGCAATGATCCACACCCAATGCGCCATCTGCAAGAGCGACGCCTGGGACCG
>JBEKMN010000042.1:0-45576 GCA_050008495.1 Terriglobia bacterium | reverse complement strand
GCGGCGGCGTTTTCATCAGCCGCTGCGGGCCGGGTGAGGGGTTAGTGCCGAGGCAAACGCACGTCTCAAAACGTGATTCTGCCACGTTTTGTTTGACGCGTCACTCGACTCTCCGTTTATCTCAGCTAATTCTCGGTCGGCCGCTCGATATGCTCGATGACGATGGACTCCACCGGGCCCTTCGTGGGTTTCAATTTCAAACCGAGCTGTTGCTCGAGCGCTGTAAAGATGGAGGGCCCCACGGGTCCGGCCGGGGGAGCGTTGTCGGTTGGCGCAGTGGCGCTCAGGGATGACTCCAATGCGTATTGGAGGTCGAGGTAGTAGCCACCCTCGAGACCTGTTCGGTTGAGCACCGGACGGCCGATTTCCGAAAACCCGGAGAGTATATCCGCCACAAGACCCATCGACCCATAGTTATGCCAGCACCTCATGTCTGTGGGGCACGGCGGGCGTGCCGGGCGGGGCAGCTTCGGATCTGCCCGATGTGCTGGGTCATCCTCCGTGTTAAAACTCGTGTGCAGGAACTTGGGACCGCCCTTCGCGATGACCAGATCGTAAACGGGAAGCTGTTTTGGTTCACGCCTGACCTTCAGCTTCAATCGCTCCGCCAGCAGCGACTGAAGCATCAACAGCATCTCGCCCCGATACTCACAACTCCCACTGAAGAATGAGCCACAGCGAAGCTTGGCGAATTTCGCGGCGAGCGAGTCTTCCACTTTGGCGTCCACGTCGTATCCGTCAAATCCGGACATGCTGCCATACACCCAGTCCGGTCCGCCTGGGATCTCGTTATCTCTCAGCATCCTGAAGCCGAATTGGCCAAAGTCGCGCCCGTAGGCGATTTTGATAAGAAGTGCGACCGGCTGGTCTCTTACGGTGAGCCTGTTCGGCAGGATGGTCCAGTGAGAATTCTCCCTGTCGCGGCACAGCTTAATTGACGCAACCTCGAAGGACGGCGATCTTTCGTGGGTCGTTTGTACGGATTGCGCATGCGCTTGCGGGGTCGTCAGGAAGCCGAAAAAAACAGCCGCCGCGCCGATCGCAGCCGAAAGTAGTACGATTGCAACTCTCAATTGGCCTGACCGCACGCGACTCATCGCGTCACCTCCTTAGTAACGCCCGTCATACTAACACACCATCGCCCCCCTACGGAGACTCGTCCTCTCCCTTGGGGAGAGGGTGGCCTGCGGCGGCGTTTTCATCAGCCGCCGCAGGCCGGGTGAGGGGTTGTTTCCGATGCCAACGCTTGTATCTCAAAGCGTGAATTTGCCACGTCATGTTTGACGCGCCACTCAGATGTCCGTTTGACCTCAATTATCCGTCGGCGTGTCGGTATGTCCAATGACAATGGTTTCCAATCTGCTGACCCATAATTTTGCCCGCAGACCACGCGCACCGGACGGGCGATCACCACATGGGACTTTCTGTCAGCGGACTCCTTGTCTCTTGACAAACGGAGAATAATAGGCTAGCATTATTATCTCCGCGCGGGAGTTCAGGCCTCCCGCGACATTGTGTCGCAATGCTCGTACCCGCTCCATACCACCTCCGTGACTCCACCTTGGGAATGCCGCAGCTTGCTGCCGCTGTTTCGCCGGACGGGTTCCCAGCCGGTTGCTATCCTTGCGCTGCCGATGATCGTCCCAAAGCTCGGCGCTATGGATTTTGGAGGGCTGGCGCAGACGTTGCTCTTGAACGTCTGCGATGCGCGGAAGGCGCAGTTCAGTCAGATTGTACCGCTTGCCCCACCTGTCCCTTCGGGACATCGCAGACCCCACATTTCGGGGTCTGCGCCAGCCCCGGCGCTGCGAGAATCGAGGGAACAAAGCGAGAATGTCTATGAAAACAAAGGGCGGCTGCGGAAACCCAACGCCCAACGGCCTCCGAGGCGCGCGGTTATCAATAGCGGACGCTTTGTCGCAACTGAGCGCTTGGAGAGTGCCATTGGTCTGGCGAGGGAGGAAAGGGAGCATTGCGACAATACGAAAAATAGTGGGAACGAAGCTAAGAAGTCATTGAAAACAAAGGAAGTCACTATTGCTAAGTGCGAAAACGAACCCAAAATGAACGCAGATTTAGTCGCCAAATGCGCATATTGAGGCCAAAAAAGCGAGCTTTCCCGTCACCTTCGCGTCTTGACCGGACGACAGTACTTAAAGCCCGGCGAGACTGTCGACTGTCAACTGCCGACTGATTTTGCGGAACCAAGCGAGAATGTCTATGAAAACAAAGGATCGGTGTCTCCGCGTGATATACTTTTCTCCATCCGGGCATTATCCGAAACCCGACAGGAGGTCGCAGGCATGGTGCGTTTTGCTGCCGGTCTATTTGTCCTCATCACGATGAGCGCCGGCTCGGCTCACAGCCAAGCGCCGCTGCTCTTGCAGCACCCCGCACTCAGCGCCACTCAGATTGCCTTTGTCTATGGGGGAGACTTGTGGAGCGTCTCGAGGTCGGGCGGGGTGGCGCAGCGGCTCACGGCTGGAATTGGAACGGTATCTCGCCCGGCATACTCGCCGGACGGCAGCGAGATTGCCTTCACCGGCAATTACAACGGCAATTCCGACGTTTACCTCATTCCCGCCGGCGGCGGCGAGCCCAAACGGCTCACGTATCATCCCTCGCCGGACTTGGTCGTGGGGTGGACGCGCGACGGCAAGCAGGTCCTGTTCGCCTCGACGCGCTCGAGCTTCGAGGGCTTCAACCGTCTGTTCACGATCTCGCGCGAGGGCGGATTCCCCGCGGAGTTACCCCTGCCGATCGCCGCCGAGGGTTCATACTCGCCGGAGGGAAGCCAACTCGCCTACGTGCCCCTCGACCACGCCTTCGAAATCTGGAAGCGCTACCGGGGAGGCCGCACCTCGCCGATCTGGATCGCGCATTTGTCCGACTCGAGCGTTAGCAAAATCCCGCGTGATAATTCCAATGACTTTGACCCCCTCTGGGTGGACCACCGCATCTTCTTCTTGTCGGATCGCTCAGGACCCATCTCGCTGTTCAGTTACGATACCGGCTCGAAGCGCGTCACCCAGGCGCTTAAGAACGATGCACTGGACTTCAAATATGCCAGCGCGGGGCCGGGCGCCATCGTCATCGAGCAGTTCGGCGCCATCTATCTCTACGACCTCAAATCCGCCCAGGCCCATAAGGTCGATATCCGCGTTGCGGGCGACCTGCCGGAGATGCGGCCGCATTATCTCAATGTGGCGAGCCGCATCGAGAATGCCGACATTTCACCCACCGGCTTGCGGGCCGTCTTCGAGGCGCGGGGCGAAATCCTCACCGTTCCCGCCGATAAAGGCGACATCCGCAACCTCACCAACACGCCGGCTGCTGACGAACGAAGCCCTGCCTGGTCGCCGCACGGCAATCGCATTGCCTATTTCTCAGACGAGTCTGGCGAATACGCGCTCTACATCAAAGACCAGAACGGTCTGGGCGAAGCGCAGAAGATCGATCTCGGCAGTCCGGGGTCGTTCTTTTATTACCCGACCTGGTCGCCGGACGGCAAGAAGATCGCCTACGCCGACAGGCGCTTGAACCTCTGGTACGTGGACCTGGAGAAGAAAACACCGGTGCGCGTTTTTCACGACCGGTTCACGGGGCCGCAGCAGATTTTCCGTGCAGGATGGTCTCCGGACAGCAAGTGGCTGGCCTACACGCAGCAGGAGCTGAGCCACATGCGTTCGCTTTTCCTCTATTCTCTCGAGACAGGCGAGAGCCACCGCGTCACAGATGGGATGAGCGACGCCTTCTCGCCCGTATTCGACAAGAGCGGCAAGTATCTCTATTTTCTGGCCAGCACCGACGCCGGCCCCACCATGGATGACTCGATGCTGAGCATGGACCGGCCTGTGACCAGCAGCGCCTATGTTGTGGTTCTGCGCAAGGACTTGCCTTCCCCGCTCGCCCCGGAAAGCGACGATGAGCAGGAGGCAAAGCCCGAGGCTGCCAAGACCGAAGGGCAGAGCAAGGAGAATCCGCCCAAAGCCAGCCCGCCGCCGGAAGTGAAAGTGGACTTCGAGAAGATCAGCCAGCGGATTCTGGGGCTGCCGATTCCGGCGCGGAACTACTCGGAGTTGAAGTCGGGAAAAGAGGGCGTGCTCTGTCTTCTGGAAGAACCCTTGGTGGAGCCGTCGAACGGCCCCAGCACTCTCACCGTGCAGCGGTTTTCCCTGAAAACTCGCAAGACCGACAAGTTGCTGGATAACATGTTGGCGTTCTACATTTCCGCCAACGGCGAGAAGATGCTCTACCGTCTTGCCGGCGCGCTCCAGACGGGCAGCGCCCGTACCGCGCAGTTGTGGTCCATTGCGCCCGTACCGCCCGAGCCGGTTTCTGGAGCGGCCCCTGTTGTGGCGGCCGCCACGCCGCCCGGAGCAAAGGCGCTGAATCTCGCGGCCATGGAGGTGCGCGTCGATCCGCCCGCCGAATGGAGGCAGATCTACCACGAAGCATTTCGCCTTGAGCGCGACTTCTTTTATGATCCCAGCTTCCACGGCTTGGATCTCAAAGCCGCGGAAAGAAAGTACGAGGCCTACCTGCCCGGCGTGGCGTCGCGCGCCGATCTGAATTACATCTTTCAAGAAGCCATGGGCGACCTCACGGTGGGGCATCTGTTTGTGGCCGGAGGTGAAGCGCCGGAGGTGAAGAGCATTCCCGTCGGCCTGCTGGGCTCGGACTACAAAATCGAAAACGGGCGATACCGGTTTGCGCATATTTACGACGGCGAAAATTGGAATCCGCAACTGCGCGCGCCGCTGACCCAACCCGGCGTGAACGTAGCCGAGGGCGAATACCTGCTGGCGGTGAACGGCCGCGATGTGCGGGGCAGCGACAACGTCTATAGCTTCTTCGAAGCCATGGCGGACAAGTCTGTCGTGCTGCGGGTGGGACCGGACCCGGGCGGCGCCGGCTCGCGGGAGGTGACCGTGGTTCCCGTCGAAAATGAGAGGGGACTGCGCAATCTGGCCTGGGTGGAAACCAACCGGCGGAAAGTGGATGAGCTTAGCCACGGGCGGCTGGCGTACATCTACCTGCCGGATACGGCGACCGGCGGGTACACCTATTTCAACCGTTACTTCTTTTCCCAAGCCGGCAAGCAAGGCGCCATCGTGGACGAGCGATTCAATCACGGCGGCACGAACACCGATTACATCCTCGATTACCTGCGGCGCACGCTGATGAATTACCGCACCACGCGCGACGGCGAAGATATGACCACGCCCGTCAGCCTGATCCAGGGACCCAAGGTCATGATCATCAATGAATACGCGGGTTCCGGCGGCGACGCCATGCCGTGGCATTTCCGCCAGGCGCATATCGGGATCTTAGTAGGCAAGCGCACTTGGGGCGGGCTGGTGGGATTCTTCGGTCCAGGCGAGTCGCTCATGGATGGAGGTGTGGTGACCGCGCCCAGCCGCGGCTTCTGGACCCCCAATAACGCCTGGGAAGTGGAGAATCACGGCGTGGCGCCCGACGTCGAGGTCGAGCTTGATCCCAAGGCAGTGCGCCAGGGCCACGACCCGCAACTGGAGAAAGCGGTTGAGGTGGTGCTCTCGGAGCTCGCGAAGAATCCCATTCCGACTCACCACAAGCCGGCTTATCCGAATTACCATCGGTAGTCGAGAGTCAAGAGTCGAGAGTCCAGAGTTAAGAGCCTAGATAAAACAGCCTAGATCAACGGGTCGGGAGCCGGGTGCTCCCAAATCTCAACTCCTCGACTTCTCAACTCTTCGGCTCCTTGACTCTCGACTCTAGACTCTAGACTCTCGACTCTCGACTCTTGACTAGTACAGCCCGCCCAGATTCAGCACAATCACAGATATGAGGATCACCACGACTGCCGCCGTTAGCACCCGCCGGGTCGCCGGCGAAGTGGCCCGCCATTCTCCCGTCAGGATGCCGAGGAAGTTCGAGGAGAGGATCATGGAGGTGACAAACAGCGTGTAGCCAAGCGAGGTGCCGTACTTTCCCACCAGCGTGGCGCCGATGCCGTAGCCCACCATCCCGGAAAGCCAAAGCAAACCCATGGCGATGGCCAGGCCTGTTTCTCTTGCCGAGCCTTGCTTCAGGAAAAGCGGCCAGGTGCCGTTGCGAAACAGCAGCAGGAAGCAATAGAGCAGATTGGGAATGAAGCCCGCGCCCAGCACCAACGCCCACGAAGCGTAGGTTGCGGTTACCGGGACAGCGCCCAGTGCCACGGCCTTTTCGAGAATCGTGCCGCTGAAAGCGAAACCAAGGTTGATGTTCGACCCGAAGATTCCGGTGAAAATGCAGATGGCAAGCCCCGTCATGAAACTCATCGCGGCAGCGCCGGCCGCGGCGCCGGCGGGGGTCTGCTCCTTCTCGCGGCGGCGCCCTGCCATTCCATAAAGGACCAGGCCGCCGAAGAGGATGGGCATGCTGATCAGCAGCAGGATGCCGCGTGGCCGCAGCAGGTCCGCGGGGCTGAGCACCAGCAAGGGCACGAGCGCGCCCGACAGGCACGACAGTCCGGCCACCACGGCGAACGCCAGCGCCATGCCCACAGCGCTGATTCCCAGGCCGAAGGTCACTTGCGCGATGCCCCAGAGAAAGCCGAAGATCAGCGGGGCCAGAAGCGCGCGGCTGGAAACTCCGTGATAGACGTCTCCCAGGTGGGGCACGAAACCGGCCGCCAGCAGCCACGGAATGACCAGCAACGCCGAAGCGGCAAAGACCAGCCAGGTATTCTCCCATTTCCATTGACGCGTAAACTTCATGGGCAGCGCAAAGCTTCCGTTCAACGCTCCACTAACAAAGATGACTGCCATGCCCAGCCAGAAATGATCGCTCATTCAACGCTCCCCGCGTGTGCAATCCCGTAGGGGCTAGCCGTGTGCCTGCCCTGGGCGACCACCAGGGTCGCCCTTACCCTACGTGCGTTCCTCATGCCTTCCATATCGTGGTGATCGCGGAAAAACCGGTCGGCCGAATGACGTCGACTCGAACGGACGCCGGGTTCGCTTGCTGGAAGTCCAGAGTCACGGTGGACGTATCGCCCGGTGCGAGGTGAGGCAGAGTGGCTTCGTGTTGCTCCATGGGCAGGCCGCTCTGATCGAAGACAATCCACCGCAACTTGTAGCCGTCGAGTGCATAGGCAGGAAGCGTGCGGCGCGTTTCCAGCGTTGCCGTCAGCGAGTTCCCTGCCCTTTCCAGGCGCAGCGACGGCACGGGGCTTGCCTGGTTTCGCAGTGCCTCGAACGAAGTCCTGCGCGCGCCATACAAATCCACTACGCCGTGCACGCGTTGCTTCAAAACGCCGATTCCCTTATCCCCCATGTGCGTGCGGTAATCGTTATAACAGAAGAATATCGCCCCGCCCACGTAAGGGTACTGCCGGAAGGAATCGTCGTGACCCTCGAGAATTCGAATGCGAGTCAAGTCGTTTTCCGGACGGTCGGCGGTGCAAGCGCAGTAGCCGTATTCGGAGATCACAATCGGCTTGTCCGGAAAGGCGCGATGGATGTCCTCCAGGTTCCGCTTCACTTCCGGCACGCCGCCCTTGTACCAGGATTCGTAGTACTCGTTCCATTCAATGAAATCCATCAACCCGGCCACATCCTTCTCCGGCGTCTCCTCGAGCGAATTCGAGGCGTAGGAGCGCAGGCGGTCCGGATCGAGCTTCTTTGCCTCCGCGTACATCTGTTTGGCGAACTGGTAGGCGGCGGGATTTTGCCCGCCAATCTCGTTGCACAGCCCCCAGGAGAAAATGCAGGGATGGTTGCGGTCGCGCCGGATCATCTCGCGCAACTGATCGAGGCCATTCTGCATGATTTCCGGCGAAGGCTGATCGCCCATGTCACTAAAGGTCGCGCCGCCCCAGGTTGGCACTTCCTCCTGGAGCAGAATCCCATGGCGGTCGCAGTAGTCGAGCACGCGCACGTCTTGCTGCCAATGAACGCGCGTGAAGACGCAATTAAGCTCCTTCATGTCATCGTGGTCGTGAACAACCCAGGATTCGGGTTCCGCCATCCCGTACAGCGGGTTGCTGCCCGCCATGCGCTCCACGCCCATCAGCCAGACGCGCTCGGCATTGAAATAGAAGCCGCCGTCTTTGACCTCGATTTTGCGTACCCCGAAAGTGGTCGAGCAGGAATGCAACGCCGCACCGTGGTCCGCAATTGTAACCTCCAGCCGGTACAGGTGCGGATGATCGAAGTGCCAGGGTCGCGGGTTAGGCAACGCGCGTGGGGGCAGAGCAACCTCGCCCCACGCGCCAGGCCCGAGCGATGCCACCGACGCCAACTCGACGCGCAATGCCACCCGGTCTGTATCTTCTTCGACGATCTGGTACCCGATTTGGATTTGTCGCGAGGTGTCATCGGCGTTTCTCACGACGGCACGAATAGCAAGGCTCGCTTTCAGCGGCGATCCTTGTGGCTGCTGCCCGCCGGCGACCGCCGGGATCACACCCAGTACGGCATCCACATCGACCCGTTCGATGAACGTGTTCGGCGTGACCAGCAAGCTCACGGGGCGAATAATTCCGCCGTCCGGCGTCCAGTCATAGGAATTGCCTCGCGGGAGCATGTTTTGGTCGAAAGCATTATCCACTTTGACGGTAACCAGGTTGGGGCGTCCCGGGATAGCCGCAGCCGTGATGTCGAGTGCGAAGGACGTGTATCCCTTGCGCAAATGGCTGCCCACCGGCTGCCCATTCACCCACACCACGGCGCTATGGAACACTGCTTCGAATTCGAGGCGGATGATCTTGCCGGACCAGGACTCCGGGACCTCGAAGCTGCGCCGGTACCACGCCGTGCCCAGGTAGCCGGCGGAGTCCTCGGAGATCTGCCAGGTGTGTGGCACGGTAACTGCTGACCAGCCATCGCGCGACGCGGTTGGGAGCTGCCAGCCTTGCGCTTCGCCCTGGTTATTTGGGTCCAAGCGAAATTCCCACTCGCCATCGAGGGGATGTTTGATCGTGGCCGGGCAGTCCCCAGCGCCGTCCCGAGGATCGGCCTTCGCCTGCGGAGCAAGCAGCGGAGCCGCAAGCCCGACGAGGCCAGTCGCTTTCACAAACTGCCGCCTGGTGGAAATCATGGGTTCCTTCCGTTGACCGCAGCCGCGCAAAGAAAAGCAGATCCTTCGCCTCGCTCAGGATGACACGCTGCGCTCAGGTTGACACGCTTCGCTCAGGTTGACGTGTCTTCGCTCAGGATGACATGTCATTCTGAGCACAGCGAAGAATCTGCATTTGCTTGCGGCTTTCCCGCGCGGTGGTGAATTCCTTACTTGCCATCGACTGAGGACCGCCAATAGGCTTGGATTCCCCGGTAGCTGTCGTCATCAGGCAGGTTGGCGAGAATGAGCCGCTTCACTTTCAACTCATCGATCGGGCCTTGAACCTTGTAGACCACCTCGCCGTCGGGGCGAATCAGCAGAGTGTAGGGGTCCGCGCCATTCCAATCCGGATCAAAGGCCGCCATCAAACCATAGATATCTGTCGCGCCGAAGATGTAATTCGTGTTGCTGGCGTGCGCCTTGCGAAGCGCCGCGAGAACGCCCTTTTGCTCATCAGGGTAGTTCGTACTCACCATGATTAAGTCGAAGGGGCGAGCGCGGAACATGCGGTAAATGGTCTCGAGCTTGGCCATCTCCGCGACGCATGGCCCGCACCAAGTAGCCCAGAAATCGACCAGGAGCAGTTTGTCGCTGCTATTCTTGCGCAAAGCTTTCAATGCGTCCGCGGTGACGGGCTTAACCGTCACGGGCTCAGCTTCGATGCGGCGCATCTCTTCCTCGCGCGACTCTTCCTTGTACATCCACTTGGTCGAACAGCCGACGGCCGGGGTCTTCTCCACTGACACGGGTTTGCCGGCAAGAAGCTCGTCCAGGGCAAGGCGAGCATCCTTCCTGGTCACCAACGCTTCGCGCGGGTTGTTGTCCACACGCCCCTCATAGCGCAACTTGCGCTCGGCATCGAAGATGAAGAGGTGGGGCGTCGCCGCCGGGCCGTAAGCGCGGGCGACTTTCTGGGTCTCGCCATCGTAGAGATACGGGAAGTTGAAATGCCGATAGGCGGCGCGGATCTTCATTTCCGCCAGCGAATCGCCCAGGTCTGTGTAACCCTGTTCATCCAGAAGGACCGCGTTGGCGTTGTTGGGGTTGATGCCCACAAACCCCACGCCCCGGTTCTGGTAGTCGGACACCAGTTGCTTGATTCGGGTCTCATAAAGTTGCGCCGTGGGACAGTGGTTGCACGTGAACATCACCACCAAAATCTTGGCGGAAGCAAAGTCTCGCAAACAATGCACCCTGTCGTCCACCCCCGGCAGACAAAAGTCAGGCGCGCTTGACCCCATCACCAGTACGGGAGGCGTATCCTCCGCGCCGGCCGCCACTCCGGATGCGAGCGCGAGAAAGAGAAGACAAAGACTAAGAAGCTTGTTCAAGTGGACCTCCTCCAGGAGACGCATCTGCCGCGGCGACACAATTCGCGGTGACGGATTATATCCTAATTGCCGGCACGATTCGTTGCGAGGATACGGAAAGGACCGCTACCAATCCAGGATGGCTCCATCTGCGGCTCGGATGCTGGTGGTCGGCATCGCCTCCGGCTGGAAGGGGTGCTTTCGCGCTTCCTCCTCGTTGACTTCCACACCCAGCCCGGGCTGCTCGGTTTTCAGCCAGTAGCCTTCGCGCGTTTCCAGCGAATGCCGGACCACGTCCCACCGCCACGGAACATCGCTAAGCATATCTTCCTGGATAAGGAAATTAGGAGTGGAGAGCGCGAAGTGCAGTGCGGCAGCATTCGCCACGGGGCCCAGGGGGTTGTGCGGCGCCACACCCATATAGTAAACCTCCGCCATAGCCGCAATCTTCTTCCCTTCCAGCAGCCCGCCGCAATGGCACAGATCAGGCTGAATGACGTGGCAGGCTTGCCGCTCGAAGACTTCGCGGAACTGGTGCCGCGTCACGAGCCTTTCCCCCGTCGCGATGGGCACGCGCACCGCCTGCCGCACCTCGCGCAAGGCCGCGACGTTTTCCGGCGGCACGGGCTCCTCGCAGAAAAACGGATGAAACTCGGTCACCGCGTTGATGTACTGAATCGCCATGGCCGGAGAGGTTCGGCCATGAAAGTCAATCATGAGGTCCACCCCGTCGCCCACCGCCCGTCGCAGCCTTTCGATGGCCTGGGCGAACTTCTTCACGTAGGACGCGCTCATCAGAGGCTCTGAGTAGGGAACGCAAACGACTTTGACGGCAGTGTATCCTTTGGCCACCACCGCCTGCGCCAGGTCGACGAGTGGCGCGGGGTCAAAAGTCTCGTAAACCGATTTCATCTCCCCGCCGCCCAGGTGAGTGTACATGCGCACTCGCTCACGCACCGCGCCGCCCAGCAACTTATAGACGGGAAGGCCCAGTGACTTGCCGACGATATCCCAGCAGGCCTGTTCGATGCCGCTCACGGCGCTCATGCCGATCACGCCCAGCCGCCAGAAAGACTCGCGGTAGAGTTTCTGGTACAAGTATTCGATGCGCGTGGGATCTTCGCCCGTCACCAGAGCACTCAGGTCCTCGACGGCCCCCACGACCGCCTTGGTTTTCCATTCGAGCGACGCCTCGCCCCAACCCCACAGGCCCGCCTGGTCGGTCTCCACTTTTACGAACACCCAATTGCGCATTTCGGCGTTGACCACGAGAGTTTTGATCGCAGTGATTTTCATGGCGTCAATCCATCAGGTAGAGGCGGATGCCCCTGCGCCCCTAGGCCCCCCGCGACTGGACCCGCAAGTAGTAGGGGTAGGGCTTGCCCTACCCTCGCCGGGGCCAGTGGAAATGCGGGGACGGCAAGTCCCCACTACATTGATCTGCCCAGGTGCTGTAGGGTAAGGCTTGCCCTCGGCGATTGCAGCGGAACAACGAGGGGGCGGCAAGCCGTCCCCCTACAGCACGGACCGCTGGCTCTTTATTTCATCCCGTCCAGAATCGACCCGACGATGCCACCGACCACGCCGCCCTCGACTGATCCCCTGTGCTGCTTGGGCATATACTCCATGAGCTTATGTGCCAGTCTGGAGATGGGCAGGGTTTGCAGCCAGATTCGTCCCGGCCCGGTGAGAGAAGCGAGGAAGATTCCGTCGCCGCCGAAGATCAGGTTCTTGATTCCCGGCACCGTCGTGATCTCGAAGGAAACGCAAGCCTGGAACGCGCCGACGTGCCCGGGATGCACCCGCAGGTTTTCCCCCGGAGCGAGGTCTTTCGTGATCAGCTCGCCGGAAAGCTCGATCCAGGCATGCCCCACGCCGCTGACGCGCTGCAGCAGAAAGCCGTCGCCGCCGAAGATTCCCGCTCCCAGCGACTGCTGGAAGCCAACGCTGAGCTGAATTTGCGGCGTCGCACACAAAAACCCATGCCGGTGAATCAGGTATTCCTGTCCTCCGCCAACTTCGATGGGTACAATATGCCCCGGCAGCTTTGTGGCGAAGGAAATTCCGCCCGGAGCGCCCACGGCCCGGTACTCCGTCATGAACAGCGATCCCCCGCCCGCCACGCGCTTCAGCACGCCGAAGATGCCTCCGCCGCCTGCGAACTGGGTGTGAGTCGTCATCTGGATGGAACTCGTCATCCAGGAAAGCTCTCCGGCTTCAGAGATGACGGATTCGTTGGGGTCAAGCGCAATTTCAAGCACCGGCATGGTGGTGCCGAGGATGTGGGTTTGCATGGCGGACTCCTAAGTTGAATTGCGCGTCCCTGACGGCCTTGGGGCGCGCGCTGGGCACTCGTTCGAACTTACACCATGGAATCACTCGTTGACAAGTGACCTGTACGTTGCACACCGCCCGTCATCCTGAGCGAAGCGAAGGATCTCAGCAGTTTCGTAAGACTAGCGTTCGATTTGTAGTAATGGTATATAAGATGGAACAGGAGGCTGACATGCGTGCAGATGGTGCGGACGTCTCATGGGATGATGCCAAGTCGAAGTGGCTGGTGCGGATTAAGTCCGGCGAAGAGGTGATCCTGCGGCACTGCGATTCGCCGAAGGGTGCCGACGAGAAGAGCCTTCGCGCGGCTGTCGAGAAAACGCTGAACGATGAGGGCTACGAGGCGGACCCGGCTCGAATACTGATCAATGCGAAGTAGCTCCTCCCTTCGCGGCGGGGAACCTCGTAGGCGCAGGTAGTTCAGTGTGGCGCGCCCACCCGTGCTTCGAGTGTGCGCAGCGGCGGCGTCCGTATGCAGAATGCTCACCGCAGAGCCGCCGAAACCCAAACGGACCGCCTGATGCGATCAACCCTCAGCGCCGCTGTGGTGTGAGAGGGGGGACGTCTACGCGGATGGCGTTAGCTGCCGCAGAATCGTGGCATGGTCGAAATAGACTTTCTCGCACATCAGATTCTCTCCCTCAAAGACAAAGATGCAGGCGCTTTGCACCTCCATCTTATTTCCAGTGGGTGCGATTCCAGCCCACGTGCCGCGGTGCGTACCGCCGAACTTGCATTCGACGATGACTGCGTCATCGGCGTGATAGGCTGCCAGCCTTTTAAGCCAGAAATCAGGAAACGCCCCCAGCAGTAGAGTGAGCAGACCTTCCACCGCTTGGCCTCCGTCGGCAATAGCCCCCACAGCCGGAACTTCGTATCGGGGATGATGAAAGGTGGCGAGCGCGGCGGCGACGTCATGCGTCACTGTCTCCGCCTCGATATGCGCATTCACCACCGCTTCTCGCCGCGCCCGCAAATCTTGTGTATGGTCAGGTGGCATTGTTTCTCCTGATTTGAAAATGCCCGCCTCAACGGGAGCAGGGGTGGGGGTGCCGGCGTCACGACGGGACCAACCACCCCCTACCCCTCCTCAGCTAAGGAGGAGAGTCATGCTCGTGGTTTCTAGCGGCAACTTCGCTGCCGCACTCCACTCTCAGCGCCTTAGCGCCTCTGTGGTGCGATCAGCCTTCCGCCGAGGTAGGATCGATTATCAATTTCACCTCGGAAATGCGATTCGCCGGAAAGCCTCCCTGTTTCGCGTGCTCTCGAACCATCTCTTCATTGGGTGCGATGTAGACGCAGTAGATCTTGTCGGCAGTCACATAGCTGTGCAGCCACTGAATGCTCGGCCCGAGCTTATTGAGCACGCTGCAAGACTTCTGCGCTACCGCCTGCGCCTCGTCCGGCGTCAGATTTCCCACCCCTGGAATCTCGCGTTCGATCACGTACTTTGGCATGCTTCCTCCTTTGAACGACCCTGTTATTAGCCCCTTCCAAAAACACTCCGAGCCCGTAGCGCAGAACTACTTTCCAAAGTCTGCGGCTCTTCGCGCGCCTGCGGCGGAAGGCCGGCGCAGACTCCGTGGTTTGGAGTCTGCGATGTCGCGAAGCGACCGAGCCGAGGTCGCCTGGCTTGTGGATGGCGCCCGGTCGGCGATTGCCACTCGCTACTTCCATTCCCATATTCCCGCCTTCGTGTTCCCTTGCGAGTCAACGTCATACTCGAACATGGCTGCCACGCTATTCAGCCGCGTCCACTTGGGAAACGCGGTCTGGTAGAAGATGGCTCCGCGATACTTAACCGATCCATCTTTCCCGATCAAGCCCACGCCTTGGCCCACCCAGCTTGCGGCGCCGCCCTCCACATTCATGACCACACCCTGCCCGCTGCCAATCAGGCTGCCGTCCGGCCGCAGTGTTGAGGTATACGTGCCCGTCGTCCTATGACCTACTCCCAGAATCGAGCCTTCCGCCTGGAACGAAGTTTCCATCATCGGGCCTGCGCCCTGGCACGGAAGCACTCGCCGCACTGTAACCTTCCCCATCTCTTCGCCAATCTTATCTCCAAGCATTGTCTCCTCCTCTAAGTGGGTAGTGTCTCGGATTGAATTCGTAGCGGCGAGTTTACCTCGCCAGATGGCGGCTTAAAGCCACCACTACTGCTTCGTTACGGGTGTAGCCAAGGAAACGCCTCCTGCAATTTGAGTGGCGGGAAAGCGAGGGGCAGAGATTCAGGAATTCTGCCCGGCTCTACGCACACACCTGGGGTTCACATCCAGTTGTAAAGCGAATGGGAGACTCAACTCTAACAGTTCTATTTAGACTTTATGCCCGATTCATACTCTAATTGTCCTCCCCAACCCCTGTCAAGCCCGTTCTCCCCCCGGAGCGGATCCGGCGTGACGGCCTCGGCTCTCTAGCTCCCAGGCTGGATATTCTGGTTGACGCGGAAGAAATTGCGGGGATCGTATTTCCTCTTGATTTGCGCCAGCCGGGCATAGTTGTCGCGAAATGCGGCTTTAATGCGATCTTGACCCTCGTCCATCATGAAATTCACATAGGCGCCGCCCGCAGAGTAGGGATGCAGCGCGTCGAAATACTCCTTGCACCAGTTGGTGATCTTCTCCTTGTTGGCCGGATCCGGATCAACGCCCACGATCACTTCCGCAAACGTCGCATCCCGGTAACTGAATGCCGTGTCGTTCTTGCCCACGCGGTGGGCCGCCCCGTCGATGGGGTAAAGGTGCATCGTGGAGAACATGGTCGGGAGTCGAGAGCCGTGCTCGACATGCAGCGCGACCGCCTCATCGCTGATTTCCTTCACGAAGTCCGCTCGCCAGTACCACTGCAGGCCGGGTGGGTAGAGCGCATCGAACAAGCTCTGGAGTATTGGGAAAGGAAATGGGCCGACGTGGTCGAACGCCGGCTTGCCGAAACTCCGCATGGGCTTCAGCGCCGCTTCCGCTTTCTCGGGCGGCGCCGTGCAGCACCACACGATCCCGCACATCGTTTGGAGGTGCAAATGCTGCGGGAACATGGGCGCCGGGGGAACCACCAGGAAAGCAAAGAAACCGTTGATGTCCTCAGGCGCTTCGACAATAAACTGACGGTAATGCCGCAGCACGTCCTCAGCCTGCTCCAACGGCCACAACGTCGGCCCCGCGTAGACGGTCTTCACCGGCTGTAGGCGAAAGAGGAAGGAAGTGACGACACCGAAATTACCGCCCCCTCCGCGTAGCGCCCAGAAGAGGTCAGGATTCTCTTTGGCGCTCGCCTTGACTAATCGTCCGTCAGCCAAGACGACGTCCGCGGCCAGCAGATTGTCGATGGTCAATCCATAGGTCCGCGTCAGGTAGCCAATGCCGCCCCCCAGCGTCAGTCCCCCCACACCCGTGGTGGAGATGAAACCGCTGGGAACCGCCATGCCGAAAGCATGCGTGGCGTGGTCCACGTCGCCCCACACGCAGCCGCCCTGAACGCGCGCTTCCCCTGCCACCGGATCCAGGTAGACGCCTTTCATCCGGGATAGGTCGATCACCAGTCCGTCATCGCACGTTCCAAGTCCGCCCCCATTGTGTCCGCCGCCGCGAATGGCTACCAGCAGGCCATTCTCGCGGGCGAAGTTAACGGCATAGATCACGTCGGCTGTATCCACGCAGCGCACGATGAGGCGCGGGTGCTTGTCGATCATGCCGTTGTAGACTTTGCGGGCGTCGTCGTAACCCGGGTCACTAGGCTGGATAAGCTCACCCCGCAAGCTGGCGCGAAATTGTTCCAAAGATGGTTGGTCCATACTTGTTCTCCTTTGAAGATTTTTGTGTTGCTGAATGGCATTCTGCGCGCCGAGATTAGCGCATCGGGTTAGGGCGGGTCAGACTCTGAGTAAGGAGAGCAATTGCAGCGGGCTTTTGCCCGGCCGGAGCGGGAGAATGCGAGAGAAATGGCATGTCCGGAACCGAGCCACGTCCTGCGTCACAGTGGCGTGGCCTGCGGACTCCTCATGGTCGCGTTCTGAAGCCTTACCTGAGGAAGCGTCGCAAACGACAAGCTCAATGACCTCGCCGTCATTCGAGACATCGTCTGCCAGCGACGCCAGTTCCGGAAGCTCCCGAATTGCGAACAGTAACGCCACAGACAAGCTCAGTAATGAAAGACCCCTCACGTGACGTCTGATCCGCATGAGTCGCCCTGAAACTCCCTGAGTCGCTTGGATGTCGTCTCGTGCCCCAAGTGAGATTATCGTACAAAATGTCCGCCACCCTGTCAACCTTAGAGTTGCGAGTCAGTAGATTGTACTCATTTCCGGAAATCGCCATCCGAACGGGGCATTCGGGAAGGGTGGGGCTTCAGCCCTGCCGCCTCCGCCCTTCTTGCTTTCAAAGGCCTCGGCACATTACGATGAAGCCAGGGTCATTCAGCACAGATACGAGTTTTGGCGGTTCATCAATCTTCCTGGTAGAGGAGAAATCTCGATGGCTACTCTCCAGTCCGTCATGGCGGAACTGAGCAGCAAGGGCAGTGAGAAGACGCGCGTCATTTACGCGCGTCACGGCAATCACCCCAAACAGATGTTCGGAGTGAGCGTGGCAAATCTTAAGGAGATCGCAAAAACCATCAGGGGGCAACAGGCTCTGGCTGGCCAGCTTTATGAGACCGGAAACCTGGATGCCATGTACCTCGCCGGCATGGTGGCCGACGGATCCGAGATGCCCAAGCAGCAGTTGCAAGCTTGGGCGGAAGGCGCGTCGGGGATGCCCATGGTTTCGGAATACACCGTGCCGTGGGTGGCGGTGGAGAATCCGCAGGCTCGCGATCTGGCGAGGGAGTGGATGGCGTCCAACAACGAGAATGTGGCCGCGTCAGGATGGTGCACTTATTCCGGACTCGTCGCCACAAAAGCGGATGCGCTTTTGGACCTTGCGGAAATCGAGAGATTGCTCGCCACCATCGTCAAGGAGATCCATACGGCGCCAAACCGGGTTCGATCTGCAATGAATGGGTTTGTCATCGCGGTGGGGACGTATGTGAAACCCTTGCTGAAACAAGCGAAGGCGGCCGCTCAGAAGATAGGCGAAGTTTCCGTGGACGTCGGCGACACTGCCTGCAAAGTGCCGCTGGCGAGCGCGTACATCGCCAAGAACGAGGCTGCGGGGCGCGTGGGAAAGAAGCGGAAGACGATCCGATGCTAGTGTGGTGTGGCGCAAAAGTCTTGACGATCATGTTGTGTCTTCCGATCCCCTCACCCGGCTCGCTACGCTCGCCACCCTCTCCCCCAAGGGGGCGAGGGGATTGTCAAAAGTTATCCGAGACAAAGGGAATTCGAGATTCGAGATTTCAGATGTCTTAGGTCCTGACTCTTGACTTTCGACTCTTGACTCTCGACTGCCGCTACGATCGCCGGTACGGGCCGCCCAACACCTCTCGCACCTTGCGAGCCAACGCCTCAGGGGTAAAAGGCTTTTGCAGGAATGCCCCGCCGGCATCCAGCCCGCCCGGATAGAAAACGGAGTTATCCGCGTAGCCGGAAATGTACAGCACTTTGAGTTGCGGGCGCTGAATCAGCAGCCGGCGGGCCAACTCGCGTCCGTTCATCTGCGGCATCACCACGTCGGTCACCAGCAAATCGATCTTGCCCGCGAACAGCTCAGACAACTCCAGCGCCTCTTCCCCGCGGCTGGCTTCCAATACTTTGTAGCCATTCTCCCGCAACACATTGCGCACCAACTCGCGGACGGAGTCGTCGTCCTCGGCAAGCAGCAGCGTCTCTGTGCCGCGTTGGGCATCGGCTCGCCCACGACCGGAACTCGGATCGTCAACCTCAACCTCGGTGCGGGGCAAGTAAATCTTGAAGGTCGTTCCCTTCCCCACGTCGCTGTAGACCCAGATGTATCCTCCACTCTGCTTGACGATGCCGTAAACCATGGCCAGCCCGAGGCCGGTGCCTTTTCCAACCTCCTTGGTGGTGAAGAAAGGCTCGAAGATGCGGGCTTGTGTTTCGGCGTCCATCCCGATGCCCGTATCGCTGAACGTCAGCAGAACGTAAGGCCCCGGCTTGAGGGGAAAGTGGGCCTGCGCCGAAGCCGCATCCATTTTCACATTCGCGGTCTCGATGGTGACCACCCCGCCCTCCGGCATGGCGTCGCGCGCGTTGACCGCCAGATTCATCAGCACTTGCTCGAGTTGCCCCGGGTCAGCCATGATCGGCCACAAACTCTCGCCCTGAGCGGTGACCAGGTCGATGTCCTCTCCGATCAGCCGCTTCAGCATTTTCTGGATGTTGGAGACCACGGAGTTCAGATCCAGCACCCGGGGCGCCAGCACCTGCTGCCGGCTGAAGGCGAGAAGCTGGCGCGTCAGCGAGGCGGCCCGGCCCGAGGCGTTCCTGATCTCGTCGACGTACCCGCGCAGCGGTTCGCCAATGCCGGGGTGCTCGATCAGAAGCCCGCTGTACCCGCTGATAATCGTCAGCATGTTGTTGAAGTCGTGCGCCACGCCGCCCGCCAGCCTGCCCACCGCCTCCATTTTCTGCGCCTGGCGTAGCTGCTGCTCGAGGCGCTTTCGCTCGGTCACCTCAGTCTTAATGGCAATGAAATGCGTAATCTCACCGCGCTGGTCCCGCACCGGCGTGATGGTCATATGCTCGTTGTAAAAACTCCCATCCCCGCGGCGGTTGATGATTTCGTCCTGCCAGATTTCACCGCCCAGGATAGTAGTCCAAAGCCGTTTGTAGAAAGCCTCGTTTTGCTTTCCGGACTTGAGAATGCGCGGGTTCTTACCCAGGGCTTCCGCGCGCGAGTACCCCGAGACACGGCAAAAGGCGGGATTGACGTACTGGATGGTGCCTTTGGCATCGGTGATGAAGATTCCCTCTGCGGATTGTTCGATGGCGGTGATCAGCAGGGTTCTTTCCGCCTCCGCCGATTTTTCCTTGGTGGAATCGATCGCCACACCGCGCAGGTGGATGGGGCGCCGCTCCGCGTCCAACACCACATGCGTGGTATCGTGGAGCCAAACCAGGTGGCTGTCCGCCGCGACCATCCTGTATTCAAGACTGTGATCCCGGCCCTCCCCCATCGCCTGCCGCCGCGCTGCCACCACCAGCTCGCGATCGAGCGGATGAAGATGCCGCTCCCAGAAACCCGTTTCCTTAAGCCATTGCTCAACAGGGTAGCCCAGGATTTGTTCAGCTCGCTGGCTCACGAACGTGAATTGATGGGTCTGCGGTTCGGCTTCCCACACAATCGCATCGATGCTCTGAACCAGTTCCCGCAAGCGGCGCTCCGAAGCCTCGGCGGCCGTGCGCAAGCGTTCGCTCTCCGTCTGGTCCTCGACGGTCAGCAACAGGCGGCCTTTACCCTGCCCATTGGAGATTTGGGTCAGACCAAGCCGGGCAGGCCGAGTCCCCATTCCGCCTAACGCGGCGAGGTTCAGAAGCACATCGTGCTGTTCGGCGCCAAGCTCTGTAGCCCCCATCAGACGGCGGGGCGGCCCCTCTGCCTGGATGACCTCCGGCAAGGGGCGTCCGATCACTTTCTCGGGACGCACATGAAATCCCTCGAGAAAAGTCCGGTTGGCGGAAAGGACGTTCAGGTCGGGAGAGAGCATCAATAGGCCCACCGGGACGTTGTCCACCATTTCCTGCGCAAACGCCTGGAGAGCGAGGATGGCCTGCTGGTGCGCCACTCTTTCTTCCAGAGCGCGGCCCAGCGTCGTGCGACGGTATCCAATCAAGAGGTAGGCGTAAACGAGAATGATCAACGCCCCCACCAACGCTTCGAGCCGGGCTCGGCTGGAGAAATCCTCCAGCGCTTCTTGCCGGTCGATCTTTCTCACCAGTATCCAATCGGTTAGAGGGATGGGCAGCTCGGCGCTCAGAACGCGAACGCCACGGTGGTCCAATCTTTCGCCGCTCAGTGATTTTCCCACGCGCCCGGCTTCGGCCGCGGGAACTGTCAGGGGACCTAGCCGATTACCCTGCGGAAGTGGTGCGCCGCGCAGCGGCGAGAGATAAACCAACTCGTTTCCCTGGCGTTCCAGGAGCAGCGTTTCGCCGCTGCGCGTGGGTACGCTTTCCACCATCAGCAGCGGAAACAACCCCTTTCTGGGGTCAATTTGCAAGACCAGCAAGCCCATGGCGGAGGACGGAGACGGGGCTTCCGCCTTGGAACGAGCGCCGGGAAAAACCGGCGAAAGAAAATAGACATAACTACTGGCCTGCCTCTGCCCCAATGCGCCAACCCAAAATGCGTGGCCCTGCGACACCTGTCGCGCCCGTTCAATTACTGCGGGCGCCATTCTTTCCGAGGTCGCGGATCGCGCCTCAACTCGTCCCTCCATACTGATCAGGTAAATAGCCGCATAGCCATGCGTGAAGGCGACCTGGTCCATGAATGCCGAAAGATGACCAACCTCCTCCTCTCGAAGGGCGCCCGTCAATCCGGACTCCTCAACGGGCCAGAGCAATCGTTGAACGGAGGGGTACAAGGAAAGTAACTCGGCGTCAGCGCGGCGTTCCCCTAGCCAGTTTGATATCAAACGCGCGCGGTCGCCGGCAATGGTCGACTGTTGGTCCTGCCAGTAGGCAATGGTCGCCTTTCGATTCTCCAGAATGTGAAATCCTGTTAGGGCCGAGACGATCACGGCTCCGGCAAAGAACGCCAGGAGGTAATGCCAAAGGCGGCCACGCGATTCAACGGAAGGTTCCGCGAGGGGCGGTGAGAACTCGACGGTCGTGCTGCCGGCTGCGGGAGTTTCCGTACTTAAAGAACTCATGTACAATCTCGTCAATCCCCAGAATGATACCACCTTGCAATAGAATTGCCAGTCAAAACCAGGAGTCAGAATCTCGAAGTGTCAGAATGTTGAGGTTGACGGAATCGATGTCCTCGGAGTATCTTGCACGCTTGCATTTTCCTGTTGCGGAGAAACGAGGGTCCGGCATCGGGATCGTCCCTACCACGGGTGGTCGAGTCTTCTGACTTCTGACTCCTGACTCCTCTTCTCAGCGGAGGCTTTTCCCATGGATCTGCACCACGTAGTTGAAGCCCAGCAATTCGACGTGTCTACAATCTCGCGCCTCATTCAAACCACGCAAGATATGGAGAAAGTCGTCTCGGGTGGCGGGACTTCACAATTCCGCGGACGAATCATGGCCACACTTTTCTATGAGCCGTCAACGCGCACCCGCTTCTCTTTTGAAGCGGCGATGCACCGCCTCGGGGGGAGCGTGGTTTCAACGGAAAACGCCGCCGAATTCTCTTCGGTTGCCAAGGGTGAAACACTCGAGGATACGGTTCGCATTTTGAACGGTTACGCCGATGTCCTGGTGATCCGTCATTACGAGGTCGGTTCGGCCAAACGCGCGGCGTCCGTATCACGCATCCCGGTTATTAACGCCGGAGACGGGGCCGGTCAACATCCCACACAGGCTCTGCTGGACCTGTACACCATCCATAAAGAGATCGGCTCGATTGAAGGCTTGCGAATCGCCATGGTGGGAGACTTGGCGCAGGGCCGAACCGTTCGCTCGCTGGCCTATTTGTTGAGTAAGTATCAGGATGTACGCATTTACTTCGTTGCTCCACCTCTCTTGAAAATGAAAGAAGATATCCTCGGCCATTTGCGCGAAAAAGGCGTCTGGTACACGGAAGAAACCGACCTCGACAAAGTGCTTTCTGAGGTGAATGTGGTCTATCAGACGCGGATTCAAAAGGAGCGCTTCGGTGACCGCATTGCCGACTACGAGCAATGCCGAGGCGTGTACTTGATCACTTCGGAATCCCTGCGAATGATGAAAGCCGACGCTATCGTCATGCATCCGCTTCCCCGCCTCGACGAGATCGCCAGGGAAGTTGACAGCGATCCGCGGGCGGCCTACTTCCGCCAAGCGCAAAACGGCCTCTCGGTCCGGATGGCCCTGCTGACCATGGTGTTGGGATAGTGGGCACAAACGCTTCCTGGTCCACGATAGAGATCCTCCCCCTTGTGGAGCGGCGCATTAACTCTCTGATCACATTGGCGTCCAAGTTAGCAGTTTAGCGCCCGGTCTCACTTGGGCACGTACCAGCCGCTCAGGCGCTTTGCCCGCTCTTTTTCAGAATCCGCCAGCACATCGGAAACCTAGCATCGAAGCCAAACTCAAAACGACGGTACTCCCCCAGCACAACCTCCGTACCGGTACCTCAGTGCCCTTGTCGCAGCAGAGCAAGGCGGCGAAAATTACCATCTAGGTTATGGCTGTGAACAGCATTTGCCACAAACGTAATGAAAGAGGGTGAACATATGTTGATTGGTACGCGCCTGCGCCAGCTTCGCGAGCAAAAGCAATTGTCGCAAGGGGATATCGAGGAGCGCACGGGGTTACTGCGTTGCTACGTATCCCGAGTCGAAAACGGCCACACTGTTCCTTCGCTGGAGACCCTGGAGCGATTTGCGGGGGTTCTCGATGTTCCGCTCTACCAACTCTTTTTCACCGGGGACGAGGCTCCGCCAACTCCGAACCTCACGCCGCGGAGGACGCTGGACGAATTGACCGGGGACAACGGCGATAAGGGAATAGACGTTCAGTTCCTGTTGAAGCTTCGGAACCTCTTGGGTCGGCTTGCCGAGCCCGATAGAGATGTCATCTTAAGCTTGGCCAAGAGATTAGCCATGCGCTAAGGGAGTCCCCCGGGCAACTCAGGACTCCCCGCCGGAATGACGATCGGTTCCGCCCAGGTCGGACGCTCGTCTCCATACCGACCAGACCGGGAACGTTACTGCGGAATCAAAACCACGTGCTCGTCTGCGGCTTCCTTGGGCGTCGCCTTGGCAGGAACCTTTCCACCTAAAGCCCGAAGGTAGTTGACCACATTCCATAACTGCGGTTCGGGCATGCGGTCTTTTTGGCTGGGCATAGGTTCCTTGCCGGTGGCCACGATGGCAAAAAGTTCGCCATCGGTGCGCTTGGACAAAGTGTCCGCCTGCGTGAAATCAGGCAACGTTAGTGACATTTCTTTGGCCAAGTCGCCTTTGCCGTCTCCCTTTTCTCCATGGCACAACGCGCACTGATATTTGAAAACCTTCTTGCCACGATCTACTGAGGCATCGGTAAATCTAATCGGGTTTTTCTTGGCTGCGTCTTCTGGCGATATTGCGTAGTTGTGCGGTGAGGACGCAGGAGCTGCTTGTGAACTCGAGGCGGCGGGAGCTTGTGGTTCCTCTTTTTTCTCTTGCGCCAGGAAGCTTCCCTCCACCAGAAGAATGACCGCTGCTGCCAATAATATCTTTAGTTTCATAGGAATCGCGCACTCCACGATGGCTCACGGCGGGTACGTCATGCGACAAGGCATACTCAACCTTGCCGGTTCATTTGAGCCACCTCTTTTGACACAGAGCAATTTCCGGGCCCAAGCGCGTAGACTAAACAGAAAGAAGATGCGGGAGGGGCACCTCGAATTCTGGCGAAATGCCCCCGGCATGGAAGGTACGAGCAGTTGGTCTTGCGGGAAATATTACAACGTGCAAATTGGTCATCGGCTCTTGCAATAAACAGAGTTGGCAAGCCTCCGAGTGGTCAAGAAGGCTCACGATTAGGCAGGGCAAGAATGATGCCAATCTCTGCCTTCGAATGCCTTTGCAATTCAATAAGTTACAGGTTTGGCAACAGCCAGGCGGAGCGAGAACTATGGCAGACTTGCATTCCGCGTGTAGAAATTTCCAAGACCCACGGCGTGAATTGAGAGGCCAGGAGAATATTACCTCTCTTCCCAGCGGTTTGAGAGATTGCATTATGGACAAATAGATCATCCCCCTCCTCCGCGTTGCCGCATCGAGTACACCTTTGCGGTGGCCTTCCGAATCAGCCATAAGTCCTCCGCTAAGTCACCTGCCGGCTTGTTGTAATGCAAGAGATGGCGTGCATGCCCGGATCTTTGGGCTATTCAGGAAGGACACCCACAGGCAGGCCAGGCGTAGCGGAGGGAGGAATCGGCGAACTTTCCCCTTCGACGCGATTCCGGCCTCTCTCCTTGGCGCGATAGAGGGCCTTATCAGCCGCAGAGAGGAGGACCTCCATGTGCGGCGGTTGCAGATGGTGCGAGGTCGCTACGCCCACACTGACCGTGACATGGATGGAGATGTCTTTGACTGCTATGGGCTGGGAATTGACTACTTCACGGAGCCGCTCTGCTTGGGTTAGGCCGGGCGCTACGTCGCAGCCGGGGGCCACCACCAGGAATTCCTCTCCCCCAAACCGCCCCACACGATCATAGGTGCGAATGGATGCCCGCAGCCTCCTGGACACTTCGCAGAGGACTCCGTCTCCAGCCGGATGCCCAAACTTGTCGTTGACGGACTTGAAGTGATCAATGTCAACCATCATCACCGTGAGGGGTTTTTGTTCGCGTGCGGCGCGGCCCAATTCCCCCGCCAGGAAATCCATAATGGCGCGCCTGTTCAAAAGACGGGTCAGGACGTCGTGCATGGCCAGCTCGCGAAGCTCTTCTCGCGCCTGAATCAGGCTATCCTGCAACTCCACAATCCGGGCACCGGCACGCAGACGCGCCCTGAGCTCATAGGGGTCAAAAGGCTTCGTCAAATACTCATCCGCCCCCGCCTCGAGTCCCGCCACCACATCTTCCTGGTATCGCCGGGCGGTCAGGAGAATCAAGTAAATATAAGGCTGGATGTTAAGGCGCCGCACCTCGCGGCAAATCGACATGCCATCCATCTCCGGCATCATCCAGTCCAGGAGAGCGAGACGAGGGGCATTTTCCTGTTGAAGGATTTGCCATGCCTGCAGGCCATCGGTCACGACTTGTACCTCGTAACCCCACTTCACCAGGTAGGTTTGTAACATCCGCCCTGTTACGAGGTCGTCTTCGGCCGCCAGGATTTTCATGGTTTTATGCCGCCACTTAGTTTAATCAAGACGGGCCCCAGTTCCTCGATGGCCGCGTCGAGCGCGGTCAGAGCTTCGCGAGCCTCATCGAGATGTCCTTCCCGGCCCATCACTTCCAAACGCAGCGCCACGTCATAAGAAGCTCGAGCCGAGAAATTCGCCACGGTGCCCTTCAGTTTATGCGCGGCCCGCTCCAACCCGTGGGCATCGCTCCGCTCCACAGCCCCTCGAATCCCGTCCATCAGTTTCGGACAGTCGTCCATGAAGAGATTGACCACATCCCGAAGCAAGTCAGCCTCCCCTTCAAATCGCGCCAGGAGCGCCGACTCATCGAGGATCTCGTGATCTACCCCGAGCGGCGTGGCGAGCGACGATTTGAGCTCGACGGTTCGCACTCCGGCGATCAATTCAAAAAGCTGCTTGGAATTGATCGGTTTGGGAACATAGCCGTCCATGCCCACTTCCAGGCAACGCTCTCGGTCGCCCTTCATCGCGTAAGCGGTCATAGCAATTATCGGCAAATGCTCCCCTGTGGTTTGCTCTTTTTCTCGAATTGCCGCCGTCAGTTGCAGCCCGTCCATCTCGGGCATCTGCACATCCACTAAGGCCAGGTCAAAACGCTGTCGCTCGAGAACTTCCAACGCCTCCCGCCCGTTGTTCGCGATGGTGACAATATGGCCTTTATTCCGCAGGAGGTGCTCGGCCAAGCGTTGGTTCACGATGTTGTCTTCAACCACCAGGATCTCCAGGCCCCGGCGGTTCTCGCGCAAGGAATGCCGCGTCACCAGCGGTCCCGATTCCTCCGTCCGTGCCTTGGAGCCCAGAACTCTGCCAATCGCTTCCAGCAAGTCCGCCTGCCGGACCGGCTTGGTGAGGTAGGCGGCTATTCCCAGTTCGCGGCAGCGAGCCGCGTCGCCGACCTGTCCGCCCGAAGTCACCATGGTAACTAGCGTGTCTGCCAGCCGCGGGTCGCGCTTGATTTCCTCCGCCAACCGGAAGCCATCCATCATCGGCATATGAGCGTCGGTCAGCACGAGAGGAATGGGATTTCCACTCTCCTGGGCGTGTCTCAGCGCCATCATGGCTTGAAAACCATCCGCCGCCAAACAGGTTTTCATACCCCAGAAAGAAAGTGTCTCATCCATCACGCGCCGATTTGTCGCGTTGTCGTCTACAACCAGAACCTGTACGCCGTGAAGGGTCACCGGCGAGGTCTTCTTCGGCGTCACGCCGGCGCGGGCCCGCCCGAAGCGCGCCGTGAAGTGGAACGCACTTCCCTTCCCCAATTCGCTCTCCACCCAAATCCGGCCATGCATCATCGACACCAGTCGCGCCGAAATCGTCAAACCCAGCCCGGTTCCCCCGAAGCGCCGAGTGGTGGAACTATCGACCTGCGCAAAGGCCTCGAAGATGAACTGCCGTTTATCCGAGGGAATGCCTATTCCTGTGTCCCGGACCGAGAAATGGAGCACGGACTCATTTTCGTTTGAAGAGTCCCCTTCAACCCGCAGCAGGATTTCTCCCTGCTCCGTGAATTTGAGTGCATTGGAAAGGAGGTTTACGATGATTTGCCGCAGACGGGTAGGATCCCCCACCACCGCGTCCGGCACCTCGGGAGCCACGTCACAAATCAGTTCGACACCTTTTCGGTCCGCCGGGTACGCGAACATTCGAACAGTTTCCTCGAGACTATCCCTCAGATTGAATTCAATCAGATCAAAGTCCAGCCTCCCGGCTTCGATTTTAGAGAAATCCAGCACCTCATTGATCACCGTCAGCAGCGAGTCCGCCGAAGACTTGACCATGGTGAGAAATTCCCGCTGCTCGCCGGTCAGGTCAGTACTCAACGCGAGTTCGG
Organism: Terriglobia bacterium; assembly: GCA_050008495.1. Classification (GTDB taxonomy): domain Bacteria; phylum Acidobacteriota; class Terriglobia; order UBA7540; family UBA7540; genus CAVROP01. The sequence goes on along the minus strand of JBEKMN010000042.1, from coordinate 18,107 downwards.
TCATGCCCAGAATGCCGTTCATGGGTGTGCGGATTTCATGACTCATGTTGGCCAGGAACTCGCTCTTGGCGCGGCTCGCGGATTCGGCCACCTCTTTCGCTTTTTGCAGTTCTGCTTCTCCTTGTTTGCGGGCCGTAATGTCGATCATCGTGCCTTCGATCAGCTCTTCCCCGTCTTTAACCAAACTGGCGGTTTCCAGCACCCAAACCGGGGTGCCGTCCCTCTTTAACAGGCAGTGCTCAAAATTGCTCAGAGCCCCTTGCGCCTTGAGGCTGGAGGTAAACCCTTCCCGCGCTGAGGAACTGGCGTAGAGGTCCGAGGCGTTCCGCCCCACTAATTCCTTCGGGGCGGAGTAGCCGAAAATGCGTGCGCAGGCTTCGTTGCAGTCCAGAATTCGCCCCGCCAGGCTGACACGGTAGACCCCCGCGAGATTGCGTTGGAACAGCAGGCGGTAACGTTCTTCGCTTTCCGCCATTGCCTCCTCCGCCCGCCGCCTTTCGGTGATATCGCGGAATCCCCAGACCCGCCCAATGTTCCTCCCCCAAGCACGCTGCGGTTCGGAATGGCGCTCGAAAACGCGTCCATCCTTAAACTCCACCAGATCGTCACATAGAGCCTCCGAATCCTCGTACAAACTGCGCATTGTCTTGAGGAAAGCGTCCGGGTCTTTCACCTGGGGGAGAGCGTAGTCCATCCACTTGCGGTCATTGCCCAAGCCAAGGGCCGACTCCGGGATGTTCCAAAGCTCGGCAAACTTCGTGTTGTGGGCTACGATGTTTCCCGTCGCGTCCAGCACCAGGATTCCGTCCGCGGTGGACTCCAGCGTAGCCCGGATGGTCTCCGTTTGGTGCCCAACGCGCCGCCTTAACATGCCCACCCAAAACAGCACACAAATGACGGCCAAGGCCGTGATACCCAGCAGGATAAGCGTACGCTGAAGGTTCCACCAGGGAGGTTGTTGCAGCACTACGATGTCATCCGGCGTGCGCAGGAGCATCGCGAAACCCACCGGGTTCCGGTTCTCGTCAACCCTGACATCGCAGATTCCAGTGAGTTGCACGAGGCTGCCCGTGCGGGCGTGCTCCGCCATCGCCTGCTGCCCAATTCCCTCCATCTGGGCCTCGACCGTGACTCCGTCTGAACTGAGCGTGAGTGATCTTTGATTGCCGCGGAGTGAGACGCCTAGCACGCGCCCTCGGATCTGGATGAGTTCGCAATCATAGATCCCCGACAACGCCTGGGCAGCGGTCGCTGCCAGTGGGGGAGTGGCCGCGCCATTCCCGAGCTTGCGATAGACTGCGTCCTGGAGCATCGGGCTGAAGTCACCTACCGCTGGGTAACCGACGACGTCAACCCGGTCGCCGACACTCAAGGGGGCTGTTTGAAGTGTTTCAACTTCCAAGCCCTCTTGGGCGTCTCGTATGAAAATGCGCTTGCCCGCCAACTGCAGGGTGACAATCCCTTGAACGTGCACGGCTTGGTTGTAAGCTCCGACCGAACCCAGCCTCTCGACGAGGTGGATGGGACGCAAGGGAATTGAAAAGGGGTCCGCAGAGGCCGGCAATTCAATGGCGAGGTTTTTCAGCCCTGGCACAAGGAGAATGGCGCCAAGAAACTGGAATCGCGGGTTGTAGGTGCCTCCGGAAACGCCCTGCACAACGACCTTGGCCCCTACAAGACCCTCCGGAATGGGTTTATAGTCCAACACGTATACGGGAATGATCACAGTCCCAGAGGCCACGTGCAGCAGCAAACGGCCTTGGCTTTCTGCTGCCGACCGCACCACCCCTTCGATCTCCACAAACTGGCTGTCCTCGACTCCGGTAACAAACTCTTCTCCCGTGACCCGCTTGGGAGCCGGCAAAGGACCCTTACCGACTACCTGGATCTTGGGGTTTTCAATCTGGGAAGCAAAATCTCCGGGCCCGCTGATGCCGGTGACCTCCACGATCTGGCCGGAGTGAAGTTGCAGGACGGTGGCATCCGAGTTCACATAAATGCCAGCCGTGGAATCTTGAACGAAGAGATCGTTCTGCGTTTTGTCGGCATAGGTTACCACGCCGCGCACATGAATCGAGTATCCAAACCTGGCCTTCTCAGAAGGCAGATCTCTGACTTGCCGGATGGTTTCCAGTGTTTTCACGCCCTGCGGGCGCGTGTCCTTCGCTTGCTGGGCAGGAGAAGCACTGGCGAGGAGCGCCAAGGCCGTCAGCAATAGAACGATATAATGGCGGGAGCGTCGCCGTGTCTCTGTGGGAGTATCTTCGCTTGGAACTGCCATGATCTCCTGGGCCACCAACGATATTCTGGGATGGAGGAGAGCAATTGCCAGCCCTCCCGATTTCAGACTGGGGATACTAACAGAGCGGGCAAGCTGACGCAATGCAACAAAAGTACTACCCGAGTAATGTGGTTGTCGGTTTGCGACCTGCGTCCTTCTCACGGTTGGCGAACGAAAAACCCGCTTCGAACGTCCCGCATACATGGTACGCTTGGGCGGCCCTAAAACTCAGCTTTGTGGAACTTTACGGGAGTGCAAGGAGAATACCAAGCGGTACCCTGTAAGCTACAAAGAGCGACGGCAGGTTAACGACCCCGGAATGCCAACTGAATCTAAGAGCACCGTACTCCTTTCCTGTGCCCTCTGGGTGTTAGCCTGCATACTGCCCTCAGCGCTTTCCGGCCAAGCCCCTGCAGCCGGAACAATCACTGGCCATGTGCGGGGCCCAGGCGGTGTTTCCGTGCCTGCCGTTTCGGTCCAACTGATAAATCCGCCAACCGGCGAACGCAAAGAGACATTAACAGACGAGGATGGTAATTTCAACTTCACTGGGATTCCTCCTGGCAATTACCGCTTGACTTTGTCGTTGGTCGGATTTCGGCCGGACGTGCGCGAGCCAATCCCTGTGACCGCCGATAAATCGCTCAAGATCAATTTAGCAATGGTTCTTGCCACACCCGAGAGCACTGCAACACCCCAGGGGAACCCCGGGGGAAGCCCGCCCTTAAGACGCCGCAATGGCAACCTGGCAACGCCCCCGGCAAGCGCCCGAAATCGCGGCCAAATCCCTGCTGCCTCACAGAACTCCTTCGGCGATGGCGCCGGAGGAGAAGAGGGAGTGCTCCGCATTGCGGAGAATGGCGGTGCGGAAAACGCCGGCACCGAGAACGCTGTCCCAGGCGAGACGATGCCCGAAAATCCCGACGCCTCCACGAGCGCGGCCAACTCTTTCCTGCTGGGCGGCGGGGTGGGTGATGTCGCAACCCCCGGGGAAGGCCGAGGCGGCCGGAGGGGAATGCGCGGTGGAGGCATGGGATTTGGTGGCGGTCCCGGCGGCTTTGGAGGAAGTGCAGGCAGCCCATTCGGCGCAGGAGGAGGTCCGGGCGGAGGCGGACCGGGTGGAGGGTTCGGCGGGGGTGGCGGAGGTTTTGGAGGTGGTGGGGGAGGCGCGCGTGGTTGGGGCCGCAATCGCGCCCAGGTAAACCGAGTCCGGGGCAATTTGACTGAGCAGTACACGAATTCAGGCTTCGATGCTCATCCCTACCCTCTGAACGTGCTCGAGTCGCCTCGCATCCCTTCCTACCAGGAAACCTTTGGTTTCTCTTTGGGCGGCCCGTTGGTGATTCCCAAGATTTATAACGGCAGCAACAAGACAAGCTGGTTCGCAAGCTACAACTTGCAGCGCGGCAGGACCGGTCTCGACAGCTTCTCAACCGTCCCCACCCTGGCAGAGCGCGAAGGAAATTTTTCTGGTGCAGTTCTCGCGTCCGGCCAAGACACAACGATCTATGACCCCTTAAGCAGCGCTACTGGCGCACGCACGCCTTTTCCGGATGACACGATCCCCGCGCGGCGAATCTCGGCCGCCGCGCAAGGTCTGCTGGCCTTCATTCCCATGCCCAACCTCCCCGGGCAGGTGCAGAACTTTCATTTGCAGGTTCCGCTGCCCACCGCGAATGACCGCGTGATGGGCCGCATTGGGCAGCAGATCGACTCCAAGAATAGTCTGAACGTCATGTACTACTTCAACCGCTCGAGCAGCCAGTCGGTCGCCACTTTTCCCGGCATAAAATCTCAGACCTCGAGCCGCGGCCAGAATCTGAGCGCCAGTGAATCGCATACCTTCAATTCCCGCCTCGTCAATACCCTGTCCTTGAACTTCAACCGCATGCGGACGTCCTTGCTGAACGACTTTGCCTTCCAGCAGGACATTGCCGCGCAACTTGGTATAACCGGCGTATCGATCAATCCCTTCGATTGGGCAATCCCCAGCATCGGCTTTACGAATTTCGGCGGTTTGAACGATCCGCTCGCCTCTCTCACTCGCCCGCAAACCCTCCGCGCTAACGATGTTCTGATCTGGAACCACGGCAAGCACAACATTCGCCTGGGAGGCGAGCTGCGCCGCGTCGAGCAGAACACCGAGACTGATCCCAACGCGGAGGGGACCTTCAGCTTCACCGGCTATAGCACCAGCAACTTCAACAATGGATATCCGGTCCCGGGAACAGGCTTCGACTTCGCGGATTTCCTGCTGGGCCTTCCACAGACCACCTCGGTCCGCTACGGCGTGGCGAGCAACTACCTCCGGACCTGGGTCACCACCTCTTTCATTCAGGACGATTGGCGCGCCGGCAACCACTGGACGCTCAACGGCGGCATCCGGTATGAATACTTCCAGCCCCTTAACGAAAAGTTTGGACACCTCTCCGACTTGGCCTTTGGGCCCGGCTTCACTTCGCCGGAAGTGGTTACCGGCCGCGAGCCGGGTTCCCTGCCTCCTTCTCTCATCCACAGCGACTGGCACAACTTCTCGCCCCGCCTGGGTATTGCTTACCGGCCGTGGATTCAGCGCCACCTGGTGATGCGCAGCGGCTATGGGGTTTTTTACGACGGCAGCATCTACTCGCGCATGGTGGCCAACATGCTGGACCAGCCTCCTTTCGCGCAGGCCTCCACTCTGACCACCAACCCCGAGCAAATGTTGACGCTCGAGAACGGGTTCCCCACCCTTGCCGCCAATACGATTCATAATACCTATGCGGCCGACTCCAATTTCCGCCGGCCTTACGCGCAGACTTGGAATTTCAGCCTCGAGGATGAACTTGTCCGCAACGTTGTCCTCTCGATCCAGTACATCGGCACCAAGGGAACGAAACTCGACCTACTTCTTTCGCCTGATAGCGTGAACCCCAGCGCCTCCGGCTCGCACGAAACTTCAATTCCGGGTGTCCAGCAGTTTCTTTACGAAACCTCGGGCGCGGCTTCGATTTACAACGGCCTCCAGGTCGTTTTGCGCCGGCAGTTCCACGGTGGTTTCTCGATGAGCGGCTTCTACACCTGGTCAAAGTCGATTGACGATGCGGCCAACATTGGAGGCAGCGGTCACAACGTGCCCCAGAACAGCTTCGACCTCGAGGCGGAGCGCGCCCTTTCCAACTTCAACGTCGGCCAGAAACTGGTGGTCAATCACACCTACGAATTGCCCTTTGGCGAACAGCGCCGTTTCCTGAACCGCGGCGGCTTCGGGGAGCGAATCATTGGCAATTGGCAAATCAGCGGCGTCACTACCTTGCAAACCGGCTTGCCTCTGACTGCGGCGGTGGCCGGCAACCAATCGAATAACAACGGTTCGGGCGTGTTTGCCTCCGCGCGCCCCAATGCTACCGGCCTAGCCGCCAGCCTGCCGCGCTCGGAAAGGACAACCTTGGAGTTTTTCGATACCGGGGCGTTCGCGCTGCCCGCCTCGGGTGAACTCGGCACGGCGGGACGCAACACGATTACTGGTCCGGGCTCTGTAACCTTTAATATGTCGCTGGGGCGCTTCTTCACTTTCTCGCGCGAAAAGGGCATTCGTGGACGGTTCAGCATCAACGCCAACAACCTTTTCAACCACCCGAATTACGCCGGCGTGGCGACCACGATCAACGCGCAGAATTTCGGCTGGGTGACCAGCGTAGCGGCCATGCGCTCTTTGAACGTAGCGTTGCGGTTCAACTTTTAGGCAGGTGGGCAGGTCGGCAGATCGGCAGGTCGGAAGAAGTCTATGCCCTCGCCCCCTTGGGGGAGAGGGTGTCCGTCAGCCGACGGACGGGTGAGGGGGTCAGTCCCTCACGATGTTATGTAGCCATCGGTAGGTTGCAGGAATAAGGCGACAATGATAACGAGACGATCTGGCAGACAGACGGCGAGCAAGACTAATACCACTGCCGACCTGCCCATCTGCCGATCTGCCCACCTGCCTGCCGTTCTTCTCACCATCTGCCTAACTGCCTACCTGCCCACTGCCTTTCTATCCCAGCAAAAGCCTTCCACCCCCGCGGCGACTTCCCGAAGTCCGCAACAGGCCTTCATCCTGCGCTCGCAGACCAATGAAGTGCTGGTCGACGTGCGTGTGTATGACAAAGCCGGCAAAGCGGTGACGGATTTGAAGCAACTGGATTTTCGCGTCTTCGAAGACGGAGTTCCGCAGACCATTTCTGATTTCAGCCTGGAAGACGTGGAGAAATTGGCGCAGGTCACCGGCGGTGAGGAGCGCGCGCAGGTGATTGACCTTGCGAAGCTCCCGCCCGAGGTTAATGCCGACCGGGTGCTCCAGGATCATCGCCTGCTGGTTTTCTTTTTTGACTTGAGTTCGATGCAGCCGGACGAGCTGATGCGCGCCCTGAAGGCCTCGGGCGATTTTGTTGCCCACCGCATGACGCCCGCAGACTTGATTGCCGTGGTGACCTACTCCTCCAGCCTTCGTGTGGTGCAGGACTTCACCAACAACCGCGACTCCCTCACCAAGGTCCTGCGCACCATCCTGGTCGGCGAACAATCCTCCAACTTGGCCACCCAGGGCGCGATCGGTGAAGCCGGCGGGACGGACGCCAACGGCATGGAAGTCGTCACTCAGGACGTTTCCGACGCGTTTACCCCGGATGAAACCGAGTTCAACATCTTCAACACGGACCAGAAACTGGCGGCCATTGAATCCCTGGCCACCCTGCTTCACCAGGTGCCTGGGCGCAAGAACGTGATCCACTTCTCCAGCGGCATCTCGCGCACCGGCCAGGAAAACCAGGCGCAGTTGCGGGCCACCGTGGACGCTGCGAATCAAGCCGATGTGTCGCTTTACACCATGGACGCGCGCGGCCTGCTGGCCCTGCCTCCGGGCGGTGACGCCTCCTCGTCCAGCCCATCCGGCACGGCTATCTATTCCGGTTCAGCCCACGCCTCGCAGGTTTCCTCCTTGCAGGGAAGCCGTGAGACGCTGGCCTCGCTCTCTACCGACACGGGTGGTAAGTTCTTCTACGACCTCAACGATTTCAGCCCCGCCTTCCAGGAGGTCCAAAAGGACAATTCCAGCTACTATCTGATTGGCTATTCGTCCACCAACAAGCGCTCGGACGGCCGCTTCCGGCACATTCGCGTGGAAGTGTCGCGGCCCGGGTTGAAGCTCCAAGCGCGGCCCGGCTACTTCGCTCCCAAGAACTTCCGCCAATTGACACGCGAGGATAAGGAAGTTCAGCTCCAGCAGGTGATGGATCTCGATGTGCCCTTCGTGGATCTTTCCTTTGCCATCGACACCGCCTTCTTCCTCCGCGCCGATAAGAAATACACCGTGGTCCTCGCCGCCAAGATTCCGGGCTCGCAGATCTCCTTCCTCAAGAAGTCCGGCAAGCACGAGACCGAGTTTGACTTTGCCTGGAGGTTCACCGACGCGCAGAACCACATCGCCGGGGGATTGCACGACACCCTGCCGGTGAAGATGACAGACGAGACCTTTGACGAGGTCACCAGCGGCAACCTTCTCTACGAGGGCGAAATCACCCTGCCGCCGGGAAAGTACAACCTGAAAGTCGTAGCCCGCGAGAATGAAGGCGGCAAGATCGGTACCTTCGAAACGCCCCTCGTCTTGCCGGATGTCTCCGATCAAGGGCTGAGCTTGAGTACGGTGGTGTTCTCCAATGAAGTGCGGCCCGCCGATCAACTCCCGCGCTCGAGATTTGATCGCGACCGCAACGCGCCGCTCCAGGTGGGGAATCGCACCGTGCTGCCCAGCGTTACCCGCGTGTTTCGAACTAACCAGACCCTTTCGGTCTACCTGGAGTCATACGTCGGGAAGCCACCCACGACGCCCCAGAGTGCCGCGCCACTGCCCTCCGTGGCGTTCGTCTTCCTCCGGCACGGAAGGAAGTTTGCCGAAGCCGGGCCGTTCAACGCCAAGGCGGAAAAGGGCTCAGCGCTGAAGACCACGTATTTCGCGCAGATCCCGCTGGAGAAGTTTCCAGTGGGACGCTACACCGTCCAGGTGAACGTGCTCGATCCGGCGGCAGCGCAGGTGGCCTTCACGCGCTTGCCCATGGCGGTCGTTAAGCCGCCCCCGCGCACTCCGCACGGCGGCGGGTAGATAGGTGGTGCGGGAGTCCCGCCCGCTGCTGAGGGCAGAGCCTGCCCTGAGCGGAGCGAAGGAATGCCCAAGGCGGCGCGGGCGGCGCGCCCGCGCCAAAATGCCGTACAACCAGCACCCGTTGCCCTGAATCGAAGGAGTAGGGATAAGGACATTGATCGTTGGGAGGTAAGCAAGCCATGCAAAGGACCAATAACCTTGTGCTCTTCGGCCTGATTTCTGCCGCAGCGATTTTACTCGCGATTTCGCTGCCGCGCGTGGCCCGCGCGGGCGACAGCCAGCCGAACCTGGGCGGCCGTTGGCAATTCAACAAAGACCAAAGCGACGATGCACAGCAGAAGATCACCGATGCGCAGAGCAACCAGCGCACATCCGCCAACAGCGGTGGCGGGTATCCCGGCGGCGGGACCGGGGGCGGCTATCCCGGGGGCGGCACCGGGGGCGGCTATCCGGGCGGCGGAGGTGGTTGGCCGGGCGGCGGCGGGATGGGCGGCGGCGGGATGGGCGGCGGCGGGATGGGCCGTGGCGGCATGGGCCGCGGTAGAGGACAACAACAGGCCAATCGCGGAAGCACGGTGAGCGCCGAGGACTGGGACCGTGTTGGGCAGACTTCGAAGCTCTTGCAAGTCGACCAGAAATCCGGCCAATTGGTGGTGACCGACGACTCCGCCCATGCTCAAACCTATTACCTGGACGGCAAGAAGCACGACGACAAGGATGACAACGGAAAGAAGATCTCCTCAACCAAAACCGAGTGGCAAGGCGATGCACTCGTGGCCGAAACCAAACTGGAACACGGCACCAAACTAACCCAGACTTTCCGGTTGAGCGACGATCGCAAACAACTCACGATCGTTTCGCGGCTCGAAAACTCTTCTCTGCAAGGACCCGTCACCGTTCGGCGCGTGTATGACGTGATGGGCCCGACCGATACACCACCCGTGCCGCAGAAATGAAACTGTAGGGGCGGCTCGCGAACCGCCCCTGCTTCCCTCAATGCCTCTCCGACGCCGAAAAGGCGCGGCTCCATGCTAACATGCTGTTCATATGAGGAAAGTGTCCGGCGTTATCATCGCAATGCTGGGGCTCGGGCTCAGCCTACGGGCGCAGGGTGTTCGCGTCATCATGCCGGCGGAGATCGGAATCAGCGAACTGAAAGGAAAACCCTTCACGGCCACGGCTCGAACTACTCTCACCGAGGTCCTTCCGGACGGAACGAAGAAGACCCGCACCGTGGAGGACCACATCGCACGCGACAGTAAAGGCCGCATCTATCAAGAGCAACACCTGCCCTGGACGGAGGACGTCAACAATCCAATCTACTACGTGAACATTTACGATCCGGCGGGGAAGCAGAGAATCCACATCGACCCGCAGAACCACAACGTCATCGTCAGGCCTATTGAACGACCCATCCATTACGATGCCTTGGAGTATCTGACGCTCAAGGCGACTCGGCCCGGAGAACACATCAAGAACGAGAAACTCGGCACGAGAGAGTTCGCGGGCGTAAATGCGTGGGGAAGACGAACCGTGCACACCTTTCCGGCAGGGATGTTCGGCAATGCGGAGAGTTTTGAATCGGTCGATGAATGCTGGTTTGAGGAGCGATTGGGAGTCGACGTGTTGCGGCGGAGAAGCGACCCGCGCTCCGGCGAGCAGGTAACTGAACTCATCAATCTGACCCGCGGGGAGCCTGATCCCACGATGTTCCAACCGCCGCCAGGGTATTCGCGAGAGGCTCCGCCAACGCGGCATTAGAAGAACCGCCGGCGATGACGAGATGCGCCTGCCTCCGCCCTACGCCAGCCTTACGGCTTCACGCCTAATTTGCGCAGGAACGTCATCATCGGGCACCAGTTCGTGAAGGCCGACTGAAACAGATTCAACCCCACAAAAGCTGTGAAGAGATACCATTTCGGGCTCGCCCAGTACCCCAAAGCGAGCGAAGCCAGCACAAAAGCGCCGGCAATCATCCGTAACATGCGATTCACGTCCATGTTGCTTGCTCCCACACTCGAAAAACTGAGTCTTGTCATTCTGAGCGAAGCGAAGCATCTCCGTAGTTCCAGTGACGGACAATTGCAGAGATTCTTCGCTTCGCTCAGAATGACAGCGGGCGCGCGCTCGTCATGCTGCTGCAGCGGTGCGCTTTTCGGCGTTCCGCGCGTGCAGGTAATACAGCACCGGCACCGCCAGGCGTGAAAGAAACGTCGAGGCAACCTCGCCCGCCATCAAGGCGATCGCGAGCCCTTGAAAAATCGGGTCGAAAAGAATGACGAAGGCCCCGACCACCACGGCGGCTGCGGTCAACAACATCGGCCGGAAACGGACGGCGCCGGCGTCCACGACCGCCTCGCCAGGGGCATGCCCTGCTGCCGGCGCAATTCGATAAAATCTACCAGAATGATGGAATTGCGCACAATTATCCCCGCACCTGCGATGAAACCGATAATCGTTGTCGCGGTCAGGAATGCGCCCATCAAGGCGTGCGCGGGGATGATGCCCACGAGCGTCAGCGGAATCGGCGCCATGATCACCAGCGGCACGCGGAACGATTGGAACCACGCCACGACGATGACGTAAATCAGCACCAGCACCACGGCGAAGGCAAATCCCAGGTCGCGGAAAACTTCGTAGGTAATCTGCCACTCGCCATCCCATTTCATGCTCACCTGGTCGGTGAGAAACGGCAAGTGCGTGGCATAGCGCTCAATCGAGTACCCGCCTGGCCCGCGCAGTTTGTCGAGCGTCTTCGAGAGGCTGAGAATTGCGTAGACTGGGCTTTCTTCTTTTCCCGCCACGTCGCCCGAAACGTACACAACGCGCTTCAAGTTTTTGTGGTAAATCGACGTCTCGATGACGCCGGTCTCAACACGGGTCAATTCACTGAGCGGCACCAGCCCGCCCGAGGCCGAAGCCACACGAATGTCGCCCAGGTCGGCCGGGCTGCCGCGTTCGGCGCGTGGGAGTTGCAGCACGATGTCGACGTCTTCCTTCTCTTCAGGCTGATGGGCCAATCCGACAACCGCGCCGCTCACGGCCAGGCGCAGCGTTTGCGTGATCTGGTCCGCGGAGACGCCTGCCAGCGCCGCTTTCACTTTATCCGTAACAAAGCGGTATTGCGTTTGAGGGGCCTCGACCGTCCAATCGACGTCGACGACTCCCGGAGTAGTTTTGAAGGCGTCGCGAATCTTCCGAGCGATGTCGATCTGTTGCGAATATTCGGGGCCGTAAACCTCCGCGACCAGGGTCTGATACACCGGCGGGCCGGGCGGAATTTCCGCAACTTTCAGTTTGGCGCCGTATTTTTCCCCGAGGGGCCCGATGGCGTCGCGCACCCGCTTCGAGATGTCGTGGCTCTGCGCGGAGCGCTCGCCTTTGGGGAGCAGGTTGACTTGAATGTCCGCCTGGTTGGCGCCTTGACGCAAGAAGTAGTGTCGCACCAGGCCGTTGAAGTTGTAAGGACCGGAGGTGCCGGCGTAGACCTGATAGTTCATGACCTCCGGCTCCTGCGCCGCGCGCCGCGCCACCTCACGCGCCACGCGGGTGGTCTGTTCGAGCGTTGTCCCTTCCGGCATATCGATGATCACCTGAAACTCGCTCTTGTTGTCGAAGGGCAGCATCTTGACGCGCACGATTTTCAGCAGCGGAAGAGTGAATACGGAGAGTAAGAGAACTACTACGCCCACCAGGAATAGAGTACGTTTACGCGCATCGACGAGCAGCGGCATCATCACTTGGCGATAAACGCGCGTGGTCCAGCCTGCGCGCGCTGCTTCGGCTTCGCCGTGCCTTGCTTTGGCCTTCCCCAGCATGCGCAGTGCCGCCCAGGGAGAAATGACGAAAGCGATAAAAAGCGAGAACAGCATCGCCAGTGACGCGCCCACAGGAATGGGGCGCATGTAGGGCCCCATCAATCCGCCCACGAACGCCATGGGCAGGATGGCCGCGATGGCGGCCCAGGTGGCAAGGGTGGTGGGATTCCCCACCTCATCCACCGCCTCGACCGCGACTTCCGCCAGAGGCCGTCCTTTGTTTTCCGGAAGGTGGAAATGCCGCGTGATGTTCTCCACCACCACAATGGCGTCGTCCACCAGGATGCCGATCGAGAAGATCAGCGCGAAAAGCGTGACTCGATTCAGCGTGTAACCGTAAATGAAGTAGATGAACAAGGTCAGCGCCAAGGTCACCGGCACGGCAGCCAGCACGACCATGGATGACCGCCAGCCGAGCGCCAGGGCGATGAGGAGAGTTACGGAGAGGGTGGCCAGCAATAGGTGCTGCAATAGCTCGTTGGATTTTTCCTGGGCCGTTTCGCCGTAATTCCGCGTGACGGCAACTTCCACCCCGCTCGGAATCAAGCTCCCCTTCAGCCGCTGGATTTTGTCGAGCGCGTGTTCCGCCACCACCACCGCGTTCTTGCCTTGGCGTTTGGAAACGGTGAGCGTGACGGCCGCCGACTCGCCCAGCGGCCCGGCGGATTTCACGCGGGCGCCGGCCCCCGTGCCGAAGAGCACGTAATTGGCCGGCTCTTCGGGGCCATCACGAATCTCGGCAACATCGCGCAGGTAGACTGGCCGGCCGGCGGAAACGCCCACAACCACCGCTCCCACGTCGTCGGCGTTGCGCAGGAAGTCGCCCGTCTCCACGTTGTATTCCTGATTCGCCGCGGCGAACTCGCCCGCCTGGAGGCGCTGGTTGGCGCGTTCGAGGGCGCCCATGACCGCGGCTGGCGCTACGCCGTAACCCGCCATGCGGCTGGAATCAAGCAGCACCCGCATCTGCCGGCGTTCCCCGCCGGTAATCTGCGTTTGCGACACGTCGTCGGTGCTCTTCACCTCACGATCAACTTCACCCACCACCCGCCGCAGGGTGTAGCTGTCGTACCGGTTGCTCCAGAAAGTAAGCGCCAGAATCGGAACGTCGTCGATCGAGCGCGGCTTGATGAGGGGCTTTGAGGCGCCGGGGGGAATCAGGTCGAAATGCGAGTAGAGCTTGTTGTAGAGCTTAACGATGGAGTCTTCTTCTTTTTCGCCCACCTTGAAGCGGACGATCGCCATGCTGAGCCCCGGACGCGTCGTCGAGTAGATGTATTCGACGCCGGGAATTTCCCAGATCAGCTTTTCCATCGGGGTGGTAACGCGCTGCTCCACTTCCTGGGCGCTGGAACCCGGCATCTCCACAAAGACGTCCATCATGGGAACGACGATTTGGGGCTCTTCCTCGCGCGGCGTCTTGAGCACGGCAAACGCACCCAGCAGAATCGAGAACACCATGATGAGGGGCGTGAGCTTGGAATTGATGAAGTAGTGGGCGATGCGCCCGGCGAATCCCAGCTTGCGTGCGCTCATAGGCCCTCCACGCGCGCGCCGTCGCGCAGGCGATCGGTCTGGGTGATGGCAACTTTTTCGCCCCCAGCCAGCCCGGAGAGTATCTCCACGCGGCTGCCGAAAGACTTTCCGGTTTTCACCAGGCGGTACTCGACCGTGCCCTCCGGGTTCACGACGAAAACACCTTGCAACTCTCCGTGCTCGACCACCGCGGAAGCAGGCACTGCGAGGCTTTTCCCCTCTCCAACAGGAATGCCGGCTTGGCCGTACTCACCCGATCGGCACTTACTATCGCGGGGAAGGTCGATTTTCGTTAAGAACGTGTGGCTGGCGGAATCTGCCGCCGGCACCACCTCGGCAACATTCCCCTCGAACTGGCCCGCTTCGGTTGAGACCGTGACGCTTTCGCCGATTTTGACATCTCCGAGGTAGGCCTCCGGCAGGCTCACTTCCAGACGGTACCGGGACGTGTCTTCCACCGTGAGGAGCGGCGTGCCCGGCATGACCACTGTCCCCACGTCCACGGATTTCGCGGTCACGATGCCATCCCGCGGCGAAACAATGCGCGAATAGCTGAGATAGGTTTGGGCCGAATTCTGTTGCGAGCGGGCCTGCTGCTGCCGAGCCAGGATCTGCTGTTTCTTGGCGGCCACCGCGCGCTCATTCGCCAGCGCCGCCTGGTAGTGTGCTTGCGCGCCATCGTATTCCTGGCGGCTCAGCGAATTCTTGGCCAGCAGGTTCTTGTATCGATTGAATGTGGCCTCGCCAAACTCCCGCTCAGCCGCGGCCGCCTTCAGCGCCTGGTCGGCTTCCACCTCGCCTTCAGTGGCTTCCTGCACCCCCGCCTCGGCTCCCTGCACCTGCGCCTGCGCGCTGCGGTCGTCTAGCGCGGCAAGCAATTGGCCGCGCCTGACGCGATCGCCGGCCTGCACGTGAATCTCTCGAACGGCGCCGGCCAGTTGCGCCGACAAGACCGCGGTGTTGACCGAGCGGACGACGCCCGCGGCCCGGTAAAGCGTGGGCGCGGACTCCATGCGCACGGTCTCCGTCTGTACGCCGGAAATGACTGGGCCAGACTCTTCAGGCCGCTTGACGTTTGAGCCGCAAGCGGAAATGAAGCCTGTCGCCACAACGATCAAGATAAGGGATCGGACGCTCTTTCCATTCATACGGTGTTCCATCCTTGTCACTTGTCACTCGTCACTGCCCTCGAATCCGCCGCCAGCTCTCCGGTCGCCAATTCCAGCGCCGCGTAGCCGAGGCGATAATCAAATAGGGCGTTCAGATGGTTCTTCCCGGCGCTCGAGCGCGCGGTTTCAACTTGCAGCAAATCCGTGATCGTGGCCAGGCCGGCTTCGTAGCGATTCTGAATGATGCGCAGGCTTTCTTCGGCTTCCGCCTGCGCTTGGCGAGAGACCTCGATGCGCTGTTGAGCGGTGGTCAAGTTCAGATAGGCCTCACGCACTTGCAGTTTGACGTCAGCGGCCATTTGCGCGAGTTGGGCTTGCGCCTGGTTTTGCCGATTCCGTGCGGCCGCGAGGCGCGCGTGGTTCGCCCCGCCATCGAAGATGTTGAAACTCAGGCTGACCCCAGCCGTCCAATTGTTGCCGCCCCGGGTGAGAAATGTTTGATTGTCCTCTTCCCACGAGCTGAACAGGTTCAGCTTCGGCAGGAACTCGGCGCGCGCCATGTGTTCATCGTTTGTGGCGCGCTCCGCTTCCAGCCCCGCTTCGAGATAATCGGGCCGGTTCTCGAGCGCCAGACGTTCGCGTTCGGCAAGTGCCCCGGGCTCAAGCCTCGATTCCTTGAGCCCCGATTCGATCGTGCTCGAAGCGTCCTCCGGCAGCCCCATGGCGACGTTCAAAGCGGCTTGGGCAAGATCGACGGCATTCTTAGCCTGCAGCAAATCCTCCTGCGTTTGGGCCAGATGCACTCGCGCGCTCAGCAGGTCGGAAGGGACCGCCTGGCCCTGCTCCTGCCGCGCCTGGGCTCGCTCCAAGTCGGATTGCGCCGCCTTGACCGCCGCTTCCGCCACCCGCACGTTCTCCGTTGCCAGAAGCTCATTCGTGTAGGCTTTCACAACACCGAAGATGACCTCTTGCCGGGTTCGCCGGCCGGCCTCGCCCGCCCCTTGGGCGTTCAGTTTTGCGTCTTTGATGCGGCGGCCCGTCTGGCCCGCATCGTACAACGGCAGGGCAGCGGAAAACTGCGTATGGAAAATGTCGAGGGGCGGAGGGGTATTGAGAAAGTTCACGGCAAAATCGTTCGCGTTGAACTGCCGCTCAGTGAGCAATCCGCCGAAGACGTAAACGGGGTTGTTGCCCCGTGTAAAGCCTTCGGAAAAATCCAGGCGCGGGAACCGCACCGCCCTGGCTTCGGCGATTCCCTCGTGCACGGCCCGCTCATAGGCAACCGAGGCCTTCACGGTGGGGTTCTTTTCCAGCGCCACGCGTACGGCCTCTTGGAGCGAAAGTTCCTGCGTGGCCGGCGCCTGGGCGGAAAGGCTCGCCACGGACAGTACGGTCGCGAGCAAGGCGCTGATCGCGGCGCCCCACGGCCGCTCGCACCGCGACGAATCAGCCGCATACGCCCCCCGCCAACTGCTTTTCCATATTCGAGATTTCACAGGCATTTGTCTGACCTCACACCCCTAAATGCAATTCCACCTGATAGGTAACAGGAAAATCGCTCGGTGGGGCGGCAAAGAAGGTGTGGAAGGGGAAGAAGATCTCACGCCAGGGCTCTAGGGCGCAAAGAATCGCGAAGTGGGAGTTCATGCTTTTCTTTGCGACCTTTGCGGGCTTTGCGGCTTTGCGTGAAACTGCCGAGATTCTTCGCTGCGCTCAGAATGACAATGTTCAAGGATTCTTCCGCAGCTTCTAGTGTTTGGTCTTTGACTTTGGCGGTGTCTTTTGCGGTGGGCTTTGAGTACCTAAGATGATCTTTTCTGCCTTAACCAGAGTGGTGGTAGCGGCCAATTCCTGTTCCTCGGGATGGTCGGCTACGTATTTGATAAACGTATCGACAAGGGTTCTCCGATAAGTCAGGTTTGCCGGAACGGGATGATAGTGCTGGCCGTGGGCAGCTTCCAGTCGCGCGTCATACATGCCGTCAATGTAGGATTGACAACGGACAACCCCGGAGATTTGCTCTAACGAGAGTGAATAGGTCTTGTCATTCTCCAGCGGCTCGCCGTTGTTGACGGTTAGGGCGGTTTGGCAGTCCTTGGCAAGCTCACCCGCTGAGTAGAAAACCGGCCGGTCACCGTGTTTGAGTTGTACCTGTGATTTTGCCAGAAACGGAAGGCTGAATAGCAGAACGAGACTTAAAGGGCGGAATCGCATTTTAATTACCCCCGGGCGTGACTCGCCGGGATTATACAACCCCCCTCGCCGGTTTTCCATTACACACTTAGGTTATGTTATCCGCAGTATGTCCGCAGTACGTCGGGACTCCGGTTTATCCCGGCGCTCTACCGACACCGTTTCATCCTCCCCCCTGTCCCCTTCCCCACCGCGCCGTGGTAGAATACCGTGTATTCGATGGTGTTAGGAGTGCATCATGGCAACGATTCCGGTAGTGACGGTGCGCTTGGAGCCCGAACTGCGCGAGCGGCTTGACCGGTTGGCGAAAGCGCAGCGCCGCAGCCGTTCCTATGTGGCCACCGAAGCCATTCGTGAGTACCTGAAAGTGAACGAGTGGCAGATACTGGAAACACGGAAAGCGTTGGCGGAAGCCGACCGGGGCGAGTTTGCCTCACCGGAAGACGTCCGCCGCGTCGTGAAGAAGTGGACGAGCCCGAAGCGGAGGGGCCGTGCCCGATAGGCCGCTCGGGATCCGCTGGCTAAAGCGTGCTCTCGCCAACCTGGATGCCGAGGCGGCCTTCATCGCCCTCGATAATCCCGCCGCCGCTGCCCGCCTCGTCGACACCATCGCGCGGACCGTCGAACTGCTCGCTCAGCATCCCGGCCTTGGCCGTCCCGGGCGCCTCGAGGGCACTCGCGAGTTGGTTGTCGCCAATACCCCTTGCCTGGTCCCCTACCGCGTGCGCAATAATGTTGTCGAGATCCTCCGCGTGTTCCATGGCGCCCGCAAGTGGCCGCAAAAATTCTGACCGCCCTTGGCATCCAGAGCCCCGACTGCAGCCCGAGAAACGATGCCTGGAACATGTGAAAAAATTGAATTTGGACCCCTTATCAACCGTGTAACTTATTGAAAATGCGTAGTGCTGAAATCGGTAAAACCAATTTTTTCACATGTTCCTGACACGCATTATGAAAGGGCGCCCCTGATTGTGTAAGGTTGGGTTGCTACGAAATCCAACTTTGACAAGGAGGAGCACCCTTATGAGCGAGGACAAGTATATCGCTTTTGACGT
>JBEKMN010000041.1:0-72476 GCA_050008495.1 Terriglobia bacterium | reverse complement strand
GCGGACGGAATTTCACGCGAGCGCAAGAAAACCATCGGACCGGTCAAGGACTATCCCGAAAACAGTAAGAAGCTGCAGGATTTGCTGGCTGGACTGCGGCTAAACATCAACACCGATGGCCCGACCGAGTTGACCTCGATCACCATGACAGAAGCCGTGGAGCATTACAAACTCCACGAGCTCGCTGATTGTGGCCGGGACGGCAAGGCATATTCGACGCGTAGCCGGAAGACGCAGGTTCTGAACCGGTGGGTTCTCCCCCATTGGGGAAAACTCGAACTGCGGGCCATCAAAACCGTTGCGGTTGAGGAGTGGCTGAGAACACTTGTCACGGACAGGTCAGGCGAAACCAAACCTCTTGCAGGCGGCACCAAGGAGAAAATCCGCGACGCGATGAGTAGCGTTTTTAATCACGCAATTCGGTGGGACTTCACGGATCGCAATCCCATCACTGGTCCGGTCAAAGGCTCAGGTGTTCGGGTCTCGGCAAAACGCGAACGGACACCTGACATTCTCGAGGTCCTGGTATTTCTCGATATGCCGACTGGTCTGCGCCGCGGTGAGCTGGCCGGGCTGAAATGGGAGGATTTCGATTTCAAAGAGCTTTATGTAAGCGTGACTCGGTCGCTCGTGGACCAGCACATCGGCGCCGTCAAAACCGAGGCATCGAGAAAGCTAATGCCTATCGACGAATATGTGGCCCAGGATCTGCTGGCTTGGTACGAGCTGACCCCATACAAAAAACCATCCGACTATGTGTGGGCCACAGATGCCAACAGGGCCGGAGCTAAGCGCGGCAAGCAGCCTGTTTGGCTGAGCACCGTTATGCGCGATCACATCCAACCTGTGGCCCGGGAGTTGGGGATCAACAAGAAGCTATCATGGCATACCTTTCGCCACACGTTTTCGTCGATCCTCAAGGCGAATGGCGAGGATGTCAAAGTCGTGCAGGAGCTGTTGCGTCATGCAACCTCGAGAATGACCCTGGACACCTACACTCAGGCACTGAGTCCAGATAAGCGGGCCGCCCAGAGTAAGGTTGTGGGTATGATCAGGCCGAAACCAACTTGTACCGTCGTTGTACCGCGAGTTTCCGGCGAAACTGGCGTAAGTCATTGAAAGGATGTGGCGTCCCCGGCGGGATTTGAACCCGCGTTACCGCCGTGAAAGGGCGATGTCCTAGGCCGGGCTAGACGACGGGGACCTCACGAGTCTGAAGGCAGAAAGCAGAAGGCAGAAAGTACAAGCAACGGCAAACGCGATATCCATCCCTCTGCCACTCGGGCTGCTAGGCTTAAAACATGCTAGCAGTGAGAGTTGGATACTGTCAATTACTCTTCCGCGCTGATTCTTCGGAGCTGCTTGGATTGCCTGACGCAAATAGAAGGTCGGACTGCTTGGGCAGGGTGAAGGGTGTTTCCGGAGCGGCGATTTTTTCCAACTCCGGGTAGGATTCGAGCAGGGTTTCGGGTACGCGGACGCGCTGGTTTCTGAGCAGGGCGATCAACTGGAGGGCGTTAGCGATGGCTTTGCCCTCGAAATGGTTATTGGTAATAACAAAAGTCAACTCGGCATTGCGGGCGACATTCTGGATGCGCGCCGCCCATGGTTCCAATTCAGCTTGGCTATACAAGTAATTATAACGTTCCTCGGGATGCTCGTTGGAGGTGAACCAGTGGTCGTAGTTGCGGCCGTGCAAGCGGACATACCCCACAGGGGCGGTCGCGTGGGCGCTAGGAGCGATCGACTGCCCGATGACGGGCTGATCGATGTTGCAGAAGCCTACTCCCAGGTCAACCAGCCATTCAAAGACCTCCGGCTTGTTCCATGAGCCATGGCGCACTTCCAGCACCAACGGGTATTCCATGAATTGCATGATGAGGCCGCTCAGGTACTCATGGTTTTCAGGCGTGTTCTTGAATGACCAAGGCAGTTGCAGTAAAAGAGCCCCCAACCGGCCGTCGTTCATCAACGGCGCCAGTCCGTGCTTGAACTCCTTCTCGTCCTGGAGGTTGGCGTTGCATTCGTGCGTGAAGCGTTTCCACAGCTTAGCGCTGAACTTGAAGTTGGGGTTAAAGGCGATTTTTGCCGCCCAAGCTTTCACGAACTCGGCGCGCGGGGGAGAATAAAAGGAAGTGTTGATTTCGATGGTGTCAAAGAACTGGGCAAGGTACGCGGCCTCGTGAAAACCGCGCGGCTTGTGGTGTGGGTAAACGATTCCCGCCCAATCGGTGTACGACCAGCCGGCAGGGCCCACCAGGATGGCGCTCTTGGATGTGGCACCCATATTCGCCTTTTCTTCGTCACCTGCAAAGTTAACCCATGGGCGACGTTTTGTCAAGGGGCTTTTGCCTTGCCAAGAGCGGGCGTCTCGTCTCGATCTAGCCAGACGAGAGCCAGCCTAATCGAAGAGCCGATTTTTCGGCTTACTTGAACGCGGCGCGGATGGCTTCCAGGTTCACGTCTGAGAACCCCGACGCGACCCAATCGGCGTGTTGGAGGTCGGCTTGGTCGCGGCTGTGGGCCAGGGCCAGGCACTTCATTCCGGCGGCCTGCGCGGCCACAACTCCGAGAGGGGCGTCCTCGATGGCCAGGCACTCGATCGGTTCGAGCGCCGGTTCGCGCAATTGGGGTAGCTCTTGCAGGCGGCTGAGGGCTTTAAGATACACTTCCGGGTCAGGTTTCGAGCGCTCGCAGTCGTCCGCGGTCGCCAGCACGGCGAACTTCTCACGCAAGCCCAACTTCCGAAGAAGGTGCTCGATTTCCGCCCTCAGACTTCCACTGGCGATCGCCAGCGGGAAGCGGTTGGCGGCGTCCAGGACAAACTCCGCTGCCCCGGGAATGGCCGGCAGGCCATCATGAATGATCTTCTCATAGGCGTTTGCTTTCCAGGCCAACAGTTCGTTGCGGTGGGAGATGCTCAGGGGGCGTCCGTGAGTGCGCCAGAGGTGCTCGATGACTCCGCGGTCATCGAGAGCGAGGTAGTCGCCAAAGTACTCATCTTCGGAGAGGGCCCAGCCTTCACGGGCTGCCATCTCCTGGATGAGCTTCATGATAAGCGGTTCGCTGTCGACGAGGATCCCGTCAAAATCGAAGATGATCGTGCGCAGCAAGAGTTGCGGACTCCAATCGTCTCCCTAATCCTGACTCCACAGACTGTCGTCATGATACACTTGAGGGGTCGAGAAGTCGAGGCGGCTGGAATCGAGGAGTTAAGGAGGCGAAAAGTTCGCGGCGTCTGAACGTTTCGAATTCTCAGCTCCTTAACCTCTCGACGCTTTCCGCATCCATTAGATTGGAGCCGCGTCGCGAGGCAGGCTGAAACCATGACTCATGAATTGAGTATTCCGATCGCGCTGCTGGCGGGTCTGGTGTCTTTTCTTTCCCCCTGCGTTTTGCCCCTGGTGCCGGGCTATATCTCGATGCTTTCCGGGGCGACCATCGAGGAGTTGCGGACCTCGACGAGCCCTGCGCTCATGGGCCGCATATTGCGCAATTCGATTGCTTTCGTAGTGGGCTTTTCGATCGTATTTGTGGCTCTGGGTGCCTCGGCAACGGCAGTGGGCAAATTTCTGCTGGCACAGCGCACCACTTTTAACCTGGTGGCTGGCATTCTGGTGATCGTGTTCGGATTGCATCTAACTGGATTGGTGAAGATACCGCTGCTCTACCGGCAGGCCAAGCTCGACACCGGTGAGCCAAGACGAGGACTGGTGGGCGCGTTTCTTCTCGGGTTCGCATTCGCCTTCGGATGGACGCCCTGCATCGGTCCTATCCTGACTGCGATTCTGGCGCTGGCGGCACAGCGGCACACGGTTTTCCAGGGGATGTTTCTTCTGGCCTTCTACTCAGCCGGGCTGGCGATCCCGTTCCTTTTGACCAGCCTCGGCTTGGGCCAGTTCTTGAAGCTTTACGGCGGTTTCCGGAAGCACCTGCAGACGGTCGAGATAGCTTCCGGCGTCCTCCTGATTGCTCTCGGCGTCCTGATGGCGACCAATAAGTTCACGGTGATCTCGCGGTATTTCTCGTTCCTGAACCGCTTCACGCTTTAAGAGCAGTGATGAGTGATGAGTGACGAGTGCGGCCACCGACGGTTGTTGAGGTCGATAGCCGGGTGGCCGGGACACAGGCCCGAAGAACGAGCGTTTTTGGGTTGAGGGCGCGGTTGTCCCTAACCCCCAGCCCCTAGCCCCTGGCTTTTGGAGTTACTTTGCACCCCATTCTGTTCAGCATTGGTTCGTTTCATTTCCCCACCTACGGGGCGATGATGGTATTGGCCATGCTGGCGGCGATTTGCACCATACTCCGGCTAGGGCGGCGGGAAGGATTCGACTCAGGGCTCTTGCTCGACTTCAGCACCTGGCTGCTGCTCGTGGCGCTGGTGGGCGCGAAGGTGTTGATGGTGATTTCCAACTGGGGTTACTACCGGGAGTATCCGGGGGAAATCTTCAGTCGGGATACGTTCTTAGCGGGCGGGGTTTTTTACGGTGGATTTATCGCTGCGTTGTTGTTTGCGGTTTGGTATATCCGCCTTCATCATCTTCCAGCCTGGAAGGTGGTTGACGTTTACGCTCCGGCCATCTCGCTGGGACTTGGCCTTGGCCGCATTGGCTGCTTTGCAGCCGGGTGTGATTACGGCAAGCCCACCACCTCCGCGTGGGGTGTGGTGTTCACAGACCCTTTGGCCCACCAAGTGGCTGGAACACCGCTGAATATTCCGCTGATCCCGACTCAGCCCATCATGTGTTTAGCCTCGCTCTCCATCTTTGCAATCCTGATCTGGAGATATCCGAGGAAAGCCCGCGATGGCGAGATTTTTGTGCTTTATCTTGCTCTTTATGCCGGAGCCCGCTATTTCATCGAGTTCCTGCGCGGCGATGAGGACCGCGGGTTCGTCTTTAATCATCTTTTGTCAACTTCGCAATTCATTGCGATTCTGGCCCTCGCAGCGGCGGTATGGCTAGCGCTTATTCTTCGCCGTAAACCCGCGCTGCGGCAACCGGTCACAGCCGTCGCCACGGAGGAATCAGGGAGTGTGAAACCCGCAAACAAGAGAGTGGGTGACCAGGTGGCGCCCGCGGCAAGGGCCAAGGCCGCTTCGCTGCCTCATGCGGAGAGGAAGGGATAGGAGTTAAGGGAGAGGACATGGACTTGAATCAACCTGAAAGTTCTGCGAACGGAGGGACGCCTGAGCCACTCGAGCCTGGTGTCCAGCCGGCTCGAACCGCGAGCCGAGGCAAACTGCTGGTCGGAGCGGTCTTGGTGGTACTCGTCGTCGCGGGATTGTACCTTGTCAACCGGTACTGGATCCATCCGGCCGTGATGATCCAGGCCAACGGCGACACCGAACACCCCGACGCTCCGGGGATTTCACTGACTGACATCGAAGGCAAAAGGCTGGACTTGGCCGACTACAAAGGCAAAGTGGTGGTGCTGGATTTCTGGGCGACCTGGTGCGGGCCTTGCCGGGCAGAGATTCCGGGATTCGTTGTCATGCAGGAGAAGTACGCCAGCCAGGGCTTTTCCATGATCGGCATTTCGATGGACGACGAACCCGGGCCGGTTGTGGATTTCTACAAGGAGTTCAGGATGAACTATCCGGTCGCGGTCGGCAACCAGCGGATCGGGGAACTTTACGGAGGAATTCTTGGGTTGCCAACCACGTTTTTGATCGGGCGTGACGGCCGCATTTATGCCAAGCACACCGGCGGCATCAATCCCGCCATCATCGAGGAAGAAGTGCAGCAACTGCTGGCCATGAGTCCGACCGCGGAGAAATCGGATTTCAGGCCGGCCATGGTGGCGGGAACCGAAACCAAAATCGCGCTGGGCGATCCCGCCGCCATCGATTCGGAAATCCCCGGCTTGAACTTGAGCAAGCTGACCGCCGAGCAGAAACAGGCTTTGAAGAAGCAACTCGGCGATCAGAATTGCCCGTGCGGCTGTAATATGACGGTGCTGAAATGCCGCCACGTGGACCGGCAATGCCAAGTCAGCATGAAGCTGGCGCGATTGCAGATGGAGAAGCTGCTGAAGTCGGGATCGTGAACCGGGTCGGGTGATCTGGAGATCGGAAGATTAGCCGGTCAGGCGAAGAAGGCGGCCTCCCGATCTCCCGATTTCCCGATCAAGGGAATGCGAAAAAGGTGAATATGAGGACTTTCGTTGCGCTCGTTTTCTCATTCGCTCTGGTCTGTGCGGCGGTTTGCGCGCAGGCGCCGGAGCAGGTGGTTAAAGCCAAGGTCGCGATGGCGCCAGGAGCGGCGCGACCCGATTCCGTCGTGAAGGCGACGGTGGTGGCGGAAGTTCTTCCCGGCTACCACATCAATGATCATCATCCTACTCTCGACTATCTGATTCCTACAGAAGTCAAGCTCGATCCGAATAAAGCAGTCACCCGGAATGATATTACTTACCCGAAAGGGGAACCGAGGAAGTTCGCCTTTTCGGACACGCCCCTTTCCGTTTACGAGGGAACGGTTCGTGTTGATGTCGCCTTTCAACTCGATCCCAAAGTGCCGCCCGGCGACTACGAGGTCAAGGGGAAGTTCGCGTACCAGGCCTGCAACGACCACGCCTGCCTTCCGCCCACCAGTGTGCCGATCTCGTTCCCGCTGAAAGTGGCGCGCCGCGGGGCTTCTGCAAGCCGCTCGGAATAGTATGTCGACAGACGAAACGAACTCCAGGGAGTTGGGAAATCCCCGCCCGCCGGACACCTCGCGTGGTCCGGCGATTTATCTTATCGTCACTCTGGTGGCCCTGGCCGCCTTGGTTTGGGAGTTGAAGCCGGACCGGCCGAACGTCCAGCCCGCTCCCTTGCAGCCTCAAGGCACAACCTGTCCGCAAGTGGCCGGCCAATTCACCCCTACCAATATCACCGACCTCCCCGGCCTCGAGCTGGCCTCGCTGAGCAAAGAGCGCCGGAACCACGTGCTGCTGCGGCTGAACATGGAGCCCTGTTCGTGCGGCTGTAATGCCAGCATAGCCTTCTGCCTGGTTAGCCATGCGCGTTGCGGGGAGTGCAGGCAACGGGCCAAAGAAATCATCGCGGAAGAGCAGGGAACAACCCGATGAAGATCGGTGTGGTTTCGGACACGCATGGTTTCTTTGACGCGCGTCTGGCGGAGTTGTGGGCGGGCGTCGAGCTGATCCTGCACGCTGGAGACGTGGGAAATCTGGAAGTGTTGGACGAACTGGAAAGAATCGCTCCCGTGCGGGCGGTGAAGGGAAACGTCGACTCACTTCTGGCTGACCTTCCCCTGAGCTTGAGCTTAAGCCTGGGCGGAACAACTCGGCGCGGCGCTTCGCGACCCGCCGCTTCGAGGGACGCCGTTCAAGTAGAGATGCTTCATGAGTTGCCGGCGGCGCAAACCGAACTGGAAAAATGGGCTAACCAGGCACGGACCGAGGCGCTCGCGCCGCGAGGACGGGATGCCTTCCTGCGAGCTTTCGAACAAAACACGCGCGTCGTGATTTTCGGCCACAGCCACGTGCCGTGCGCCGTCACACTTTGCGGCAGGCTGTTCTTCAATCCCGGCAGCGCCGGCAAGCAGCGTTTTTCCCTGCCACGATGTTGTGGGCTGTTGGATTTGTCGGCGAAACGGGTAGAGGCGACAATACTCAGCTTGCAACAGTATAATAGGAAGTTGCCGGAGAAGGTGGTGATACAGCTTGGCGCGAGGGCAGCATAGCAGCATCAACTGCCCGGAGAGATTCGCCCCTTTCACCGAGCTGCAACGCCAGACTGGGGTGGTTGACCCTCGGAGGTTAACACCGATGCGGAAATTCCTGGAGATCTTGAGAAATACGAGGGAAGTTCTCGTCACCGTGGGGGCGGTGCTTGCCGCGGCCATCGTCGCGGTTGAGATCTACGAAACGCTGCGCAAGAAAATCGACACGGCACGGTGATTTTCGATTGTCGAATGCCGATTGTCGATGCCTGTTTTTCGATTGGTGATTGCAGCTTGGCGGGTGGGGAAATCGCCCCGTCGCTTGTTTCGATCACAATGGCCAATCGGCAGTCGCCGATCGACAATCGGCAATCGAAAATCGTCAACCGGCGGTCGCCAGATGGGCCGCGGCTCGATGCAGCCGGTCCGCGACGCGCCTTTGCCCTAAAACCAGCATCACCTCGAACAGGCCCGGAGCAACCGCCTGACCGGTGAGCGCCACGCGCGCAGCATTAATCAGCAGGCCCGCCTTGACGCCTTTCTCTTCCGCCAGCGCCCGCAGCGTGGCTTCTGTCCCTGCGAGATCAAAGGATTTCGAATCCGCAAGCCGCAAGCCCAGCTCGCCGAGCAGCTCCGGTAATCTCGCATCTTTCCAGAACTTCTTCTGCGCTTCGGCGTCGTACTCGAACTCGTCGCTGAAAAACGCGCGTCCGGACACTGAGAAATCTTTGATGCTCCGCGCGCGAGTTTGCAGCAGGCGGGTGGCAACTTCGAAGCGCTCCTTTTCGGCGCCCGTGAACGTCTGCTTCCAGAGCCCCGCAGATTTCAACTCCTCTTCAGCCAGCGTGAGCAGGCGTTCCGCAGGCAGGTGCCGGAGATACTCACTGTTCATCCAGGCAAGCTTTTCCGGGTCGAAGACGGCATTCGATTTGGAAACCGCCGTGAGTTCGAACTGCTTTACCATCTCCTCGAGGGGCACAATTTCCTTCTGGTCGGGCGGCGTCCAGCCCAGCAGGGCGAGGAAATTCACCAAGGCTTCCGGCAGGACTCCCATATCGCGATAGGCGCCCACGGAAGTTGCGCCGTGGCGCTTGCTCAGCCGTTGTTTGTCCGGACCGAGGATCAAGGGCAAATGCGCGAATTGCGGCTTGACCGCGCCCAGCGCCCGGTACACCAGAATCTGCTTGGGCGTGTTCGAAAGGTGATCGGCGCCGCGCACCACGTGGGAAATACCCATGTCGAGATCGTCGGCTACAACTCCAAGGTGGTAAGTGGGATGACCATCCGAGCGCAGCAGAACAAAGTCTTCGATTTCCTGGTTCTCGAGTTCGAGGTGGCCGAAAACCTGGTCGTCGAAGCTGGTGCGGCCTGTGGCCGGAACTCTAAACCGGAGCGCCCAGGGATGCCCTGCGCTGCGCCGCTGCTGGCGTTCCTCGTCGGAGAGGTTGCGGCACGTTCCTTCGTATTTCCAAGGCTTCTTCTCTGCTTCCGCTTGGGCGCGCTTGGCCTGGAGTTCTTCCGGCAGGCAGAAACACGCATAGGCATGACCGCGCCGCTCGAGCTCCGCAGCCATTTCACGGTAGCGCTCCAACCGCTCGGACTGGTAGAACGGCCCCTCGTCCCAATCGAGCCCTAGCCATTTCATGCTCTCGAGAATGGCCTGGCTGAGCTCGGGCTTGGAACGGTCTGCGTCCGTGTCTTCGATGCGCAAAATGAACGCGCCGCCGTGGTGTCGCGCAAAAAGCCAGTTGTAAAGCGCCGTGCGCGCCCCGCCTACGTGCAGGTAACCTGTCGGTGAAGGTGCAAAACGAACTCGGATGTTGGACATATTCACGTGCCCTCAATTGGAGAACTTATGATGGTAACATGGCGGCGCGGGAAGGGAAGAATCAGACTGATGCCGCAGCCGGAAAGGCAAAGCGTTTCCGCAAGACGGGGCGGCAGAGCCGCACTGCCCACTGTCCACTGCCTACTGCCTACTGCCTACTGCCTACTGCCTACTGCCTTCTTCTCCCCAAGGAGGGGGCCTTGGCGGCCAGCGTCAATTGTCATCGGAGCCCATCATTCCTATTCCTGGCACGCTCTCCGCCAAGGTCTCGGCGTCGCAGGGGCGAGGGACGTATCGCGTCGCCGGCGGGAATTGCCGTGTGTTCCTTCTATCGGCACGCCCCGGCAAAACTTGAATTCGTATCTTGGAGTGCGGCAGTGCAAGTTTAAAGGGTGAAGGCTAAAGGTTAAAGGCTAAAGGCTAAAGGCCAACTACCTCCGGTTATTTCGCACTAGCCTTTACCCTTTACCCTTTAAACTTCAGCCTTTCATGGCTCTTGCAGCCCGGCCACGCATCGGGTCTAATAGAATGCATGGACGCCAAGCGGCAAGCCGCTGTG
This sequence comes from Terriglobia bacterium, assembly GCA_050008495.1. Classification (GTDB taxonomy): domain Bacteria; phylum Acidobacteriota; class Terriglobia; order UBA7540; family UBA7540; genus CAVROP01. Next base: position 62,419 of record JBEKMN010000041.1, on the reverse strand, counting down.
GATATTCTCCGGAGGTTGCGCAGTGAAGGCTTTCAAGCCTTCCTGGTGGGTGGCTGTGTGCGCGACCTGGTGATGGGCTTGACGCCGAAGGACTACGACATCTCTACCGACGCCACACCCGAGAAGGTGGCTGGACTGTTTCCGGAAAGCATTGGCGTGGGTGCGCAATTTGGCGTGATGTTAGTGCCGCGCCCCGAAGGCAACGTGGAGGTGGCCACGTTCCGCAGTGACGGACGCTACACCGACGGGCGCCACCCGAGTGAAGTTCGCTACTCAAAAACTCCCCAGCAAGACGTGCTGCGGCGCGACTTCACCATCAACGGCCTTCTCTACGATCCGGTGAAGGAACAGGTGCTCGATTATGTGGGCGGTCAGGCCGACATCCATGCCCGGCGGGTGCGTGCCATCGGCAATCCTCACGAACGCTTCAGCGAAGACCGCCTGCGGATGCTGCGGGCAGTTCGCTTTGCAGCGCGCTTGGCGTTCACTCTTGACGCGGGTGCGGCGGAAGCCATTCGAAATCAAGCGGCGGAGATCCACCAGGTGAGTTCGGAGCGCGTGCGCGACGAGATCCTGAAGATCCTCACCGAAGGCCGTCCCCGGCAGGGCTTTGAGCTCCTTGACGCTACAAAGCTTCTTCAGGAGGTTCTGCCGGAGGTCCAGCGAATGCAAGGGGTGGCCCAGCCTCCCGAGTTTCACCCGGAGGGAGATGTATGGGTCCATACCATGATGATGCTGGACGGCCTGCGCTCGCCCACGCCCACCCTGGCCCTGGGGGTTCTTCTTCACGATGTGGGCAAGCCCCCCACATTCACCGTGCGCGAACGAATCCGCTTCGATAATCACGTCGAGGTAGGAGCCAAGATGGCGGAGGAAATTTTGGGCCGCCTGCGACTTCCTTCTCGCGACACGGAGCGGGTCGTTGAACTGGTTCGACACCACTTGCGCTTTATGGATTTTCCACGCATGCGCCGTTCAACCCAACTGCGTTTCCTGCGCTTGCCGGGCTTTGCCGAGCACCTCGAACTGCATCGCCTGGATTGCCTGGCCAGTCACGGCGATCTGAGCACTTATGAGATGGCTAAGCGTCTCTTGGAGGAGACCCCGCCGGAGACAGTCCGCCCCGCGCCTCTATTGCGGGGCGATGACCTGATCTCGCAGGGGTACTCCCCCGGGCCGATTTTTAAGGAAATCCTTCAGGCGGTGGAAGATGCGCAATTGGAGGGCAGGGTACACAACTCCGCCCAGGCTTTAAGCCTGGTGGTTGAGCGATTTCCCCTGCCGCCTCAATCTTAGTGCGCTGAATAAAACGCAAAGAGGTAAACCACACCTCCCAGGACAACGAAGGCCGCTAGAAAAAGGCCGATCTTCTCAAGCAGCACTTTCCGGTCCTTGGGCTCCGTACTTGCCTCGTTGACCATCTCAAACATGTTGGCCTCCTTACCGCGTCTCGGCACGACCACTGCGTCGAGGCGAAACCGTGGAGGTTAAACAAGGCCGCACTGATCGGTCTCCGGAGGGGATCTGCAAGGTCGTCAGGTGTGAACGCGTGGTCTCTGCACCGCGTCCCGAACTGACCGACACTGCGGCGCGACCGAATCACTCGTCTTGCGTCTGGTGGGGATTCTAGCACAAGCCGGAAGCTTTTTCACTTCGTCTAAATAATATTCTGCTATGATCCCCGGAGCAGGGGCGGTTCGCGAACCACCGCTACGAGTAGACGCATGGTTGGGCGCGCGCATCGAAGTAACATGACGTTATTGGGGAGCACGTGAAGGCGGTTCACGAACCGCCCCTGCCCGATGAGGAGAATTCATGAATATGAAGCGATGTATAAAGCTCATGTCTTTGCTTGGCCTGCTGGCCTTGACGATGCTGGCTTTGCCCGCCCCGGCCCCGGCACAGGACTTGGTGAAGGAAGCGTTGAACGGATTTCCCACCCAGACGATCCGCCTGGAGTTTTCCAACCCCGCGAAACTGCGTGGGCTCCCGAATTACTCCAGCCTGCGCCAGCGTTACATAGGACCGAAGCTGCGCAAGCTGGTTGACGAGTTGGGGCAACTAGGAATTCGCGAGACGGATATTTCAGGGCTGGTCCTCGGGTGGCAGCCCGGCAGCGCGGAAATGGCGTTGTACGGTTTCGCGACAGGCAACTTCGGCGCCCAGGCGATTGCGGAGAGCGCCCAGGAGCGGAATATGGCGCCCAATGCCATAGCCGGGAAACAGGCCTACTGCCTCGAGGCGGGAATAGCCGGTACCTGCGTGGTGGTGCTCCAGGACTCCGTCGGCGCCTTTGGTTCCCTTACGGCGCTCACCGCGATGCTCGAGGCGCGAGGCGGCCAGACTCCCAGCATCGGCTCAGACAGCCGCATGGCGGGCCTGGTGGCAAGCGCCGAGAAGGACGCGCCCATCTGGGGCGTGGCCGTGGGTCCTGCCGTGGCGGACTGGTTCCGGGGTTGGATGCCGAATCAAGGGAGCGTGAAATTGGATTGGCAGAAAGTCTTTGGCGATGTCAGCTCCCTCACCTACAGTGTGGCCGCCGCCGATAACGTCACCCTGGGCTTGAAAATGGATTGCAAGTCTTCGGAATCCGCCGCGAGCCTGCGCCAAGTCTTCGACGGGCTAAAGTTGGTCCAACAAATGGCATGGGACAGCCAGAACCCGGGCAAGCCAAATCCTTTCCAAGCAATGACTGTGGGGCTCGAAGGCAACCGGGTCTCTCTAAGCCTCACCACAGGGTATACCGAACTGGAGCTTGCGAGCGGAGCCACCAATTAGGTTGGGGGAACTCCGTAGTCGGGTGAGGGGCGTCCGTCACTGCAATCTGCGAGGCTTATTAGTTGGTGTGCCACGGGCAACGATCTCGGACAGTCCGTCCTCCTAATCCGCATTTTCCGCATTTTCCGCTTGACAACCTCCGGGAGTTGCGATAGCCTACTATGGTGGTCTTGTTACGGACGCATTGTCGCAGGCGGGGCCGGTTCGACACGCGGCGCAAGCGATGGCGGCAGGGTCCCGGCACTCGGCGAAAGAGGGAACTAAACATAAACTAGAGCCTGAATGGAGCAAAAACCGCACAATTTGCGCAAACAAACCGAAGCTCCGAAGTCGCAAGGCAAGGCTAGAACCATGACAAGCGGTCCCCCGCTGTGGATTTGTTTCTCTCTTCGAAGCCTGCTCTGGGTGGCTGTGGCGCTGGCCACGGCCGCAGCAGTTCTCCCCTGCCGCTCGACGGCCCATCCGCAAAATGACGAGTCGCCTTCAGGTGAAAGCGGGCGGGCGGCTGGCGTGCACGGCGAGCCGATTATCAAGGTGCAGGCCCCTTCGGTCGTCGTGGACGTGATCGTGACTGACAAGAAAGGCCGGCCGGTGCCCGGTCTCACAGCCGCTGATTTCGCGGTTTACGAGAACAACCGGCTGCAAAAGATCGTGACCTTCGTTCCGCCCACTACCCCGGCAGGGACGGTTCGCGAGCCGCTCCGGTCGAGCGGCGTTGAGGCCAAAGCCGAAAAGGCCCCCGCGCCGCAGCCGGCGGCGCTCTCGATGCCTGGGGAACGCGAGGCGCGTGACCTCGCCGGCGTTCACTTCATCACGCTAGTTCTGGACTTCGGGGACCTCCAACCTGCGCATATCAAGCACGCCTGCGATGCTGCCTCCAAATACTTACAGAAGGACGTCGCCCCGGACGATTTCATTGCGGTCTACGGCATTGATCAGAGCTTGCATCTGGCGCTGGCCTTCACGAAAGATAAGAAACAAGCTCTCATAGCCCTCGACCGCCTGAGCGGACGCGCTCCGGGTGGCAAGCTCACCACTCAGGCGCGTCTCGAAACGGAGCAGGAGATTCAGGATCTCAATCAGGAAGTTAACGGTCTCCAGGCCTCTTCCGCTCTCGGGGTCGGCGCGACCGCTGCGGCGCCCGGGATCGGTGCGGGTGGCGGGGGGACCGGGGCGGGCGCGCAAGCCGCGGAAGTCACGATGGAGAAAATCGAGCTGGCCACTTTGATGAAGTTTCTGTGGAGCCAGTCTGCGCTTCAGGCCCGCGCCGTGCTGGTGGCTTTGCGGGCCCTCGCCCAGGCCTATCAGAGCCTTCCGGGACGCAAAAACGTGGTGGTTTTTTCGGAGGGCTTCCTCCATTCGCCGGAGGTTGAACCGGAAATGCAGGCCGTGGTCGATGCGGCGAATCGCGCCAACGTGGCGTTTTACGTCATCGATGCGGGCGGGCTGGCCGCCGAGTATTACGACGCAGCGAATGCCAGTCCACCCGACACCACGGGAATGCGAGAGTCGTTCCGCATGAGCAATTGGAGCGACTACGACCGCATCTCGACAGGCCTGAGCAAGTTTGACTGGGCCGCGCACATCGGGGGAGTCGACTCGCGGCACGAAGACCTGGGGCGAGTGGCCGTGGCCACCGGCGGCCTGATGATGAAGAATCAAAACGACCTGCTGGCGGGCCTGGAGAGCGTGGACCGCGATTTGCGCGAATTCTATACCCTGGTCTATCAGCCAGCGGACGTCAACTACGACGGCTCCTTTCGCCCCCTCAAGGTCGAGGCGCTCGCGCCCGGGCTGCACGTGCGCTACCGGCAAGGCTACTGGGCTATTCCGGCCGGAGAGGAGATGATGATGACGCCCGCGGCGGCGCAATTGCTGGCGGCGCTTGCGAACGGTTCTCTCCGTCCGGCTTTCGCCCCGGCCGTGAACGCCGCAGCGCTCTTCGCCCCCGACGGGAAGTTTACCGCCCCGGTGCGGGTATCGCTGCCGGCCAGGATGGTCACACTGGAGCGCGTCAGCGACCATTACCGTGGCGGGGTCACGCTGGTGCTGCTGGCCCGCGACTCGAGCGGCCGGCCCGTCTCCGTATACCAGCGATTCCTGACCCTTGACCTCACTCACAAGCAGTGGGAAGAATTCCGTAAGAAGAATCTCGACATCAGCGCGCGGCTCTCGCTGCCGGAACTGAAACCCTTGACCATCGAAGGCATACTTCAACTTCCCTCGGGGACGGTGGCCCAAGGGCACTGCGAGGTCGTGCCGTCGACCCCGCCTCCGGCGCCGAACCCTGACATCGTCTCCGGGCCCGCTCCGAACCTGGGCGAGGGGCCTGCGCTGACCAGCCTGCTGCTCTCGAATTCAATTGTCCCCGCCCAGGGAATCGCCGATCCGGGAGACGCGCTGCGGGGAGAGAACTTTCAGATTGAGCTTCCCGTGGCCGCCCGTTTCGCCCCCAGCGACAAGCTCACCCTCTATTACGGCATCCTAGTAGCTAATACATCTGGCCTAGATCGAAGGCTCCGGGCCTCCTACACGATCAAGCCCGTCGCCGTCGCCGGCCCTCCCCCGACAGCTGAAGAACTGACCCTCCGCCCGCTTCAAAACCGCCTCCTCGTCCTGAAACAGTTCGATTTGAATCGGCTCGCCCCCGGCAAATATACGATGCAGGTGACCGTCGCCGATGCCCTCACCCACCGCTCAGCGTCGACCAGCGCCGGTTTCAGCATCCAGTAGCGCGGCACTGGTTCTTGAGGTCCGCAGTTTCTTTTGTGATGCCGGTCGCTCAACTGTCTAATGGTTTGGCGCGGGACGCGCGGGCCAACGGCCGGGAGGGGAAGGCTCTCGGTACGGTTGGACACGAGTCAACATTTTCTGCGCGCAGTGGGCAAGGTCGCCGGGAGAGTAAATGGCGCAAACCGTTCCGTCCAGACGTTTCGTAAGACTGCTCAAGACGTCCGGGGGTTGACTGAACCGGAGGGTGCCGGGACAGTACTCGAAGTAGAAGAAACGCGGATTGGGGGTTTCGCGCTCCTTAAGCGCCGCGCGGGGAATGTCGGCGGCGTAGCGTGTCCGCGGCCCGAGAATTACGACGGCATCTGCCGGATCCGGGGCCGTTAACTCCTGATTAGCGTAATTCAACAATAGCTCGAGCCCGCCTTGCCGCTGCTGCAGCACGCGGTAGGAGACTGCTCCCAGTTCCAGCGTGCGAAGTGATCCGGCGAGCTGCACGAATCCTGCGTCATCGAATTCGTCCTCATGGAACAATTCTCTTTGCTGGTCGAGATTGAAGGCCCTCAATCGAACCGAGGCACAGGGGATCTGCCTCAGCAAGCTGGACAGCGAACCCAGCAAGAACGCTCGATCCCAGGCGCGTAGTGCCGGCGTGCGGGGGTTCGTGGGCGCGGCATCCAGCAAAACCGCCAGCCGTAAGCCTCTGCCGCTCTTATCCATGGTGATGGGCCACGGCCGAACTCCCATGGGGATGACGGTTCCGGGAGAGACGGCCACTTGCACAGCCTGCTTCCTGCCGGCGTGGCCCACCTGCGCCAGCCAGTTCTTGCGCGACGTGCGGCCCGTTCGCTGGTCCATGACCAGGACTTCCACTCGATACTGCCCCTCTCCTACTGCGAATCCTCCACTCATCTGGAAGCCCTGTTTCAGTTGGCTGGATTTTGTCACATCGGTTGTCTCCGGCACCCGGTGGTCATCGACGAACAGAACGGGCCGGCCGCCGTGCGGCGTAACTCGAGCGTAGATGAAGACGTCAGTCGCGCGCCCTGCAAATGTGGAAAGCGAGCAACTGATGATGTACCCAAGATCGAACCGAAACGCAAAGTCGAGCATGGGCCGTTGCGTTTGGATTGAACAATGCAGTGGGATAGGAGAGCGTTCGAGGTCGAAAATACGTCCGACCCGCTCCGCATCGGCAGCGCTCAAGGGTTCTTGCCCTTTGGCGGGTGAGACCGTAAGCAGCCAGATCGACAGGCCGGTCAGCAGCAGGCGGCTTTTAACAGGCACGGAAGGCATAGAAGGCGGCGTTTCCGTTTTGACTTCGGTACAAGGCAGGTATATACCCACCCCGCCACCGCGTCAACACGGAGGTTTGGCGCGGCAGCGAAACGGCGGTGGAGCGGCGTATAGGATGTGGAGTGGCCCATGACGTTGGCTAAGTAAGAGCCTCTGCGGCGGCGCAAGGGAGCGGTTGCGCACCCGGATCGACAGCACGAAAGTACTATGGATCGCGGAAATAAGTGGCCGTATACCTTGTGGTGTCCCGGCGTGCAGCCTAAGATATGGTATGAATCACCGAAGATAATGGGAAAAACACCTAAAAACTTCCGAAGAATTCCCCATAAACCCCTCAAATACATGTTGACAGCACAGGAGCCCAGGGCGTATATGCATAGACTCAGGAGAGTGCAACTACGCCTTTGCCTGAGAGGCTCGGCTTCCGAAGCCATCAGTGAAAGAACTCAATTTGCGGGGTTCAGCGTATGGTAGAAACCAGAGAGGTTATGGATATCCGGGAAGCGTCGGAATACTTGGGAGTCTCCCGCGAAACGCTATACAAGTACGTTTTTGACGAGAGGATCCCCGCCTTCAAACTAGGGAACAGGTGGAAGTTCAAGAAAACGCTTCTGGACCGCTGGATGGAGATGCAGAGCACACAATCCAATCACCGTTCGACGCGTAAAAAGCGCCTTATGGATCAGTAGGGAGCAAAGCGGATGTTTGGCAAGGGGAAAGGGAAAGGCTTGGTGGGGTTGGATATCGGGTCGAGCGCCGTCAAGGCCGTGGAGCTCAAGAAGCATGGAGATGCCTACGAGCTGGTCAACTTCGGCTTAGAGCTTCTGGGACAGGACACGGTGGTGGACGGCGCGATCATGGATGCCCTCACGGTCTCTGCCGCTATCGAAAGGATTTTCGAGGGCAACAAAATCAAAACCCGGAATGTGGCGACCTCGGTTTCCGGGCACTCGGTGATCGTGAAGCGAATCACGGTCAACGCGGCCGGCGACGAGGACCTGAGTGAGGTCATGCCCTACGAGGCCCAGCAGCACATTCCGTTTGACATTTCGGATGTGAACCTGAGCTACCAGCCGCTGGGGGATTCTCCCTCGGGGGAGGGAACTGACGTCATGCTGGTGGCGGCCAAACGCGAGAAGATTCTCAACCACACGAATGTCGTGAACCAGGCGAATAAGACGCCCTTTGTCGTGGACTACGACGGCTTTGCCGTGTTCAATGCCTTCGGTGCAAACTACGACGTTCCTCCCGACATGATCGTCGCCCTGCTCAACATCGGCGCCAGCATTACCAACATTGTTGTGGGACGGGGAGAATTTCCCCTGTTTGCGCGGGATGTCTCCGTCGGCGGCAATCAGTATACAGACATTCTGCAGAAAGAACTCGACCTGACTTACGAAGATGCGGAGAAGCTGAAGCAGGGTCAGCAGGTTGGCGGCATAACGCGCGAACAGAAGATTCCTCCTCTTCGCTCCGTCTCGGAGATTCTGATGCTGGAAGTTCAGAAGACTTTCGACTACTTCCGGCAGGCCTCTTCTGCGGATAACACCCAGGCGATTTACCTGGCCGGAGGGACGGCCACGATCGATGGCTTGGTGGAGCAATTGAAAGAGGAATTCCGTGTTCCGGTCGAAATCATCGATCCTTTTCGAAAGGTTAAAGTAGATTCGCGAAAGTTCGACGAGGCTTTGCTGCAAGACATTGCTCCCAGTCTATGCGTGGCGACAGGGCTGGCGCTGAGGAGCTTTGATTAACCATGTCATTCATTAAGATCAACCTGCTGGGGTTGGCGGCGCCGAAGCCGAAGGCTAAGCCTGCTGCGGCGCCTGCACTGAAGTCGATGCTGCCGGTGTGGATTTTTCTCGGCACCTTCGTGGTGAGTTTTGGGATCGTGGGTCTCTTGTACTTGATTTGGAACGGGTCGATTGCCAAGCTGAACGGGGAACTCAAGAAACAGCAGGTCGAGCAGACGCGCCTGGTGGCCATCCGGCAGGAGAACGCCAGATACGAAGGCACGCGGGCGCAACTGGAGCAGCGAGTTAAAGCCGTGCAACTGCTTCAAACCAACCGCCTGGGCCCGACGGAATTCATGAGCGTGATGGGCGATGTCGTTGCCAAAACTCCTACGGACCTTTTTTTTGCCTCGGTGGCTCATGAGGGTGGCCGGGTGACGATCCAGGGGCAAGCGGGGTCTGCTAATTCGGTTGCAACCCTGCTGGCGTTATTGAAGAATTGCGGGTATTTCGATGACGTTCAGCTCCGACAATTCTACGAAGACGACAAGCCGAATCTCGTTAACTACAAGTTTAATCTGGACTGCTCCTATAAACCGCCTTCAGGGGCCACGACGCTCACCCAGGCTAGCGCCGCGGCGGCTACCCCTCAGCGGCCAGGAATGTAAACGAAGAAAGGGCGGCTCCCGAGACTCCCTTAAGCAATTGCCAAGAGGACCGCAGGCGGAGAGAGTATTAGCGCAATGGCGATGCCCAAAACGTTCGGTGAGCTTCCGGAGCTTGTGCAAGGCGGCGTTTTTGCCTTGATCGCGGTAATTCTGGCAGGAGCGGTCTTCTATTTCCTGGTGCTCCCCGTCCGGGAAACACGAGATACCCTGCAGGCCAAGATCGAGAAGCTTAAGGTCGAGAACTTGCGCAACCGGACGATCGAACGAGAACGGACCGAGTACCTGAATCGGATTGCGGAGCTTGAGAAGCAGCTCGAAACGCTCAAGTCGATCGTCCCGGAAGAGCAGGCGACCGATGATTTCCTGAGGATGGTGTTCGCCGACGCCAAAGCCGCCGGCGTCAACATTCGCACTTTTATACCGCAGAATCTGGCGCACAAGGATATTTACACCGAGATGCCGTTCAACCTGCGGCTCGACGGAACTTACTACGGACTACTGGCTTTCTTCAATCACTTGGCTCATGAACAGCGCATCGTCAGCGTTTTCGGTCTTACTTTAGGCCCCCCGGCAGGGGGCGGTATGGGGTCGTTCAAAATCAGTGCCGACGAAACGGTGGGGGCGAATTGCGTGCTGACCAGCTACTTCAGCGCGGCTTCAAACACGGCCCCGGCAGCACCCAAGAGATAGGTCAGGACGAGGACTATGTCTAACGGCAGACTTGAGCTCAGGCGCGCGACCCTGGCGGTCTGTGTGTTTGTACTTATGGGGGCAATAACCGGGGTTTGCCCCGGGCAGGCCCCGTCTGAAAAGACGCCCGCGACCAACCTGCCTGTCCCCAAAGCCGCGTCCTCACCGGCCAAGGCCGGCGGCAGCACCTCATCGCCGGGAGCGGCGTCCCAATCGGCCGCAAAGGCAGGTCAGGCCGGATTGCCGAAGACTCCGTCTACCTCGGGCACCCACAATTCGGAGGCGCCTGCAAAGTCACGAGCCGCTTCCGGAGGAGGACGGGGAGTAGCTGCCCGGCCACCCAAGTCGGTGACTCCGAGAGAGTTGTTTTCTGCGGCCGGGCGCCGGGATCCATTCAAGGCCTGGGTGCCGCCGAACTCAGCGGACCACGCGGCATTCGAGCCTGTACGGCTGCCGGCAGGCACGCGCGGACTGGTGATCTCGGGCCTGCGACTCGAGGGGATCGTCCGCCAGCAGCCCGCCGACGAAATGATCGCGGTAGTGACGAATGATACGAAGCGGGCCTACTTCCTGAGAGTCAACGATACCGTTTACAACGGCGTGGTTAGCAAGATCACTCCGGTAGCTATTTACTTTAAGGAGAACACACTCGACTCTCGGGGCCGGGTGGTTACGCGCGACGTGGAAATCAAACTGGGTTCAGCTCTTGGAGAGGGAAGATGAGACGACTATTCACCCTATGCTTGGCGACGACATGGCTGTTAGTGGCAACGCCGCGCGCGCCCGAGAGCCGCCCAACAGAGGTTTCGGACGCGGGGGCGACCCAGTCGATTGCTCTCGCCAAGGCGGCCAAGAAGCCGTCGGTTTCTGAGATCTTGGTCACCCCCAAGCCGGCGGGGGACGTCACGATTGATGTGGCTATGACGCAGCCCGCGAAATTCCAAGTCTACCGATTTGACCATCCGGACCGGCTGGTGGTGGACGTCGAGGGGACGACCAACGCGGTTCCGAGGAATCTCATTCCTGTGACCTCGGCAATTGTGAAGGACGTGAGGGTGAGCCAGTACCGAGCGGAGGATCCCGAAGTGGTCCGCATTGTCGCCGATCTGTCGGGGAACCCGACATTTGAGGCGCGACCCTCCGACGGTGGTATACGCCTCGAGGTCAAGCCGCGTCCCACGGCCAACTCTCCAGTGACTGCTGCGGCGGCTTCGACGCACGAAACCGGTGTCACGGGTGCGACGGCTCCGCAAGCGGCGTCATCCCACGGAACTTCCGCCTCTGCTGACGCTGCCCTGGCGGCGACACTGAAGAAGCAGGCGACCGAGAATCGCGCCACTGAGCCGGCGGCGCCGACGCACAAGAAAGCTGGGCAGCCTGCCGTTACTCCAGCCCCGGCGGCGACACACCGCACTCCCGCCTCCCTCGTGAGTGCCTCGAAACCGCCAGCCGTTGAAACGGCTGCCAAGCGTGATAAGCCGGGAGCTGGCTACGACACTCCGATCCCTGCTTCGGAGAGCCGCCGCGACTTTTCCGCGGCCCCCCGGCAGACACCTCAGAACCCCACACCGGAGGCTCTGAAGGCAGACAAAGCTGCGCAAGTGCTCAGCGCAGGGAACACCTCCAATCCACCTGTAAACCCAGGTGCCGCTCCGGAAGCGCCAGCCCCGGCTGGCGAGGAGACACCGGCTTACACTGGTGAACAGATTTCGCTCAACCTCAAGGACGTTGACCTGAAGGATTTCTTCCGCCTTATTCACGAGATCAGTGGGCTGAACATACTTGTGGACCCCAATGTGTCGGGTTCTGTGACTATGGTTCTAGACAACGTGCCTTGGGACCAGGCACTCGACATCGTTCTCAAAGACAATGGATTGGGCAAGGTCCTGGAAGGAAATGTTCTCCGCATCGCCAGGTTTGATACCCTTATGGCGGAGCAGGAGACGGCGAATAGGATGGCTGCGGCGCGCCTGGAGGCGGCCCCGCTGATCACGATTTTTCGGCCGGTGAATTATGCCACGGCGACCGACATCGCGACGCTTTTTAACACCTGGTCGCGCGGGGGGGGAACGGGCGGAGGTTTGTCCGGGAGCGGAGCGGGACACGAACATGAGCCCACCAGAGGCCCTCTGACGCGGCGGGGAACCGTCCTGGTTGACAAGCGGACTAACACGCTCATCATTTCAGACGTCGCCTCACAGATCCCAATAATCGAGGAAACTATCGCCAAACTGGACACCAAGACCAAGCAAGTAGCCATCGAGGCCAGGATCGTCCTGGCCAACTCGACCTTCCAACGCACCTTGTCGGCCGCCTTAGTAGGAATGTCCTCGAATACTTCGGGCTCTACGACGGGCGCTGCGCAGACGGGGACGGGATCCAGCATTACTCCCCCGACCCCGCAAACGCCAACGTATACCATTCCGTCCAACGCCACTTCGGGCTTCGGCGTGGTGGCGATTACCAACTTCTCGGAACGTTACCTGATTGATGCGGTGATTTCGGCGGCGGAGATTCGCAGCCAGGCAAAGACGATCTCTCGCCCGAGCATCATCACCCAGAACAACACTGAAGGAATGGTTCAGCAAGGTACTCAGCTTCCGGTCCAAACCAGTATCAACAACACCATTTCAGTACAGTACGTGGACGCAACCCTCAAGCTCTCCGCCCTGCCCCAGGTCACCAACGACGGCCACATCTTCCTGAAGCTTGAGGTGCAAAACGCCACCCCTGGCAACATCGTCACCAATGCGGCAGTGAGCATTAACATGCAGCAGGCCACCACCCAGGTGCTCGTTCCGGACGGGGGGACCGTGGTGTTCGGTGGAGTCACGGTGACTCAACGCCAGAACTCCGTCACGCAGATCCCGTTGCTGGGCAACATCCCCCTGCTCGGGAATCTTTTCAAGTCTACGAATGTGCAGGACTCGGACCAGGAGTTGCTCTTCTTCGTTTCTCCCAGGATCCTGACGACCAGCTAGCGTTGCGTCGGGAAAATGCGTTTACCGGTAGCGCCGACCTTTAGAGCCTGCCCTGAGCGCAGTGCAGGGTTGGCAACTGCCGAGCTAAAGCTCGGCGCTACGACGATTTGATGGTTCTCGAATCAGCCACCAGTCTTCCCTAACGCATCACTAGAAGGGAAGCAGGGCCTTCGCGTCCTCCCAAGTGACCGCGAGCGGAAGTCTCAGAGCTTCGAGAGATCAGGCAAGCAGGCAACACAACTCCAAGGGACAGGCAAGCCGTCCTCCCGCAGGACGCGGGAGCAGGGCTCACCATACCCTTACAATGGCACTTCTCCATGAACAACAGGTATGCTAAAAGGCAAAGCGCTCTCCGGGCGGTGCTGGAAGAGCACCGGTTTCCTTTCTTCCTGATCACAAATCTGACCAACATCGCATACTTGACAGGCTTTCGAGGGACTGCGGGAATCGCGCTTCTCAACTCGCGTGAGGGAATTCTCTGGGTGGACCCGCGGTACACGCTCGAGGCCCGCGAGGAAGCTCGGGGAGTAGAAGTGATCGAGGAGAGGAAAGGCCTTCACAAGGCGGTTGCGTCGTGGCTGAAAGCGCATAAAGTTCGCCAGATTGGTTACGAACAGGCGCATCTGAGTTGTGCTGACTTTTCACGGCTCGAGAAGGACGCCGGCCGGCGTGTCAAGTTTCTCCCGGCGCGAGGATTGGTCGAGCAACTCCGGGCTGTAAAGGACGAGGAAGAAGTGGCAAGGATTCGTGATGCGGGGAAAATCACCGCTGAGGTTTTTGTGAAAGTCCTTGAGATCACCAGGCCGGGAGTCAGCGAGTGCGACCTGGGCGCAGAGATTGAGTATCTGATGCGAAAGCGGGGCGCGGAGGGCGCGGCCTTCGAGACCATTGTGGCCTCTGGCGCGCGCGCCGCGCTTCCTCACGCACGTCCGTCGCGCAAGTTATTGACCGAAAATGAATTGGTTATCTTTGATCTCGGTGCTATACTTGGCAACTACACTGCTGATATGACTCGAACCGTGCACCTGGGGCCGCCCTCCCGGCGTGTGCGGCGAATCTTCAACGCTGTGGCAGAGGCTCAGGAAAGAGCTGCCAGGTCGGCGCTGCCGGGAGTCCGCACCGGTGAAGTCGACGCGATGGCAAGGAGGACCCTGGCGGCGCACGGGTTGGCCAGCTTTTTTACTCACAGCACTGGACACGGCGTAGGCATGGAGACCCACGAACTGCCCTGTCTGGGACGGGGAGAAAAGACTCGCCTTCAGGCAGGCCAAGTGGTCACCGTGGAGCCCGGAGTTTATTTGAAAGGCTGGGGTGGAATTCGGATCGAGGATACTATCTTGGTTGGGCCTGATGGTCCGGAAGTGTTGACCCCTGCCCCTAAGGATCGCTGGATTATCGCGGGGTAGGGGCGGCTCGCGAACCGCCCCTACCGAACCGCTCGGAGAATGAGGAAAATGGCCGGAAAGAAACCGACGCGCGGCGTCGAAGGCAGCGAAAAGGTTTGGGGACTCGAGGAAATCGAGCAGCTCATCGACGCTCTGATTGAGCGTCAGGTGACTGAATTTGAATTAGAGCAGAACGGCGCAAAGATTCGGGTTAAGCGCGGGACCGCTGTGGCTTCGAGCGTGGGTGCGGGAGAAGTTTATCTCTCGGAACCTGCGGCGCCCCCACTTACGCCGTTGCCCGCGGTGCCTGCCGCTCCGCTGGGCGCACCGCTTCCGGCGGAAGAACCCCTCGCCCCCGAAACACCCGCAGAATCCGCGGAGGACCTGTACATCATGAAATCCCCCATCGTGGGCACATTTTACGCGGCCCCGTCGCCTAATGCCCCGCCCTTCGTCAATGTCGGTGACACCGTGCAATTGGGTCAGGTCCTCTGCATCATTGAAGCCATGAAGCTGATGAATGAATTGGAAGCGGAGGTGGCGGGAGAAATCGCTCGCACTTACGTGGAGTCCGGTCAACCTGTGGAATACGGCCAATCTCTGTTTGCGATCAAGCCCACGCGGGGAAAGTGACGGAAACCGGAAACTGGAAACTGGAAGATGGAAACTGAAGAGTGTGCCCTGGTGTCTTAAGTGGTGAGTGATGGTTGGTTCTTCCGATTTCCATTTTCCAGTTTCTATTTTCCATTTTCCAGTTTCCATTTTCGAATTTCCGTATGTTCAAGAAGATTCTCATTGCCAATCGCGGCGAAATCGCCCTGCGAGTGATCTGCGCATGCAAGGAGCTGGGCATTGAAACGGTGGCCGTCTATTCCGAAGCCGACCGTTACTCGCTCCACGTGCGCTTCGCGGATGAGGCGGTGTGCATCGGGCCTCCGCGCAGCGCCGACAGTTACCTGAACGTTGCGAGCATCATTTCGGCGGCGGAAATCACCGGCGCCGAGGCGATTCATCCCGGGTATGGGTTCCTGGCGGAGAGCGCTTACTTCGCCGAAGTCTGCGAAGCCTCCAACCTGGTCTTCATTGGTCCGCGTCCGGACGTCATGCGAATGATGGGGGACAAGAACCAGGCGCGCCGGGCGATGGCCGAGTTGGGCCTGCCCATTCTTCCCGGCTCCGATGTGATCCGGTCGGAGGCGATGGCGCTGGAAGAAGCAGAGCGCGCGGGATATCCCGTCATGGTGAAAGCGGCGGCGGGCGGCGGCGGGCGCGGCATGCGCATTGTACGGACACCCGACGAGCTGCCGCACGCCATTCAAGCTGCCCAGAATGAGGCGGCGGCCTCGTTTGGCACCCCGGACGTTTATCTGGAGAAACACATTCAATCGCCTCGCCATATCGAATTCCAACTGATGGGCGACCAATACGGCAAGGTGGTGCATTTCGGCGAACGGGAGTGCACCATCCAGCGCCGGCACCAGAAGTTGGTGGAGGAATCTCCTTCCACCCAGCTTGACCAGGAGACTCGGGAACGAGTGGGGTTACAAGTCGTTGAGGCCTTACAGAAGATTGGCTACACGAGTGCCGGCACGGTCGAATTCCTGATGGACGAGAATCGCAACCTCCAGTTCATGGAAATGAACACCCGCATTCAGGTCGAACATGCGGTCACCGAGATGGTGACCGGAGTCGACTTGGTTAAAATGCAGATTAACATTGCGGCGGGAGGTCATCTGAATTTTGGAGGCAAGGCGATAGGGCTGCTGGGGCACGCGATTGAGTGCAGGATTTGCGCTGAGAATCCGGAAACCTTCGCTCCTTCTGCCGGAAAGGTCACGGCCTTCCATGCCCCAGGCGGCATCGGCGTGCGAGTGGATACTGCCGCCTACGCCGAGTCCGTCATCCCCCCCTATTACGATTCGCTGATTGCCAAACTGGTGGTGTGCGGCAATGACCGCTCAGAGGCTATAACCCGCATGGCTCGGGCTCTCGAAATGTTCATCATCGAAGGCGTTGCCACCGGCATTCCCATACACCAGAAGATTATGGCTGATCCGGATTTTCGCTCAGGAGCGTTTGACACGCATTTCCTGCGACGCTTCATCAAGAACAGCGATGATATCATTTGATGTCCGGGGGTAGGGCAAGCCCTGCCCGTGCAACTTCTCGGCGGGCGGCGTGCCGTCCCGAGTGCGGTTGCTTGCCGTTTCGTTATTGCCCATGAGTGTCTCGATTCCACACCTCTACGCCATAATCGACCCGGCGCGGTTGGGCGGCCGGGCGCCGGCGGCGGCCGCGAGAGCGCTCGTTTCGGCGGACGTGCGGCTTATACAATACCGTGACAAGCACGCTTTGTCCCGCCAACTCTACGAAGCTTGCACAGAACTGCGGGGGCTCCTTCACGAGTCCGGCTGTCGCCTGATTGTAAACGATCGTGCCGATGTGGCGCGGGCGGCAGATGCGGACGGCGTTCACTTGGGGCAGACCGACTTGCCGGTTGAGTTGGCCCGCCGGGTTCTCGCCACCGGGCAGTGGCTAGGGTGTTCCACCCACTCGCTGGAGCAAGTCGTCGAAGCGGACGGCACCACGGCGGATTACATTGCGTTCGGTCCTGTCTTTCCTACCGCCAGCAAGGGAAACCCTGACCCGGTGGTTGGGTTGGAGGGGCTGCGGCAAGCGCGACGCGCTACGAGAAAGCCCTTGGTGGCGATCGGCGGCATCAGCTTACAGAATGCCCGCGAGGTGCTTGCCGCGGGCGCAGATTCGGTGGCAGTGATTGGCGGACTTCTCGATGCGCCGGACCTCGAACAACGGGCGCGAGAGTTCTTGAGCAAACTGGAGTGCTAAAGCGCGCCGTGCCAGGAAACCGTGTCCGCGCTCTCTATATCATTGCCGGTGAGCTTCTTCATGGGGCGCTTTGATTCTCCGTGGGGAATCCGCTCACAGCGCCGGTTCGGGAATTTGATATCTGGAATTCGGAATCGCGGCTCCGCCGCGCTGCCCTTTTCGTGGTGAATGTGGCCTGACATGTCAGCATACACGTCCCAAGCCGCGACTTCCCAGGCCTCGTCTTCGGATCTCGTCAAGGGCCTCCGCCTTTACGATTGCACTACGATCGTCATGGGCTCGATGATTGGCTCGGGGATTTTCATTGTGGCCGCTGACATTGCGCGCCAGGTGCAGTCCCCGGGCCTCCTTCTGCTTTGTTGGCTGGTCAGCGGATTAATGACTGTTGCGGCGGCGGTGACTTACGGCGAATTGGCAGGCATGATGCCGACCGCCGGCGGGCAGTACATTTACTTGCGCGAGGCTTTCGGGCCGCTTTTCGGATTTCTTTACGGCTGGACCCTTTTCCTGATCATTCAAACCGGGACGATGGCCGCGGTGGCGGTGGCCTTCGGGAAGTTCCTGGGGGTCTTGGTGCCCTGGGTCTCAACCCAGAATCTCCTCATAAATCTCGGGCGGATTGCGGTTTTTCATCACACGGTTTCGTTAACGCTCTCCTCACAGCAACTGGTGGCGGTTATTGCATTGCTTTTTCTCAGCATCCTGAACGTCTTCGGGCTGCGGCTCGGGGCTTGGGTGCAGAATGTTTTTACCACTCTCAAGGTGGCCACGCTAGTGGGGTTGGTAGCGTTGGGGGTCTGGTGGTCGAATCTTCACCCAGCGGCAGCTACGCACCAGGAGGGACTTTGGAGTGGCGTGCATTGGAATCTGGCGACGTTGACCGTCGTTTCCGTAGCTTTGGTGGGCCCGTTGTTTTCGTCCGATGCCTGGAACAACGTTACGTTTACGGGCAGCGAGATTGTCAATCCCCGGCGTAACTTGCCCCTGGCGCTGTTTATGGGCACCACGACTATTTGCTGCCTTTACGTGGCGTGCAACTGGATCTATCTCCGCGTCCTGCCTTTCTCCGGCATCCAGCACGCCGCAGAAGACCGGGTTGCGACGGCGGCGGCACAGGTCATGCTCGGGGGCAGAGGCGCTACCCTGATGGCAGCCGCGATCATGATTTCGACCTTCGGGTGCATGAACGGTCTGATCCTGACCGGTGCCCGCGTCTACTATGCCATGGCGAAGGATGGCCTGTTCTTTCCTTCCGTGGCCAAAGTGCACCCGACACACCGTACCCCGGCCGTTTCCCTCGGCGTGCAAGCAGTGTGGGCAGCCCTGTTGACTTTGAGCGGGACCTATAGCGAACTGCTAGATTACGTGATTTTCGCCGTGGTTTTGTTCTATGCTTTAACTCTGGCGGGCGTCTTCCAGCTTCGGCGGACTCGCCCCCTAGCGCCGCGACCCTACCGGGCGTGGGGGTACCCCGTGGTCCCCGCGATTTACATCGCCTTTGCCTCGTTTGTGGAGTGGGCGCTGCTCACGCACAAGCCCGGACGCAGCCTTGCAGGCCTCAGTATTGTGGCACTCGGAGTGCCCGTTTATTTCCTTTGGCGCAAGACAGCAGTGACGAGTGACAAGTGATGAGTGACGAGCCGGAAAAAGAGGCGTCGGGGGTCGGCCACCAGGCGGCGGGGAAGGGTGACGGCAAGCTGCCGTCGGCGTTGTTTTTGCTGACGGCTGAGAGCTGATGGCTGATAGCTGCAAAGGGAGATGGAATGCCAAGCATCTGGGCAAAAAAGAGCATCGAGGAGTTGAGGAAAGAGGCGGTCGAATCCGAGCACGGCTTGCGGCGCGCGCTGGGGCCGATCAACCTGCTGACGCTCGGCATCGGAGCGATCATCGGCGCGGGGATTTTCGTAATTACCGGCCAGGCTGCGGCGCAGTTTGCCGGGCCCGCGATCCTGCTCTCGTTCATCCTGGCGGGAATCGCCTGTGCATTCGCCGGCTTGTGTTACGCTGAGTTCGCTTCCATGATCCCGATCGCGGGCAGCGCGTATACCTACTCCTATGCCACGCTGGGAGAGTTAGTCGCGTGGATTATTGGCTGGGACTTGATTCTGGAGTATGCCTTCGGCGCAGCCACGGTCGCCGTGGGCTGGAGCGGGCACCTGCGGGCTTTTCTCAAGGATATCGGTTTGGGCCTGCCGCCCATTCCGCATACCGATTTCATGCTCTTCGGCAGACACGTGCATTTGACCTATGACTACATTGGTTTTCTGGTGATCGTGGCGATTTCCGCGATTCTGGTGATCGGCATTAAAGAATCGGCCAACTTCACCACGGCCATTGTGATCCTCAAAGTTGCGGTGGTATGCCTGTTCATCGCGCTCGCAGCCGCATTTCTGCTCTCCCACAAGGGGTGGCCGGATTACTGGCATCCGTTCATCCCGCCCAATACGGGGGAGCAGGGGCACTTCGGGTGGTCGGGAGTCTTACGCGGGGCAGGGGTCGTATTTTTTGCTTATATCGGCTTTGACGCAGTTTCCACGGCCGCTCAAGAGGCCAAGAATCCGAAAAAGGACATGCCGTTTGGCATTCTGGGTTCGCTCGTGATCTGCACCGTGCTCTATATCCTGGTCTCAGGACTGCTGACGCGCCTTGTTCCTTACACCCAACTGAACGTGCCTGATCCGGTCGTGGTGGGAATTCGCGTCACCGGGCAACACTGGGCGACGTTTATGGTTGAGATTGGGGCTTTGGGAGGGCTGGCCACCGTCATGCTGGTGATGCTGCTGGGGCAGTCGCGTGTCTTCTATTCGATGTCGCGCGACGGGTTGCTGTGGCCCTGGGCGAGCGCCATTCATCCCCGCTTCCGCACGCCGTACAAAAGCTCTATCGTTGCGGGCCTCTTCGTGGCATTGCTGGCCACGCTGGTTCCGCTGAGCGTCCTGGATGAGATGACCAGCGTGGGAACGCTGCTCGCGTTCATGCTGGTGAGCGCGGGCGTGTGGGTCCTGAGGAGGACGCATCCCGATTTGAGCCGTCCGTTCAAAACGCCCATGGTGCCGCTGGTGCCGATCCTGGCAATCCTGTTTTCGGGCGCTCTGATCATCGGCCTCTCCCCGATGACGAAACTTCGTCTGGTCGTGTGGCTGGTGATCGGCTTGGTGATTTACTTCAGTTACGGGCGGCGGCACAGTGTCCTGCAAAACCAGGCAGTTCCTAAAGAAAACGCGCCGGTTCATTCCTGATGTTAAACGCACTGCTCAAGACTTTCCTGCGAGAATATCGCAAACACCGCATGGCCCGATTTACCGTCTGGGTGTTAGCCTGCGGTGCCATCCTGGCGAGTGTGGACCGGCTTGCCGTCGGCGTTCCAGCGACGCTCTGGATCCTGTATGGGCTCGCGGCCGCCATTTGCCTGTTTTACTATCTGAGCCGGCTTGTGGCATTGATCCGGCCGTGGCGTCTTCGCTGGCGGTTGATCGTTGCTTACGTGTTTATCGCCATTGTCCCGATCCTTCTCATCGTGCTGCTGGTGGGTCTGGGCATGTTTATCGTGGGTGGCCAATTCGGCGCGCTTCTCGTAACCGCAGATCTGCGCGAGCGCCTCAGCGCGCTTCAGCAACTCAATCGCGCCGTGACTCACGAGGCACACTTGAATGCCTTCGCAAGACCGGACCAGGTTTTCGATCGGCTCCAGACATTCTACGTAACCGAACTCAAGGAGCATGCCACCAACTACCCCGGGCTCGAAATAACGCTGCGGATTGCATCGCAAGACAGGGCGTTTCGTTTGCAGGGAAAGAAGATTCAATCCCCTTTGACGACTCCGGCCTGGTTCGCTGAGGAGGAGTTCTCAGGGATTGTGACGGACAGGGGCCAACTTGCCTTACGTTCCATAGCGCGTGTGCCTACGGCAGCAGGAAATCTGGTTACTCTTCTTTCCGAGCCTATCACACCCGAGCTGCTTGACATGGCGGGCGAGGGTATTGGACCGGTCGGTATCATGACCACGCGGTCCGCGCATAGCGAAGTCCCGCCGTTGAATTCAAGGATGCACGCTCCGTTCGAGACCGCCGAGGGATCTTTCTATCAATTAGCGAGCCTTCACTCAAAGAGACTAAGGCTTCCGGAACCCACCAACCGGTTCGATTTCACGGTGGTCGGCGCGTCGTCGCTGGATCCTGTCTCCTGGCAAGGCGACACAAAACAGAAGCTGGCCGCGGCCGCAGTCGTCTATGTGAGTTCGAGGGTCATGGCTCTCAACCGGCGCCTGCTGGAGACGCAGGGAGAATATTCCGACGTCTACGTCATGCTGTTCAAAGTCGTAGCCCTAATCCTCCTCATCATCGAGGGCATCGCTCTCCTCATTGGCATACGCCTGACGCGTTCCATCACCCTCGCCGTGGACAAGCTTTATGAAGCTACGGAGCAGGTGAAGAAAGGTGATTTTTCTTACCGCATCGGCGTTCCTTCCAACGACCAGCTCAGCGCGCTCGGCGAAGCTTTCGACAGCATGACCGCCTCGGTCGAGCGCTTGCTGCGGGAGTCCGAAGAGAAGCTGCGTATGCAGAGCGAGCTTGAGATCGCGCGCGAAGTTCAAGCACAGTTGTTTCCCCGCTCGGCGCCGGAAGTTCCCGGCTTGGCACTCTATGGAGTTTGCAAGGCAGCGCGCACCGTCAGCGGCGATTATTACGACTTCCTCAATCTGGGTGAGAACAGAGTTTGCCTTGTCCTCGGGGATGTCAGCGGCAAGGGGATTTCAGCCGCCCTGCTGATGGCCGCCATCCAGTCGGCTTTGCGCGCCCAGTTCTACGATGGCCTTGTGTCCGCCGGCGGATCGCCGGCAAAGGCTCTCTCCACCGCCGCGGTAGTCAGCAGGCTGAACGTGCAACTTTACGAGAGTACGCCGCGGGAAAAATACGTGACCTTCTTTTTTGCAGTCTACAACGCGGCCTCCCGCTCCCTGATGTATACGAATGCGGGTCACCTGCCTCCCGTGTTGCTCCGTCACGGCAAAGTCGAGAGGCTTAACGTGGGGGGTACGGTGGTAGGTCTTTTCTCCCCCATGACCTATGAGCAAGCGGAAGTTCAAATTCAGCCCGGCGACTTGCTGGTGGCGTTTACGGATGGCATCACCGAGCCTGAGAATATCTACGGCGAGGAGTTTGGAGAAGAACGGCTGCTGCAAGTGGTAAGGCGCGCGCGGAGCGTCTCGGCACAGACCCTCACGGAAGAAATCTACCGCAGTGTTAGCGATTGGACCGGAAGCCCGGAACTCCAGGACGATATGACGATGCTGGTCGCAAAGGCGTCGGAGTGAGCCGGAGTCGAGAGTCAAAAGTCGAAAGTCGAGAGCCCAAGAGTCGGCCAGTTCCCCAGGTTTTGCTGTTGACTGTTAACTGTCGACTGTCAACTCTCGACTCTTGACTCTCGACTTTCGACTCCGCTAGACTGCATCAAGTGATCACAGTTCAGGGAGCTTCAGTTTGTCTCTGCGGAATCGAGTAGCCTTAGTCACCGGCGCCTCGCGGGGCATCGGAAAAGAGATTGCGCTCACTTTGGGCCGAGCGGGAGTGCGTGTAGCAATCAGCTACCGAACAAATAGAATGGGCGCCCAAAAGGTGGCCGACGAACTGCGCAACGTCGCAGCCGAAGGCGTTGTCTTCCCGACCGACGTTACAGATCCCAAGCGCGTGGCGGACTTGATTGAAGCCATCGTGCGCCAATTTGGCGGCCTGGATATCCTGGTCAACAACGTGGGCGTTTTCGAATGGAAGCCGCTGGTGGATTCAACCCTGGAGGAATGGCACTCCGTTCTTGCTTCAAACCTCTACAGTGTCTTTTATACGACGAAGTTCTCCGTGCCCATCATGCGGCAGAGGCGCTGGGGGCGAATAATTAACCTGGGGGCGGTGGGAGCGGAACGCGCTTTCGGGCAAGCCAAGATCTCCGCTTACTCGGCGGCCAAAGCCGGACTGGTTGCCTTTTCGCGCTCCGTAGCGCTGGAAGAAGCACGCCACGGGATTACGGTGAACGTTGTTAACCCCCCGGTAATTGACGAAAAGGCATTATCGCTCGAGGAAGCAGAGAAGTTGATCGACGCCAGGTTCCCAGTGGGCCGCCCCGCAACCGGCCGCGACATCGCCGAGGCGGTGAAATTCTTTGCTTCTGACGAGGCCGCTTTCATTACTGGCCAGGTTCTTAACGTGAGCGGCGGGTGGATGCTTTAGGGCTGTCCGTTGTCAGTTGTCCGTGGTCCGTTGCCAGGGGTTGTTTCTTGGCCCCTGGACCACGGACAACTGACAACGGACAATGGACAACGGACAAGATGAAGATCCTCACGGCTCAACAAATGCAGCGTATCGACCGGTTGACGACCGAACGCGATGGTGTGCCCAGCCTGACGTTGATGGAGAATGCGGGACGCAGGGTGGTGGAGTTTCTCTTGGAGCGTTTTGCCCCGCTCGCAGGGCAGCGAATCGCGATTCTGTGCGGCCGCGGAAACAACGGCGGCGATGGACTGGTAGTGGTTCGCAGGTTGCTCGAGCAAGGTCTGAGGCCAAGGGTTCTCCTGTTCGCAGATCCTGCAAAGGTGAGCGGCGATGCGGCGGTGAACCTCGGGCGACTGGCGGATTCCGGCATGCCCGAAGTAATCGAAAGTCCCGAAGCATGGCAAACGATCAAGGCGAGCCTGCAAGGAACCACCTTGCTGGTCGACGCGCTTCTGGGAACCGGGCTGACCAAGCCCCTCGGTGGCCTGCTGCTGCAAGTGGTCCGAGAAGTCAACGAGGAGTTGGCCCCCGCGCAGGTGGTGGCGGTGGACCTGCCTTCCGGCATCTCCGCCGACTCCGGTGAACTGATCGGAGAGCACGTGCGGGCGGATTTCTCCGTCACTTTCACGGCCCCCAAGATCGCGCATGTCTTTCCACCCGCGTGTGAGCATGTGGGAGAGTGGGTCGTCAGGCAAATCGGAACGCCGCCCGAGGCGCTGGAAAGCGATCGGGACCTCTTTTTGAATTTGGCCTGCCGCGAGGACTTTGCATGGCTGGCTCGGCCTCGCAAGCCCGACTCCCATAAAGGGAGTTACGGCCATGTACTGATTCTGGCCGGGTCGGTTGGGAAGACAGGCGCAGCCGCTCTCGCGGCCAAGGCTGCTCTGCGCGCCGGCGCGGGTTTGGTGACCGTGGCGACCGCGGAAAGCGCCATCCCGACCGTCGCATCGCTGGGCATGGAATACATGACGGAGCCGCTGCCGCAAACCGAGGCTGGCACGATTTCGCTGCGCGCCCTCGATTACGGGCGGCTGGATAAGTTACTGGATGGCAAGACGGTGCTGGCCATCGGGCCGGGGATTGGCACGGTTCCTGAGACTGCCGAATTGGTTCGCACCCTCGTAAACGGCCGCCGTCTCCCCGTCGTCTTGGACGCCGACGGCCTGAACGCCTTCGACGGCCGCATGGATCAGTTTCAATCCGGGGGAGACCTGGCAGACGCCATATTGACACCGCACCCCGGCGAATTGAGCCGCTTGCTAGGCGTGAATACAGCGGAAATTCAAGCGCGCCGCCTCGAGAGCGCGCGTGACTTTGCCCGCCAGCATCAAGTAACCCTTGTCTTGAAAGGCTTTCGGACGCTTACGGCCGCGCCCGATGGAAAGGTTTGGGTGAATCCAACCGGCAACCCCGGCATGGCCACCGGCGGGACTGGCGATGTTCTGACGGGCATCACGGCCGGGCTTGTGGCACAATATCGCCATAGGCCGATCAGCGAGGTTGCGGCAGCCGCGGCCTTCCTGCACGGCTTGGCGGGCGACTTGGCGGCAAAAGATAAGGGACAGGCTTCTCTCATCGCAGGCGATTTGATCGAAGCCTTGCCAAAGGCTTACAGGGCAGTGAAAAGTGACGAGTGACGGAAGAGCAGTGACGAGTGACAAGTGACGAGTGACGAGTCTGAAAAGCAGTGACGAGTGAAGAGCAGTGATGAGTAATGAGTAACGAGCCAACCAAGGTGGATCCGAAGTTTTCTGCTCGTCACTCATCACTCGTCACTCGTCACTCTTCCATCATCACTCGCTCGCCCGAAGAAACGGTCGCCTTCGGACGCGAGTTGGCGAAAGAAGTTCAGCCGCCTTGCACGGTGTTGTTGGAAGGGGAACTGGGAAGCGGCAAGACGACCCTCGTGAAAGGGATTTTGGCGAGCCTGGCTTCTGTCCCCGAGGACGAGGTGACAAGCCCCACGTTCACCTTGGTGCACGAGTACGGTCCCGAAGGCAGGGTTTATCACGTGGACCTCTATCGCATCGAGGGCGCGCGTGACCTGGCGACGCTCGGCCTCGACGATTTGCTGAACCGGGAAGCGACCGTTCTGATCGAGTGGGGCGAAAAGTTTGGTGAGGAGGCGCCGCGGCCCTGCCTGCGGGTTCGCCTCCAGCACCTGGGTCGCGATGAACGACGAATCACGGTCGAGCGCCTGACTTGATTGCCGATTGACGATGGTCGATTGCCGATTGGAACGGTTACCGGCCATGGTCAATCAGCAATCGTCCATCGTCAATCATTAATCGACAATACTTTGGTTTTGGAGAAAAATATGACGGATGCAGGACCTACGCCCTGGGCGTTGATTATTGGTTCATCGAGTGGTTTCGGCGCCGCAACCAGCCTGGCGCTGGCGCGCGCGGGGCTGAACATCTTCGGGGTGCATTTTGATCGGCGCTCGAATATGCCCCAGGTCGAGCAGGTAATTGCCGGCATTCAGCAGGCGGGCCGCGACGTCCAATTCTATAACATTAATGCCGCGGACCCCGCCAAGCGCACGGATGCTCTGGACCGCATGCAGGAACACTGGCGCAACCAGGGCGGCAGCCATTTCGTTAAGGTGGTCCTCCATTCGGTCGCCTTCGGGTCACTGAAGCCTTACCTTGCCGATTCACCCCAAGATGAACTGACTCAATTGCAGATGGACATGACCGTGGACGTGATGGGGAACAACCTCGTCTATTGGGTCCAGGACGTGTTTCGCCGCAAGATGCTCGGGCGCGGCAGCCGGGTTTACGCCATGACCAGCGCCGGCGGGCACAGCGTGATTCCTAATTATGGTCCTGTTTCCGCTGCCAAGGCAGTCCTCGAATCACACATCCGCCAACTGGCCTACGAACTGATGCCGCACGGAATCACCGCCAACGCCATTCAGGCGGGCGTCACCATAACCGCGGGATCGAGCAAGATCCCGGGCATCGATAAGTTGGCGGAGTTCGCCCGGATGCGGAATCCGGGAGGGCGGCTGACGACGCCTGAAGACGTTGCCTCCGCCATCGCGGCTTTGATGGACGACCGCACCCATTGGATCACGGGAAACGTCATCCGTGTGGACGGCGGCGAGGATATCGTCACCTGACCAAGGGAAGCGCCGGCCTTCGCTTTTGACCCTCCAGTGGGAATCTGTTAGCATGATTGGTTATGAAGGACCACTGGTTTCAAAGAGGGCATAACATAAGGTGGCAATGAAGCTCAGGAAGTTGCTGCTCGCCAAGCCGCGCGGATTCTGCGCAGGGGTGGACCGGGCTATCGATGTTGTTCACATGGCCCTCGAGCTTTTCGAGCCGCCTGTGTACGTCCGCCGCGAGATTGTCCACAACAAGCACGTCATCCAGTCTCTTGCCGCCAAAGGCGCTGTTTTTGTAGACGAGATCGAGCAGGTCCCGGCGGGAGCCGTGGTCATTTTCAGCGCCCACGGAGTTTCCCCGGAAGTCCGAACCCAGGCGGCGGAGAAGCATTTGCGAGTCATTGACGCCACATGTCCGCTGGTCACGAAAGTTCATATCGAGGCAGTGCGATTTGCGAGAGAGAGCCGGTCCATCATCCTTGTCGGGCACGCGGGGCATGACGAGATTATTGGGACCATGGGTGAAGCTCCGGACTGCACTCAGTTGGTCAGCAGTGTGGAAGAAGCGGAAAGAGTCCAGGTTTCGGATCCCGAGCGGGTTGCCGTGACCACCCAAACCACCCTCGGCGTTGACGACACGCGAGAGATTATCGAAGTTTTGCGGCGCCGCTTTCCCAAAGTGGCAACCCCTACCAGCGACGATATCTGCTACGCCACTCAGAACCGTCAAATGGCGGTAAAACTTCTCGCTCAGGAAGCAGGTGTGATTCTGGTCTTGGGCTCCGAGAATAGCTCCAACTCGAGACGCCTTCGAGAAGTCGCGGATATGTCGGGTGTGCGCGCTTTCCTGATTGAAGACGCGGCAAAAATCGACCCGGCCTGGCTCGACGACGTTGAGTGTGTGGGTATCACCGCCGGAGCCTCCGCTCCTGAGCATCTGGTTCAAGAGGTTATCGCTTACTTCAAGGCAATAGGAGTTGAACAGATCGAGGAAATTGAAGCGGTCGAAGAGAAGGTGACGTTCACTCCTCCCCCCGAACTTGTCCGCGTTATGGCTGAAGAGGAGTCCAGGAGTCGAGAAGTCGAGGAGTCAAGAAGTTAAGAACGGGCCCGATCACCGACCCCTCCAATCCGTCGAAAACGTCCCGCCGTAGGGGGACGGCTTGCCGTCCCCGCATTTCCGCTGGTCCCGACGGGGGCAGGGCAAGCCCTACCCCTACACTGCCTCCTCGACTTCTCAACTCTCTCAAACCGTTTTGTCGCGAGCGTCGCAGATCGACTCGAGAGGGCAGCCGGCGCAAAGCGGCTTGCGCGCCTGGCAGATTTTCCTTCCAAACCAAATCACCTGATGGCCGAAGGAGATCCACCGCTCCTGCGGAACGAGCTTGATCAGGTCCTGTTCAACTTTTTCCGGCGTCTTCTGCTTGGAGAGTTTCAGCCGACGCGCGATGCGGAACACGTGCGTGTCCACGACGACGCCCGTGGGGATACCGTAGGCTGTCCCTAGCACGACGTTCGCCGTCTTTCGCGCTACTCCCGGCAATGTCAGCATCTCGTCCATCGTTCGGGGAACCTGGCCGCCGAAATCCGCAATCAGCTTCTTGGCCATTCCGATAATGCTCTTGGCTTTGTTGCGGAAGAACCCTGTGGAGCGGATTTGCTCCTCCAGGACGGGCTGCGCCAATGCGGCAAAGTCCGGCGGCGTGGGAAATTTCTGAAACAGTGCGGGCGTGACTTTGTTTACTCTCTCGTCGGTACACTGTGCGGAAAGTATGGTAGCCGCCAGAAGTTGGAAAGCGTTCTCGTGGCGCAGGGCGCACTCGGCTTGGGGAAACAGTTGGTCCAGGGCCGCAAAGATCTTTTGCAGACGTTCCGGCGAAGTATAGGCTGCCTTCGGTTTGCCCTTCGGTCGTGGCGCGGGCGTCTCGCCCGCGGTCGCGTGGGTATCTTGCCCGCGCCCACGGGCGGGAGCGAGACGCTCCCGGGACAGCGGGCGAGACGCCTGCGCTACTTCAACCCGCTTTTTAGTTGACTTGAGTTTGCCAGGCATGGTCGCACCGCCTAACCTCCAAGGAGGTCCAGGACTTCCTTCACTTCGCGATGAATGCAGGTGAAGGTGGGAGTGTCGCGCACGGTATAACTGGTGGCTTCGCTGTGCCGCAGTTCCATCACCAGGTCGACAAAGTGCTCGGGCTTGTCGCTCTCGAACCCGAGCACGAATTCCTGATCGTCGAGCCCGAAAGAGTAAGTGGTGTTCAGCCGCACGGTGGGATACCGGTGACCGACCTCGATATGCTCGTCCATCATGCCTTGACGGGCATGTTTAGTGAGCCGGTACCAGGCTTTGCTTTTCACAAAGGGATAAACGAACAGGAATCGGAACTGGCCGGGGACCAGTTTGAGGCGAGTTCCTTCCTGGCCCTCGTGCACGTGCTTATCGACATAAACCGAGCGCTTGGTCATCGACAGGTAGGAATAGGGAGTGGTCAGGTATTGGCCCAGGTCCGTGGCAAGAAGTTGCGCGCTCATTTCCTGGAGCTTGAGCGCATCGTAGCCAATTCGCCACAGCATGAAGTCGCAATCTCCCCGAATGCCTACCAGCGAATAGGCGGTCACCAACACATCCTGTTCCCACTTCGTGACGACATCCAGGAACTGACACTTCCCCTTCTGGCGCTCCTCGCCCGGCAGGCGGCGCCACGCTGGGTCCACCTTGTAGAATGCGAAATTCACATACTGGCGGCGGTCGTCGCCGCTTGCACCTTTTTCTTTTTGTTCCATGAGCTTTCAATATAGCATGAAACGCCCTCTCAAAAATCAAGTGTAAAGTAGCGTTGGACACAGTGCACTAGAACTCGCTGTGCAGCACATGCTCCCCGCGCCTGAAGATCTCCCGCGCGTAATCAGTCCACGCTCCCTGTCCCCAGTAACGGAAGTCGCTCGATTCCAGCAGGAGGTTGTAAAGCAAGGCGCGACGATATCGCGGCTGTTGGGTGAAGTTGTCTTTGCCTGCCAGAGGGTCCACCTTCTGATGAAACAGCGCGCTCAGTTGGGCCATCGGAGTCAGCACATTCTCATATCCCTTTACCCAGCTACGATCGTTCGTCCACGAACTGCCTTCCATATGGAAGTTGGGATTCTCCTGCTTCAATTGTTTGATGGCTTCCTCCACCGCTCCGGGGTTGAGCTTCCCGGAGGGAAGACGCTGCCAGAGTTTATGCTGGCCGACGGGTTGGCAAGGAGGATAGCTCTCGGGACGGCAGCCGGCCGCCTCGATGAGTTCCAGGTATTCGGTGCCCGTCAGCCCCACAACTCCTCGCGTCCCGCCTCCTGCCTGTGCCATTTCCTGCCAGGCTTTCCAAAATGCGGGAACGAATTCATTCATCATGACGCCGCCGTTTTCGCCGTCGCCAATCTGGGTCACCAGCGGCGGAATCGAAATTCCTCCCAGATTTTGGCGCGACAGGGTTTTGGCTTCGTAGTAGGGCTGCATCTGGGCCACCAGTTTGGTGTCGGACCCCTGAGTCTTGATCAACGCGGTGAGGGCAAGCGTCTCGCCTTTTGAATTGCGCGCCACCAGCCGGTGCGGAACGTGTTTGTACCCTAAAGCCTGGCCTGAGGGAGTTTCGACCGAATGCTCCTGAACCATGATCCAGCGGTATCCGCATTCCTTAAGCGCCTTGAGATATTCATAAAGAGTGTCGGGATGATTGGGCAAGGCCATCTCAGGGGGTGAGAATCCCTTCACGCGCGCCAGGGCGTCCCAGCCGAAAATTGCCGCGAAATGGTGTTGCCACGCCAGGATGTGGAGTTTGAGGTCCGGGATCGGCGTTGAAGGCGCGACGGCGTGGCCCCACATGGTGCCGAGCCATTCAACATAAGGTTGATAGCGAGGATCACACGTGATACGCCTCAGATTATCCAGAATGTCTCCGCGCCCCATCTGGCGCAGTCCCCAAAGCAACGCGCCCGAGTAATCCAGCATGACTCGCGGGTTCAGGCCCTGATTGACCTGCTCCGGGATGATGTCCCCCATCCGTTTGTAGCAGTTGGCAAAGGGTCCCGCATCGTGATTGTCTCCTTCGTTCGGGTGCTCAAACATATGTTGCAGATTGCTGATGAGCTGCCCATCGTGTCCGGCAGGGATGGTCGGCTGGTGCATGTGCAAGGCCACGGCAAACGCCGAACTGATCTGGTCGAGGTGAATATTGGTGGCCGGAAGGAAAACCGGCCTATCGTTCTCGACCACTTGCAGAACGTCGCTTTCCCAGCCCGAGAAATTCGGCAACCCGTCCAGCACCTCAGGCAGCGCGGGCAGTTCAGCCCTCCGGTTTGTAACGCTCATGACTCTTACCTCCCATCGAAAGACCTGATAAACTCTTCCCCAATTCTCATCATACCTTTTCGGGCAGCTTCCATCCAAGCAGACCGTTTGCCGACGAAGGGAGAATTTAATATTGCGGTAACAATCTCCCGTACGCGGATCGCTCGGGCTGTGCGAAGAAGGTGTGGAAAAAGCAAAACAGCTCATGCCCAGTCGCTAAGTCGCAGAGGGGTGCCGAGGATAAGCCCTTGCTGTTCTTTGTGAACTTTGCGCGCTTTGCGACTTTGCGTGAAACCGTGTTCTTGATTGTTGCTGCGCAAGGCCCTTGTCATTTCCGGCAACGTAACAGCCTCAATGTTATCATGCACATAAATAAAATCTTGCGATCAGGTAGGAGCGGGCGTGGCGGATAGCGCGAAAAGCTGGGGCTCCCACAAAACTTTTTCACTCGCGAAATCATCATATAAAGTGTGGGTAAAACCAGGGGAATGCTCAGACGCATACTTTTTAGCTGATGCTCGCTCAATGTATACCAGTGCCTCCGGAGAATCCGGCCATCCTTTTCATGCTGAAGACATAGCGATGCCCCTTTCCCAAAAAAGCTAAAAGCTGCTGGTGTGGCGTGCACTGCGACACACACTTGTAACGGAAGATCCACCTGGCTTTAATACTCGAGACGCTGAATCCATGCGAGTTTAAGGAGTCGGCGCCAGCGTCGCCAGGATCGCTGCAAAGGCTGACGACGGCTTCCATAGAATCAGGGCAAGGGCAAATTTAATCTTGGCGAGGAGGAAGTGGTAATGCGTATCGCACTATTATCCTGGGAATCCCTGCATTCGATTTCCGTGGGAGGAGTTGCCGCCCACGTCACGGAGCTGGGAGCGGCTCTGGAAAGGAAGGGACACGACGTTCATGTATTCACCCGCTTAGGTCCCGGCCAATCGCAGTATCAACTTATTCATGGCGTGCATTACCACCGCTGCCCGTTCGCGTTGCACTCCGACTTTGTCGACGAAGTCAACAACATGTGCCGCTCTTTCGTCCATTACGTCTTTGCCACGGAGAATTTCATGGGGCCGTTTGACGTCGTGCACGCCCACGATTGGCTGGCCGCCAATGCCATGATCTGGATAAAACAAGGCCGCCGCCGGAAGTCGGTTATGACCTTCCACTCGACGGAGTACGGACGCTGTGGTAACCACTTTTATAATGGCCAGCCGGCCCGAGTTCGTCATCAGGAACGGGCTGCGACGGACTGGGCAGATCGTGTCATCACCGTTTCAAAATCCTTGAAGAAAGAAATCATGTGGATGTACGAAGCCCCGGAGTGGAAAGTCCGTCCGATTTACAATGCCGTGAATCCCCAACATTTTGAGGGGTGGCTGAATCCCGGTGAGGTGAAGGCTCGCTACGGAATCGGCCCCATGGATCCCATGGTCCTGTTTGTAGGCCGTCTGGAATTTCAAAAGGGTCCTGATGTTCTTGTTGAAACCATTCCCGGGCTCCTGAAGCATTATCCGGCAGCCAAGTTCGTCTTTGCCGGAGATGGAGAGATGCGGCGGGGCCTCGAACGTCGCGCCGGGCAACTGGGTGTGGCGCACGCCACGCGCTTCCTGGGATTCAAGAATGGTCACGAACTCCCCGAACTTTACAAGGCCTGCGACATGGTGTGCGTGCCAAGCCGCAACGAGCCTTTTGGGATTGTCGTGCTCGAAGGTTGGAGCGCCGGCAAACCGGTGGTGGTGAGCAAAAACGGCGGGCCCGATGAATATGTGTGGCATGAGGTCAACGGACTTAAGATCTCCCCTAACTCGCAGTCGGTCGGCTGGGGGTTAGGCACGCTCTTCACCAACTTCGATTGGGCTCGCTGGATGGGGCGGAATGGCAGGGCTGCGGTCGAATCCGGCTTCACCTGGGACCACGTTGCCGACCGGGTCCTCGATGTTTACTGCAATTAATCGTGGCGCTGGCGTCGCATCCGCGCCACAACGCCCGGCGCAGCCCCTTTCAAATCGCAGCTCTCTTCCCCCGTGATCCAACAGCCCTCTCCTCCTCGTGGTGCAACCGCCCTCTCCCCCGGGAGAGGGCATTTTGACCCTAGTTCTTGTGGATTGGCAACAATCCACGAAAGTTGGCGGCCCCGCTCCCGCACACCAGGCAAAAATCGACGACCGATCCGGGAATGTTGATGAAAACAAAGGACAGCTTACTTCGGCCGCCGGCCAGCGGGAAGTTCCTGCGCCTTCGGAGCAGCCGGTGTGCGCCACACCAGTTGGGGCCACTACGGCCGAGGCGCCCGTGTCGCAACTCGGACCTCCGGTTGCGGCCACAGCCCACGATGTACTACTATAATCAGGTATATTCTCGGCGCGCGAAGATGCTCCGCCTGAGGACTCGCACTGACCGTAGCTCCCGGAATTTGAAATCTGGCTGCTGGGTGGGCTCAAGTGCTCAAGAAGGAGACTTTTCTTTATGAAGTGTTGGTTTTGCGAACAAGAGGCAAGAGGAGTCTGTGCTGCCTGCGGCCGTGCCCTCTGTCATCAACACGCGCACATTCATGACGAAATGACGCTTGCCAAGTCCGATACGAGCACGGGTTACAGCACCTACTATAACGTCTACGGAGCGCTGAAATGCGGGGATTGTCGCTTGGAGTGGAAGTCCTTCGGGCCAGGCAAATAAGGGGCATTCGCCGAGGGTTTGGCAGAGCTGAAGCATCCTGATCGAGAGGCCACCGTGGACAAGAGTCAGGAGGAATCGAAGCTACTCCCTCGGGACAGTGCATCGCCTGACGTGATCCCGGACGAAGCAGAATCCGGCGAGGAGCGGGACGCCGAGGAACTTTACGCGCGCGCGCAATTGGAAGACGAGGAAATTCCGGGCGGCGATGAAGAAACAAAGGTAGTCCTGCTGCCTGTCAATCCCCACCTGCTCTATGTTTACTGGGAGTTTTCGGCTCGTGACCTGGAAGAAATGGGCAGCGTGTTCAGCCGGCTTGGTCCGCGGGCTCGGCCAGTGGTGAGGTTTTACGAGACTGCGAACCCTGACAGCTTGAATTCCGCGAGCTGTCTTGAGGTTGCCATTGCCCTGAGCGCCGGAAAATGGTACGTCCGCCTGGAGCATCCTGCCGATTCCTACTGCCTCGATCTAGGGCTGTGTTTGGGTCAAGGTTCGTTCCGATTGCTGGCGCGGTCCAACGTTGCGGAGATGCCCAAGGCTTGCCCATCGGACAAGATGGAAGAGCGCTATCTCCGTGTCGAGGGCAATGACTCCCCCGCAGAGGTGGTTCCCCCTCCAGCAGAGGGCAGGAGCGCATCGCAAAGCGCTCCTTCGGACGACAAGACGCAGGCCCCGCGGCGGCGATTGTTGAGATTTGGAGAGGCTTTGCGACCCGCGCCGGTCTTCGACGAGCCGCGAGGCCGGGAAGTGAATGGGCCGGAAGACAGGGGCGCTTCGGGACCTGTCTCTGCGTCCGCCGGGCATCCAGGTGAGGAATTGAAGTTGGCTGCACATCCGAGCGCCTCCCACAGCCGCCCTTTCTATGACGAGTCAGAAGACGACGGCGGGATTGACCCAGAACTCGAGCGGACGAGGTTATCACCCGACGCGCCGGACGAAGAGACGCAGCGGCGACTCGCGGAGTTTTGCCGGCAGCGAAGCTGGGACCGGGCCTGGTGGTCGCCGGAAGTGGAAGACAGGAAAGAATCCCAAGCCGCAGCGGAGTTGCGCACCGACCTCACCGATTTGAGCGAAAGAAGCTTTCGCGCGGGTCTGTCGTCGGGGCAGAAGTCGGCGTAAGCAAATGTCAAAGGGTTATCTCAGCATCATCTTTCACGCCCACCTGCCGTTCGTCCGGCATCCCGAGCATCAGGACTCACTCGAGGAGAACTGGTTACATGAAGCCCTAACGGAAGTCTATCTTCCTTTGCTCTCTGTTCTCGAGGGCCTCGTCGAGGACGGGGTGGATTTTCGCCTGACGTTTTCCTTTACGCCAACTCTCCTCTCGATGCTTCTCGATCCATTTCTGCAAGCTCGTTATTTGCAGCGCACCGAGCGCCTGATTGCGCTAGCTGAAAAGGAGACGGAGCGAACGGCTCAGCAGCCGGAATTCCACCGCCTGGCCCAACTGTATCATCAGCGCTTCCTCAACCTTCGAGATGCTTTCGCTAACCGCTATGGTCGCAATCTGGTGGAGGCTTTCCGGAAGTTTCAAGAGCTGGGAAAGATAGAGATCTTGGGCAGCGCCGCCACTCATGCCTATCTGCCCTTGCTCTCGCTGAATCCCTTCGCAGTGCGAGCGCAGATCCAAACGGGAATCGCCTATGGCGAGCAGGTGTTCGGTCGAAGGCCTGAGGGTTTCTGGCTGCCCGAATGCGGTTATTGTCCGGAAGTGGGCCGAATGCTGAGCGAGGAAGGCATCCGTTTCACCATCCTGGAAACCCACGGCGTCACGCGCGCCGAGCCTCGGCCGAAGCAGGGTGTGTACGCGCCAATTTACTCTCCCTCGGGGCTAGCGGCCTTCGGGCGCGATCCGGAATCGTCGCGCCAAGTCTGGAGTTCTGTGGAGGGGTATCCCGGAGATTACGACTATCGCGACTTCTACCGCGACATCGCCTACGACCTCGACCTCGACTATCTGCGCCCCTACATTCATCGTGACGGCATTCGACTCGACACGGGGATCAAGTACTATCGTGTCACGGGAAAGACCAACCACAAGGAGCCGTACGATCCGGAGCGGGCGGAAAACAAGGCTGAGATCCACGCCGGCAATTTCATCCTCAACCGCCAGAGGCAGGTTGACTATCTGGCTTCGGTCATGGACCGAAAGCCGTTGATTGTAGCTCCTTACGACGCGGAGCTGTTCGGCCACTGGTGGTATGAGGGGCCGGCTTGGGTGAATCACCTGGTACGCAAGATCGCGAGCGGCCACGGATCCCTGCGCCTGATAACCCTTTCCGAATACCTCGAGGAATACCCAATCAACCAGGTCGCAGCACCGGCCATCTCGAGCTGGGGGTACGAAGGTTTCAACGACGTGTGGCTGAACGGCAGCAATGACTGGATCTACCCTCATTTGCACCGGGCGGCCCGTCTCATGGAGAAACTATCGGACGGGCAGCGTCGCCCGGGGCCGCTGGCCGAGCGTGCGCTGGCGCAGGCCAGAAGGGAACTGTTCCTCGCCCAGGCCAGCGACTGGGCGTTCATGATTAATTCCGGGGCCATGACGGAATACGCTACACGAAGAACCAAGCGTCATCTTTCTCGCTTCTTTCGGCTTGGCGAGCAAATCCAAAACAATGCCATTGACGAGAGCCTGCTCCAGGGTTGGGAGGTGCAAAAATCGTGGCGCGGGCGTCCCGCCCGCGGTCGCGGGAGCGTCCCGCTCCCGCGCACGGGCAGGATGCCCGTGCCACAGCGGGCGAGACGCCCGCACCACATCCGTCCACCGTCGGGTGGTTTTCATTGTTTCTGGGTGCCTGTCAGCGTCGCGCACGAGCGACTCCTATGAAAACTCCACACCAACTCCTCGAGCACTTCCCCGTTATCGTCCCGCTTCCCTTGCAGTGGGGAGAGCAGGACCCCCTGAGCCACGTCAACAACGTCGTCTACTTTCGCTGGGCCGAGACCGCGCGCATCGCTTATCTGACCCAAGCCAACGCTTGGGACGGGTCAACAACTGTGGAGGCGGGGCCTATCCTGGCGGCGATCCACTGCGATTTCCGTTTTCCACTCACCTATCCGGACACCATTCAGGTTGGCGCCAGTATAACCGCGCTCGGCAATAGCAGCTTCAAAATGGCGCACCGCATCGTGAGTGCCGGACGCGGAGTCGTCGCGGCAGACCTTGACTCGACGCTGGTCTGGATCGACTACCGCAGCGGCAAGCCCGTCGCCTTGCCTGCCCAATTGCGTGAGGCCATCGAGAAACTGGAAGGTCGGCGGCTCCCGGTGCTTACCAGGGATCGAGCCTAGTTCGAACCCGGGAAGCCGCTCGGACCACATGCCCGCCCCGGTCGGGAAGGGAAGCGCTTCGGCCCGGAAAGTAACGGACCACGATCTCGGCCGGCCCCAGGTCTTCGATCTCGGCGAAACCCAGGGCCGCTAATTTGGGGTGGAGTCTTTCAGCCTCAAAGTAAGTGACCCAGGCCTCCCCCAGGTCGGCTACTCGCCGAGCCCGCCGGTCGTGGTAGTCGCGCCCTTCCGGCGTCAAGGATGCCGGCGGATCGCTGTAGTCGAATACGACATGCGCCCCGTTGGGCAGGCCGGCGATGAAGGCCAGGGCAGACCATACGGCTTCTTCCTTCAGGTAGGGGACCACTCCAAGCCAGGTGAAGAACGTCTGCTGCATGCGATCAAATCCGGCCGCCGCCAAACGCTCTGCCACCGCTTCGTGTTCGAAGTCGACCGGAACGTAAGTCAACGAGTTGGGCGCTGGAATGCCCGCATCCCGGAGGAGTTGTTGTTTCCAATCCTGAGTGGCGGGGTGGTCGACTTCGAAGATGCGCAAGCGCTCGCCGAACGGATTGCGGTACGCATAGGTGTCAAGCCCTGCTCCGAGCACCACGGCTTGACGGACACCGTTCTCAAAGCAGAAAGCCAGTGCATCTTCGGCGAAGCGTGTTCTGACGGCGATGAACAGTCGCATGCGGCGTGCGGTAGGGTTCTCCTCAGCCCGGCGCGCAACACTCTGCGCATCCATTCCCAGGATCCGAACCGCCAGTGGATCGGAGAAGATCCGGCCCTGCTCCAACACCTGATGGGCGGCCCGGTGAAAGGCGGCAGCAAGAGCAGTCTGGCTTGGTTTTCCGGTCTGCATGCAATCTGAGTTTATCAGAGTCCTGGTAGCACAGCGCGGCAAGGCCGCAACCAAATGCAGATTCTCCGCTTCGCTCGAAATGACATGTCATCCTGAGCGAAGCGAAGGATCTGCTTTTCTTCGCGCGCGGCCAAGGGAACATTCAGGCATGTTTGGGCGTATGATAATGTAGGAAAGCGAGGTTAACGCTATGCAGTGCGCTAACTGTGGTGCTCCTGTCGTGCTTGGTCAAAGATTCTGCAACAAATGCGGCCAGCCGGTCGCTGGCGTGATGCCTCCCGTCCCAGTCGCTGCTCCTCTGCCGCCGCCTCAGCCTGCGCCGCCAATTCGAACCACCATGCCCGGCCCCGGCGTAGGATACACCCGGCCGTCGCGCGTGGCGCGGCACATCACCGCGCTCGGCCTGCTCTGGATCATCTTTTCCGGGTTGCGGCTGATCCCTGGGCTGGCCTTGCTCGTCTTGGGCCATACGCGTTTCCCGTACATGATGACGCCGTTGCCTGCACCCATGCGCATGTTCATCGGTCCGTTTTTGGGCGGGCTCGGCTTGATCTTCTCGGGCTTTGCCATTGCCGGACTGATTGCGGGCGGAGGCCTGATGGCGCACAGCCCCTGGGCGCGCATGCTCACTATCGTGCTCGGCTGCATCAGCCTTATCCACTTTCCACTGGGGACGGCCCTAGGGGTTTACACTTTGTGGGTGCTGGCGCCTCAGGGTGCCTCTGTGGAATATCAGAGTCTGGCGAGTGCCAACTGAAGACCGCCTGCAAGTGACGTCATTCCCGCGAAAGCGGGAATCCATTGTCCCCTTCACTGACGATGGACCCCCGCTTGCGCGGGGGTGACGAGTGCTGGGTTTTCCATGCGTCGGCCACAGGCCCATGTCCACTCAAGATGACTTGGCGGTGGCGTTTTCGATCAGGTCCAGCAGTTGACGAAATGCCCTGCCACGATGTGAAACGGCGTATTTCTCGTCGGGTTGCAGCTCGGCAAAAGTCATACCGAGTGGCGCATAGAAGAAGTATGGGTCATAACCGAAGCCTCCTGCTCCCCGCGGTTCATCAAGGATCACACCGTCCGCTCTTCCCTCGGTAACGCCGAGAATGCGGCCTGAGTGCGCCAGGGCGATAACGCAGACGTAGTGCGCGGCGCGGCGAGACGTTCGGCTCTGCGCCTCGCGCGCACCAACCCCTTCTTTGGAGAGCGTTGGAAGAGAAGCTGAGGCTGAGCCTTTCGCCGCCCTCTCGACGCGGCCCAACTCTTCTATCAGTTTGCGATTGTTTTCATCGTCGGTCGCGTCAGGTCCTGCGAAGCGGGCGGAGAATATCCCCGGCGCGCCTCCCAGCGCGTCCACACTGATCCCCGAATCGTCCGCGAACACTGCGCCCGAGACGAAGGCGCTGTAGTGCAGTGCTTTCTTGCGAGCATTCTCTTCGAAGCTGTTGCCATCTTCGATGCAGGCCGGAAGGCTCTTGAAACCGGGTAAGGGTTCTACGCGAATGCCGCGCGCTAAGGCCGCGGCGCTGAACTCCCGGAGCTTACCAGGGTTCGAGGATGCCAGATAGAGCGGCGAATCGGGAGTGATAAGGGGCATCAGGGAAATCGGAGTTTAAAGTCTGAAGTGTGAAGTATAAAGCATGGCTGGTTTACGAACAACTACAGAGGTCCTTCGCTTCGCTCAGGATGACAGGGTTTCATCAACGGACCTGCCCACCTGCCTACCTGCCCACCTGCCCACCTGCCTACCTGCCTACCTGCCCATCTGCCCGCCTGCCTACCTGCCCATCTGCCCACCTGCCCATTTGCCTACCTGCCCATCTGCCCACCTGCCCACCTGCCCATCTGCCCACCTGCCCATTTGCCTACCTGCCCATCTGCCCACCTGCCTACCTGCCCACCTGCCCGCCTGCCTCGCGTGGTTCCAATTTCAGAATCGAGCGCTGGACGGCCAACAGCTTTTCGATGCCCGGTCGAGCGACTTCGATCAGGGTATTAAGATTATCGAGGCTGAAGGGTTTGCCTTCCGCGGTGGCTTGCACTTCCACCAGTCGGCCGGAGCCGGTCATCACCACATTCATGTCCACGTCGGCATTCGAGTCTTCGGCGTAAACCAGATCGAGCAGGGTTTCTCCGCCCACAATTCCCACACTGATCGCCGCGACATAGTCCCGGATGGGATTGCGGCGCAGGGCCTTGAGTCCCGCGAGCCTCTGGAAAGCCAAGCCCAGCGCCACGAGGGAACCCGTGATCGAGGCCGTTCGAGTTCCGCCATCCGCGCGGATTACGTCGCAATCGATCCAGATCGTGCGCTCGCCCAGCGCCTCGAGGTCGGTCACGGCGCGCAACGATCTTCCGATCAAACGCTGAATTTCCATGCTCCTGCCGCCTTGGCGTCCGCGCATCACCTCTCTCGGAGTGCGGTCTTCGGTGGCGCGGGGGATCATGGCGTATTCACTGGTAATCCAGCCTCGACCAGTGCCTTTCTGGAAAGGCGGAACACCGTCTTCGACCGTGGCCGTGCAAATCACCTGAGTTTCACCCAGGCGAATCAGCGCCGATCCCTCCGCGGAAGTGATGAAGTTGGGTACGATTTCGACAGGTCTCAGTTCCGCGGCGGGACGCCGGTCCGGACGGACCAGCTTGCCACCGGAATAAAGCAGACCTGATAAGAGTTTTGGCGTCGAGGACATGCGATCTCCTGAGTTGTAGGGGAGGTTCGCGAACCGCCCCTGCGCATTTCACGGGTTGCCTTTCAGCAGCGTTGGATCGGGAACGATAGCTTCGGTCAAGTCCGCGTGACCCTCGAGCGTGTCAACGTCCTGGCCCTGAATGAGGATCTTGACCCTTTTAACCGCAGGGATGTTGGTGGTAATTGAGTTCACGATGGAATAAACAGCTAGAGACTCGGCTTCAATTCCCGGGTAGATGCCGCTGACCAGATCGCTCGAAAGGTCTACGTAAGCCGTTCCGTCCAAGGTTAAGAAGACGGCGCGAACGGTGGTTGCGGCCGCCAGCGGGTGGCCGAGGCGTTGGCTCGGCCCCTCCGCCAGCGCCAGCAGAACCTGGCGCACTCGGTCGGCCGCGGACGGCGCCCATTTGATCGGCCGGCTCTCCGCCACAAGGCCCCGGCCGCTCAGCGAAGGGAAGAACAGGACAGCGATTTCATTGGGCCCGGCGCCGGACTGCAAGACCGCCTCGCTCAAGCGGGCTTTAGCAGATTCGTCACTATGCGCAGGAGGTTCAAAAAAGACACGCCGCGCCAGCGAACGCAAATAGAAGAGCCCTCCGGCAAACACCACCAACAGGGCAATCCAGAAAATCTTGGCGCGGCGGCTCATGTCTCAGGCGCCTCCAGCCTGCAAAGCGCTCAGCGCTTCAGCCACGATGGATGAAAGGTGGAGTTGAAATGCCGCGTCGGTCAGCGGGCCGGCGTCGACATCGGGCGATAGGCTGCCGATCTCAATTGCCACGGCCGGCGCATTGACACTGCGCAAAGTGCGTTCCGGCGCTGCCGTAGGCGGATCGACTGTGACTCCAGCGAGGACAGCAAGGTCCCGTTCGATGGTCTGAGCGAGTTTGCCGCTTTGCTCGAGGTGGTTTTCCTGGATTCGATCCCACGCCACGAAAAAGGGATTGGCCCCGCCTTCCGGGGAAGGGCTTGCCGAGCCAGGCGATTGGTAGGTGTAAATTGCCACCTGCGGCGAGCCGCCGCCTAAGTCGCCGGCATGAAAGGTGAGGAAATACGCAGCGCCTGCAACATTCGCGGCCACGGCGCGCTGTTCGAAGGTCACATTCGCGTCGCCCGTGCGGGTCATGATGACCCGGAATTTGCCCGTGGTAAGCAGTGCCTGGCGCACTCGCTCCACGAGCTGCGCAACCAGCTCTTTCTCCAGAACACCGTCTCGGCTGCGCGCGCCGTTGTCCTCGCCGCCGTGCCCGGCGTCCAACGCCACGACCGGCAAGGGCGGACCCGTCGGCGTGGCGGGCCCGGCTGGCGCAGCAGTGCCCGTGGCAGGCCCTGGTGCGACGGGTGGCGCAGTGGCGGCAGTCGAAGACGGCGTGGCGGGCGGAGGCGCTTTCGGCGTCTGGGGCGGGGGCTGCGCCGGCGCCGGGTTGGAGACCTCAGCTCGCAACATCTTGCCACCTTCGGACAATTCGGGATAGAAGTTCAGGCCTCCTGCGGATGGAGTGATGACAAGCTTGGGAAGTCCGTCCTGATCGTCGAATCGCACGTCGCTGACATAAGGATTCTGGAAGTGAAATGATTGTTCAAGAGGTTGGATGGGGTGGTCCCCCAGGAACATGACCCACTTCCCGTTAGCCGACTCCGTGTGAACCGTCACCTTGTCGGTGAACTGAAAGGTGAGCCTCGCGCCGTTGCTCTCCTGTTCCAGGCGCAAGGTAAACGAGCCGGGTTTGATATTGCCTATGAAAACCCGGTTCGTTCCGATTTGATACTCCACATCCTGGCTCGTTAGCCTGGCCAGCACGGTGGTCAGAAAGTCGCTGGGCACCATCCATTTCCCATTCGAAACCCGCACCGGAGCCGCCAGAATCAAGGTCTTCTTATCGAGACGAACTCTTGGATCGCCGTCATGAAGCTCGATGTGGCTGTCTCCAAAAGCCACCTTGAGATTGTTCCGGCGTTCCGTCAGGCCGTTCAGCGTTCCCACCAAGTTGAGGACGGGAAGAAGGGGCAAATACTGGACGCTATCGATCAATTCCAGAGGAATGACGCGCCGCGAAGTAGGGAAGTAAAAAACAAAGTTGTCACTTCGCAGAGTGCGCACAGGCCATAAGAGCAGCCCCAAACCGCTGATTAGAAGGGTCAGGGAAAGCAGAAGCTTGCGCCAGGATCCAGGCAGATATTTCTTCAGCGACTGCAAGCGTTTTCCCTTCTCATCGTGTGCCAAGCCAATGTCGAACCAACCTTGTCATTCTATAGCAATCGCCGTCAACGGTTCAATCAGGCAGGTGGTGTCCCAATTTGACTCGTAGCGCCGACCTTTAGGTCGGCAGATGCTGGCCTAAAGGCCAGCGCTACGCCGGAACTTGGAAGCTACCATCAGGCGCCGATAGGCGGGTGGCCGCAAACGTGCATGTAAATCCCCGATGTGAGCAATTTTGAACTGACAGTTGCTGTCAAGTCATGTTCAGATTTCGTACTATGGACATCGTACGCGCCCTCGCTGTATTGTGGGAGCCCCAATTCGTGCGTGCTGTAGTCGGAAAAACTTGTGCAGTGCTGATGTCGTACAAATGAAGGGAAGGTGTTTCGGTGAAGGACCTGCGCGTTACTATTGTCGAGTTGCCCGCCACCGTGGATGGGCGGCTGGACGGCCGAATGGCGAAAGACGTCTATTCGCTGTTCCGCTATCCCGCGCGCGGCGTACCCTTGCTGGCTGCGGTCTGCCGGCGGGCGGGTTACGAGGACGTGGTCACGCTCGACCCGCAGTACAACCGCGCCGCGGGCCGCC
The DNA here is from genome assembly GCA_050008495.1 of Terriglobia bacterium. Lineage (GTDB taxonomy): Bacteria > Acidobacteriota > Terriglobia > UBA7540 > UBA7540 > CAVROP01. The sequence continues at coordinate 19,312 of JBEKMN010000041.1, read as the reverse complement.
TGGATGCTGATGATTGGAAGCGATTGGCCGATACGGACGTCCTGGGGCTCTCTGTCATCACGCGCACGGCGAACCAGTCATTTGAATTGGCACGGCGCGTTCGCACGCTCAATCCCGACGTGAAGATTGTCTTTGGCGGCCCGCACCCCACAGCGTTGCCGGATGAGTCTCTGCAATTTGGCGACGTGGTCGTCACCCACGAGGGGGACTTTACCCTACCGCTGTTGCTCGAACGCCTGCAAGACAACCTCGAGCGGCCGCATCTCGACGATCTGTTGGGAGTGAGTTATCTTGGCCCAGACGGCGAAGTCATCTGCAATCCGGATCGTCCTTACCTGACCGGCGAAGAGCTCTCCGACCTTCCTTTCCCTCTGTACCCCGATCACGTCAATCGGGGCATTACTCACAACGTTGTCAATACGTCGCGCGGCTGCCCCTATGAATGCGAGTTCTGCTCGGTGATTGAGAACTTTGGGCGCGGATTCCGTTTCCTCAGCGACGATGCGGCTCTGGCCTTGGTCCGCCACACCATCCAGTTGAACGGCAAGCCGATCTTCTTCGGCGATGATATCTTCGCCGCCAATCGCGACCGCACCACGCGGCTGCTGGAGCGGCTGCTCGCGGAAGGAGTCAAGATGCCGCGCTGGTTCGCCCAAGTGCGGGTGGAGACGGCGCAGGATCGGGAACTGCTGAAGCTGATGAAGCGAGCCAACTGTGCCATGGTTTTCATCGGCCTCGAGTCGGTGAACGAAGAAACTCTCAAACTCTTCAACAAACACTCCACCCTCGAGAAAAACAGGCGCGCTATCGCGGCGTTTGAGGAAGCGGGGATCCGGGTGCATGGCATGTTCGTGCTGGGCTCCGACGCCGACACACCGGAGACCCTGCGCGAGACGCTGGAGTTCGCTCGAAGCACACGCCTCACCACCACACAGTTTTTTGCACTGACTGCCTTGCCGGGGCCACCCCTCACCCGCCGCCTTGCCGAGGAGAAACGGATCTTCGCCTGGGGCGACTGGCAGCTTTTCGACGCTCAGCACGCGGTGGTTTGCCCTTCGCACATCAGCCCCTCCGAGCTTCAAGCAGGAATCTTCCGGATTTCCCGCCAGTTCTACTCCGTCAGTGAGGCGCTCCGGCAACTGGTCCACGGGCGCTGGTTCGATTTTGGCATCCGGCTTCGAGGGAGTTTTCTTACCCGCCGCATCGAGCGAGACAACGCGTCGTATAGCCGTGCGCTGGCCAGGTTCGACAAGGTTCGCGGCGATCTCTCCACAGAGCTTGATAAGCTAACCGAGAAAGCCCGGGCTAAACTGCATGAGTACGGAGTGGAACTCGAAGGCGGCCAGGCCCGCGCCAAAGCCTATCTCTCCGATCTGGCTCAGCAGTTCGAGTCCGCCTGCGATCAGTTTAACCTCGAACTTGTCCCTTACGGGCACGCGCTGCGAGAGATGGCGAGTAAGAAGCTCGAGAAATACCTTCACACCCTGGCCACAACCGCGATGTAGGCGCAGGGCTTGCCTGACTCCTACGATCGGCGGCCGATGATCAGCCCCGAGGGCCCGGGCAGGCGGACATGCCGCGCGTCCCCGAAGCCTGCTTCCGTGAGCCAGGCAGCATATTCCGCCTCGGCGTAGGTGCTTCCCCCACGCGTCCCCACCAGCATATTCAATGCAAACAATGCGGCTGATTTGGGCGCGGTCTTACCGGGCTCGAGGATGAAGTCCTGGATCACCAAGCGGCCCTTTGGTGCAAGGGCCTGGAAGCATCGCTTCAAGAGATCCCTGTTTTCATCGACGCCCAGCATGTGGCAGATGGCCGATACCAGCACCAGGTCGTATCCAACTCCGAGTTGGTCGGAGCGCAAGTCTCCCGGCTTCGTTCGAATGCGACCCGCAAGACCTGCGTCTTCGATGTGTCCTTGCGTGATGGGGAGGACCTGCGCCAAGTCCAGGAGGTCAACTTCGAGATTCTCCTTTGCGCTCGCAAAGGCGATGGAATAGGCGCCCGAGCCACCGCCCACATCTAACATGCGGGACACACCTTCCGTGCCGACGGCGCTGACCACCAGCGGCGCACGCGCGCGTGCGTTGCGATGCATGGCAGCAATGAACGCGCGCGTCCAATCTTCGCCTCTCTTTGCCGTTGCCTGGCGAATCACCGAGGTGCCCGCGCGAACGCACTCGGTGAGCGTGGACCACGTCTCCCACAAGTGCGCCAAATGCAGCGTGGCAGTCCGCGAGTCATCCGCAGACCCCGCCGCGAAATACCTTGCGCTCAAAGGAGAATTACTAAAGACGGCGCCCTGCTTAGCCAACCATCCCATCGCGACGAGTGCGTTCAACAGCATTTCCGTGGCGCGCGGGTCGCCGCCCACGCGGGCAGATACCTCAGCCGCGGTCGCCCCGCTTCCCACGGCGGTAAACAGATCCAACTCGACGGCCGTGAGGACTACTCGGCTTTCCTGAAATCCTCGCAGGGTGCGGTTCATATCGTCGGGAAGAACCCCGGAGGCAGCTTGCGCGCGTTGCGCGGCTAGGGCCTTGTCGCGGTTGGCGCAGATTTCCTGCTTGAGAGCCGCCGCATCTTTATTCGCCAAGCGCTCCACAACCTGTCCACCCTGAAAGTGCGATTTCACGATTTCCGGCACGTCCTGCGGCCCCACGCTTGAATACCAGACACCCTCGGGGTAAACAATCATGTTCGGCCCGCGATCGCAAAGGCCGAACGAGCCGCAGGCGGTGACCAGCACGTCATTCGCCAGCCCCCTCTCAGCCACCTCTTTGCGCAATGCCTCGAGCACCTTCGCAGAGCCGCGTGCCGCACAGCATGGCACCCCCTCAGCCTTCTGCTGCTCGCAGACGAACACGTGATAACGGAAAGGTCCCATGGTCTCCACCTCGCAGCCAGATTAACATAATCCTGCAACCAAAACCGCTTGCAACCGGACCGACCTCGGTTTTATATTCAGTGAAATGCAACTCCGCGGGGGGAGCTATGACAATTAAAGATCTCATCGATTCCAGGAAGGATTTCTACTGTATCGCCGATGACGTCACCGTACACGAGGCTGCGCGCTACTTGCGTGAAAAGCAGATCCGGTCAGTCGGCGTATGCGATCGCCAGGGCAAGCTCCTCGGCGTTGTGTCACAAAGCGACATTTCTAATAAGGTCGCGGCGGAGAACAAGTGCCCCGCCTGGATGCGCGTGTCTGAGATCATGACCTCCGAGCTTACCGTCGTGCCGCCCGAAACGTCTTTACATGAGTGTGTGCGGCTCATGGAGAGGCACGGCTTTTTCCACCTGCCGGTCGTGGACCAGGAGGGACAGTATCGCGGCATGATTTCTGTAAGGGACATCCTCACGCTTATTGCCTTGGACGAGAAGGCCCGAGCAGACATGCTGGAATCGTTTATGTTCCCGCAGCGGTAAGCGAAGATGTCAGGCGCCGGGTGCGAGGGGCAGGGGAAACGAAAATGACGGTCGTCCCCGCGAAAGCGGGGACCCATCGTCCGTCCAATGGATTCCCGCTTGCGCGGGAATGACACACAGGGCGTGATTTTGTGGGGAGGGTTATCGTAATGGTCAAAAACGCTCGCGACGCAAGCGCCGCGGTCTTGCCCCGGTGGGCTCTGGCCATCGTGCCGCTGCTTATTTTGGTGATGCTGATGCTTGCGGGCCCGGAGCGCGTGCCCGGGCAACAGGCTTCGAAGATTGAACTGAAAACCACTTCCTTTGAACCCGGCGGATTCATACCCAAGCGCTTCACCTGCCAGGGCGCGAATGTGTCGCCCGCACTCGTGTGGAGCGATCCGCCCGCCGGTACGCAGAGGTTCGCGATCATCGAGGACGATCCCGACGCTCCGTCAGGTACCTTTGTGCATTGGTTGGTTTATGATCTGCCGGCAACTTACCGCAAGCTGCCGGAAGCGCTGGCGGGAAGCGATCAGATGTCGGGCGGGGGACGACAAGGGACGAACGACTTCTCACGAGTCGGCTACAGCGGTCCCTGCCCTCCACCCGGCAGCACCCACAGCTACTTCATTCGGCTTTACGCCCTTGACGCACCAACCAGTCTGCCCCCCGCCGCAAGCCGTTCAGAACTCGACGCCGCCATGCAGGGTCACATCCTCGCCCAGGCAGAGTTGATGGGCCGCTTCAAGCGGTAAAAAGGCTAAAGTCTAAAGGGTAAAGGATAAAGGGTAAAGGCTGAAGTCCAGATCCTTTACCCTTTAGACTTTAGCCTTTACCCTTTTTGCCGGCACGCCTTTCGTGTGGCAGTCCGTGCATTTGACGAAGTGGATGTTGTGGAGGCTGGTGGTGGAGCGGAACGTGGTGTCCATGGTTTCCACGTTCAGGCCGCAATTCGACAGGCGGGGGTGGCAGTTCATGCAGGAGGCGCGAGTGGTTTGCCCGTGCGTTTCATGGCAGGAAAGACAGCTCAGCCCTTCGTGCACGCCCACCGGTGTTCGGTCATCTCCGGATGCCACCTCGAGGCTTGCCAGCGGAGCATGGCATTGGTAGCACAGCGCCTGGCGAGTGTCCGGACTGATTTTAACGGCGCGCGCCGCTTGATGCATCTGGGGAAGGGAAAGGCTCTGCAAGGGAACGTGGTCGAGTTCCCGCCGATCAAAAAGCGCCAGGGACGGCCGGGCAATCTCTTCCGTGGCGCTGGCGTTCGCGGCCTTGACGGCGGGCCGTGCCAAGGGCAAGCCTTGGCGGTGCATTTGGTGGCAGGTCAGGCAAGGAATGACAGGGCGAGCGGCAAGTTCAGGCTTCAAAAGGCGCCAGGGGCCGGTGGAATCGATGGGAGCCACCAGGTCACGGATGCCGCCCTGGAAGTGCATGGCGTGGCAGCGCAGGCAATCGTCCATAAGGTGCTGCTGGCCATTGTGCTTCTTATCGAGGAAAATCTGGGAGTAAGTGGCGCTGTGCGAACTGGACGCCCAAGCGGCGTACTCGGCTTGGTGGCAATTCCGGCAGCCCTCGTTCACCTGGAAATTGTCCTTGGTGCGGAGCGCCACGCGTTCCGGAAGTTTACCCGAAAGATGGTCCGCCAGCCGCCGGATGTTGTTCAAATGAAAGCCCGCGTCCAACGTAAACACACTTCCATGACAGTCCGAGCAGGGGACATTCCGGTGCGCGGAGGTGTGCCAATCCGTGTAGGGCTGCCAGATTTCATGGCAGCGGGCGCAGGCCTTTCCCTGCGAGTAGTCGTAGTATAGGCTGCTAGCTGGAAGGATGAGCACTACAACTGCTAGCACTCCAATCAGGAGCAAGGTGCGATAATTGCGTGCGGGCTTTTCAGTTGGCATATCCTAACTCTGGTGGAGACTGATGGCTTGAGCGAATGGATGAAGAGTTGCAGTGCAACTGCCGAGATCCTTCGCTTCACTCAGGATGACAACTCTTTTTTTCGCAACTTCGATTTTCGAGTTTCGAATTTCGATTTTCGGTCTTTCTCAACTCCGAAACCTCGTGCCTTTCCACTCGCCCACGATATGAGCGGACGCATAGTAGGCGATGGCCATAATGGTCAGCACGGGGTTGAATCCACCGTTGTTCACGTGGACGCTGCCATCGACCACGAAAAGGTTATCCACGTCGTGCACCTGGCAGTAGCGATTGACCACGGAAGTCTTAGGGTCGTTGCCCATCCGGCACGTTCCGGCCTGGTGTTGACCTCCGCTCAGGCCCACGCGGGGCGGACGCGGCCAAGTGGAGACGGCTCCGGCTTCCTTAAGCCAGGCGTCCGCCTTCACGGACAGCATCTTCCCCACCTCCACCGTGTGCGGGTGGTTCGAGCCGGACAGGCGCACCACGGGTATCCCCCAGAAGTCCTTGACGCGCGGGTCCACCTGGACCCTGGAGTCGAACATGGGCATCTCCTGCGCCGGCCCCATCACCACGACGGTGCGCCGGTAGGCCTGGCGCATGAAGTCTTTGTGCGCCTTGCCCCAGCGCGGCAGGTTGGGCGGATTCATGGAAGAAAAATGGATGGGCAACCGGATAAACTCGTTGCACAGAGCGCCGCCGCCCACCATGCCCGGGTTGCCGTGGTTGTAATCGCAGATGGCAAGAGACGCGCCGGGGCCAACGTCGTCGTACACGTCATCGTCGAAAAGACCATACGCCCCCGCGTAGCCATGCCCCTGCAGATTCCGTCCCACCCAGTCGTGGCGGTTGCCAATCCCCTGGGGGAACAGGCTGCTTTGGGAATTGAGCAGCAGGCGGGCTGTTTCCGTGGCGCCGCAGGACGCCACCACCAGGTCTGCCGGCTGGATTTCGAGCCTGTCCTGCGAGTCGAAGTAGGCCACACCTATTGCCCTGCCGCGGTTGTCGGTCAGAATCTCCTTCACCACGCACTCGGCGCGCAGCTCGCAGTTTCCGCTGGCCAGGGCTTTGGGGATCACGGTGTTCTGCGTGCCGTTCTTGGCGTCAACTTCGCAGGCAAATCCCACGCACCAGCGGCAGCGCATGCAGGCCGCGCGCCCGTTGTAGGGCACCGAATTGCGCAGCATGGGAATGTCAAAGGGATGCAAGCCCAGCCGCTGGGCGGCGGGTTTCAGGATAGCGTGTTCGCGCCCGGGTGGGAGCGGTGGCATAGGCAACGGTTTCTTGCGCGGGGCGCGGAAAGGATTGTCCGTATCGTCCCCCGAGACCCCGATTTCCCACTCCGCTTTCTCGTAGAACGGTTCGAGATCGGCGTAGCTGATGGGCCAATCGTCAAGAGTGCTGTTCGCGACGGGGCCGTAGGTGGAGCGCATGCGGAAGTCTTTTTCCATGTAACGCCACGCCATCGCGCCGTAGCTGGCCGTGCCGCCGCCCACGCAGGCGGCGTTGTTCCCGTAAGCGCCGTCGCTGGGAAGCACCACTCGCTCGTGACCCTGGGGGTCGACGAACACGCGGCGATAGCGCTCGTCGTCCGGGCCGAAGCCGCAGCCCAGAACGGAAGTGCGCTGATTGCGCAGATCGTCTTTGCGGCAGTCGAAGGCGGTGTACCACTTGCCGCGCTCCAGCAGCACGACGCTCAAGCCCGCCTCCGCCAGTTCTTTCGCTACAATCCCGCCCCCGGCCCCCGCTCCTATTACCACTGCATTGACGTGTTTCAGAGACATACCAGAGAAACCTCTCTCGTAGGGGCGACCCCTGTGGTCGCCCAGGAAAAACGCAAGTCAAAACTCAACATGCAAATGGCAAAAGGCAAAGGTTCCCGTCACCCCCCTCACAACCTCCCCATCTGCCCATCTGCCGACCTGCCCATCTGCCCACTTGTCAGGTCGTAATGCAACCGCCCGCGAATGGGCGGGTAAGGCAAGCCGACCATTTTCCAACTCGCTCGCCCGCGGTTTCCCCCGTGCCGGGGGTCGCCGTAATAGCCTTGCATCGTATGGCCGAGGATGAGCGTAAAGAACTCTTTGGAGGAGATTTCCTTCCAGGCTTCTCCCGTCGCGCCGCCTCGTTCCAGCTCTCTCAGTACTGCGTCCTGCTTCTCCGCGCTCAACTCGGTGAAGCGTTGTCCGTAAATCTGCCGGCTCGTCTGGTCGATGCCTTTCAAGCCTTGGCGATAGCTCGAGCGGAAACGCTTGTACGGGCCCACGAGCTGAATATCTAGGAAGTTCACTACGCCCACTTGCGACGCACCGGGATCTTGATCCGCAGGAATGAGGCGCTCGCAAATCGCGTCTGCCGTCTGCCCTTCCTCGAGGGTGAAAAAACGCCACGGGCTCTTCCGGTTTGTGCAGCACACCATCGATCCGGCGGCCGCGGCAGACGCCACCTGGATGAACTTGCGGCGTGTTACTCGGTTCATGGTAGATCCTTTCGTAAGGGCGTTCGTACCACTGAGGCACAGAGGCGCTGAGGGGGTTGCAGTCAACAGCGCGTGCTCCCACCCGCGATAAATCAGAGCAATCGAGGGTCCACTTCGACGAAGGGAGAGGAAGTATAAAGCCTTTGCGCGAAAACGCAAGAGACACAAAGTCACTCCCACCGCCGCCTCTCTGTGCGAGAATGATAAGGGAGGGAAATTGGAAACTGGAAAATAGAAACTGGAAACTGGAAAATAGAAACTGGAAACTGGAAAATGGAAACTGGAAATCGCAAACTAGAAACTCGAAATCAAAAGTCCAAACTAACGGGCTTACAGCGTCTTTTGTTTTCCGCGTTCTGCCTTCTGCTTTTCTCCGGCGCCGCTCAAGCCCAATATGAACCGGGCTTGGCTCCTACTAACTTTCCCGCGCCTGAATTCCCAACGCCCGCCAACCCTGAGGCGGGTAGCTCCGGGCCGCTGGTCCCACTGACTCCCAGCCGGTCTCAGCCGGGCGTCTCGGTGAGCCCTGGAGGCCCTGCCGCGTCTCAACCGGTCACTACATTGCCTTCTGGTGATCTGGCGGCTGCTCAATGGATTGATTCACGTCCTCTGACGATGGAGGAGCTGCGCGGCCAAGTCGTGCTGATCGACTTCTGGGAGTACTCGTGCATCAACTGCATCCGCACCTTCGCGGAGAACAAGAAGTTGTACGAGCGCTATCATAAGTACGGCTTCGAGATCGTCGGGGTGCATGATTACGAATTCGACATCGCCTCGCATTTCGAAAACGTGCGAGCTGCGGTGAAGCGGTTTGAGTTGCCCTACCCGATCTATGTGGATTCGACCTTCCAGCTATGGCAGGCCTATCACAACCATTCCTGGCCCAGCCTTTTTCTCGTCGATGCCAGAGGGATGGTTCGTTATCACAAGGACGGCGAGGGCAGCGACGACGCGCTCGAACACACCGTCCAGAGCCTTCTCCTGGAAGCGAATCCGGGATCGAAGTTTCCCTCCGACGATGCCATCGCGCCGGAGCCCGACGCTTTCGCCCCATCCTGCGGCACGCCGACGCCGGAGATGTATGTGGGTGACTGGTCAGGCCGGGGAATTCTCAGCAATCCCGAAGGCTATCACGACGGCAAAACCATCCACTACGCGCTGCCGGCCAACCTCAACGACGGCCAGGCATCAGTATCCGGCCCGTGGGAAGCCGATAAGAACGGAATGACTTATCGCGGCAAAAAGAATAGCGGCGAGGCTGGGCCTGATAAGCTCGAGATGCGTTATCACGCGCGTGAACTGTACGCTGTCATGAACGTGTCCCACGGCCATCCTTCTTCCGTGTATATTCAACAGGACGGCAAGGATTTGACCGCCGACGATAAAGGCGTGGACGTGAAGATTGATTCGCAGGGCCATTCCTATATCGAAGTGCGCGAACCCCGCATGTATTATCTGGTCGAGAACCCGGCCTTCGGCGCGCACGCCGCGACCTTGACCCCAACCAAGCCGGGGTTGACGGTGAACTCGTTCACCTTCGGAAACGATTGCCAGACGAAGTTTCCGCACCTCTGATTCACCACTGAGGCACTGAGTCACTGAGAACTTCAGGGTCGGTCTCTGTGCCTCAGTGTCTCGGTGGTTCATAAGACCATGCGCTTTATTCCTTGACGCAATGCTGGAACATTGAAATTCAGGATCAAACCGGTACGAATTCCTGCCAGGCGCAGATAAGTCAGCAACTGCGCTTCGTGAATGGGCAGAATCTTGTCCACGGTCTTTAGTTCCACTATTACTCGGTTTTCCACGACGACGTCCAACCGATAACCACAATCCAACCGTACGCCCTTGTAAACCACCGGCAAAGGCTGCTGACGCGCGAAGGCGATCCCTCCCAGATGCAGCTCGTGGCACAAGCACTCTTCGTAAGCGGACTCAAGTAAGCCGGGCCCCAGTACGCGGTGTACCTCGATCGCCGCTCCGATGATCTTCTCGGTCAAAGCATCGTTTTCAATCATATTCACCACTGAGACACAGAGACACTGAGTATTGCTCTGTGCCTCAGTGCCTCTGTGGTTCAATACCCCCAAAAGAAAAGGGGCCAAGACGGCTTGGCCCCTGAGTCTAGCTTAGCAATTTGTTGATTGTTCTAGAACGATACGCGGGCGCCGATTTGAATAATCCGGCGATACCCGTTGCCGATGGCGCCGTACTCGCCGGCGCCGCCCGGGCCGAGAACACCGAAGCTGCCGGGACTCTGCAAGTTCAGCGACGGGTCGCCCCACATCATGTGATTGAGGGCGTTGAAGGCTTGGCCGAAGAGTTGGACGCCTACACGCTCGGTGATTCGAGTGTCCTTGGTGATGCCGAGGTCCAGGTTCCAGCGCCGTTGCCCGCGCATCGGACCATTGTCGTAGCTTCGGCCATCGATGCCGACGTAGTCGTACCGGAAGCTATCGAAGACCTGCTCCGGGTTGGAGTAGAGATTCAAGCCGACCCCGCCATTACCTGGGGCGGCGGCAACCCCGACCCCGTTCGAGCCGTCAACGTTCGAGTGCGAGGTGTTTCCATACTTGAGCACATTGGTAAGGGGAACCATGCCGGCGCACCATGGGTCGGTGCCATTCCCCCACTCCTCGCAGGAACCGCTATAGCCCTCGATTGGCGTGCCGCTGGCCCAAGTGATGACCGGATCGACCGACCAGCCGCCGATGATCCGGCTTACCAGCCCGTTGGTGCTGGTCCACCGATGGCCTTTGCCGAAGGGCAGTTCATAGGTGCTCAGGAAGTTGATGACGAGTTTCCGATCCCAAGGGTTCGGAGAGTAATCGGTGCGCAGGTTCCAGGGGTTCTCGACGTTGTCTAAGGTGTACTCCTGGTTGATGGTGGCCGTGCCGCTGTCGTGACCATAAGTCAAGTTGCCGTTGAAGGTCAGGCCGTGACCGGTGCGCTTGGTCACTGTCGCGACTAGGGCCTGGAAGTTCGAGAAGCCCAGGCTGGTGTCGTTGTAGGTCCAGTTATCCTGGTTCATGAAGGGGACGGTGTTGGGCCCGAAGACGAACGAGCCGTCCAGGTCAGCCCACATATTCACTAGGTTATCGGTCGTGGTCCAAGACGATTCCTTGGACGCGACAGCCGCGGTGCAGCTCGAGTAGCCGCCGCAGTAAGCGCTGCCCTTCAGCGCCGTTTCGAACCAGGGTTGCACGGGGGGATTTGTGTTGCCCGCCGCGGCCGGCACGGCGATGGCGTCCCAAGCTTTGGCGAGGGTCTGCCCGCCTTGCACCATCATCCAGGGGACGTCGTTGATGTCTATGCCTTGGAAGATGTGCTTGGCCCAGCGGCCCGTATAGCCGATCTCGACGATCATATTGCCCTTCAACTGCCGCTGGATGCTGAAGTCGATTTCATCGCTGCTCCCCGGCCGATATGCGGAATCCATGGTGGCGGAGAGGGCAGTGCCCGGGGCATTAATGCCCGGCTCGACGGGCGGCGTAAGGGTTGGCGCGATGGCCGGCAAGGGAGCGGTATTTCCATCCACGCCGATGCGGAAGATGCTGGCTGGAGTAGTGCCGGCCGCGCCCGTGCACTGGCCGGCCATAGTAGCGCCGATGCAGGCAATGGGTTGGAGGAAGCCATCGCCCAATACGGGTGTTGACACCAGATCGATACCCAGGCTGCGGTCGAAGAAACGGGAGTAGCCGCCGCGGAAGACGGTTTCCTTGTTTCCGAAGATTTTGTGCAGCACACCGCTGTCAAACGCCGGGCTGTAAGCCAGCCCCACGCGGGGACTCAAGCCGCCGTAGAAAGGAAGATACGGATACTTATTCTGGCCGCCGATGGTCACATCCCTGATTGGGCTGTAACCGATGGCCGGGTCATAGATCAGCCCCTGGTTTGCGTAGTTCAACTTGCTCTGCAGGTAAGCTTCTGCGTTCATGGGTTGGCCCTGACTATCCACCATGATGTCCTGCTTGCCGGTCGCCTCGTAGGGCGGCATCTGTACGCCATAGTTGAGTCCGTAGGTGAGTGTCAGGTTGGGCCTGATGTGCCAAGCATCGGTGAAATAGAGACTGTAGGTTGGAACGGTATCAAAAGAGCCTGCCGGGGTCCCGAGAGCGTTGGGAGTCAGCATTGGCCCGTTGCGGCTAACTACCACGGAAGTCACGCCGATCATGCCCAGCGTATTGGCATAGAGGCCGTTCCACGCACCTTGATACTGGGTGGGCAGGCAGTTTGTAACAAGGGTGGCAGAGCAGGGAATCGGCTGGTAATCGGGTCCCATAGCCGGATTGTCGTCGTCCCCTGCCATCTGAGCAATGGGTTCAGGCAACCCGGTGACAACGTCATCGTAGCGGTCGAAATGCCACCACTGGTGCATGTAGTCGCCGCCGAACTGGAGGTAGTGGTTGCCCTTGATCCAGCTCAAAGTGTCGCGGTAGTCAAAGTTGTGCTCGGCCCAAAGGCGTTGGCGGGAATCCTGCGTATCCATATTGATGGGAGCGAACAAGCTGCCTGACGTGGAGTTTTGCTCGCCGAATTCCAGGCCGTCCGGAATGCCTGAAATGTAAGGTATGCCGCCTACCCTGTTCCACCGCCAGTAGTTCCGGGTATAGCTGAAGTGGAACTCGTTGGTCACGTTGGGGCTGAGATTTCCCGTCACGCCCGCCACGAAGTAACGCGGTTTCAGAGGAGTGCTGGAAGCCGGAGCGGGATCCCCCAGCTTGTCGCCCGGCAGCACGCCGCCCCAGTCGATCTGGCTGGTGTTGGGGTTGTTCTCATTGAACCACCGGTAGCTGAAAAACCCACGCCACTTCGTCCCGAAGTCGTGGTCAATGCGCCCCACAAAGAAGTTATCGGTAAGGGGGTACCTGATGTTGGCGATGTACCCGTAGGAATTCCCGTTCGTCAGGTCGCCGTAATGTAAGTCATTGGCTTGGGGCACGTACTGTGACCAGATCTGGTTGACCACGGGGTTGAGCCCGATGCCGCGTGGGTCGCACGGCATCCCGCCAGTGGCCCCGCAGGCGGTGGAAGTCTTCATGTCGTACTGAACCCGATTGCCCGTTGCGTCAACGAATTGCAGAATCCCCGCGCGCAGCGTGGCCGAAGGCACTCCCATTTCGACGGGGCTCGAGCGCGGGTAGCGATTGCCTTCGTAGTTGAAATACAGATAAGTCTTGCCGCCCCAAACGTTCGGGCTGATCGGGCCGCCGATCGAGCCGCCGAAGCGGTTCGAATGCGCGCTGGACTTGGTAATACCCTGGAAGTTGTTGTACCAGTCGTTCGAGTTGAGCGCGCCGTCCTGGTAGAACTCGTAACCCGAACCGTGCCAAGTATTGGTGCCGCGCTTGGTGGTGACGAGGATTTCAGCGCCGGAGGAGGCGTTGAAGTCAGCGGTCATGTTATTCGTATTGACCTTGAATTCCTCAACGCTTTCCATCGGCATGGGAACCACGCCGTGGCCGCCGTTCACGTAGGCGTTGTCGCCCTCGAGGCCGCTCGAGTTGTTGCCGCCGTCCAGGTAAATTAGGTTCTGGTCGCTGGTGGCGCCGGCAACTTGGCCCGCTGTAACGTTGCCCTCAGCGCCGTGGAAGTTCGGCGCGGTGGTGGGCGTGTAGTAAAGCACACCCGATACGTCGCGGTCGATAGACGGCAGCTCAATCAGGCTGGCGCCGGTCACGCTTGTGCTCATGGTAGAGTTCATGGTTTGCAGTTCGGCGCCGGGCGTCGACGTAACCTCGACGGTCTGCGTGGACGTGCCCACTTCGAGCGTCAGGTTGAGTGTAAGCTGCCCGCCGAGCACAAGTTCCTGATTCGCTACCTCTAGCTTTCGGAAGCCCTTCATCGTCACCGCAACGTCGTACATCCCGGGCTTGACGCTGCTGAAGGTGAAGCGGCCCACCTGGTTACTGGGCTGGACCTCGTATGATCCGGTGGAGCGGTCGGTAAGCCTCACTTCCGCACCCACTATAACAGCTCCGGACTGATCCGCCACCGAGCCGATAATCGTTCCGCTCCCGGTGACTTGTCCGAAAGCCAGACCTGGCGCCAGCGCTGCGACTGCCAACGCAAACGAAAGCACTAGAACAATCCTCATTCTACGCATTCGCCATACCCTCCTTAGCTATACCCCCTGCGATTTGGCCAAGACGAATCCTGGCATGAGGCCGACGTGCCCCCACACGGCCGAGACTATGAAAACTATTTCGTTGGGAATTGCAACTGTGCGTGGCATTCCTCCGTTGCACGTATATCTTGCCCCCCGTGCGCAACGTAGGCCGCCAGACCGTTGCGTTCGCGACTTACCTGAGTTAGGAAAAAACTCTATGACTACCCGGGATCAACCGCTCTCTAATGTCCTGGAACCAGTTTCTGTTCTGTTTGCGACTTCAGGGACCGATCCCCCCCTGGGAGAGGAGGGATTAAGGGATGGTACTTTCGCAACTTCCCGAGCCTTCGGAATGGAGCAATCCGCGTTCCAAATCGGAGAAGTTGTCCAACCCTATGATTTAACTAGCTAAAGCTCGTCCGTTACCGCTTCCGAACTTCCTAAATCATTCCAAAAAAAGTATGCATCTACGGAAAACTGGAGCCTCAAAGAATTTCTACCGTCGTTGTTATGCGTTTCAGTGCTAGTCGAATCTCGGGACGGTTGATGTTGATACATCCGCTTAACATTATTGTCAAGAAAAAAATGATGCGGCCACCCCGGGCCTCAGGTGCTTAACTCATTAGGTAGTAGATAGTTAAGTCACGTGACTTTACACCGCGCGCCCGGGTCAGGCACGACTGAAAGCTTTGCGAAAGTCCGCCCGCCTTTTTCGCATTTTCCGCTTGACAAGCCCCGGAGCGTGTGATAGCCTATCATGGTGGTCTTGTTCCGGACACATTGTCGCAGGCGGGCGCGTGGCGCACGGGAACGCGGGATGGTCCCGGCTATGGGGAAATGTAGGGAATTACAAAAAATGAAAAATAGTGGGAACGAAGCTAAGAAGTACCTGAAAACAAAGCACATCACTTTTTTGAGTGGTGCAAATCTCGTACGTTTTGCGCGCCAATGGACAGCAGTTTGACCCCAAAAAGAGCGCAAAACACCGCGTTTTGCAAAAACGAAGTCAGGACTTGCGAGCCCTGAAGCGAGGCCGTGAAGGTGACAAATAGTCGGCTAGACGGGACTCCCCCTTGCATCGAACAAGGAATTTAGCTTTGCCTGACTGTACGCAAGCGTGCTTACCGCAGCAATTGCTCTTCCGCCTCGAGGTGAGCGCGCATTTCACGAATTATCCGGCTGCCGAGGGTCAAGAGCACGGTTGGGTCTTTGGAAAGGCCATAGGAAATCATCTGCCGTTCGAATTTATCCAGGTCCACGGCGAAACGTTCGTGGTCGGCGCGAAGGCCCGCCAGCTTGGAAGCGCCGTCGGCATCCTGGAGGAGGGCGGGGAACGATTCCGATTCCTCACGCCGGCAATGTGTGGTCAGGACTGCCTTGAAGTATTCCAGCGACTCGCGCAAGCAGGCGTCCGCCGCCGGGCGCTCGGCGGCTCGGGCGCCATGGGCGGAAAGCCGGCGGAGCGCGGTTTCCCAGCCTTGTAGCCTCGCGCGGATCTGAGCGCGCTCGTCGATCCAGCCCTTCGCATCAATCGCCGTTTCCTTGGCAGGCGCCGCAAACTCGACACAACAGGGCGTCTCTTCGGCGAGGTACTGAGCGGCTAGGCCCCGTCGCTCGAGCGTAGCGGCCACTTCCCGGCGCGGCGGATAATCATGAGTCGAAAACTGGCCAGGAAGATGCCGGCGCAAGTAGGCGCCCGGTAGCGTCTCGCAGTCCACGGTGAAGAGATCGCCGGCTGACACGAGCGAAATGTTCAGGTCGTAACTCTCCCGGGTGTTAAAGAACAGGCGAGAGGTGGGAAAGGCCATATGGTAAGCGCTGACCACGAGGCGGAAGTCGTCGTCGGAGACGGTGAAGCGATTGGGCTTCTGCGAGGCGAGGACGCCCCGCGCCGGTTTCAGACGCGGGATGCCCAGGGCGTGCGGTTCAATTCCGTAAGTGCGGCGCAAATAGTTTGCATGCTCGATAACTGCCAAGACGTCGTGGCGGAAATCGTAAAGCCCGAACAAGGCGCCCATGCCAATCCTGGTAATGCCTGCGGCTATCACCTGGTCCCAAAGGTCCAGGCGCGACTCGAAGGCGCGTTTCGGTGAGCTGCCATAGTGCCAGCGGTCGAAGTGGGGGCGATGATAGGTTTCTTGCCACTCGACCACCCAATCCAGTCCGGCCTCCCGCAAGCGGACGTAATCCTCTTGCTTGTAGACAGGGGAGCACAAAGCGACCAGGCCGCCGCCAAGGGCATCGAGCTTGCGGCGCGTGGCGGCGACATAGCGGGCCACCCTTTCCGGGCCGAACTCCGGGTCGTCGGAGAGCACCAGCTCGATTTGGCGGTGTCCCCAGGAGAGAATCAGGTCCAGTTGCTTCTCGAAATCCTCCTGGCTCAACCGCACCCGGTCGGCGATGGGATTGCTTTGGCGATAGCCGCAATAGAGGCATTCGTTCTGGCAGAAGCTGGTCAGGTAGACGGGGATGATGAATTCAACTGTCTTCCTCGCCCATTGCATTCGAATCCGGTGTGCTGCCGCCTGAAGCTCGGCCCGACAGGCCGGATCGTGTGCCGCAGCGAAGAGAGAGGCTACATCTTCAGCTTCGAGACCCCTCCCCTGGTCCGCAATGCGAATGATCTCCTGCGGCTGCCGTAGCGGCTCCGAGATTGCCGCCAGGCGTTCGAGGCGGGCTTGCTGACTTACAAAAATCTCGCTAAATCCAGTCACTTTCCTTTGTCCTCCCAGAGCTTCTCAGTAAATCATTTTACTCCCGCCGCAGGTTCTGTTGGGAAACAGCCTGCCTTCTCTTGGGCGCAATTACTGCCAGCGGAGCAATCGGTTTACCCTGCGGGCGGCGCTGAAGCCAACCACTCCGCCAATCACTCCTCCCACTTCAGTGCCCAAGAGGTAGGACGCGACGATAATCCATTTGGCCCATGAATCCGTGCTATTCAGCATTCGCGGAGCAACCCACAGCACGAGGGTTGAGAGCACAAGCGCAACGACAATGCCGACGGTGGGACAGAGGAAGAAATAGGATGATAGAAAGCGCGAGTTCTTGAACCAACACAGGACCACGCCAGCGACCACGCAGAGAAACCACAAGGGAAGCAAGAGAAAGAACACCATTGGCCGTCCTTGAAACTGCGAGGAACAAGTATATCAGTAGGTTGAACGCTACTGAAAGCGCTGTCGCGAGGTTTGACGCGCAGTTATTGAGCCAAATGGCGCCAGGTTGCGATCCCGCTTGGCCGCTCAAAAACTCCGCCTTCCCCTTCTCGGTGATAACGACGAGGCTGCGAATCGCGAGTATATCAAGCACTTCGTTCTCGATCAGGATTCCAGGTTTCTCCGGGGTGTGCCCTCGGACCGGGAAGTCGGCCGCTCCTATGGTCTCGAGTGGGCGGAGGCGTTTCACTACATTGGACCCGTCGAGTCGATGCTCGACCACTACGTCGCAGAGCACGCCGTGCCTCTCTAGCGCTGTCGCGAACCGTGTGGCAAATTTCGCTCGGGAAGAGTATGATGCAGTGCCCGCAGAATGGCGGTTCCCGGTAGTTCAACACCGGACGAGAGCGGAGGGCCGGGCCGGCAGAGGCAAGAGCGCCGGCGCCACAAGGGGGAATCATGGATAAACCAAGAGTCTCTCGCAGAGATTTTAACAAGACCGCGGCGATGGCCGCCGCGAGCCTGGCGTTGTCGGCGGGGCCGGTGGTGCGCAATGTGCTTGGAGCCAACGAGCGGGTCGGCATCGGGCTGATCGGAGCCGGAGGAATGGGCCAGGCGGACTTGCGTGATTTCCTGCATACGGGCCAAGTCGACTGTGTGGCGATTGCCGATCCCTATCAGCCCCATCTGGATGAGGCGGCGACGATGGCCTCCGGCCAGGTGAAGACCTACAAAGATTTCCGCCGGGTTCTTGATCACAAAGAGATCGACGCGGTGATTGTGGCCACTCCCGACCATTGGCACGCTATTCCCATGATCGCTGCTTGTGAGGCCGGGAAAGACGTGTACCAGGAAAAGCCCCTGTCTCACACTATATTCGAAGGGCGCAAGATGGCGGAGGCGGCGAAAAAGCACAATCGCATTGTGCAAGTGGGGACTCAGCAACGATCGGGCGAGCACTTTCAGAAGGCCGTGGAACTGGTGCGCAGCGGGAAGATCGGAAAGGTAACGCTGGCCGAAACTTGGATTCACGGCAACCAGTACCCGGAAGGAATCGGCAACCCGCCGGACAGCGATCCTCCCCCTTGGTTCGACTGGGACTGGTGGCTGGGCCCGGCGCCCACGCGACCCTACAATCGCAATCGCGGGATTTACAACTTCCGGTGGTTCTGGGATTACTCGGGCGGGATTCTGACGGACTGGGGTACTCACCTCATCGACATCGTGCACTGGGCGATGGGAGTTGAGGCGCCGAAGACGATTGTAGCAACGGGCGGGAAATACGTTCTCGGCGATAATCGCGAGACGCCGGATACGCTTGAAGTCGTGTACCAGTATCCCGCGTCGGCCATGAGCGGAAAGGAATTTCTGGTCCGGTTTTCCAACCGTGTCGCCAACGACCGCGGTCCGGACGGCCACTCTTACGGGATTCAGTTTTGCGGGACCGATGGGACATTGTTCATTGACCGTGGAGGCTACACTCTGTGGCCGCAAGCGTCGCGACTCGGCCCGGAGCGATTCAACTCGCAAGGCGCGATCAGCGCCGGGGGTTCCCCTCAGCACTATCCACATGTGCTTAATTTCCTGGACTGCCTGAAGTCCCGGCAGAAGCCGAATTCGGATGTGGAAACCATGCACCGCTCAACGAGCGCCGGCCTGCTGGGGGGGATTGCCTACAAACTGGGCCGCAAGCTTACCTGGGATGAAGAGCAAGAACAATTTCCGGGTGATGCGGAAGCTAACAAATTGTTGACGAAGGAATATCGGAAGCCTTGGGTGGTCGCATGACGGCAAGATCCTGGTGCCACCGCGGGGCTTGGTTTTACTGGAGTGAGGCAGTCTTCACCAACCTCTACTCAACATTCACTTCGAGGGGGGCGAGTGGACGGGACGACAACTTCAAAAATGCCAAAAAAGGTCTTGACAAGATTTCACTGGTCATAGTACCTTAAAGGCGAAATCGAAGAGATTGGAAAAACCACGATGGGTTAGGGAGGCGATCAGCAACCCAGCCCAGAAAAAAAAGGAGAACCAATAATGTTGAGCAGGAATTGCATCGCGCGTTTTTCGCTGTACCTGATCCTCCTGGGATTGGTCGCTGTGGCGCCGGTGTTTGCGGGATCGGCGGTCGTCGGATCGGTGGCGGGCACCATGAACGCAACAGTGGGCGGCCAGACTCTTCTTCCTAACACAACCCTTTTCAGTGGTGACAGCCTCCAGGTGAAAGATGGCGTGGCC
>JBEKMN010000040.1:0-46444 GCA_050008495.1 Terriglobia bacterium | reverse complement strand
TGACGTAGTTGGCGCCGGGGTTATTTCTGTTGAACAGGTTGAAAAACTCGATGAAGGGCATGACAACCCAGCCCTCGCGTACGGCGATGGGCCGGCTCACCCGCATGTCGACCTGGACATAAGGTGTTCCGCGAAACTCGTCGAGAGCGGTCTGCACTCCATTGATCACGGCGCGATCGTCGAGCGAATCTCCGAAACCATTCACGTCCACCGGCGTGGTCAGGGTGATGGGCCGGGCGCTTTCCGCCTGCGAGAGGAGAGATGTCTCCAGCCCGCCAGGGAGGTGGAAGATGCCGGCCACCACCAGGCGATGCGTCACGTCTTCACCCGAGGGGCCGAAATCCCCTGCGCCGAAAGCGTGCAGCGGGTCGCACACGCCATCCACGTAGTCGAAAAGCTCTCCGAGTACGCAGCCCCACGTCTTAGCCTTCGAGAGTGTGTAGTTCGCCACCAGGTTGAACCGCCCCGACACATTTCCTTGCAGGTGGATCATCATGCCGTCGTAACGCGAGCGATTGTCGGATCGGAACACGGTTAAGTTGGGGACGTTATTCACCTGGTCGGTCGAGTCCGAAACCGGGAACAACGGCGAGAACAGCGTGAATCCTGCCCGGTACTGATAACGAGCGTAGGAATGAACCCCTTGTTCGTGCACCCAGTCGGCGGACAGGCTCCATTTCGAGTTGAAAGCGTGCTGGATGCCGGCGCTGGCATGAAGCGCATAAGGCGTCTTGTAGCGGGAATCGATGAGCGCACCAGCGCCATCCGCAGCCGCGCCGGGAATGCATCCGGGATCACCGAAGCTTATGCATCTCCCGGGTGGTTCATTAACCGCCTGGAAAGCGGTGACCCAGCCGTTCTGCGCGAGGTCATTGTAATATTTGCCGAATCCGGCGCGCATGACTGTGGCCCCGCTGCTTCCCGGAGAATAGGCAATGCCCAAACGGGGAGCGAGGGCGCCACGATAGTCGTGAGGCGCAGCGTTACTGAGGGGAATGCGCAAAGACTGGAGAGTGAGCAGGGCGGGATTCTGCAGTTGCGAGCGGCCCGACGCCTGGAAAAGGCCAAGCGTGGTGTCGTACCGCAATCCATAATTGATGATGAGGTGCGAATGGGCGCGCCAGGAATCCTGGGCATAAAAGCCGAGGCGCTGCACGTTCTGAGAAAAGCTGCCGTTGCTCGCGGGCGTGTCCACGCAAGTCGCGCCTGGCGTCGCAGCGGCGCCGCAGTTGAGGTCGATCGAGAACTGTTGAGGATCGCCAAGATAGTCGCTGGGGTTCAGGGGGAAGACGGTGAGATTCTCCGCCGTCCCCGCCAGCGCGCCGCTCATCACCGGCTCATGGATCAGGTCCACTCCAAAGCGTGGCGCGCGGCGGCCCGAAACGTGACTGACGTCGTACCGGAACTGGTATTTCTCCTGATTACGCAACACCGGAAAAGCCGTGATGGGCGTTACGAACTGATTGTCGCCGAAGGTCTCAAATCCGGAGATGGTGCTGGAGGTCGAGCTGAACGGGAATGCCAGGGCGAAGCCCAGGTTTGCGTTGCGCGTCTCGGTATGGTGAAGGAGGCCGGCGCCGAGGGTGAGCGATCCCCGCCAAGTTGAGCTGAAGGAAAGCTGATTGCCCAGGGCGAAGCTCCAGTACCGCGAATCCGAGGTGGCGCCGGTGGACGGCAAGGTGGCCTGCTGGACCAGATCGTTCCTGGTATGGTAGTTGTCAGTCGCGGCCCGCAGGAACCATTGCGAGCGAGGCGACTCTGCCCAGTCGAACCGAGTCGTACCCATGTAATCGCGGAAGGGAACTTGCACGTAGGGCGGCGCCGCGATCGAGTTTACTCCGGGAATCAATCCCTCTGCCGCCAGGGAAGCCAGAGCATTGAATTGGGTGATACTGGCGGGACTGTAGGCGATGCTGGCGTCCTCGTGGACGGCCTCTAGGGAGGAAAAGAACCAGACTTTCTGCTTCCGAATTGGCCCGCCGATGGCGCCAATATAATTCTGGCGCGAGAACGGCTGTTTTGGATCAGGAGCCGGATTATCAATCGGAAAACGCGCATTCATGCTTGCCGCGCGTTCATAGAAAGCCCCGTCCCCATGCCACTGATCGGTTCCGCGCTTGGTGGCGATCACCACGGAGCCTGCTGTGGTGCGGCCGGTATCCGCATCTTCCTGCGAGGTGCGGACGGCAAATTCCTGGATGGTGTCAGGCGAAAAACTCTGTAGAAATCCGCCGATGTAATCGTCGGAATTGTCAACTCCATCTACCGACAGTTGAACGTTGAGGCCGGAGCTGCCGCCGAATGAAACTGCGGTTATGCGCGCCTTGGTGGGGTCGGACGGCTCCACGGGTTCGGTGCCGGGGACGAGGTAGGCGATATTGGCGAAGCTGCGATGAGCCAAAGGAATGTCGCGGAGATCCTGAGCCGAGACCGCGCCCTGATGCGCAGTCCCTGTGACATCGAGCGGCTGGGTCGTAATGGAAGAAGCTTGGCTCTTCACCTCCACGCTCTGGGCCAAACTCGCCAAGCGCATGGTGACCGTTATGTCCTGTACAGAGCTGACAACAACGGCCACCTCGGCTCGGGCTTCTGCAAAGCCCGGAGCATCGACGATCACCTGATAGTTGCCTGGGGGAAGTCCATCGAGGCGAAATTCTCCGAGCGGTCCGGCCGTGGCCTGCCGCTCGAGTCGAGAGCCCTCCTCACGAGCCACGATTGCAGCCCCTGGGACGCGCCCGCCCGTCGATTCTTGAACGACGCCGACCATGGCCCCTCGCGGATCTTGCGCCTGCGCCACGGAGGGCGGTAGCGCCAGGGCCAACAACAAGAAAAGGGTGCGGCAGACGTATGCACGAGAGTTTAGCCGCTTCGGCGGACAAGGACACAGGACTGTGGGTGACACCGCACCATTTTAGCGGGTTTCGATCCGCAAGCCAATTTTTCCCGGGCGGATGTAATATTGAAGTAGCGGGACGTTCCAGAGCGACAGCACGGGCTGGCGGCCATCCAATAGATCAGGGTGAGCTTAGCGGACACGACGGGAAGCTGGACCTTAGGATGCATGTGGAGTTGAGGTGCGGGCATATGAATAGACGGCTAAATGAACTTGACCAACACGGCTTCGATGATCGGGTAACGACAGGGCTGAGGCCGCAGGGGAGCGGAGGAGTACGTGAGGTGTCGTTCCTCGTGTTGGGCTTGGGCCTCCTTGTCGCGTGCGGCCTTTGCGGCGCGACAGAGCCCAAGGAAAAGGCATGGAACATCCTGGCCGGCGGCGTCGCGGAGAAGAACGCCATAAAGCGCGCCGACGCTGTGGAGGCCCTGGGACTGCTGCCGCGCGATGCCCGGGCACGGACGATGGCTGAAAAAGCCCTGGGTGACGACAACCCTCGAGTGCGAGCCGCCGCTGCCCTAGCGCTGGGGGACATGCGCTCCTCGCGCTCGATCCCAAACCTGACCGAGGCGCTGTCAGACAAGGACCCTGTCGTCGTGCTCTCGGCCGCCCATTCGCTCCTGCTCCTGCACGACCACAGGGCCTATGACGTTTACTATGCCGTACTGACCGGCCAGCGCAAAGCCGGACGCGGCTTGATTGCCCAGCAACGCGCAAAGCTGGACGATCCGAAAAAGCTGGCCGTATTCGGGGTCGAAACCGGTCTGGGCTTTGTGCCTTTCGGGGGACTCGGCGTAACCGCCTATAAGCTAATCAGCAAGAATGGCTCGGACGAAATACGCGCCGCGGCGGCGGAGGTGCTTGCCAAGGATCCTGACCCCGAGTCGCGAAGCGCGCTCATCGACGCTGTCTCCGATCACAGTTATCTCGTCAGAATCGCGGCCCTGAAGGCCATTGTCCTGCGCGGCGACCCGAAACTTCTAAAGACGATTGAGCCTTCGATGGATGATGAAAAGGACACTGTTCAATACGTTGCCGCCGCTGCCGTGATACGTCTGGCCGGCGAAGTGAAGGGACCTCGGACGGCGACTGATAAGCCAGAAAAGACAATGAAACCGTAATTTCCCCTCGTTTTTGAGTGTGATAACTCGAACTGTTCTGAAAACGTGTAGGGGTAGGGCTTGCCCTACCCCGGCTGTTGCAAAATTGATCCAGACAGGGGACGGCAAGCCGTCCCCCTACAATCGTCTGTTCATGGTTTCCGGGTGTTTCGAGGTGGGGAGATCGCTCACTCCTCCTCTTCAGACTCCGACGCAGGCGCAGGGTCGGCCTGCAGTTTGATCACGGTAAGCCCGCCGGCGCTCAACTGACTGTTAAGTGCGGGGAGGTCTGTTGACTTAATCGCCTTCCAACGCCCCATCACTTCGCCATAATCTTTCTGGACCGCAGCCAGCGCCGCCATCTGCGCAGCGGTCGGCGCCACGTCCGCGCCACCGGCTTGGCCGTAAAGTCCTCCGACTTCACCTGCCACGCGGGAAAGCGTCGCCGCTGAAGGCCCTGGCGCAAAGCGTCCGGGCGGGCTTCCCAAGAGGGCAGACACCTTCGCGCGCAGCCCACGCACCGCATCCGCCACAGAACCCTGCGCCTGCTTTGAGAGCGCATCGAGCTGGTGGTCAAGACTACTCAACTCGGCGTGCGCTTCGAAACTCTCGTCAATCATCGCCAAGAGACGGGATTCAACCTCATACTGCTGTCGCAAACCGGCAGCGGGCGTTAAGACGCGCGGATCCATGATCACGCTCAGAGGCACGGTCAAAATCTTGCCCTGGGCAGTCAGCCGGACGGTGTATCTCCCGGGCAACACAAGCGGTCCCGAAGGCTCGCGCGGTGTGTCGTGAGGGATGGCCGAGATCGGATAGCCGTACTCTGACGATTGCGGCGGAGTCTCGCGCAGGTCCCACACGAAGCGGTGCATGCCCGGTGCTTTGGAGAGGATCCTGGGCATGCGAACCCAGTAAGCTGGGATCCCCAGGGTTTGCCGCAGCGTTTCGAGCCTGAACGGCGCCTTATCGTCGCTCGAGAAGCGGCGTACTGGCTTACCCGCGGCGTCCAGAATCTCGAGCGTGACGGGACCGATTACAGCATCACCAAGAACGTAGTCGATGATCGCCCCGTCCGGGGGATTCTGGCCCGCCGGCTCATCAGGAGGCAGGGGCGTGTCCGAGTTTGTGTCGCGTCGCACCCGGTAGGCGGGGGAGGGTTTGAAGAGGAAAACGGCAGAGTTCGCGGCGGCCGCCATCTGACGCAGAGGAGTAATGTCGTCGAGCGCCCACATCGAGCGGCCGTGCGTACCCACCAGGAGATCGTTCTTGTGAATCCACAGGTCACGCATCGAGGTGTGGGGGAGGTTCAGTTGCAAAGACTGCCAATGATCACCGTTGTCGAACGATACCCAGGCCGCATTCTCTGTGCCCGCAAATAGCAGCCCCTTCGCCACCGGATCCTCGCGCACCGTGTCCACCGCGCCAGCATCCGGCAGGCCCGTGATGATCTTCTGCCAGGTCTTCCCGCCGTCCTGGGTGCGGTAGATGTGGGGGCGCAGATCGTCAATCCGGAAGCGGCTGACGGAGGCAAAGGCAGTCTCGTTGTCGAAGTGCGAAGCTGAGATTTGCGTTACCTTGCTCCACGGAATCAACTCCGAAGGAGTAATGTTGCTCCATTTCTTTCCGCCATCGCGGGTGATCCAGATCTGCCCGTCGTCGGTCCCGGCCCAGAGCGTGTTGATGTCCTTAAACGATGGGGCAACCGCGTAAATGGCGCCCCGCACTTTGGCTGCGTACTCGTCTTTTGCGGCCAGGTCGCCCAGGCTTGCCGGGATGCCCGGATGAGGCCGGGTGAGGTCGGGGCTGATGGTCTGCCACGACACGCCGCCGTTTCGGGTCTCAAAGAGCACGTTGGCTGCGTAGTAAAGGATGTGCGGATCGATAGGCGAGAATACAATCGGCTCGGTGCGATCGGTGCGGTACTTCTCGCCACGGATCACAATCGGCGTCACGTCCTGAACCTGTCCCGTTGTCCAGTCGAACTTCGATACTGAACTGCGGCCGGCCCCGTAGACAATGTTGAGATGTAGCGGGTCGGGCGCGACGTAACCATATTCGATAACTCCCACCGGGTGCCACTCGCGGAAGGTGATTTCACCGTCGTTACCCCGGCTGGCGATCCCCACCGAGCCGCTCTCCTGCTGTCCTCCGTATACGCGGTAGGGAAACGCATCGTCCGCAATGACGTGAAAGAGTTGCGCCGTCGGTTGGTTGTACCAGGAACTCCAAGTCTCCCCGCCATTCACCGTCACGATCGCGCCCTGGTCGCTCACCAACAGAATCGTGTTGGGGTTGTTGGGATTAATCCACAGGTTCTGGTAGTCGTCGCCGCCTGGCGCTCCGCGTATCCCCGTCCACGTCTTGCCTCCGTCCGTCGAACGCCAGCAAACGATGCTGGCGGTGTAGACCACGTCAGGATTCTTCGGGTCGACCGCGGGAATCGCCAAGTCGCCGCCGCCAATGCGCACCGAGGGACGTGAGTCGGTGGTGATTTGAGTCCAATGCTCTCCGGCGTCATCGGAGCGGTAGATGTGTGTCGCGTGGATTTCGGCGAGGCTCGAGTAAAGCCGGTTGGGCTCGCTGGGCGCGATCGCGATGTAAGCCTGCACCAAGTCCTCGGGCAAGCCCCCGGCGAGTTTATTCCACGTGTTGCCCCCATCCGTGGATTTGAAGATTCCGCCCTCCGCGCCGCCATATTCGTTTCTGTCCTCCCAGGGGCCTTGGCGCGCGCGCCACAGGCACGCGTAAAGCACATCGGGATTCGAGGGGTCTATCTCAATGTCCGAGCCGCCCGTGTTCTCATCCTTATAGAGGACCTTCTGCCACGTCTGGCCGCCGTCTGCAGAGCGAAAAATGCCCCGCTCCTCGTTGGGGCCATAGGGATGGCCGAGTACCGCCGCAAATAAACGATTCGGGTCGCGGGGATCCACGGCCAGCGCCGGAATCTGCTGCCCGTCGCGCAGCCCGAGGTGGGTCCAGGTCTTGCCTGCATCCGAGGATCTGTAGATACCATCACCGACCGAGAGATCCGGCCTCTGCAAACCCTCTCCGCTCGCTACGTAGACTATGTCGGGATCGGAGAGCGCCACCGCAATGGCGCCGATCGACTGGGTCGGCTGGTCGTCGAAGATCGGATTCCAGGTGCGGCCGTAGTCGTCCGACTTCCAGACGCCACCGTTGACCTGCGCCATGTAAAAGACATTGGGCTGGCTCGGCACTCCGGCCACCGCGCGCGTCCTGCCGCCGCGGTGCGGCCCGATCAGTCGCCAGCGCATCTCCTGGTATAACGCCGGCGAGTACTGCTGCGCTCCCGCGCAATTCGCCGCCGCGCATGCGGCAAGAACACATAGAACGACAGAACCGCATCGACTCACGTGAACCTCCGTTGGTGATGCACTAGCATAAACCAAATCCGCTCTGATCGAATAGTGGCTGGCACGCGGCGGCGTGCGGGCTCGTCCAAATTGCGGCCCTCCCGGGCGGCGCTACGAGAGGAATTAGCAAAGCGGCAAGGGGGGCGGCCACAAGGGCTGCCCCTACGACTTGATCGCTTCGGAAGGTGAGGCGCCTGAGTTGCGCGGGCGGTTCTGAGGTTGCAATCTCGTGGGGGTCAATTCACGGGCAGGTAAACGAATCGTCCGTCATCAACGATTCTGAAAAAGCCTGGGCAGGTTCTGGCCGCACATAGGATCGGGGCGAACCCTAAATACTGCGCGGTGGAAATCAGCACTTGGCTCCCACACAGCGGGCAGGCCAGAATGGCATGGAAGGCAGGCTCGGAATATGAGCTGATCGCCCCCATTTCATCAATCATAAAGACATCCCCCGGAGCCATGGCTGAGACCGAGGATTCATCCACACGACTGAGCGCTCTGGGAAGTGAACTTGGATTCTCGGCGGCCTGGGACCGCGGTTTCGTAGCGTCCTCTTCCTTGTTTCTGTCTAGTTTGGCTCTGCATCGGTCCCGCATGATCATCCCCTAAGCAAAGCGCGGGCTTTTTCCAAATCGGGAAACCGCTTCCCATTTTGGAACCTGCCCATGCGCCCGCCGATCTGTAGATAAGAAGCCCGACAAGTCGCTCTGCGCAAATCCCGTTTTTCGCTCAGGCCGGCCTCACGCCCACTTCCCCTCCGGCTCCGGCTTGTTACCGGCCTGCGGTTTTTGGGGGCTGGAGCCGCATTGTGGATCTCGTGCGCCTTCTGGGTGCTGCAAACTTGTCGCGCCCACTCACTGCGCATCGCCCAGCCTCTTCCCTCAACCAAGACTAGTATCGGCTGGGTTGAAGCAAGGCTTTAAACGATGCCGCAGTCGGCGATTGTGCTCAGGACAATGCGCGGACCCGCCGATGATGAGATAGGGAAGATTTTCCGAGCCCGGATGGTTTCCGATATGGAACTGAAGCCGAAGCGCGGGCGAACTCCTTCTTTGCCGGAGGAGAAATTAACGGGCCTCGAAGTGCCGCTCCGCGGCACGCCGCTCTACAGTTCTGAGGCTAGAACGAGCCCTTCTTCGGTTTGCTTCTTGCGGTCCCGATAGCCTGCTATGCCCTTGAAACTTCGATGTTAATTGCCGGTCTATGACCTCGAAGCGGGCGCCTTTCAAGATTACGACTAAGCCCCACCGACTACGCTATGAGGCTAAGGCGAGGCGTGGCAGGTAAGGCCCGATAACGGTTTCCGGTGATCCCCGGCGGGCTGGCATGAGAGGTGCAATTGCCAATGCCAGCGCCACGGACTCACGAACCAAGTCAGCGTGCGGGTTGCGCAGGAGCCAGACTCTTGCGCCGGTGGTGAAGTGTCAGGTCCGAGCAGAGGCGATCTTCAGGATCCCGCGTCGCCGCTCAACACGTAGCTCCCGCTCAGGCTTTCTCGTGGCGAAAAGCTAACGAGCGAGGTCTGTCATGGCAAGGCAACAGGAAGGAACGGAAAGCGCCAGCCGCCGGCTGAAGCCGGCAAGTTCACTCGCCAGCAAATTGTCCCCCCCTTCCGCAGGCGGCGACCAGCCGCGTGTGCAAAGCGGAGAGACCGGTTCTTCCCCTGTTTCTGCCGCCCCTTCTTTCACGGGAAAAGCGGATGAGGGAAGCAGTGGCAGACAAGAAGCAGAAAGTCAGAATTTGTTATTAGCGATGGCGCCATTGGTCAAGCGCGTGGCATTCGAGATGCGTCAGCACTTGCCGCCTCATGTGGAAATGGACGACCTGGTGGGGGCCGGAACCCTGGGGTTGGTGGATGCGCTGCGGAAATTCGATCCTTCCAGGAAGGTAAAACTTGAAAGCTACGCGCGGCACAGGATTCGTGGAGGCATCCTGGACGCGCTGCGAACTCTCGACCCTGCCAGCCGCGATATGCGGCGCCGGGTAAGAAAAGTAGAGAAGACCTATCGTGAGTTGGAGGCACGCCTGGGCCGCGCCGTGCAAGGCGAGGAAGTCGCGCGGGCGTTGGGCATTAGCCTAAAAGTGTGGCATCGCTGGGCGCAAGAGGTGCACTCCCTGGGCCTTGACGCGTTGCAGAATTCCGAAACGGCGGCAGCCGCCGTCAAGCTGCCGGTGAGAGAAGAGAGCCGCGCAGTGGTCCGTCAACTGACCGAGGATCCCTTCGACCTCTGTTATCGCCGTGAGCAACGCGATCTCGTGAACCGCGCGTTGGAGCGTCTGCCCGAACGGGAGAGGCTTATTATGACGCTTTACTACCAGCACGATCTCACCATGAAAGAGATTGCCTCCCGTCTGGCCGTGGATGAATCGCGCGTTTCACAGCTTCACGCTGAGGCGCTGCAACGACTCAAGGCGCGTGTGCAGGCCTCGCTTTCCTCACCCAGGAAAGTCAAGGTACAGATGATACGTCCCTCTGGCTTGTCCTCTTGACAAGAATTGTGGAGGAGACTCTGCCTCGCCACCCGGCGGCGGTCCCCGTCTGGCGGACCTCGTTATGGCTGCCGGGAGACTGCTTCCAATCAACCCGAAAACACCTCCACCCGAAGCTTGCGGCCACGGCCGGGTGGTGGTAGCCTCGTCTTCTCATGACTCGACACGAAAACAAGGTTTTCGAGAACCAGCACTTGGTCTTGGATGAGGGGGTTTTCGTCAACTGCACCTTTAAGAATTGCAGCCTCGAATATTCCGGAGGCGACGTCTACGTGCAGAACTGTCAGGGAGAAGGTTGCCAGCTCATCTGGCGGGCGGCGGCACAACGGACGGTAATGCTGCTGCAAGGTCTGGGCTTGATGGTAGCGCCTCCTCCGCCTCCTGGCTCTGATCCGGCCCGACGAGTGCAGTGAGCGAATCCCGGAGTGCAGCAGCCCCTCAGGCTTCGAGGTCCTACTTCGACACTGCTGGAGGAGCGGTTCGTCCCGCGCGCGACAGGCGACGAACTGCGAGCCTTTACGGCAGCCTCCGGTAAGGGAATTTCCCCTCCATCCCGAGGACTTCCGCCCAGGGCCTTATTCCGCCCGTGGTGGTCAGGTCGCTCAGGTTCATGGCTCCGGCGCAGGAGGCGAAACGGAGCGTCTTTTCGGGGCTCCATCCCTGCGAGAGCCCATAAATCACGCCCGCACAAAACGAGTCACCAGCGCCCGTGCTTCCCACGATATAGCTCGCGGGAAGGTCCAAGGAGGGTTGCAGAATCTCACCTCCATCCTTAACTAAGGCGTAAGCTCCTTCCGGAAAGTGAATCACCACCATCTCCTCGACGCCCAAGCCCAGAATATCGGTGGCAATTCGCTTCAGATTTGCGAGGATCAACGCCTTTTCCCGCCGGATCGCTATTCCCGAGAGTCGCTCGGCTTCGAAATCGTTGATGACGCAATAGGACGTGAACCTCAGCGCCGGAGAAACAATCTGCCTGTAGCGGTCACTGTCCTCCGACACGAGATCGATGGAAGTCTTGATGTTCCGGTCGCAGATTCGAGCCAAGAATCGCGCCGCCACCGTCCCAAACTGCTCATCCGCTTGATACATCGCGTCCAGCAGATTGAGGTAACCTAAATGAAACCAGTCGACCGGCAACTTATCCAGGTCAACCTCGTCCGGCGAGAATAGGCGGTTAGCTCCCCGATAGTGAAAGAAGGTCCTGTGGCCGGTAGAAGCGACATTGAAAACGTCCGTATACGAGGTCCCGTCCCGGCTGGTCCTCCTTAGCTGTTCGAGGTGGACGTGGGAATAGGGGCGAAACTGGTCGATTAGGAAGTCTCCGTAGGAGTCGTTTCCAATCACGCCCAGAGGGTAGAGATCAAGTTCGCTGTCGAATTTAGCCAGGTTCAAACTGACGTTGAAAGCGCAACCACCCCCACCCATAGATTCGGCGGTGATGTTGGCGATGGAGTGTTCGGGAGGGTAGTAGTCGATGACCTTGACGAGATCAAGGGTCCAGTTCCCAGCGCACGCAATGCCTCTCTGCAGCTCAGCGGTCATAGTCAGGGATCGGAGCCGGAGCGCCCCGCCTTGCGGCGGCGGTCCATGTCCGGCGCGTGGTCGAATCGTGGCCCGGAGGGCCGCTCCAAGGCCTGCCGGCGCCGCACCGCGCGAGGCAGCATTATAGAAACCCTCTCCGCGGTGCGGACAGCTTGGATCTGAGGCGGGGCAGAGCTATCCCTTCATTCCGCTTATTCCCGGCCATTGCTCCGAAAGAACGCGACGCTGGAGAATCCAAGAATCTCCCGCAGCGCTAGCCTCCGCTCGAACGCACCGCCGTAGCTCGGGGACCCTTGTCCCCTCTCTCCACCTCAAGTTCGACGTTTGTCCCCTCTTTCAAAGCGTCGAAGTTGAGATCCTGAAGGCTGCTGCGGTGGAAGAACACTTCCTGGCCCTCGGCAGTGCGGATAAACCCGAACCCGCGGTCACGGATGATTCGCTTGATAGTCCCTTGCATGGCCACCTCGGACAACGTATGGGGATCTTCGCGCTGGATCGAGATAAGGACGGCGGCCTGCGCGTGAAGTCACCACACGCACCCATTGGCGCAACCCTACCACCACCGGAGCGCATTGTCAAAGGCCAAACTCCCCCTAAGCCGGTCCGGATGGGAGTTGAGGAAGCAAGGCGCCCAGAAGTCAGCATGGACGTAAAGTCCATGTTGATGTAGCCTATAATAAGAGTCTATGGCTGGGGCGGCGCCAGGACCCAACGGTTGCGGTGAAGGAAATCGCTCACCGCGCTGATATCATTGGCGTCGCACGCCAGCAGGCGGCAGAAAACCTCCGCTGTCGCAACCTTGGGCTCGAGCTTGGCCGCAGCGCGAAAAGCCGCCAGGGCGTCTTTCTTACGCTTGAGCTCCCACAGCGAGAGCGATTCGAGCGCCAGCATGGAGGCGGAGTCCGGCTCAGTCCCCAGCGCCATGGCGGCCTCGGCCAGCGCCCCCTCGAGGTCGTGCTGCTTGCGGAGGATCAGCGCCCGCAAGCGATGGCCTTCGGCCGCCTGAGGCTGCTCGGCAATCAACGCATCCGCCTTGGCGCTGGCTTGCCTCAGGTCCCCGCGGCGCACCAGCCCCATCACCAACTGTTCCTGCGCCGGAAGATAATCCGGATGCAGGCGTGTGACCTTCTCGAGCAGTTCGGTGGCGGCCCCCACCTCCCCTGCCGAGTTCATCAAGACCGCAAGCTGAAACTGGCTCTGCCAATCTTCGGGATCCAGCGCCACGACCTTTTCCAGCATTTTCCGCGCTTCCGCGGAATGGGCTTGTTGCATGTAGATCTGCGCCATGCCCGCATAGGCCGGGCCGAGGTTGGGGGACACCTGGATGGCTTGCTGAAAACTCTCTGCCGCTTGCGCGTATCGCCGCTGGAAGAACCGCATCTGGCCGAGCGCCAGATACGCTTGGCCCTCCTTGGGGTTGAGCTGCAAAGCTTTTTGGTATTCTGCGGCGGCTTTTTCTTCTTCGGCTTGGGCAAAATAAACGCGGCCCAGGGCCACGTGTGTCGCGGCATCGTCCGGAGCGGTGCGGGCCGCCTCCTGCATCTCAGCCAGCGCTTCTTCTTTTCGTCCGGCCTCGAGGTCGAGTTCCGCCAGGATTTGCCGGATCGAGGCATCTTGCGGCCTGAGCGCGGCGAGTTTTTTATACTCGCCGGTGGCCAAAGCGCGATAGTCCTGGGCCGCGGTTCCTGGAGCGCGCTGCGAACCAGCCGGCTGCCGGCTCAAAGCCCAGGCCGTGTCCGCCAGTTCGTAGTGCGCATCCGCATCCGAAGGGTCGAGGCGCGTGGCAACTTCCAGTTCGCGCACGGCCGCTTCATCCTGGCCCCGAGCCCGGAGAGCCATGCCCAATCCGCGGTGCGCCATTTCGAGTTCGGGCTGCAGCTCGATAGCTTGGCGAAAGGCGGC
Organism: Terriglobia bacterium; assembly: GCA_050008495.1. GTDB lineage: Bacteria > Acidobacteriota > Terriglobia > UBA7540 > UBA7540 > CAVROP01. Next base: position 33,137 of record JBEKMN010000040.1, on the reverse strand, counting down.
TTCCGCGCCTGCCGGGTCACGGCGCGACAGCAGGTCGAAACCTTTGTTAACCGCCTCGGCGACCCCCGGCAAAAGCTGCGGGGAGGCCGGTGCAGCCGTCTGCTGTGGTGCGGCGCTCAGGATGACAGCAGCCGGCGCCTCACTCAATATGATGGCGGGCTTCGCTTCGCTTGGCAACAGGCTGGCCGCGACCATAATCAATCCCACGCAACAACGCATACAGCCTCTCAATCCACTACCTACCGCGTCGAGCCGTTCCCCCTCCTCAACGAGGAGGGGAGCTCTCACGGCGCCACGCGAATCTGCCCGGCATCGCGGATAATGATCTCCGGCCTTCCTTGGTACACGGTAACTGACCCGCGGATTTCAATTTGCCTCCCTGTCAGGGATTCGAGATCACCAAACTTGCTTTTGTCGGAGGAAAATATCACGCTGGTGAACGGGCAGTCGTGATAATCCTCGCAGAAATCGAAAAAGGTATTGCCGCCCTTCGACGTGAATACCTTAAGCACGCGCCCGGAGACGCATCCTGTCTTGCCTGCCAGCGGAGCCGCATCGTGGATATCGACACAGCCGGCGGCCTCTCCGCCAGAGGGAGCAGGCGAAGTGAAGGGCGTCGAGGGCGAGCGTCCGGCGCGGCGGCCCACCAAAACCCCAAGGCAGAAGACCGCCAGGACAATTCCCGCCACGAGTATCCGCTTTCGTCTCATCGCGAGACCTTCGACGAAGTAGCGGCGAGTTCATCTCGCCATGTGGCGGCGTAAAGCCGCCTCTACATCAAGCCCAGACGCCTCCAGCGCCTGGCCAGCCTTGCCCGGCAGCGGGGGTTTACCCGCTCGAACCCAGGCAGTATACCAGAGGCTGCTGACGAAGGAAGCTGCGGCCGATAGCCGCTTCTCGACCAGCGGCCCCGCCAGCTTGTAGAAGGCCGGACTGTACTGCGGATCGAGGTAGGTGCGGCCGGAAACCGCGATGCGATCGGCGGCGAAGATCAGGTTCCTGCAATTGAAGCTTGCCAGCGCCTCGTCGAAAATCCGGCCGCGCAGGTCCGGCAAGAACATCGCAGGTTGCGGCTTGAGTTGCCAGGTGTCCGCCAGGGCGTTCACCAAGTCGGTCTCGAAGCGAGCGTGAACTCCCTTCTGCCCGGTCAATTGGCCATCGTAGTTCTTGACGGTGTGAAGAGGCTGGGTAAGGTCGGCGGCGTAGTGAGCCGCGAAAACCGCGTCCTCGTCCGCCGCCTGCCAACGCCGGTGCTGAAGAGAATCGGCCAGGCGCAGCGTGAAGCGCTCGATTTGCCAGAGCGAGTCGCCATTGCGAAGCTGCCAGACCATGGGCGCCGCCCTTTGCAGCACGAACTGCCGCCTCAGGTTGGGGAATGGGTAGGTGTCGTCGGCGTCGAGGTCGGTGTAGTGGTGAGGGCGCTCCGCAGCGTCGTCGTGCGCCAGCAGGTCGGGGTCGGAGGCGTGGTCGACGAGGTAGACTTTGCGTGCCTGAAAGTAAGAGCGGAGCGGCTGAGGCAAATTGTCCACCGCTGCCGCGTTGACCAGCTTGTGCCCGTGATCACCCCAGGCCAATCCCGGAACGGCTCGGTACACAATGGCCAGGAGCAGAATCACCGCCACCCGCAGCCAGCGTGAAGGCGGAACCGGGGCGGCGCAGGTTGTGTCAGGGCAGGGCTCGTGGTGGTCCTGGGTGGCCACAAGGGCGGCGTTTTCAGAGACGCGTTCCTTTGTTTTCATAGACATTCCCGGTTCGTTCGTCGAAAAACGGCTGTCAGTAATCAGCTTTCAGCTGTCAGCTCTCAGCTTTCAGCCAAGCCGTTACCGCACGGAGATGACTCGGGCCCAGAGGTTGCTCGGCTCCGCGGGACCCGACCTGCCATGCCCGCCATCGGCACTCGACTTTTCCATAGCGATCCTTTGTTTTCATAGACATTCTCGCTTTGTTCCGTCGAATTCAAGTTGAGAAGTCGAGAGTTGAGGGTTGAGAAGTGACAAATCGTCGGCATCCGACCCGACCTCTTGAATTGGCCCCTCAACTCCTCGACTGTTTGTTTTCATAGACATTCTCGCTTTGTTCCCGGAATTCTGAATAGTGCCGACCCTTGGGTCGCCGTAGACGTGGCTTCATTGCCGCCAACCATCCTTCGCGCCCCTCGTACGGCCGAGAGGCGCCCAGAGTGGCTGCACTACTGTAGCCTATGATTTTGCATTTGTCAAGAGACAAGAAGTCATGTCTTGGCGGGATGGTCCCGGAGCCGCAAAGCAAGTCTTTTGTTTTAAGTGACTTGAGCCCTAGGCATCGAGACCGAAAATATAGGCTGCACGTGCAGATTTTTGCGGTTAATTACGGGTGAGCAAATCCAGCGCCGCCCGGGGAGCGCTGACCAAACCCTGATGCAGCACTAACTCCTTACTAGTCAATGGATTAAGAAGAAGCAATCTGCTTCAAGGTTCAAGCTGGGGCTTAATACTCAGACAGATAATGACTGGATTCGAGAGTAGTAGTCAGAGGAGGTTATTGCGGGGCTCGCCCTCAACAGCTAGTCTTCCTTATTTCGCAGGATTGGGCCGAGGGCATCCCAGGAGCCCGGCCCGATCAGCAGTGACTCGATACTGAATTGAGAATTGAGGGGCAGCGTCAGCGCGCCCTTGGTGTGACAGCAGGAGGGATTTCATGCGTCAATGGATCTTGATTCCGGCCGCACTCGTAATCGTGGGTCTCAATGCATTTCTTGCTCGCGCGCAGGCCAATGGGGCGCATATCGATGGGATCGTCCGGGACTCTCAAGGGTTGCCGCTTCCCGGCGCCAAGATCACGCTCACCGAAACACAAACCGGCTTGGCGCGCACGGTGGAAAGCACGTCGGAAGGCACCTATGATTTTGCCAGCCTCAATCCCGGCCAATACGAACTCTCCGCCGTCCTCGAGGGCTTTTACTTACCTGTTCGAACTCTCACCCTAGAGGTGAACCAGTACCTTCGCCTCGACCTCGTGATGAAGGTCGGACCGATTAAGCAAGCGGTTGAGGTGGTGGGCACGTCGGAGGTGCTCCGCACAGCGGACGCCAGCCTGGGTGAAGTCATCGAGCCCACGCTGACCCGGGAGCTGCCTCTGAACGGCGGGCATGTGCTCGACCTGGCGCTCATAGCGCCGTCGGTCCACGCGGGCTTTGGCGTGCAGGCTGGCAATAACAACCCGCTCTACTGGCGGCCCAACCAGAACTCGGCCCTCAGCGTCGGCGGCGCACGGCCCAACGCCAATTACTTCCTTCTGGACGGTTCCACAGATACCGACCCGACCTTCAACACGCTGTCTTACAGCCCCTCGCCGGACTCGATTCGCGAGTTCAAAGTGCAGACCGGAAGTTACTCGGCCGAATTCGGCGGCGCGGGCGGCGCTCAGGTGAACATCGTCACCAAGTCAGGCGGCAACGCTCTGCACGCGGATGCTTATGAGTACGTTCGCAGCAACACCTTCGACGCGCGCGCGTTTACCGACCCCAGCAACATTCCGCATCTCGCGCAGAACGAATTTGGAGCATCCCTGGGCGGCCCGATTCGCAAGAACTCCACCTTCTTCTTCGCCAATTGGGAAGGTTTCCGTTTGAGCAACGGTCTGGCGCAAATTGAGACGGTTCCCACCGCCCTCGAGCGCACGGGCGACTTCAGCCAGACCGGCCTGACTATTTATGATCCCACCACCACGCATGCCAACCCGAATTACAATCCCTTGCTTCCGACCAGCCCTTCGAATCCGGCGGTTCTCCGCAACGCTTTCCCGAACGACACGGTTCCGGCCGGCGAAATCAGTTCCGTCTCCTCCGGGATCCTGGCGCACGTGCCGCTGCCCAACATGGCCATGGGCATGGGAATGGGCATGAGCATGAGTACGACTCCCATCGGAACGGGGCCGGACTCCAACAATTATCTCGACCTCCGCACCAACCGCAATTTTTCGAATCAGGCGACGCTCCGCATCGACCAAAACCTGCCCCACGGTGACGCATTGTTCGCTCGCTTCTCTTTCCTTGCCGAGCGTGATTTCACCCCGGAGAACCTGCCCGGCTTCGGGTCGTTTGACAACAACCTGGCGCAGAACGCAACTCTCCAGTACACACATCTCATCTCCGCGACCTCTGTGAACGTGTTGTGGCTTGGTATGTCGCGCCTTTCCATGCACCGCTATTCGCAAAACAACTTCACCGAGAATTACATCGCCCAACTAGGCATTCAGGGAGTGGGATTCGGCGGTCAGGGTGCGTGGGGCATGCCTTATGCGACCGTTCAGGGTTACAACGCGTTTGGAGATTCCTATATCGGGACTCCGGTCCACGACTGGGACACCACCCTTCAGGCAGGTGACATCTGGAACAAGCAATGGGGACGGCATTCGTTCAAGGTGGGCGGCGACGCGCGCGATTACGACTGGCCCATGTGGGGCTTCTTCCAAAGCCGCGGTTTCTACCAGTTCAGCAATGGCTTCACCACCCAGACGGCTACCAACGATGGCACCGGGGCTGCGCTGGCCAGTTACCTGCTGGGCTTGCCCATCGTCAAACAACGCCAGGCCGGCATCCCGGACATGAATCTGCGGCAGTGGTATGGCGATGCCTTTGTTCAGGACAACTGGCGTCTCACCCAACACACTACGGTCAATGTCGGGCTGCGTTACCAGTATATGAGCGCGCTCACCGATATCCGGCCGGATAAGCCCGGAAGCAATCTGACTTGGCAGGATGGCGTTCCTTATATCTTCATCGGAGGGCAGGGCGGCACACCCAAGGGCTTATTCTACACACTCAAGCTCGATTTCGCGCCGCGCCTCGGCTTGACCCATTCCTTCCAGGGCAGGTTCCCGTTTGTGATGCGCGCCAGTTACGGCGTCTTCTTCACTCCCGTGGATATGAACACCTGGTGCAACCAGCGCCACAACGTGCCCTTTGTCTTTCCGCAAACCCAACAAAGCGATCCCTACACGCCCAGCCTGACGGGATACAACTTCGCCGCCCCTGTATTGGGTTCCACCGTAACCAGCTTCACGGGCTTTTATCCGCACAGTCCTTCCCAGTACATCCAACAATGGAGCTACTCATTGCAGAAAGCCCTGTCCCCGACCACGGTGGTCGAGATCGGCTACCAGGGCAGCGGCGGCTACCACCTCCAGCGCGCGCACCTGACCAACAATCCGCCTCCCGGGCCGGGTCTCCTCCAGCCCCGGCGGCCGGTCAAGGCCATTGAATTCCTGCCCGGAACCGTTTTCCCCAGCGGCGTCACCATCGCCAGCACGGATCAGCCCGTGTCGACCATCAATATGCTCGAGAACTCCGCTCGCAGTTGGTACGACGCGGGATGGGTCGACGTGCGCCGCCGCTTCTCCCACGGACTCACTTTTCTTACTAATGTCACCTGGGCGAAGAGCCTCACGAACGCTCCCGACTTTCGCTCACCCATGGATGAGTCGGCCATTCCGCAAAACGATTCCGACCTTGACGCGGAAAAGGGGCTGGCGTGCGATGTTCGCCTCCGCTACGTTGCGACGTTGGTCTACAATCTGCCCGGAGTGAGGCAACAGGGTTGGATCAACCGCCTGACCTCGCACTGGGAACTGGCCACGCTCTACCAGGCTGAAACCGGCATGCCGTTTACCATTTCGGTGTTTGGCGACACGGCGAATTCCGGCACCACCGTGGGAGAGAATCCCATCCGCGCGAATTATACGGGCCTGCCGGTGTTTCCTTCCGGCTCGCACACTTCCGAGGAGTGGTTCAACACCTCCGCCTTCGCGGCGCCGCCGCCTTACACGTTCGGCAACGCGGGGCGCAACACCGTGGAGGGCCCCGGACAGCAAAACGCGGATGTTGCTTTGACGCGAGAGTTTCACGTGGCGGAATCACTGCGCGTGCAGGTTCGCGCGGAAGCATTTAACGCGCTTAACCACACGAACTACGGGATTCCCAATCGCTTCGTGAACGAGCCGCAGTTCGGGACCATCACCATGGCCATGAGCCCAGCGCGCGAGGCTCAATTCTGCGCGCGATTGATATTTTGAACCGTCTCGGCGTGAAGCGTGGCCAACCAAATGCAGATTCTTCGCTTCGCTCAGAATGACATGTAACCCTGAGCGAAATTACCGTCATCCTGAGCGAAGCGAAGGATCTGCTTTTCTTCGCGCGCGTCGAAGAAACTCGAGTGCTACAGAGGATGTCCACGATTGCCACTCCCCTCCCGCTCTAGCTAACCCCCAGCCGCGAATTTCGTCTAACTACACATGAGGGAACAAAAGCAATCTACCCTTCGTTTAACTACACATGAGGGAACAAAAATAACCTGAAGCGCGGGGGCTGCCGGCGATGGACAGTTTGAAGCAGGATATTCGCTATGCGTTCCGCACTTTGCGGCGGGACCGCGCCTTCACGGTGATGGCGGTGCTGATTCTGGGGCTGGGCATCGGCGCGAACAGCACGGTTTTCAGCGTGGTGAATACCATCCTGCTGCGGCCGCTGCCTTTTAAAGCTCCAGAGCGATTGGTGTGGATCGAAGGACCGCCCAAAGACTGCGGCCTTTCGTGCGCGACCTATTCCGTCGATGCGTTTGAGGACTATCAGCGAGGCAACCATTCGCTCGAGAGCGTGACGGCATACTTTCCCTTCTATGGACCTTCCGACTACAAGCTGACGGGGCGAGGAGAACCGCAACCTGTATCGGGAGTGAACGTGGCTTGCAATTTCTTCGACACCCTGGGCGTCGCGCCCATGTTGGGCCGCCTGTTCACCGCGGATGAGTGCCGGAAGAATGCCGGCCCAGCCGTGCTGTTGAGCTATTTCTTCTGGAAGCGGCGGCTTGCCGGAGACCCGTCCCTCGTGGGGCAAACGATCACACTGAATAATGCACCGGTGACGGTGGCCGGTGTGCTTCCCCCAACTTTTGATTTCGGATCGGTCTTTGCCCCTGGCGTCAAGATGGAAATCTTCGTTCCCGCGAATATGGACGATATGCGCGATTGGGGAAATGTATTCTTAATGGTCGGACGTCTAAAGCCAGGAAGAACTGTGTCCGAAACGCAGTCAGAAGCCGACCTTCTGTTTCCGCGCCTTTATTTCAGCAAGAAGCATCCGGAGTGGGGCACCGGGTACAAGGCCAGAGTGCAATCACTGAAGGACCATGTGAGCGGCAGGCTTCGGCGCTCGCTCGTGGTGTTGTGGAGCGCGGTGGGCCTGATCTTGCTGATCGTATGCGTGAACCTGTCAAACCTTGCTCTGGCGCGAGCGGCGGCGCGCAGCAAGGAATTCGCGATGCGCAACGCCCTCGGAGCGGGACGGGGCAGGTTGATCCAGCAACTGCTCACCGAGAGCATGCTGCTTTCGATGGTGGGTGCAGTGCTGGGCCTGGGCTTTGCCGCATTGATGACCTATTACCTGGCCCACCAAGGTTCCATCGCCCTGCCCTTGCTCAGCAGCCTGCGGGTGGACAGTGCGGCTTTCGCGTGGACGCTGCTGGTAGCGACGGTAAGCGCGGTTCTCTTCGGGCTTGCGCCGGCCTTTAAGATGTCAGGCAAGAACATTCAGGAAGCACTGAAAGATTCCGGCCACGGAACCACCCAGGGCCACGCGCACGAGCGCATGCGCTCCGTGCTGGTCGTATCGGAAGTTGCGCTGGCCTGCGTGCTGCTGGTGGGAGCGGGACTGCTGTTGAGGAGCTTTCTGCGCGTTCTCGATGTTGACCTGGGATTTCAGCCCGACCGCGCCGCCGCTTTGCGCGTGGATTACGACGACGGAGGCAAACCGGCGCAGAGGGGCGCGATTCTCGAGGAGATGCTGCGCCGCGTGAAAGCGATTCCGGGCATCGAAGAGGCCGGCATTACCGATATGCTGCCACTGGATCGAAACCGGAGCTGGGGACTGGGCGCCAAGGGAGTAGTCTATCGAAAAGACGAATCCCCCGATGCGTTCGTTTATGTCGTGACGCCGGGTTTCCTCGGGGCCATGGGCATGCGCCTGCGCAAGGGGCGGGACCTCGACTGGTCCGACAAGCCGGACAGCGAACGGGTTGTGGTCATGAATGAGGCTGCGGCGAAAAGGCTGTGGCCCGGGCGGGACCCTATGGGGCGAATCGCACAGATTAACGGAACGGATACCAAGGTGGTGGGCATCGTTTCCAACGTTCGCGAAACCAGCGTGGAAGAAACTTCGGGTCTGGAAATCTACCTTCCGGCAACGCAGGCGGGGCCGGCGGGAGCGGAGTTGGTGGTGCGCACCCAATTGCCGCCGCAGGCGCTGGCAGCGAGCGTGATGCACACTCTGCGCACGCTTAACCCAGGTCAGGCTGCTACAGAGTTTCGTCCTCTCCGGCAGATTGTAGATCATGCCGTTTCGCCGCGGCGCTTTTTTGCGTTGCTGGTTGCCGCCTTTGCGGCGCTGGGACTGGTGCTGGCGGCGCTCGGAATCTACGGCGTCATCTCCTACACGGTCGCGCGGCAGACGCAGGAGATCGGCATCCGCATGGCGCTGGGAGCTACTCAAGGACACGTGCTGGCGGGCGTGCTGGGCAGGACGCTGAGGCTGGCCCTGGCAGGAATTGCAGTGGGCTTGGTGGGATCGTTGGCGGTCGCCAGGATGATCGCGTCGCTGCTGTTTGGGACCGCCCCGACCGACCTCGTGACCTTTGCGGGCATGGCGGGATTGTTGGCCGCGGTGGCGCTCGTGGCCGGGTATGTGCCTGCGCATCGCGCCTCACGTATCGACCCCATGGTGGCGCTGCGGAATAGCTGAATGACAGACGTGGGGTTTGCAATTACAATGAGTGCCGTGGGTGGCGCATACGTGCCGACGTTTTTTGTCGGCATGTATGCGCCTTCCCGACGATGGGCGCACACATCGCGACAAAAGCGTCGCAACGTGTGCGCCACCCGCGACCCCATGGTGGCGCTGCGGAATAGTTGATTGTTCAGAGCAGAACGGAGAGAACGATCTTCCCGAAATTACCGGAAGCCTCCATCGCGCGGTGGGCGTCGGCCGCTTGCGCGAGAGGAAATATGCGGTCAACTATCGGATGCAGTGCTCCGGACTCGAACGCTTCCAGCCAGCGTTCGCGAAAGCGCGACGTCATGGCCACCTTGTCTTCCAGGCTGCGAGATTTCATGACCGTGCCGATGATGCGAAGATAGCGGTGCAGGAGCAGATCGAGCGGCAGCACGCCTTGCGCGCCGCCCAGCACTCCCACCTGGACAAGCCTTCCGCCTTCGGCAAGCGCGCGCAGATTTCGCTCCAGGTACGGCCCGCCCACAAAATCGATCACCACATCCACGCCTCGGCCGCCGGTGGCCTGCATGGCCGCGGCCACGAAATCTGCGTGGCGGTAGTCCACTCCAACCGTTCCTCCCAGAGCGGAGACGCGCGCAATTCGTTCCTCACCCGAAGCGGTAAATACGGTCTTTGCCCCAAGGGCGTGCGCAAGCAGAACGGCGGCGGATCCGACTCCGCCCGCCGCGGCGTGAATCAGCACCCAATCGCCGGGCTTAAGTTCGCCCAAATGGATCATGGCTTCATGCGCGGTGATGAACACCTCGGGAATGGCGGCCGCCTGCGCGTAGCTCAAACGGTTCGGGATGAACATACACATGCCGCAGTCAACACGTGCGTACTCCGCATACCCGCCCCCGCCCACCACGGCCATCACGCGGTCCCCGGCCTTGTAGCCTTCCGCCTTCGGACCGGCTGCGACGACTTCGCCGGCGATCTCAAGCCCCGGCACCAGCGAGTCACCATAGTCAGGCCGTGCGCCATAGATGCCCTGACGCTGCAGAATGTCGGCGCGGTTAACGCCGGCAGCATGAACCTTCACCAGAAGATCATGGGGCCTGATTTCCGGCATCGGCTCGTCAACCAGCCGCAACACGCCGGCATCTCCGGCTCCATCGAATATGATGGCCTTCATAGAAAGTCACACCGGTAAGGGATTTCGTTCGACAAACTGGCGTTGGTGCCAGTATGGATAGACCGGGGTTATCGCACTGGCGGCGTCCAGCGCGTTGATTTGCTCAGCCGTTAGATTCCACCCTACGGCAGCAAGGTTCTGCCGCAATTGTTCTTCATTGCGCGCGCCCACGATTACGCTCGAAACCGTGGGGCGCTGCAAGAGCCAATTGAGAGCGATCTGAGCAACGCTTTTGCCCGTCTGGGCCGCGATCGCGTCAATGGCTTCCACAACCTCATAGACGTGCTCGGCAGGAATCGGCGGACCCTGGTCAGCGGTCTTGTGAAGGCGGCTTTGCGCCGGCAAGGGCTGGCCTCTTCGCACTTTGCCTGTTAATCGTCCCCAACCGAGCGGGCTCCAGACCAGCGCACCCACCTTCTGGTCGATTCCCAGCGGCATCAATTCCCATTCGTACTCCCGATTCAGCAAAGAATAGTACACCTGATGGGCGACATAGCGGGCCCACCCGTACCTTTCCGAGACAGCGATCGACTTCATGAGGTGCCAGCCGGAAAAATTGGAGCAGGCGATATAGCGGACCTTCCCGCTCCTGACCAGCGAATCGAGTGCCTCGAGAGTCTCCTCCACCGGAGTCAGCGCATCGAAGCCATGCATGTGGTAGATGTCAATATAATCCGTGCCCAGGCGGCGCAGACTCGCTTCGCAGGCGCGCAGAATGTGATAGCGGGAGGAGCCGACATCGTTCGCTCCATCTCCGAAGCGGAAGGTGGTCTTGCTGGAAATGAGCACCTCGCTTCTTTTGCCCTCGATGGCCTTGCCAAGGATTTCCTCCGACAGGCCGTTCGAATAAACGTCCGCCGTATCGAAGAGATTTGAACCTGCTTCGAGACAGATCGCGACCAGGCGTTTGGCTTCATCAACATCGGTTTGACCCCAGGCCCGGAAGAATTCGTTTCCACCGCCGAAGGTGCCGGTGCCAAAACTCAGCGCCGGGACCTTCAGGCCGGAATGCCCCAGTTGCCGATAATCCATGTTTTCCACCTCTCGTCGTTGGGCAGTGAAACATTCATTGATCTGTCACCCTGAGCGCAGCGAAGGGTCCCTGCAGTTGATTTCTGTACTGAACTGCGGGGATGCTTCGCTTCGCTCAGCATGACAGCGTGCGGGTAGCCTGTTTCACTTGCATACGTACCGTACCGCTAGACGATTCGGGCCGGCTTGGTAAATCGCACTTCGAAACCAACCGGGCCGGCATTGATCTGGCACGAGCCGAAGCGGCTCTCCTCCGCCATGCGGATGAACTCCTCTTTGCTATAAGCCCGCTTGATCAGCATAAAACGAAAGGCCATTTTTGTCAGCCAGGCATCGAATCCGCTCCGGATCCTGGGCATCTTGCTCGATCCGCCGGCTCCCGCCACCCCGTTTGCTGCCGCAACTTTTTCATCGGAAACAACATCGTTCATAAGGTGGGGCTAAACTGAAAACCCTGTCATTCCGAGCGGAGCGAGGAATCTCGCTCTGCTTTGGTTGGTTCGAAGGAAGAAGACCGGGGCGAGATTCCTCGCTTCGCTCGGAATGACGACCAAACTCAAAGCGGAGGGAATGATGACAACGAAGGCAGTGACGCAAGCTGAGAAGGCACGGGCCTTCCGCGCATTGCATGAGCGTGAGGGTGCATTCCTAATTCCCAACCCGTGGGACGTGGGCACGGCGCGGCTGCTGGCGCATCTGGGGTTTGAGGCGTTGGCCACGACCAGCGCGGGTTACGCCTTCTCGGTCGGCCGGAGCGACCAGACGGTGGGCCGCGAGGCGAGCCTGGAGTATGCCTCGGCCATTGCCTCCGCCACCAGCTTGCCAGTGAGCGCAGACCTCGAAAACGGCTTTGGCGACGCGCCTGAGACGGTTGCCGAGACTGTGCGGCTTGCGGCCGCCGCGGGAGTGGTCGGCTGCTCGATTGAAGATTCCACCGGGCGCGCGGACCACCCGATTTACGACAAGGAGCAGGCGGCGGAGCGAGTCCGTGCCGCCGCGGCTGCGGCGCGCGGGCTTCCCTTTCCGTTCACCCTGACGGGGCGTGCCGAAAATTACTTGCATGGCCGGCCGGACCTCCGAGACACGATCCAGCGGTTGCAGGCTTTTCAGGAAGCAGGCGCGGATGTCCTGTACGCACCGGGCCTGGCCACGAAGGACGACATTGCCGCCGTGGTCAGCTCCGTCGATCGCCCCGTCAATGTGCTCGTGGGTCTCGCGGGCATGCAACTGACCATGACGGAACTGGCGGCGATCGGAGCGAAGCGCCTGAGCGTGGGCAGCGCGCTCTGCCGAGCGGCCCTGGGCGCCTTTCTTCGCGCCGCTCGAGAAATGCGGGAGCGCGGCAGCTTTGCGTTTGCCGCTGAAGCAGCTAGCTCTTCAGAGATCAACGCCATTTTCAAGGCGTGAGGTTGCCAGAGCAGATGCCTTTCTTGCTCGCGTGCTCTGCCTACAGCCGCGCTTGTGCCGCCGGGCTGCGGCACATGTGATCCTGATGTGTACGCCCGATCAGCGATGCAATCGTTAAGAAATTAACCCTGTGTGGGCGGTTTTCCGGAATGCTTACCGACGTCCGCTGACGGTCGCGTGATTCTGGCAATCGTCAGCAGTACCGCGCAGGTCGCCGCTGCGATTCTCAGTAGTCTCATGTTGCTCGGCGTGTGTGGTCCGCCCAGCGGCATATCCGTCGCTACCAGGACGGCTTTCTTTTGGTTGACGGGATCGTAATGCACCGTGATCGAGGTCCCCTGAGGATGTTTATCCACCCACAGTTGTAGTTGACCCGTCTTGGCCCGCGGGTATTCCCAAATAATCCGGTCTGGTGAAGGAGTGCTGCGCGACCGGACGTTCGTGACCATCTCTTCGGCACCCACCCGGTAGCGGATGCGGCAATCGATATAGCAGTACCCTTCTTGCACATCAACCCCGCACCTCTGAATGGTTGCCGTCGCCTCCGGCCAATGGGCCTGGGGGTGCTCGTGCCATGCTTCAAGCACCGTCACAACCAACGCGAACATCGTACATAACCCCGCGAAAAAACCCATCAGCGCGACAAATCCGCGCCACGTCAATGAGGTTGCCGCGCCCCGTTCGGTAGTCATCTCGAGCCTTTCCTCCCGCTCCGGCGTTCAGATTTCCACAAATGACTTTAACCTGGCCAGCGTCTGGTCCCACTGCTCGGAAACGAAATCGAGGTAATCCTTCAGTTCCTCCATGGGCTGAGGATTGAATTGAAACAGGCTCTCGCGGCCGGCGCGTACGCAGCGCACGATCCTGGCGCTCTCCAGCACTCGAAGGTGTTTCGTGATCGCCTGCCGGGTAAGCCTGGAGCCCGCGGTGAGCTGCGAGATCGACCGCGGCTTCCCGCCACAGAGTTTCCGCACCAGCAGGAGCCGCGTTTCGTCCCCCAACGCCGCAAAGACGTGAGCAGGCGCACGCGGTCCCAGGCCCCTGCGGCTATCGCTTCGGTGTGACATAGCGCTCAATATTCTTCATCTGTTCGCTCCACCCGCCCTCGTTCATGCGGTATGCTTCGTCGCGGCGCTGGCTGGGGATTTTATCGAAGCCGGACTCGGTGAGCACAAGCAGCGTGCCGCCGGGGGTTTCCTCGAGCCGGAACTCGACCAGGGTGGGCGTTTCTTTCGAGTAATCGTTTTTGGGATCGACGGAGTAGGGGTGCCAGGTGAAAGAGAACAGCCGCTCGGGTTCCATTTTCTGCACCACTGCCTCCCACTTGAGGTGCTCGTACCCAGGGTAAGTGATGTGACCCCGCGTGACCTGGCCGGGCACGAACGGTCCCTCCAGTTTCACGAGGAACCACTCGCCGAACTCGCGGTAATCGGTCAGGGCGCGCCAGACCCGCGAAATCGGCGCCTTCAGCTCAATGCGCTTCTCGATTCGGTTTTCCATATTGTGCAACCTCCAGGTTGCAGATTAGCAGAGCCGAATAGAAAAGGCAACCTTTTTGTTGCCTTTTCACCTCTTTTCGGAAAGGGCCGCGCGGATCTGAAGGGCAGGTCTGCCCAACCTGGAATTGTGGGATTGATTCCTTGAGAACCTGCGGAGCAAGCAGGCAGCGAAGGTCAGCGGGTTTCGGCCAACCTGAAGATCCTTTGGACCAGCCTTACCCGGTCCACCTGCTCCGGCAGGCCGGCGCCACTCTTGAGTTCGCTGATGGGGCCATGCAGGATCTTGTTCAGGAAGCCGCGCGTGAGGGCTTCAATGGCCTGGCGCTGCTCGACCGTCAGGCCGGTTAAACGGCTCCCAAAACGTTCCATCTCTCCCTCTCGGATGGCGTTTAACCGATCCTCAAGAGCCACGATGGTAGGGGTGAGGTCGCGTGAGGCGAGCCGGCGCATGGTTTTGCGCAGTTCTTCCTTCACAATGTCTTCCGCCCACACGGCCTCTCGCTCGCGCTGTTTCTTGTTGGATTCCACCACCTGTTGGAGATCGTCGATATTGTAGACGAAGGTGTTGTCCAGTTCGTGCACCCGTGGGTCGATATCGCGCGGGACCGCGATATCCACGAAAAACATCGGGCGGTTCCGGCGAGCCGCAAGCGCTCTCGCGGCCAATTCCCTGTTAACGATGTACCCGGGCGCGCCCGTAGAGCTGATGACGATGTCAGCCTTGGCGAGGTATTCGAAGATCTGGTCGAAAGCAACGGCGGTGCCGTGAAAGGCCGAGGCAAGTTGCACGGCGCGCTCGTAGGTGCGATTCGTGACATAAATCGTGCCGGCGCCGGCGCGAAGGAGATGACGGGCGGCGAGTTCGCTCATCTTGCCTGCGCCGATGATGAAGATGGTCTTGTGTTCGAGGCTGCCGAAGATCTTCTTGGCCAACTCAACGGCGGCGTAAGAAACCGAGACTGCGGCGCTGCCCAGCGCGGTCTCCCGCCGCACCCGCTTTGCTACCGCGAGGGCCTGGCTCACGATTTCCTTGAGTGTGCTGGTCAATGCCCCGGCTTCGTTCGCCAACTGAAAGGCTTGCTTCAGTTGTCCGAGGATTTGAGGTTCGCCCAGAACCATCGAATCGAGACTGGCAGCCACACGGAATAAATGATGCACCGCCTCCTGCTGCCGATAGTGGTAAAAGCAGTGTTGGCAGGGTGCAAGTTCGAAACCCAAGTAATCCGTCAGGAATTGTTCGATGATCGCTTTGGCATCGGCCGCGTCTTCCGCCGATGCCAGCACTTCAACGCGGTTGCAGGTGGAGAGTATAAGGGCTTCGCGAATGCCTTCCCGGCGGAGCAACGCCGCGACGGCTTCCGGGAGGCGCGACTCGGGGATATTCAATCGCTCACGGATGTTGACGGGAGCGGTGCGATGATTGACGCCAATGAGAATTACGTTCATTCCTGAATTTCAAATCACTGCTGAATCTCAAATTTGAAACTTGAGATTTCAAACTCTGTTAACGTGTCCGGCCGACTCTCCCCGGGGAGACCACTTCCTGCCGTCCGTGGGGGTGGTCATGGCAGGTCAGGTTACAGGAATTGGCGGCCCGGTTATAGGAGATCGGGGTTGCTCCATTCGGGGCGACGACGCGAATGTCAAAGTTCACCAATCGTTCGCCGGAAATAGTCCCTGACTGCGCGCCCAGGCCATGCGCCGTATGGCACACCGAGCACGAGAAGCCATCCTGGACCACATGGCGGGCATGCTCGGTGAAGCTGGGGCTATTCATGATCTTTGTCAGATCGTGGCATTTGGCGCACAAAGCGTAAGGGCCGCCGTTCGAGCCACCCTGGGCGCTCAAGTTGGGACTGGGGAAGAGATTGGTGACGAGTTTGCCGGGCACCGGCGCCTGGCTGAACTCATATCGTCGCTCCAGGATGTGCGCGAACATCGACCCGTGCGGGCCGTTGGGCCCGGTGCCACCGAACTCGCGATTGTCGTCGCTGTTATGACAATCGGTACAGAGAAGTCGCATACCCATGTTGCGTCCCGAAGTCCTGCCGTCCAGGTTCAGCATGTTGGCGCGGAGGCTCGGCTGTGGGAACATACTGCTGCGGTCATGAAACACTGGATGGCTCGACCTCAGGGTCGAGTCGAATTCGGCGATAACGTTCAAACGATCGGTGGCCGAAACCACTCTTACGGGCAAATAGCCGAAATTGACGCTCGTTCTCTTGCCAGTGCTCGTACCGTGGCAGCGTAGGCAGTTCTCGTATTGGTTGACGGCGGGATCAACGATGGTGGCGCCGTCGGTGGCGCTGATCCCCATGACCAGAGCTTGCGACGGGCGAATCCGAGGCCCGGCGGGGAAGCTGGCGACCCGGGTGGAAGCATGGGGATTATGGCAGTCGACGCAGGTTACATGGATGGTTTGATTCAGCAATACGCTCTCGTCCGGGCGGTGAGGGGAATTGGCCACTGATAACGCATGGCCATATTTCGGCGCCACCATCTCGGCCAAGACGTTGGGGATCTGCGGAGAGACGACGGCGCTTCCGTTGTGACAAGTGATGCAGGTTTGGTCGTCCATCTCCTGAAGGAGTGAACCCGCCCCCTGGCCGTTGTGAGGCGTATGGCACGACAGGCAGCCGTTGCGCGATACTGAGCCGTAGGATCCCAGGGATACTTGCCGTGCGGCCGTCGGACTCGAGTACCCAGCGAGAGGGCTGTTTTCAGAGGCCAGTTGGGGCGCCAGCTTGTTGGTGGCCGTGGCGTGGATGCTGGTCTTCCATTCGGCCATGGGATTGGATTTGCGTGAGGTTGTGCCTCCGGTCTGGGCGCTTCCGATGGCGCGACTCAATCCATGGGTTGCTTCCAGGACATTGGTCAGACCCATGCCGGATGCGCTGGGGATGGTGCTGTGGCAGGCAAGGCAGAGCGCGCTGCTGGAGTTATTGATGGCGAGAAACATCGGCGTGTTCGAGTCGATCTTCTGTACGTGCGGATTGTGGCAACTCGTGCACTCGACGTTTCCGTTGATGAGCCGCACGGCGCCCGTCGTGTCCGCCGTGGAAGGCGGATTGGCGGTCAACTGCGCAACCAGGTCTGGAGCAGCGTGCAGAGGAAGGACGAAGCTGACCGGATGCGTCGCAGAGAGGTTGGTACCATACACATCCGAGGCACTCATCTTGCCGGTCATCGGAATCTGGCCGTAAGCGACAGTTGCGCCAGGCGATCCCGCAACCGTGCCGTCGTGGCAACTCAGGCAGAGGGTGCTGTCCGTGCCCAGAGGCGGCGAAGGGTTGACCTTGTTAACCAGTGTCGAACTCGAGTAGACGGTGTAGGCCTGGACGCTCGAAAGCTTGGTGTTCCAGAGCGGCATTGGCGCTACGCCAGACGCGCCATTCAAGCCGGAGTGCGGAGCATGGCAATACCAGCAGGAACCCGAGAGGCCGCCCTTCACGGGCGAAGTGCCGGCCGGCGAGAGGTCGTGAGAGCCGATTGCATCGTTCTGGGCACGCACCGGCAGGGTCGCCAAAAGCAAAAAGGCAGATAGGCAGATGGGCAGGTAGGCAGATAGGCAGATGGGCAGGTGGGCAGGTAGGCAGGTCGACCGCGGGGAATTCTCCGCCGGCCTAGCCTCCGATCTGCCCAATTGCTGATCTGCCGATCTGCTCATTCGTCTACCTGCCCTTCTCCCCATTTGACTACCTGCCGATCTGCCTATCTGCCGACCTGCCCACCTGACGCCGTCTGTTGCGCTAAGTACTGGAAGACCTGTACCCGGCGATTGAAGGAATCGACCACAAACACCCGGTCCTTGGAATCGATAAACAAACCCGTCGGCAATTGAAATTCCCCGAAACCCGAGCCTTTCTGCCCAAAGCAGTAAAGCAGACGGCCCTGCCGGTCGAAGACCTGGACCCGCCCGCTGAGGCCCTCGACGACGTAGAGATGCCCCTCGGAATCCATGCCGATTCCCTTCGGGCGAAACATTCCGCCAACCTCATCACCGACCTGCCCGATGGCGAACTGGAACTTTCCGGAGAGATCCAGGGCCTGCACGCGGAAATTCATGGCGTCGACGACAAGCAAATCCTGCCCCGCCAGCCGCAACTCCGTGGGGAAGTTGAACTTGCCTTCGCCGGTGCCGCCCCTGCCGATCTTCTGCAACACCTTACCGTCCATATCGAGGACGAAGATCAGGTGGCGCAGGGTGTCCGCCACGTAGATCCGCTGGGACTGGGAGTCGACGGCAATGCCGGTTGACCGTTTGAAGTAGCCTTCGCCCTTTACGCTGCCCAGGACCCGCTGAAACTTTCCCCCGGCGTCGAAGACGAAAATCTTGCCGGCGTACGAATCGGTTACATAAATGTTGTCGGCCGCATCGACGGCGACGCATTGTGGGGAAACCATTCCATCGGTTGATTTCCGATGTGAAACGAACTTGTACTTGTGCTGGGTAAAATCAAAGATGTGAATTCCGGCGGCGCCGGGGTCCGTCACGATGATCCGATCCCGCGAATCGGTCACCACGCTGTAGGGAGCAATCAAGTCGTGGAAATCCGGTTCGCCCGCCACCACGTCGAGCAGGCGACCCCAGATGCTGCGCTTGGTCTTGACTTCCTTTTCCGTGCTGAAGCTGCCCTCGTAGCGCAGCTTGCGGCCTCCCTCCAGTTCGAGTTGAGGCACCGTCACCGGTGCAGCCGGATTGGCTTTTGACCGAGCCGCCGCGAGGCCGGGAACCAGCAGAACAACGAGCAGGCAGATGGGCAGATGGGCAGATGGGCAGGTGGGCAGTGACGACTGCCTCGTCTGCCTTCCTGTCGAGCTGTTCATCTGCCTGTTGGCCAATCGACCCATCTCTACCCCTATCGCAATCTCGCTACCTGCCCATCTTTCTCAGAAGAAATTGAACCATCTGGACAACCCGACGTAGTAGGTGTTGACCAGGGCTGGCGGCAGCGGACTGGCGCTGAACCCTTGCAGCAAGCGGCTATAACCCGCCGTGAAAAACACTTTGCGAAACTTGTACTGCAGGTAGGCGTTGCCTTCCTGCGTGTGGTTGAATGAGGATAAAGCCCCGTTCTGCGTATTGCTTCTGGAGTCGGCAAAACTGGCGCTGTAGGTGAGCCGTCGCGCGGGCGAGCCTCCCACGCCGACCGAGTAGGTTCTACCCCCGTACAAGACCGTCGAAGGAAGCAGCGTCGGGGGCACGCCGGTCGGCAGGGGAGCGATCCCCTGCGCCGTGAACAGGCCCAAACCGCTGGACTTCGAGTATCCGGCGCTCACGCCCAACCATCGGCTGGAGAGCCCTGTCGAGTAGGTTTGGGTTAGCGTATTCGTGCCTTGGATCTCGTTCACGATGCTTTTGCTTCCGGCGGCCGTTCCGTTCCAGACCAATCTGCGGATACGGCGGGTGGCGGAACCCGAGAAGCTGTAGCCGGAGGTCGTGTAGGCGATGAGAATGGTCTGCACGTTTCGCGAATAACCTACCGAGCCGCTCAGGTTCCATGCGCCAATCTGCCGGATGTAAATGGCATTGCTCAATATGCCCAGCAAAGAGCCGACGTTATTGCCCAATTCGCTTTCCGTAACAATGGTCGAGGTCGTGAACTTCCCACCCAACAGATCGTGCCCGTAAGTCGCTCCGCCGCTATAGGCGGTCGAATCGAAGGCAGTTCCGAGAAACTCTTGTTGCCGGTGGGTGATACCACCCGAGAGGTAAAGCCCATTCATCACGGTATACTGCGATTCTCCGGACACGCCCCAGGAACGCGATTTCTCTTCAGGCAGTTCCAACGGAAGCAGTGAGCCGGCGGTGGTCGCAGCCTGCAACACCGTGCCGGCAAGGTTGTCGTCGTAATCGGCACTGAATTGCATGGCCAGCTTTGGCGTCGGTTTCAACGCCACTCCACCTGTCACCACGTCAGCCGTCTGCGAATCCGTCGCGCCCAAAGCAGTGTACCCGACTGTGTTCCGGGAGTAATTCGCCCAGGTGTTTCCATTCCACGGCAGGTTGCGGGTCACATTGAAGGTAGCCGTCGAGGTGTTCGTCTGGCTTTCTGGAGTGGATTGGCCGGTTAAGAACTCGGGAACCGAGTAGCTTGCGTCCTGATAACGATATCCGCCTCCCAAACGAAACCCCGCCACCGAATAAACCGAGGAAGCAAAGACCGACTGAAATTGGGAACGATCTTCCCCAGGCGTCCCGTAGATCGAATAGTCGTTGCTGCCTTGCTGATAGCCCACTGTAAAGCTCGGCAAACCGGTTGGGTTGCCCGACCAGCCCACTCCGAGCGTCTGGCCGTTTCCGCTCGTCCTGTAGTTGCCGATTCCCGGCACGGAGTAGTTTCCCTCGCCGTTGTACAGGTCGTTGTAATTGAAGTAGCCCGGATACTTGCTCCCACCGAAGAAGGTCGTGTTCGCAATCACGCCGGAGCTATTCGTAATGGATTGATAGTTGGAATTGTTCCTGGATTGGTCGTAGAAGGGAGTTATACCAAAGGATAAAAACTGTGGGCTGTGAAAATACCCGTTTAGATCCGCCGTTCCCCCAAAGGTTGCCCCGTTGCTGGCGGGCCCTTGATTGGTTGTGCTTCCGGAGTAGCCGCCGCTGATGTTGCCTGCCAGGTTGAATGCCAGATCCCCTGCCTGCGCCTGCGGCCACGCCGGGGCGCTGCACCAGAGCAGCGCTGCCAGCGCCCATCCGAACTTCCTCGCCTGTCGCTCCGTCACCATGATGCCGCTCTACAATTCTTCGATTCTGGCGTTTTTCCTCAGTTGCGCATCCAACTCGCGCCGCAGTCTCTCCGTCTTGCTCCTTTGCATCTGGGCTCGCAGCGTCGCCTCCGCTTCATCAAACTTCTGCATCCGCGAGGGGTTGTGGGCGTTGAGTCGCACAATCGTGAGTACTCCTTCTGTCTGGATCAAGTCGCTCACTTCTCCCTGGTGCATTTTGGATACCACAAGCAGAATCTCAGGCGGAATTTCCGCGGATTTTGCCGCCCTGTGGTCGCCCATCATCACGCGGTAGTCGTCCTCGGAAATCTTCTCCGCCAGCACCCCAAATTCCTCATAGTTCTTGGCGGCTTTCGCCTGCTTCAGCGCTGCTTCGGCCCGCGTCCGCATCTGCTTCAACTCCTCTGGTGTAGGCTGCATGGACGCGGCTTGCTTCGCGCTTCGCGCCCGCGGCGGTAAAATGCTGATGGTTTGAAGCGCGTACGTCTCCGGCACTTCGAAACGTCCCGGATTCCTCAAATAGAAATCTTTCGCTTCCGCCACGCTGACGGCCGATTTATCGTTCACTTCATCCTTCAAGAAGTCTTCGATCAGCAAGGACCGCTTGATCTTGATACGGAGAACTTGTCTGGAACCGCCGGCCTCCCTCTGAAGGAAGGTCTCGTACTGTTGCTCGTCCCCGAACTGCTGGCGGAGTTGTTTCTCCGACGCGGCTAAGCGCTCGGGCGCGATCGTCATCTGCCGGCGCTTGGCTTCCTGGTACACCAGTTCCTCAAATTCGATCATCTTCAGGGCGCCGCGGCGAATGTCCGCCTCCATGGCCTGCGGGAAGCCCCCGTTGTGCTGCTTCGCATAAGGAAAAATCGTGTACATCTCCCGCAGCAAGTCGCGGTCGGTCAGCACTGCCCCGTTCACCCGGGCCACCGGCCGCGGAGCGGGAAGCGCGGGCGCGTGCGCGCTGACGAGGTTCGCACTCGCCGGCAGAGTTGGAGGAGCCGTTTGTTGCCCCATGGCCGTAGCGCACGAAACGATCACGGAAAGGAACACTGGTCGTAGCGGTGATTTCATGGTGCTCTCCACTGTCAAAGAAAACGTAGCTCGCTCGAAAACTTACGCAAGAACCCGGGCCCGAACCGGCTCCTGGCGAGTTTCTCCGGCTGCGCAGCTCGCTCCACGCCCACCACGAAACCGGAGAAACTCTTCCCAGTCTGGCCTTCTGCGCTCCCGGAGATGTTGATCTAAGTCGCAAAAGGCCGGCTCCTGGGGGAAGGCCAGCCCTTCCCCCAGAGGATTGCCTTAGGTCGTTGGCACCACTTGGCCGTGCATTTCGTTGGACTCGCCACCATGGCAGCCACGGCAGAACTGTGCCGCACTGTTGCTGGTGGGGGAGTTTCCGGGATCGTACCAGCCGCGCACGAAGAAGTGCGTTGGCTTAATCACCGCGGGCCCCGAGGCGGCGGAGTTGAAATAGAGCATGTCGTGTTGGTCGTGGCAGGTGGTGCAGTTGATCCACGAGTTGGCGGACGTCGAACCGCCAAATCCAGATTTCGATCCGGCCACTTTCACGAGATTGGCCAACGGACCGCTGCCTTGAGTCACATCATAGTAATCGGCGATGAACTGTTTGCTGTTGGGGCCGGAGAAGCTGAAGGAGCCGTCGGAGTTGACGGTGCAGTCCCAGTTGTAGGGGCCGCCGCAGCCAGGGTTCGCCGTCGGTCCCACCGGGTGGTCGTTCATGTAATTGCCGGGGGTCGACCCGTCATTACCGAGAAGCGTCGGGGGGTTAAAACTCGCCCCAGCGATCGTCACGGTTTCAACCGTAGTGCCTTTCATCATGGCGACCTTCGCGACGTTGCCATCGTGACAGCTAAGGCAAGCAATAATACCGAAGTACCCATCGTCGGGAGCGTTGCCGTAGCCGGCGGTGGCATAGTTCGGCAGGGTAACAGTGTTAGCTCCGGCGTTCCCAAAACCTAGCGTTACGCCATAGAGCGGAGACATGTCCTCGCCCCACAGCGCCGCATTACCGCTGTTGGGACTGGACTTACCACCGTTCCCGGCGGCGCCGCTGTGCGGCGCGTGGCATGCTACGCAGCCACGGCCGTACACGTTGTGTGCGCCGAGAACGTCTTGCGTTGGGGACGTGACCTGAGCTGTGGCGACTGCCGCCACCGCCAGGATCACGAGGAGTGCAATTGCCGTTCGTTTCATGAAACCTCCTAGTCTAAGTTGGAATGGCTTATTTCTCGTTCACTTCGTCGAGCGATCTTGCTTAACCGGAGAGGGCCATCCGGCCGGAATGGCCCTTCTCCGTTATGGCTTTCTTTCGAAAGCCAAAACTCTGTGCCGTTCATGACCCCGAGGCCCCTTGGACTTTACCGGGCGCATTCTCTTTCTGCGTCTTCGGGTCGGCGGGCTTCGGCTCGCCGGGTTTCCCGCTTGCGGCGCGCCGGGCCTTCTCGGCTTCCGCCTCGGCGTCCGTTACATAGCGAAACACCTGCACCCGCCCGGGGAACTGCTCGCTGGTGATGATCCGGTTGTTGTAGTTGTCCGCGGCAATTCCATAGAGCCCTTGAAATTGTCCCGGATACCATCCTTGCTCGCCCATGTAAAGCAACAGCCGTCCTTCCTTGTCGAAAACCTGCACCCGGCTCTGAATTTCGTCCGTCACCCAGATGTGCCCGTCGCTGTCGAGTGCAATTCCCTTGGGCCGCGCAAAATGACCCGGGCCGTCGCCGGACTTACCGAATTCGCTGATGAAGCTGCCGTCCGCGTCAAAGCTCTCCACGCGGTTGTTCAACGTGTCCGTGACGTAGACGTTTCCTTCTTTGTCGACTGCGACATGCGTCGGCAGGGCAAAATCTCCAGGGCTCGTGAGGCTGTGCTTCTTTCCACCCGTTCCAATTCGCCGCAGCAGCGTGTACTTGTCCGCGTCGAAGACCACCACCTGATCCGCCTGCGTATCGACGACGTAGACAAACCGGTTTGAAGCATCGATCGCGATTCCAGCCGGCGCCACCAGTTGGTCGGCGCCAAAGGAAGCTTCCTGTTCGTGCTTGGCATTGAACACCAGAACGTGGTGCAGCTTCACGTCGGTCACGAACAGCCGGTCGTCATCGTCCACCGCCAGGCCGTTGATCATCGGCAAGCGCGCGTCCACGCCGTGCTTGATCAGTTGCACCGGCTCCTTGTCGGATTTCGGGAAGATGAAAATGGCGCCCACTCCCTGATCCGCGGCATAGATATTCCCTTTCGAGTCCGCGGCCACGCCGAACACGCGCATCAACTGGAAGCCGACCTTCTTCTGCACATCCTTCACTTGCCGGTCAGGCTGTTCGCCCGCCAGGCGGTCCATCCACGATTGCTTCGGTTTTTGGGTGCTGGTCAGACCCGCCCAGTCGATTCTCTGGCCCGTCAGGATGGCCTGGAATCGGACTCGCGCAATGGCCGGCGGGCTCGGCCAGACGATCTTGCTGATATCAAACACCAGTCTCTTGGGTCCCGTGTCAGCCGGAGCATTCGCGCTCGGCTTCTTCTTCGCCTGCAAGGGCATTCCGCACACAATGACTGCCACCAAAAGCGCCAGGATCACCCAGCCCTTTCCCGAAAATCTCGAATGGGAGCGAGTGGTACGCATTTTTCGTGTTCTCCGTCTACTTCAATTGCAGCGATCCTTCGCTGTGGCAGGTCTTGCAAAACGCCATGTTGGGTTCCCGGTCCTTCACCAAAAGTCCGACGTTCGCCGAGGCGTGCGGCTGGTGGCAGCTCAGGCAGTTCAGCGCGCTCGCCTTCTTCGTTTTGGTGTTCATCGCCGTGGAGACAGGGTGTCCTTCGGTGGGGTGTCCCCTTCCATACTTCAGCGGCAGGACTGAAATGTTCTTGAAGTAGTCCTCCGGCAGCTTCACTTTCCCGTCAAAGATTGTTATGAGGCGCTCGTTTTGGAGTTTTTGCGGCTCCGGCGAATCCGGTCCGTGGCACTCCAGGCATAGGGCGTTGACGTCCGCGACGCGCAACAGGTTGGCGTTGTCGTTGCCGTGCGCAACGTGGCAGATACTGCACGCCTGTTCGAAGGCCGGCTGGTGCAGGTGCTTCTTCTTGAACTCCGCGGCTTGGTCAGAGTGGCAGGCCAGACAGACTGCGACCGGGTCCGGCTGAAGGAAGTCCGGCGACTTGCCGGCGTGCGGATTGTGGCAGGTTGTGCAGTCGCCCTGGGCTCCCGAGTGCTGAACTTTGGCCGAGGCGATCTGTTTGGCCTGCTCCTCGTGGCAGGTCACGCAGAGCGCCTTGGAATCAGCCGCCGTCAGCACCACTTTTCCGTCCTTTGCCGGCTGATGGCAGGTATCGCACATCTTGTTTTCAAAAGGATTGTGCAGGAAAGCCTGCAGCAGCTTTGGCGACCTCGATTGGTGCGGATCATGGCAGCCCAGGCAATCGGCAGAGCCGAGCGGCTGGTTCTGATGCGCCTTTCGAATCCCTTCGTCGCTAATGTCGTGGCAGTCCAGGCAGAGTTGGCGAGTGGGCTTGGTCAGATGGGAGGCAAACTCCGGCTGGCCGGGATCGCCGGTCCTGTGGATAACGTGACAGGCGTCACAGCCCGAATCCAGCGCGGCATGTCGGCTGCCACCCTTGGGAACGTCAACACCGACACTGTGACACGTCAGGCAAAGGTTCTCCTGCGCTGTTGCTCCGGACATTGCCTTCAGCAGTTGGTTCTTGTTGTCAGAGGCATGCGGATCGTGGCATTTCAGGCAGTCACGTACCCCGGGGGGGTGAATCCGGCCTTTGATGCTGGCCGGGTTCTTGTCAGAGTGGCAGGTGAAGCAAAGAGCCGCGGGAGTGGCCTTGATCAACGTAACGTGCGTCGCGTCCTTGTTGACCCGCACTTCGTGGCAACTTAAACATCCCATCTTCATCGCGGAGTGGACAGATTTGCCCTTCGTCTTGTCCTCGTGACACTCCAAACACTTGGCTGCATCGGTGTTCGGCGCCAGCGCAACGGGATGCTGTGCCGCATGCAGAGAGCGCGCAAACAGCATCAAGATCAGACCTGCGGCGATAACCGTTGTCTTTTGGCCCGACCCAGAAACGGCACTCCCAGCAGTTCTCAACCGTGAAGTCGGGAAGGACTCCTCTGAGAAAGCGAAGGCGAGATGGCGGTCCTTAATGCCCTCCCAGCGCCCGGTTTTTGTATAGAATATCAACACGAAGTTCCAACTCCAGGGGTGCGAAAGTGCAAATATGTCTCCACGGTTGGAACGATCAAATCTTTCTTGCAAGCCGTAAGTTATTTATTTTCAGTGCTATCTTTGGTCTTTTGGGAATGCTAAAGATTTCAACATGCGGAAAATATCCACAGAGTGTGTTAATTTCCTCAACAGTGCGGCAATTCCATGCGGGTTTGGACACGTTCGCTTCCCAGCTACGATAAGGTCCATAACGCGTGAAGCAGAGGAAAACTGTGACTTCTTGCCCCACGACCCCGGCCCTCAATAGGCTGGTCCTGGGAAGCATACGTATACTTCTTAAGGAGAGTATCCATGAAGCTGATGAAACGCCTGATTGCTATTTCCATCTTTTGCGGTTGCTTGTTGAGCTTGGCCAATGCCAAGCCGGAATACACCAAGAAAGAGGGCAAGGCATGCACTTACTGCCATCCCAAGGCGGGATCGAAAGAGCTGAACGACGCCGGCAAGTACTATAAGGAGCACAACCACTCGCTCGAAGGTTATAAGGCGCCGGAAAAGAAATAGCCGTGGGAATAGGATAACCTTGAAGCGCGGTCCCTCCGGAAACGCTTACGGAGTTGTGTCGATTCGCTTGGTCATTCTGCCCCTCGGATGCAGCTTCGCTTAACGGGCTCCGCAACCACCCCTTGAACTCTGTAACGCTGCCGCGGTGAAGAATCTCTACTCAGTGTGGGAAGAATGGTCCCCTCGCAGCGGGGCGAGGATGGCCTGTCGTTTTCACGAGTTTCGCTAGCTGAAGTTTTCAGCACCATGTGTTGCAATTCCTAACAGACGCAATGTGGCTAGAAACAATAGGCCAATCCCTGATCCAGGGCCTGCAAGCGGTCTGCGTGTTGCATTTCTCATCAGACGAGGTAACGCCACTCTTGCCCTCCATCCCGTCAGCTCCCTCAAGTCTCTCCTATCTCACACAAAAAGCAGTAGATAGTTAGCTGTCGTCAGTTAGGTCGTTTAAGCGGATTCTGGGCATTGACCTGCCTTTTACATCGGCGGTGGTAATCAGAACCTCGCGTTTAGTGAGGGGAGAGGTGAGGTAACCTATGGTTGCAGTCCTAGTAGTGACCACGTTCATTTGTTTTGTGGCGGTTGATTATTTCTTGCAGAGCCGGCAGCCGAAAACGTTGGAGGTGGCTGCGCCATCGCCGGAGCTAGAGCAGCAGTTTCTCCCCGTCAACATCGTAGGCGGCTTCAAGCTTGCCCCTGGAGCTTCCTATCATGCCGGTCATACCTGGGCAGCCAAGGAAACTCGAAACATTGTGCGAGTCGGCCTGGATGACTTCGCAGTTCGGCTGCTGGGTGGCATTGACCAAGTCGACCTCCCGGCGCGAGGTCGTTGGCTGCGGCAAGGGGAAAAGGGCTGGACCGTGGCGCGCGGCAACCACCGGTTCGAAATGCTGTCTCCGATCGAGGGCGAAGTGGTTGACGTAAACCAGGATGTCCTGGATGACCCCTCTGTTATTCAGAAGGACCCTTACGGCGTGGGGTGGCTTGTCGCGGTCAATTCTCCGGCCGCTGATTCGAACCTGAAGAATTTGTTGCGAGGCCGTCTGGCCCAGCAATGGCTGGAAGGCTCCTGGGAGACATTTCGCGGTCATGTCAGCCCTTCGACCGGTGTTCATTTGCAGGACGGCGGCCATGCCATACCAGACCTTCTGAGCGTGCTCCCCGAGGAGAGCTGGGAGAAGGTAGTGCGGGAATTATTCCTGGCCTGAGGGCAGATTGAAGTTGGAACGCGGGGTAGTCGCACATACCCCCTACGGATTCTTCTGGGAGGACGAGTCATGGTGGCACTCTTCGTTGCGTTGATGTTCATAGGTTTCTTGTTGACGGATGTTATTGTGCAGCGAGTTGGGCAGAAGTCACCCGCCCCTGGAGAGCCCGCTTGGGAGATTCCTCAGGGCTTCTGCCTTTTCGAAGGACACAGTTGGTCTCACCCGGATTCCTCTCTTGGAGTGAGGGTGGGTGTGGACGCACTGGTGGCCCAGGCTCTAGGCGTCGTGGAAAAGGTCATTCTGCCGGAGCTGGGGCAGATGGTGAAAGCGGGTCAACCGCTATTCCGACTTGAACGTCAAGGCCGTGGACTGATCGTCCGAAGCTCCACCACGGGCCGAGTTGTGGCTCTCAATACGCGTCTCGGAAAGCGCCCGGATTCAGTTGCCAAGGATCCCTATGGTTCCGGCTGGATCTGCGCCATTACCCCGACTCAATCGGACGACAGTTTTGGCGGCATGCGCTACGGGCAGAAAGCGACTAACTGGCTCGAACGGGAGTTCTACCGTTTCCGGGAGTTTCTCTCCCTGCAAGTCTCGCCTGATTTAGCCTCGGAGGTAACCTACGCGGATGGCGGTCTGCCGGCAATCGGATCTCTTGCCGAACTTCCTCTCAGGGGATGGGGCGCCTTTGAGGCGACTTTCCTGTCGCCCAGCCCTAGCGAGACCCCTGAATCTGCACAGGAGTGAGAATAAAGACTCCGACTCAAGCGTGGAGCCGGGATCCGCCTGTCTCAAGATCAAAATGACCTTCCTCCTGTAAGCTCGCCACCGGCAATCAGGACGCGTAGCCACGCGCCCCTTCGACTACCCTCCGGCGGTTCCTTCTATCTGCGAGCCGATAGACCGTTCAAACTGGGTGATTTCACCACAGTGGCAGAGGCAAGGTTACAGACTTCCCGCAATAATGACATAAAGTCTTATTTGAGCCCACTTTCTGATTAATTTCTCGGCATGTCGCGTGCTGAGAAATGCAGCTATACCTACGCGGAGCGGCCACGGTTCTTCTGCTTTCCGCTAGGCAGGTCAATTCTATGAGCAAATCCATTCTGATCGATACTACCCGCTGCGTTGGTTGCCAGCGCTGCGTTGTGGCGTGCAAGCTCGTCAACGGACTGCTGAAGACGAGCCGCGGCGACTTCTTGACCACAGATGCCTTACGAGCGCTTACTCCTGACACTGATCTTCCGATGGATGAAAGCGGCGAAGAACAACTCTCAGCACACGCGCTGAACGTAGTTCAGAGCCACGGTGAGGTGTACGTACGGCGGTTCTGCATGCACTGCCAGGATCCCACCTGTGTTTCTGTTTGCCCGGTGGGCGCCTTCCGGAAGACCGCGGCGGGGCCAGTGGTTTATGCGGAGGATCGTTGTATGGGCTGCCGCTACTGCATGGTGGCTTGCCCATTCGGCGTCCCTCGATACGAGTGGGAAAAAGTCTGGGCGCCCCGCGTCAAGAAGTGCCACATGTGTACTCCCCGTCAGGCAAAGGGGTTAAGGCCCGCTTGCACGGAAGTTTGTCCCGTGCAGGCAGGTGTTTTTGGGGAGCGCGATGACCTTTTGCGGGAGGCTGATAACAGGTTGAGGCAGGAGCCAACCAAATACGTTCAACGGATCTATGGGAAGCAGGAAGTGGGAGGGACTTCGGTTTTGTACCTCTCCGCCGTCCCCTTTGAGGCGCTCGGGCTTCCTGCCAATTTGCCGTCGGAGGCTCTGCCTGGGTACACATATCGTGTGCTTTCGAAAATACCGGACTTGGTGCCTTTGGCTGGGGCGGCGCTAGCGGGAATCTGGTGGATAACCAGACGGCGAGAGGAAGTGGCGGCGGCTGAGCAAGAATCACGAACCAACAAATAACGACGCGTGCGTGCGGCCCTCGTGCTGCGCCCGGGTGCCCCCCAAAGTTGCTCCCAATGCCTTGGCGAAGAGCGGAGTATCAGCAGCCTTGGACGCGCGGGGAAATCAACCATGAACTTCGAGAAACTGCCCAAACTGACTTTCTGGCGAGCGGTGCTCGTGTTGATTCTTAGCGCCGGCTTCTACGCGTCCTTGATTCGCTTCACAAGGGGTCTGGGAGCTGCGACGAATCTGACGGACCGGTTCCCGTGGGGACTGTGGATTGGATTTGATGTCATCTGCGGAGTGGGGCTGGCGGCGGGCGGTTTCACGCTCGCAGCCACCGTTTATATTTTCCATCTTCGCCGCTTCCACCCCGTCTTGCGCCCCGCAATTCTGACGGCTTTCCTGGGCTACGCGCTGGTGGCGGTGGCGTTGATGTATGATCTCGGCAAGCCTTACAACGTCTGGCACCCCCTGATCATGTGGAACCCTCACTCCGTCATGTTCGAGGTCGCCTGGTGCGTGATGCTTTATCTGACCGTGCTGGCTCTGGAGTTCTCCCCTGCCGTCCTCGAGCGCTTTAAGTTGCACAAGCCGCTTAAATTGATCAAGGCCGTCACCATCCCGCTAGTGATTGTGGGCGTGTTACTTTCCACTCTCCACCAGTCCTCCCTCGGCAGCTTATTCCTGATCGTCCCGTCGAAGCTGCATCCCTATTGGTACTCGCCGCTTTTGCCGCTGTTTTTCTTCATCTCGGCGGTTGGGGTGGGCATGGCAATGGTGATCTTTGAGTCAAACTTGAGCGGACGGGCCTACGGCCACGAAGCCGAGATGCCATTGCTGGCGAGCCTCGGCAAAGCGATGGCAGTGGTCTTGGGAGTGTACGGGATCCTGCGTTTCCGAGACCTGTGGGCGAGAGGCGCGCTCGTCTATCTGCGCCAGGCGTCCACGGAGACCGTCCTGTTCGCGCTTGAAATTGTGTTGGGATTGGTGCTTCCTTTGTTCCTCTTGCTTATTCGTCGCGTGCGAGAAGACCGCGACGGCCTGTTCGCGATTGCCGTCCTGGTGATTACGGGCTTTCTGCTTAACCGCCTTAACGTCTCGATTACCGGCCTCGAGTACTCGGCCCACGCGCACTATTTTCCGAAGTGGACGGAAGTCGCGGTAACACTCTCGATTGTGGGGATGGGATTCCTCTGCTTCGCCCTGGCGGTGCGCTACCTGAAGGTGTTCGAGGCTGATTAACCGTTTTGCGCGCGGAAGAGCAGAAGAGGGCGGCCGTGGGCAGTGCACCCGGAAGTACCGGAGCACGATGCCGACCCTGAGGGTCGTACCATTCCCGGTCCGCAGGTCGAAATGGCGTGACATGTATTTGGCCCTTGCAGGGTCGAACCGTGCGGGGGACGGATTTCCGGGGGATATCCCCGGCTGCTGTATCCATCCCGTTCGCGGATGATGCCTAACACCTATGCGTCGGCTCACCCACAACCTGGCGACGAAGTTGACTGTCTGCGTGGTCGGCAGCATGGCCTTGTTGTTGGGGCTGTACGGGTACTGGCACCTGCACATTTGGCGCCAGTCGCAGCAAGAAATGGTCTTCCAGACCGCCGATCGAGCCAGCGACATCATCTGGCGCAGCATTCGCTACTCGATGCTTCGCAACGAACGTGAAGAAGTTTTTCACATCATCAACACCATCGGACACGAAGCGGGCATCGGGCGCATTCGCATTTTCAACCCGGAAGGCCACATTACTTTTTCCACTGACCCGTCCGAAGTGGGGACTTTCGTCGACAAGAAGGGGGAAGCCTGTTATGCCTGCCACGCCCAAGCGCAGCCCCTCACGCGCTTACACCGGCCGGACCGTCTGCGGATTTACAAAGCCCCTGACGGCACGCGGGTTTTGGGCCTGATCCGTCCCATCGAGAACGAGCCTGACTGCTCGAATGCGGCGTGCCACGCGCACGCCCCGGGTAGCCAGGTGCTGGGAGTTCTGGACACCAATCTCTCGCTGGCCTCTGTGGATCAAGTTGCGGCGCGTAGCCAACGTGAGAGCGTGGTTTACACGCTCGCTTCCATCATCCTTCTGAGCTTGATTTCGGCGGGCCTCATCCGGGCGACCGTGCACAATCCGGTGCGCCGGCTCACCGAGGGCACTCGGCACGTCGCCGAAGGCGAGCTGAACTACTCTTTGCCGGTGTCCAGCGACGACGAACTGGGTAGCTTGGCGGCCTCATTCAATCGCATGACGGAGCAACTGAAGAAAGCGCAGGAGGAAAACCAGCAGTGGACCCGCACGCTGGAAGAGCGAGTCCAGGAAAAGACCGGAGAACTCGAACGCGCTTATCATCGCCTGGTGCAATCCGAGAAGATGGCCTCCCTCGGCAAACTGGCCGCGGTCGTCGCCCACGAGATCAATAACCCGCTGGCGGGCATTCTCACTTACAGCAAACTGGTCTCGCGCCTGGTGGATAAAGGTCTGGAGGACGAGCGGCGCCGCGCCGAGGCGAAATCGGACCTGCAGCAAATCGAAGGGGAGAGCAAGCGCTGCGGCGCCATCGTGAAGAACCTTTTGACGTTTGCGCGACAGGCGCCTCTGGTCCCGCAGGAAAACGACTTGGGCGGCATCGTTCAGCGTTGCCTCCTACTGGTTGGGCACCAATGCGAATTGCAGCAAGTGGAGGTGGAAAGTCAGATCGAACCGAAGATGCCTTCCATCCACTGCGACTCGGCCCAAATTCAGCAAGTCCTTCTGGCTTTGCTGATGAATGCCGTCGAGGCAATGCCGCACGGGGGGCGGCTGAAGGTGGAAGCCGCTTATAATGCCGAGCGTCGTGAGGCGCAGATCGTCGTCAGCGATGATGGCATGGGCATTCCCGAAGAGGTTCTGCCGCATATCTTTGAACCCTTCTTCACAACCAAGGCGGAAAGCAAGGGAGTCGGTTTAGGCCTGGCCGTCGCTTTCGGGATTGTCCAGCAACATGGTGGGAAGATCGCGGTGTCTTCTACCCCCCAGAAGGGGACCACTTTCACGGTGACCCTGCCGGAAAAGCCCTGCGTACCGGCGGTGAAGAATGACGAGTGGGAAAGCGCACGTCAGGAGTCGGAAGTCAGCAGTGAAAAGTCGTAAGAGAGGGCTTGGGCGTGTGCGCTCATATCGAGGAAGTCTGGACGGCCAACGAAGGGCGACTGCGGATGGATAACTGATCACGGATGTCAGGAGCTACGTATGGATTACAAAGCCAGCCTGTTAGTGGTGGACGATGAAAACGTGGTCCGCGAATCGCTGGGCAAATGGTTCGAGGAAGAGGGCTACATGGTCGAGACCGCCACCAGCGCGCGCGAGGCGTTGTTCAAGTTGCCGAGTCAGCACTGGGATTTGGCGCTGCTGGACATCAAGATGCCCGGCATGGACGGCCTCGAGTTGCACCGCAAGATTCGCGAGGTCGACTCGGAGATTATCGTCATCATCATGACCGGCTACGCATCCGTCGAGACTGCCGTCCAGGCGCTGAAGGACGGCGCTTATGACTACATTACCAAGCCATTTGATCCCGATGACTTGGCGCGCCTGGTCCGGAAGGCCCTCGAGCACCGCAAAATCAAAGACGAGAACGTGCGGCTGCGCGAGAGCTTGGATGAGATTCAAGCGGTCGAACTGGTGGGGCAGAGCAAGCCCATG
>JBEKMN010000004.1:0-228007 GCA_050008495.1 Terriglobia bacterium | reverse complement strand
TCGATGTACATGGGAGCTATGATACATCATCCATGCGTGTTGTCAAGGACAATATCATAACTTACATGGGAACAACTTGCGCCTCGCGCTTCTCCCAACGCTTGTCTAATCAAGGCTTGGCCCGGAATTTAGGGCGTATTGTCGGGGGAACTTCGGACTAAGGCGCAAAGAAGTGCAAAGGAGAGGTCCTTGCTCTTCTTTGCGAACTTTGTGTTCTTTGCGGCTTTGCGTGAAACCGGGATCCCGGCTTAGGGACTAATTCACGCAGCGTGTCAAAACCAGATTCAGGTACTTGTCCACCTCGCACCTGAAATCCGGCGGGACGACGGTGGTCGAGCTATATTCCACAATGACGGCGGGGCCTCGAAGCCGTGCGCCCGCCGCAATCCGCTCCCGGTCGTAAACATGGGTGGCGCGGAAGCGCCCGTCAAACCAGACCGGTTTGGATTTCATCTTCACGGGAGCTGCGACCCGCCTCTGATGGACGTGCAGTCGCGGCTTGGGAGTTCGAATCACCAGGCGAAGGCGCAGGTTCACGATCTCGATCCGCCGCCCCGCATGAGAATACCCGTAGGCCCGCAAGTGTTGCTGATCGAACAGCCGGCGAAAATCTCTCTTGAAAGGCAGCGAAAGCTCATAGGACTGGCCGGCGTAGCGAAGGTCCAGCCGCCGTTCGGCCCGCGCCGACTGGGAGGGAAAACCTTCCTGTCGAAGCTCCGTACGCAAGGCACGCTCCATTCTTGCAAAGCGCTTCTCGAGTGCGAGCCAGAGGCCGGCTTGCCCTCCATCGCAGGGTACAGGAAGGAAGACCGACTGGACGGAATCTCTGACGATATCCGACAGCAGGATTCCGAGTGCGGAGAAAGCGCCGGGGCTCCGTGGCACGACGACTTTGGGCAGCCGCAGACCGCGCGCCAGGTCCGCGGCGTGCAGCCCTCCGCCGCCGCCAAAGCAGACGAGAGCAAAGTCCCTGGGGTCGTGGCCGCGCTCGACGGAGATCACTCGCAAGGCCTTCTCCATCGTGGCGTTGGAGACGGCCACGATATCAGCAGCTAGTTGCGGGGCAGTCTTCAAGCCAATCCGCCTTCGGTGCAGTCGAAGGAATTCTGCGAATCCCTGCTCCGCCGCTGCGAGGTCCAGGTCAAACTCCCCGCCCAGAAAGAGGCCGGCGTCGAGGCGCCCGAGCAACAAGTTGGCGTCCGTGACGGTTGGTTGAATGCCGCCGCGGTGGTAACAGATCGGTCCAGGTTCTGCGCCGGCGCTTTCCGGGCCCACGCGTAATGCGCCCCCCGCGTCCAGGCGAGCCAGCGACCCGCCGCCCGCCCCCACGGAGTGAACATCGAGAACAGGAACTGCCACCGGCAAGCCGCCCAGGGTGGTCTCATTGGTGGTGCGGGGCAAGCCGTCGATCAGGCACACGTCCGTCGACGTGCCTCCCATATCGAAGCTTATGGCGCGGTCCAGTCCAAGTTGCCGGGCAAGCCAGGTGGACGCCACAACGCCTCCGGCAGGCCCGGAGAGGATCGTCCGCACAGGCTCGCGCGCCGCGCGCTGCGCGGTGGTTATTCCCCCGCTGGACTGCATCACGTAAACGCGGCCCGCCTCCCCCACGCCACGCTCGAGCCGCTTAAGGTATTCACCCATACGTGGGATCAGATAGGCGTTGATGACCACCGTGGCCAACCGCTCGTATTCACGGAACTCGGGGAGAATCTCGTGGGAGACAGACAAGGGCAGTCGTAAGGCACTTAGCGCTGCCGCCACTACGCGTTCATTCTCAGGATTGAGATAGGAGAAAAGGAAGCAGAGAGCGACGGAATCGGCATTCAATCGCTTGAGCTTGCGGGCCAAGCGGGCGATGGCGGCTGCCGACGGCCGCTGCAGAATCTTCCCGCTCGCCGCGGTTCGCTCCTCAATGCCGAAGCGGAAATCGCGTGGCACGAGCGGCGGAGCGTGCCGCGCCTCGAGATCATAAAGCCGGGGGCGCGCCTGCCGGCCGATTTCGAACAGGTCCTCGAAACCCGCGGTGGTGACCAGGGCCACGCGCGCTCCTCGCCGCTCCAGCAAGCTGTTGGTGCCCACGGTTGTGCCATGGATGATGTCGAGTGAGCCAGCCGGCCGAAACGGCTGCGCCAGGCGGCGCACGCCCTCGAGGATGCCGCGCGAAGCGTCGTCCGGTGTCGAAAACACCTTGAGGATCTTAACCTCGCCTCGCTCAAGGATCACGCAGTCCGTGAACGTTCCGCCCGTGTCAACGCCAATGCGCATGGTAAATGAAGGAGTCAGGATTCAGGAGTCAGGAGTCAGAAGTGCGCAACTGACCGTTGGCTTCCGTCTCGTGATTAGCTGTCATCCTGAGCGAAGCGAAGGATCTCCGCAGTTGTTTCTCAATTTGGTCTCAGCGACAAACTGCAGAGATTCTTCGCTTCGCTCAGAATGACAGACAACGGGGATGTTGGTTTATTCTGACTCCTGACTCCTGACTACTGACTCCTGCCCTAAAGGAAACGCCGCATGTGCGGTCAGAGTCGCATCGGCAAGTTGCCCGGCTTTCAGCTTGTAGTAGCCCGCCGACGCAATCATCGCCGCGTTATCGGTACACAGCCCGGGGGAAGGGAAGAGAGCACGAATTGCCTGCGCTCGAGAAGCCTCCCGCATGCGTGCGCGCAGAAGGGAATTGCAGGCCACCCCGCCGGAGACAAACACCGAGTCGACGTGCGCGGCTTCCGCTGCCGCCAAAGTGCGCTCCACGAGGTTGTGGACGACAGCGTTCTGGAAACTGGCGATAAGGTCCAGTGTGGCCTGCGAGCAGCGGGCCCGCAGTTCGTCGATTGAGACGTTGTCGCGCGTCTGGCGCCACGCTCGCCGCTCCTCCGCCTCGAGGGCCAGGGGAGTGCCGCGGACGCGGTAAAGAACTGCCGTCTTAACTCCGGAGAAGCTGAAATCCAGCGGGTTACCCTTCATCTTGATGCGGCCAAAATCCACCGCTTCGGCATTCCCCCAGCGGCCCAGTTGATCGATCAGCGGCCCGCCCGGGTACCCCAAAGCGAGCAGTCTTGCGACTTTGTCAAAGGCTTCGCCGGCTGCGTCGTCGCGTGTATGTCCGAGGCGCCGGTAATTAAACGCAGCCGAAGGTGAATGGGCCGAGGGGCTAACTGCCTCAACCAGAAACAGACTCGTGTGACCGCCCGAAACCACCAGCACCACCGCAGGGAGTTGCGCCTCTTCCGCAACCTTCCCGGCCAGCCGGTCCATTTTGTTTTCCAGCAGCACGGCGTGGATGTGGCCTTCCAGGTGGTTCACGCCCACCAGCGGTTTGGCCAGGGCGTGGGCCAGCGCCTTGCCGTAAACCAGACCCACCAGAAGCGAGCCGATCAGCCCCGGTCCCTCGGTGACCGCGACGCCGTCCACGTGGCTTATGTTCACTCCCGCCCGCACGCAAGCTTCGTTAACCACCGGCTCGATCTTGCGCAGGTGCTCGCGCGAAGCCAGTTCCGGCACAACCCCGCCATACTTCGCGTGCATGGCCACCTGCGAGGCAACAACGTTGGACAGTATTTGTTCCCCGTTCGCCACGACGGCGGCGGCGGTTTCGTCGCAACTCGATTCAATGCCGAGAACTATCATGCCTAAATGCTAACACAGGTGGACAGCAGGAGTCAGAAGTCAGGAGTCAGAAGAGAAGGGGCTGGGGGCTAGGGATTAGGGGCTAGGGAAGAACACAAATCGCTCTATCGCGCGAAGGCAGGTGCAGCGTGGACTGCCGGAACACCGCACGCTGTCCGAGGGTCGTTTCCCCAGCCCCTAGTCCCCAGTCCCTAGCCCCTGCTTTTCTGATTTTGACTCCGTTCGGAGGGTGGCGGTAAACTGGGTTTGTAGGGAAGCTCGCTGAGTCTGTGAGATGTTGAGGTGCAAATGAAGATTCGCAAAGCGGTTCTGCCGGTTGCCGGTCTTGGGACGCGATTCCTGCCCGCCACCAAAGCGCAACCCAAGGAGATGCTTCCCATCGTGGATAAACCCTTGGTGCAATACGCCGTCGAGGAGGTTTCCGCTTCCGGCATTCCCATGGTGATCTTCGTCACCGGCAGGGGAAAGACGGCCATCGAGAACCACTTCGACGTGTCGGCGGAACTCGAGCAGGAGTTGGAGGGAAAAGGGAAGCAAGAACTGCTGAAGCAAATCCGCTCGATCGCGGGGCTGATGCGATTTGTCTACGTGCGCCAGCAAACCCCACGAGGCCTCGGGGACGCGATTCTCACGGCGCGCGACGTCGTGGACGAGGAGCCCTTTGCCGTGCTGCTCTCTGATGACGTGGTCGCGAATCCCGTGCCGTGTTTGAAACAAATGTTGGCGGTCTTTGAGCGCTATGGCCGAAGCGTGATCGCGATCCAGAAGGTGCCTCGCAAAGCTGTGGGGAGTTACGGCATAATTCGCGGCCGGCTTGTGCCCGACGCGGAATGGCAAGGGCGGCTATTCCGCATCGACGACATGGTGGAGAAGCCCACGCCGAGCGAAGCGCCCTCCAATCTGGCCGTCATAGGACGATACATCCTTACACCGACAATTTTCCATGAGCTCGCGGCGACCACGCCAGGGTCGGGAGGCGAAATCCAACTCACCGACGGCTTGCGGCGCCTGCTCACCAAGGAGCCGATTTACGGTTACCTGTTTGAAGGGAAGCGGTACGATGCGGGCGACAAGCTGGGTTTCCTTCAAGCTACGGTGGAACTGGCGTTGAATCGCCCGGACCTGGGGAAAGAGTTCCGTAAGTATCTCAGATCGTTGAAACTGTAAGAGAGATCAGGCGGAGCGACTGGCGGAACAACGGACTTGTTTCTCTTCAGGATTCTTTGCCGGCCGCAGGCTTGTCTGCGGATTTCTTCGACTCTTCCTTCTTTGCGCCTTTGGTACCTGGTTCCTTGTCTCCATTGCCAGATTCTGAGGAGCTGCTCGAGGGCGGGGCAGAAGACTTGTGCGCATAGTCCGTCACGTACCATCCGCTCCCCTTAAACTGGATGGCTGACGACGAGATGAGCTTTTCCAGCTTGCCTCCACACTTCTCGCATGTGGTCAGGGGAGAATCAGAGAACTTCTGGATTTTCTCGATGCGCTTTCCGCACTGCGTACACTCGTACTCGTAAAGCGGCAATTTGACCTCCTTGCAAAAACCCTACTGAAGTATTATATCGGCACCCTCCAGCCACGTCAAAGCCGCGCCGGCATCCAACTCTCCGTTGTCATTGTGTGAACGAGTTGATACACTAGAAGCGATAGAGCACACTTGATGCCTATGCCGCGAACCTCTGCTTCCGCCAAGCCGGATCTGATGGATCCTCTGGAGGATTCCACCAACGGGTCGAAGGGCAAGCTTTTTGTAGTCGGCACACCCATTGGGAATCTGGAGGACATTACTCTGCGCGCCATTCGTATCCTCAAGGAGGTGGATCTGATTGCTTGCGAGGACACGCGCCGCACGCAACAATTGCTCAACCACTATCAGATTCACACGCCCACCTTAAGTTACCACGAGCACAATGAGATGACTCGCGCCCCGGAGTTGGTCATCAAGTTGGCGGAGGGAGAAAACATCGCCCTGGTCAGCGACGCGGGAATGCCCGTGGTATCCGATCCTGGCTTTCGCTTGGTTCACCTGGCAGTTCGCCACGCGATTCCGGTGATCCCGGTTCCCGGCGCCTCAGCCTTTCTGGCGGCTCTTGCTGCCTCGGGGTTGCCGGTGGACAAGTTTCGTTTTCTCGGTTTCCTCCCCGCCAAAAAAGCGGCTCGCCGGCGGGCCTTGGAAGAGAACAAGACGGCCACGAAAACGCTGGTGTTTTATGAGGCCCCCCACCGCATCCTCGAAATGCTGCGCGATCTTCGGGACATTCTGGGAGAGCGCGAGGTAGTTTTGGCGCGTGAAGTGACTAAGGTCCACGAAGAATTCTCGCGTGGCACGGTCTCCGTGCTGTTAGAGCGGCTGAAAGGCAAAGCCATCAAAGGCGAAATAACCCTCCTAGTGGGGGCTGCCGCCGAGGCGGGAGAGGACCGGCCTGCCGAATCGCCTATCCGGGCCGAGATCCAAACACTGGTGGCCGAACGCGGACTCGATGAGCGCGCGGCTCTGAAGGCCGCTGCCAAAGCGCGCGGCATTTCTCGCAGCCAAGCCTATCGCCTTTTGCAGGGTGAGAAAACCAAGCAAGGTTAATCGCCACTGGTTTCGTTTCTACCCCAACCGATTCATCAGAAACAACCGTTTGCCGTCACGCCGCCCTAGGCGATGAGGACTGCACGCCACCGTCTGGCGCCCCACCCTAAAGACCTGCTTTTGCGTGCCGATGGACTTGTAGAAGAGAGGCAGGCATGCTGGCAGGGATCAACCAAGCGGAACCAGCGCGTTTGGAGAAGGAACAGAGTCAAGAGGCCAGGGTCCGCGCCATGTTCGCGGAGGACATTCCCACTCTTCCCGCCTATATTTTTGAGCTCATTACCCTATTGAGTTGTGTCCCAGTGGACCTGAGGCGGGTCTGCCGGGTTATTCGAACTGACCCTAGCCTCGCCGCGCAGGTCATCCGTCTCTGCAATTCGACGATGTTGGGTCCGCGGGGGAGAGTCTCGCACATCGAACACGCTGTCATACTCTTGGGGACGGAGCGGCTGAGGACCCTGGTGCTGACCTGTTCGCTGGTCCAGCATTGGGGGAACTTGCTATCTTCCGCGGATTTGTAGTCTTTCTGGCAGCACAGTTTGTTGACCGCGACCCTGAGTGAGCGCTGCGCATTCTGTGTCGGCTACCTGGAGACCGAGCAGGCGTATCTGGCCGGGCTTCTCCACGACTTGGGGGTTCTGCCTCTGCTCCTGCTCTCGGCGCGATCGCGAGACCCCAAACTCGCTCCAGGCGCCATCACGTGGGGAGAATCCGTCGAGCTCGAGCGCCGATATAGCGGCGTTGATCACTGCCTGGTGGGCAAGTGTATTGGTCTCAGTTGGAACTTTGCGCCGCAGGTTGTCGAGGTCCTCGAGTATCACCATCGGCCTCAGGACGCAAGGTACGACCAGACTCTGGTGGAGATCGTCGCCGCTGCCGATCTGGTATGCCAGATGCACGGGGTACGGGTTGGTGGTGCGCCTTCTCGAATCGCACTCGCCGACCTAAACGTCTACAAGAGCCTCCTCGATAACTCCACTCAGAGCTTGACCGACGCCGAAAAAAGCGAACTCGCAAAGGTCCTGGAGCTTGAGTTTCCCGAGATTATGCATTTATTGGAACTGTCCATCGCCGTGATATCGGGGTGAGACAGGGATAAAATTGGACTTGCATAGCTGGTAGTTCGTTGGATCCTCACTCAAGACCGTCGACGCTTGTTACACTGCTGCGGGGCTGGCGCAGGACGCAACCCGGCGGGATCACTCAACGAAACGCACAGCTTCGCTGTGCGCCAGGCGGCGATTTCGGCGTGCGGTACTGAAGGGAAACTGACCACAAATTCGGTGGTCCGCGCTACTTTGCTCCTGTTGGTCATGGCAGACGCTGATTAACGGGGCGTTCCACAATTGGCAACTCTACCGCGTTCTATCCACTACGTTCTTTTCACTTGTTTTTTTGCGCGTTCGGATGTAAAAGCTCTCAGTGCATTACAGTCAGGTACAGGTTCGGTAACTCTTCCGTGCGTTGCGTGTCGGATATGAATGGCTTTCGAGAGGGGGGTGTCAGAATGCATGCAACTACGCGATTCACCGGGGCTCTGTGTGCGATCGCGGTTTTACTCCTGACAGCGGCTTGCACTTCTGTTTCGTCCGTTAGGCAACTCGACGAAACAAGCGCGAAGGGTCTCATTCAAGGGAAACTCGAGAAGCAGCCGTTAAAGATACGCGTCAACAATATGAGCCAGCTCATGGTCATGACGCTCAGAGACTATAAGACCTCGGTTGCCCACAATAATTATGAAGCTGCTCTCAAGAGACTACTTGAAAGAAACCTGGTTTCACAATCGGTCGAAACAAAAAACTACCCAGTGATTTCCGGCGCCTTTATTGAGCGTGAGAGTACATTGGACGGCCCTAGGACTGGTATGTACCGCTTGCAAATGTCTCCGGATTCAAATGTTCTGGCTGGCGAGTTCAGCGTGACGGGGTTCGATGATCTACGTAGGCAGAAGACATCCGGCTACAGGGTGCAGGGCAGTGTCCAACCTGACGGGAAATTAGTATTGTCGCGAGAGGGATGGACAACATGCGACCAAGCTGGGGCCTACGTTGAGGAAGGTTCCGTTGCCTATCTGGAACTGATCCACTGTCCCATCGGCACTAAGGTCAGGTGGCAGGGCCCGGCCAGCGGAAAGAGAGTCAATGTGAAGTGGTACACCTACTCCTGGGCTCCCGACTTCCAGAAGCAACTTCTACGGGATGAGGGTGGGCTGTTCGCTGTGGGGGGCGGGATCGATGTTGAACGGGTTACGGCCTTACGCCTCACGACAGAGACCGAAGCGACGGCCGAGTTCACATGGAAGGCATCGCTCAACGATACGGGCCGAACATTCGTCGGGAGTATGGAGACTGGTGGACAACATGGCACCGTTGCATTCGGCAGGAAGCCAGACGGAACATGGTTTGTCGACCAATTGTCCATTCCCGGGCAAATTGATTATCGTGTGGCTGGCTAGCAAGAAAGGGAAAGAGAAACGGTCACGTGCCATCTTCACGGCACAGACCGTAGCGCTACCCGGCTAGCAGCTTACCCCCGGAAGACTTTGCCCAGTGCAACCTGGTTTTCCGGCAAATCCTTGCCAGAAGTCGTCCCGCCTTACCCATCCTGCATGCCGGAGAATCGTTTAAGTTCATGCACCACAACGAGTTATACGGCCGTTCGCGGTTTGGCCGATCCGCTGCACTGTTCTTGCACGGAGACAAGAAACGTGGACAGCGGCTTCTACGCAGCATTTACGGGGTTGGCAGCGGAAACTCGAGCCCTGGAACCGGCCGCCAACAACCTGGCGAACATCAACACGACCGGCTACAAGGCTCAACGAGAGTTCTACAAGTCACTCACCGCCAGTCTTGGAAACACCAGCCCAAGGCCATTGAGTTCATTGAATCAAGCCATCAACAATTACGGCGTACTGGGCGGCGCCACGGTCGACGTTCAGGCCGGAATTATGGAGCGCACCGGCAAACCCAGCTTCTGCAACAGGCGCTTTCGATATTTCATAACGAATTCAATAAGAGCGCCGCGGAGGACTTGCCGCACGTCGCATGACCCGAATGAGGAGAAGGAAATGTTTCGTGCTCTATACACTGCCGCCAGCGGCACGACCGCTCAACAATACAACCTCGACAATGTAGCGAACAATCTGGCCAACGCCAGCACGGCCGGTTTTCGAGGCCGCAGACCACAATTTGAGGATCTTCTATATCAGGACCTGGTGACGCCCGGGGCGGCTGCGACCCAACAAACGAACTTCTCATCGGGACTCCAGATCGGATTGGGATCCCGCACCGCCACGTCCGAAGTTCTCCAGACTCAAGGGGACCGAACGAACACGGGGAATCCTCTCGACCTGATGATTCAAGGTCAAGGGTTTTTCCAAGTCAAACAACCGGACGGCCAGATCGCCTACACGCGTTCCGGCTTCTTTCAGTTGGATCAGCAGGGAAACATCGTAACGGCGGACGGCAATCCTTTGCAGCCCT
The DNA here is from genome assembly GCA_050008495.1 of Terriglobia bacterium. Classification (GTDB taxonomy): domain Bacteria; phylum Acidobacteriota; class Terriglobia; order UBA7540; family UBA7540; genus CAVROP01. The sequence continues at coordinate 218,323 of JBEKMN010000004.1, read as the reverse complement.
CAATTACCATTCCTTCCAACGCCCAAACCATCACCGTTGGCGTGGATGGAACGGTGTCCATTACGCTACCGGGCCAACAGCAGTCCCAGCAAGTCGGGATCGTTCAACTAGCCACTTTCCCCAACCCGGGCGGGCTGCAGAGCGTGGGCCAGAACCTGTTGACGCCGACAACCGCCTCGGGCGAACCGGTGGTGGGCAATCCAGGGGATGCAGGAGGTTTAGGCACCCTCCAGCAAGGGACGCTGGAACAATCTAACATCGACGTGGTTCAGGAGTTTGCAGTTGTGGCGCTTTTCTTGGTCCCGTCGCTGATGGGCGCGGCCAGCTCTCCTCAACCTCGAATTCGCATTCCGAAATTCGCTGAGGTGCAGGGTGAGACGATTAGACTTTCGGATCTGCTTCCACCAGACGCTCCGGCCGACTTGGAGCAAATAGGCGCTCGGATCGCCTTGGGAGACTCGCCGGATCCAGCCTGCCAACGGGTCCTATCCAAAGACCAAATCGAGCTGCAACTGCGCGAGTTTCCTTCTATCTGGGAACGACTCGAACTCCCTGAGCGTCTGATTGTTTCTTCGAAGCAACGCCGCCTTTCACCTGATGAGATCTGGACGGTGCTCGAGAGCTTCTTGGCGGCAGAAGGACTGAGCGCTACGGGCGCGGTTCCACGGAGATCGCCCAGCTATCAGGCGACGGTGTTTGTGACCAAGCAGGATCCCGGGCTCGTGGTCAAACGGATGGAGCCTGATCGCGTCCGGCGGCAGATTCGTTCTGTTTTATGGACATCCAACGAGCCGCAAGTCTCGCCGTCTTACGTAACCGTTGAGGAGCCGCCCCGGACCGCGGGCCGGTTGTGGTCGAGTCACGCGGAGGCCGGGCCAGCAGCCAATTTTCCCCTTAACTCGGAGGGGCTTTCGAAGACGGAGGAAGAGAGTCTTGCGGGCTTGCTCATCGGCAGCCGGTCCGGTGTCCCTGCGGACAAGGCCAGGTTTACCCCGCCGGCGGCGTCGCCAGCCATCATTCTGGTCACCAAGGGAAAACCGGCAAAATTGGCGGTTGAAACGCAGACGCTGCGCATGACCGCGCTGGTTACTCCGCTCGAACCCGGCGCCCAAGGGCAGGTCATTCGAGTCAGGAATCTGGACACACAGCGGGTGTTCAAGGCGGAAGTGGTCGGCAAGGGCCTTTTGCAAGCGGAGTTGGCAGGAGAATACCGGGGAATAACCTTATCTGGCCAGATGCGCGCCTGAGCCTTGTAGCCTGGGGACCGAGGGCGTCGCGGAAGCCATAGCGCAGAAGGGAGGTTTGGGCATCGCACGAATGATCGTTAACCACTTCCGATATTTGGCAGAAGATGGGTCGTAGTCTGGAATCTCCCTTCTGCGAACAATCACCGACCCTCCTCACCCGCCGTTAAAGTTCCTGGGCTGGTTGCCGATAAGGGAATGGAGATTGGAGGAAACTTAACAAAATGAAGATTGATGCGCCCCTCACATTCCCACAACAGGTTGAGCCACAACGAGTTGGCAAGACTGGCTCCGCGTCGGCCCTGAATCAGGGTGCAACCGTAGCACTCACTCCGGACTCAGCTCAGTTGTCGATGGATGGCGGAAAAGTTCAACAACTTAAGGCTGACCTGGCGGCAGTGCCTGACTTGAGACAGGACCGCGTTGCTGCGCTCCAAAAAGCCATTACTTCCGGCAGCTACAACGTGTCCGGCCAACAGATTGCTCAAGCCATGTCTTCCGACTTGCTCGGCGGAGAGTGATGCAGGGCCCGACATCCGGTGCTCGCAGACTTGGAGACCCTCGGGTGTGACAGGTTGCCAGGAGGTTGCCCCATGGAAGAGTTCTCAACCGCTCCCATTCCTGGGTCCACTCGCGCTGAAGACGAGCGGCGGACACCGGCGCATGAAGCACGTCGTCACCAGGAGAACCGGCCTCCAGTACAGAGTCTCGAGTTGGAGACTAATCAGGAGGATGACGAAGCTGCGAACACTGCGCCTAAGCATCTTCTTGATATTTCGGTCTAAACGATAAGAAAGCCCGAATCCCGGACCTACATCGAACTGCTTAAGAGGCGCGTCGCCAGCCTGCGCCTGATGGCCAAGGAATTGATTGTTTGCCGGCAATCATTGGTCAGCATGGATGTTGAATCGGCCCGCGAGCACATTTTCAATGGGTTTTACGCATTGCGACAGTGGCAGCGTGGTGGCTGAGATGTGGCGGCTTCCTTACCACCTCAACGAGGTTCTTCGTTACCACCATGATGTCCAGCAGAGCAAACTCTATCCCGATCTGGTGGCGTTGGTGAGCATCGCTGACCTTCTCTGCCGGGCTAACGTGCTGGGGTATGGCTATCGTGAGAAGAGACTTCCGGACCCTCTTCAGGCGATTGAGTGGGAGATCCTTCGCGAGAAATCTCCCAAACTGGTACGTCTAGGCCCGGCTCATGTGGTCCAAGAGCTGAGCGGGCACGCCAAACGAATCCAGAAGTATATTAAGTCCGTATTCCAGGGTTGAGGGGCAGGCAGGCCTCCCCTTGAGGAGGGTTAGGCAAGAACTGACTGCGGGGAAAGTAAGAATACGGTTTGCGCTTCGCCGCAGCGGTTCTACGTCCTGGCTCCCATTCAAGATTAAAGCCTGATTTGCCGAAAAACAGCTTGAGGTCTGGAATGCCGGAACAAACAATCAAAGTGTCGTTTGCCGATCCCTGCATCGACATTTGTCCTTCCGCGGCTTCCACGGGCGGCCAGGTTGGCCAGGTTGGAGATTCTGGCAAGGCATCTCCGGAGCGGCCTGAGTTATGTGCGCACTGCAAACTCCAAGAAAAGCTCTTCCAGGCACAGAGAACCGAGGCGCTTGGCACGCTGGCAGGCGGTATAGCGCATGATTTCAATAACCTGCTGGGCGTCATTCTGGGCTTCGCCTCGATTGTGCGCTTGCGCCTGGCTCCTTCTGATCCACTGATCGAGTTCGTGAAAATGATCGAACAATCCGCCCAGCGAGGCTCCGAACTTACCCGGCAGCTACTTGGCCTGGCGCGGCAACGAAAGCAAGAAGCACTCCCCATTCGTGTAGGGGATGTCCTGGGTCGAGTTGTGAAGATCATCACCAGCACTTTCGACCGTCGCATTCAAGTACAAACTCGCAGCCAGTCCGGTCCGCTTTGGGTTGACGCCAACCCTGCGCTATTCGAGCAGGCGGTCCTGAATCTGTGCATTAACGGCAGAGATGCCATGCCCGAGGGGGGAGTTTTGACGCTCGAGAGTTCGCGGGTAGTGCACCGCGAGAATGAGCCCCCGCTTCCCAGCCGTTGCCTGCCGGGTAGTTATGCGTGCATAACCGTTCGCGACACCGGTGTAGGCATGCCCCCGCAGGCGTTGAGCCGGATCTTCGATCCCTTCTTCACCACCAAGGAACCCGGCAAAGGTTCAGGGCTGGGACTATCGATGGTGTATGGAATGGCAAGCAGTGCGGGTGGGTTCGTGCAGGTGGCAAGCGAGGTTGGCCTGGGATCCACATTTTCACTCCACCTGCCGCTGAAGGCTCCTCCCGTGGAACAACGTAGCTTAGCTCGAAGTTCTTCACTCGAGGCCGGGAGCGGAACGGTCCTGGTCGTCGACGACGAGCCCATGGTTCTGGCGTTTACCAGGGAGGGACTGACGAGGCTCGGCTATGACGTGCTTACGGCCGCGGACGGCCAACAGGCCTGCGAGGTTTTTCAATCACACTCCGGCCAGATCGACATCGTGTTACTCGATCTGGTCATGCCCGGCATCACGGGTTTGGAGACCTGCCGGAGGCTACGCGAAATCAAGCAGGGCCTTAAGGTGATTCTCTCCTCGGGCTATACCTCGGCCGAGGTGGTCCGTGAGGCGCGCCTGGCAGGCGCCGTAGGTTTCATCGGCAAGCCCTACTCCCTCGAGGAACTCTCCGTGGCTTTACGCCGGCCTGAGTCGTTGAGTCTCCGGGCCCCAAATGAAGATTCGGACCACGGAGGTTAGGTGGACGCAGGAGGAGTACCATGCGGGTCCTGATCGCCGACGACGAAGCCACGACGCGGCATCTGATCCAAGTGACTCTGGGCAATTGGGGATTCGAGGTTCTGGTAGCGGAGGAGGGTACCGGGGCCCTGCGCATCTTGAAAGGGTCGAATCCTCCCGAAATCGCCCTCTTGGATTGGGTAATGCCGGGGATCGATGGCCTGGAAATCTGCCGCCGCATGCGCGCCGCACAGTTGAGCGCCCCGACCTATCTGATCCTGATTACGGCGCGCGGGGGGCTTAAAAATATCGTACAGGGGCTAGAAGCCGGGGCCGACGATTACGTCACAAAGCCCTTTGATCCTCGCGAACTGCGCGCCCGGCTGCACGCCGGCGCGCGGGTTGTGCAATTACAGAAAGCCCTGCTGGACCGCAATCAAGCACTGGAAGAGGCCTTGAAGCGAGTGAAACTGCTTCAAGGACTGCTCCCCATCTGCTCTTACTGCAAGAAGATTCGCAATGACCGAAACTACTGGGAACAAGTGGACGCCTATGTGGCCAGCCATTCCGAGGCCCAATTCAGCCACGGAGTCTGTCCTGACTGTTTCGAGGTGCACGTGAAGCCCCAGTTGGAGAGTTTTGGTGATGTTCCCTAGCCTTGAACTCTGGCTGCTGGCCGTCACCGCCGCTTTCTTGTGCGGCGGGATCGTATGGGGCGCGATTCTCCGTACCCAGGTGCGGCACCAGTCCGGAGCCTTACGTGAATGGATTCGGCGCGAGGCGGCCCTGAGGAGACAATTCGTCGATCTCTTCGAAAACTCCACCGACGCCATCTATACCTACGACCTCGACTACACCATTACCTCCTGGAACCGGACTGCGGAAACCCTTACGGGTTTCACCCGCGATGAAGTGCTGACCAGGAATTTCGCCGACCTGCTCAGTGCGGAGTCACGGGAGCGGGCTAACGATATGACGAAGCTGAAGCTCCAAGGCTGTACGAGCACCACCTACGAGATCGAATTCGTCGCCAAGGATGGCCACGCGATTCCGGTCGAAGTCAGCACGCGCTTCATCGCTGAAGACGGCAAGGAGGTGGGAGTACAAGGCGCGGCTCGTGACATCAGCGAACGCAAGAAAGCCCAGGAGGCGCTCCGTGCCAGTGAGCGGCGTTACCGTCTGTTGTTTGAGCGGAACATGGCGGGCGTGTTTCGCACCACGCTGGATGGCCAGCTTGTTGATTGCAACCAGTCGCTGGCGCAGATTCTTGGTTACTCCTCTCCGGCGGAGGCGCTTCGCCATGGCGCACAGGTGTTGCACATTGACGAGGGAAACCGCGAGGCGCTGCTTTCGCGCTTGAAAGAACGTAAGGCGGTGACTTTCTGTGAGCTCTGCCTGCGACGCAAGGATGGAAGCTGCGTCTGGGTGCTGGAGAATTCCAACCTGGTCGAGGGCAACGGAGCGGGCCCCGAAATCGAAGGCACGGTGATCGACATAACGGATCGAAAGCGCGCCGAAGAGGAGTGGCGCCAGGCCAAAGAGGCGGCCGAAGCCTCCAGCCGCGCCAAGAGCGAGTTCCTGGCAAACGTGAGCCACGAAATTCGCACGCCTTTGAATGGCGTTGTGGGGATGACGGAACTCGCTCTCGAAACCTCGCTGACCTCGGAACAACGCGAGTATCTGGAGGCCGTCCGGTCGTCGGCCTGCTCTCTGCTCGGCGTCATCAATGACATCCTCGACTTTTCCAAGATCGAGGCCCGCAAGCTCGAATTGGATTCGGTGGAGTTCCGGTTGGCGGACATGCTGTCCGAGGCGATGAAGCCTTTAGCGATTCGCGCTCAACAGAAAGGGCTGGAGTTCTGCCTGGAGGTTTCGCCCGGCGTTCCGGCGGCTTTCGAAGGCGATCCCGGGCGGTTACGTCAGATCCTCGTTAACCTTTTGGCAAACGCCGCAAAGTTCACAGAGAAGGGGGAGATTCTCCTCTCGGTCGACACAGCGAGTGCGGACCCGGAGAATCCGCGCTTGCATTTCTCTGTCCGGGATACGGGCATTGGAATTCCGCCGGAGAAGCACGCGTTGATCTTCGAGCCCTTTGCTCAAGCGGATGGCTCGACAAAACGCCGATTCGGAGGGACGGGACTGGGATTGACCATCTGCGCCCGGCTGGTTGAGATGATGGGAGGCAAGATCTGGCTGGAAAGCGAAATGGGCAAGGGCAGCACCTTCCACTTCACCGCTTGCTTTCGCCGCGCTTCGCCGCTCCGGGTTGAATGTCCGCCACCCGGCCTTCACGAAGAGCGGATTCTGGTGGCGGAGCGCGCGCCAGCAAGTGCCGGCCGGAAGCTCCAGATTCTCCTGGTCGAGGATAACGACGTCAACCGTACGCTGGTGACGCATTTGCTCGCCCAGCGGGGACACCACGTGGTGGAGGCGCAGAGCGGCAAGGATGCCGTCGCAGCGATCGAGCACGACCCGGGGGGAGTATTTGATTTGGTCTTCATGGACGTACAGATGCCCGACATGGACGGGTTCGAAACAACTGCTGCTATACGCGATCACGAGAAGCTGTCTGGTGGCCACGTGCCCATCATTGCCGTCACTGCCTACGCAATGAAAGGCGACCGGGAACGTTGCCTGTCGGCGGGAATGGATGGGTATCTGTCGAAACCTGTACAACTGCAGGAATTGCGTCAACTCTTGCGGCGCTATGAGGGAGGGCCTTGTGTCGAGGCGGGGCTTGTCTCACCCCATGAGGAGCTGTACGTCGACTCCGACGCCCAAGAAGCAACTGGATCTCAGGCGCGCGGCAGCGAACACGAGCCGGTCGAAAGAGGCGCCCTTTTGGATCGCCTGGGAGGGGACGTCCAGCTCATGAGCGATCTCATCGAGATTCATCTGAGCCAATGTCCCGGCTTGCTTGCGGCGGCGCGGCGCGCCTTCGAGGAGAATAACGGACCTGAACTGGCACGCCTGACTCACACCCTCAAAGGATCAGCCGGGAATCTCTTAGCCCTCGAGGCGGCTGAAATAGCTGGACGGCTGGAGACCTTGGCCGAGCAGGGGGACTTCTCGCGAGCCCGCGAAACCATGGCCGCTCTCGAATGCGAAATGGAACGTGTAGAACACGGCCTCCGGACGCTTCAGGATCTGGCAGTGCCATAAAACCTCAATTTAAAGTGTGAGCAGCGGACTCCTCCCAAGACATCCGAGCGGCCAGAACTTGGCGGTTCCCCTCCTTGGTAAGGAGGGGTTAGGTGTGGTCGCCCATCGCGCTACCACCCCCGCCCCTCCTCGCGCGGGGGGGGAGTCGTCTCCACAGCGGGCTGCACCCAATCCCTCGATAACGACCCGCAATGTAAGGGGACGGCTTGCCGTCCCCGGAGGGTTAATAGGCCGACCAGGGCAGGGCAAGCCCTACCCCTACGCCACCCCGGTCCATCCAGGTGAGGCGAAAACGCGCATGGCTACGCGCCGCTCCAATCTCCAGCTGCCGTTATCGACGGGCTGGGAACGGTAGCGAAACCGCAAACAGAGTCTTGACAAAGAAATTGCTTCATGAGATCCTGACACCATCAGGTTGTAATAGGGCTTTCACCGATTCTAATCATTGTCACTTGGCACGGCCACTTTTAGCTGCCGGTTTGGCCGCGTACTGTTGAAAGGAAGCGCTGACGCAGTGCACGCACTGGCGTTCCCAATTTGGATCCAGGAGTGGGCACGCTCAACCGCCAGCGAGAGCTTTCCGGATCGTGCTGAACTGCCTTTGGTCGGGGTAGACGGGTCGAACAAATCCAAATGTTCACGAACTCAAGCCAGGAGGGCGAATTAACTATGAAAGCTAGATTGGGAACGTTGGTATTAGTATTACTGCTTGTCGTCGGGACAGTTTGGGGCGGCGTTACCGGGAGTATTTCCGGAACCGTGACGGACCCCACCGGAGCAGTCGTTCCGGGAGCTTCGGTAACTGCCCTCAATACCGATACGGGAATTTCGACCTCAACCCAGACCAACACCCAGGGCTACTACTCTTTTCCGGTGCTCCCCACAGGGAAGTATGAGGTCACCATCCGGGCTGCCGGATTCGAGGAATACCGGCAGACGGACCTGGTGCTGGACGTCAACAACGCCTTGCGGATTGACGCCGCGATGAAGGTTGGGGGAGTGTCGCAGGAGGTCAGCGTCTCCGCCACCGCGGTACACGTTGACACCAGCAACACCCAGATGGGTGAGGTGATCGGAACCAGCAAAATCACTGCGGTTCCATTAAACGGCCGATCCTACACCGATTTGCTTTCCCTACAGCCCGGTGTGGCGCCGGCCTCCAGTGGAGCGGCCAGCTCCTACTCGGTGTCAGGAAATCTGGATCCGGGGAATATTTCGATTAGCGGGCAGCGCGAATCTGCCAACGGATTCATGATCAACGGCGCCAATGCGGAGGAAAACTTCTATATGGTTGCCGGGATCATTCCGAACCTGGATTCCATCGGTGAATTTCGCATTCTCACGAACAATGCCGACGCGGAATACGGCAACTACTCGGGGGGGCTGGTCAATGTCATCACCAAGTCCGGCACCAACCAGCTTCATGGCAGCGCTTTCGACTTCGTGCGCAACACTTCCTTGGACAGCAGGAACTTCTACTCCTACAACCAGAACAATCCCCTTACGGGAGCGGTAATTCCCGGATCGGCGATCGGCGCCTACCATCAGAACCAGTTTGGCGCGACGGCAGGGGGGCCGATCCTGCATGACAAACTCTTCTTTTTCGCCGACTACCAGGGAACGCGCCAGGTGCAGGGCGTGGATAGCGGCCTGAAACCTGTTCCCTCCATGGCCGACCGGGAGGGCAACTTGTCGGACGGCATCGTCGGACAACTGACCGGCGTCGTAAACGGCGCTGCCTGGGCCAACACGCTTTCGAACGAGCTTCACTACCCTGTGACTGTAGGTGAGAGTTACTCAAGCGTCTTCCCCGGGTCGATAATTCCCCAATCCATCTTTCCCGCCCCCACAACCTTCCTGATGAAGTACATTCCCCTTCCCAACGTTGGTACGAACTTTTCAACCTCGGCCTACAAGTCAACCTTGGGCGACAACAAAGGGAGCGGGCGCCTTGACGCCAACACTCGCCTGGGAATGGTGACCGGCTATTATTACTTCGACGATTACGCCGATGTTAATCCTTATGGAGGCGCCAGCCTGCCGGGGTTTTCTGCCACGAACAATGGCCGCAACCAGATGGTCAACTTGGGCATCACCAAATCGCTCGGCCCGAATTCCGTCAACGAGCTGCGCCTCAGCTACATGCGCGATGTCCTTTTCCAGGGTTATCCGCAGGGTGGGGTGGGGGTTTCCCTGGCCTCCCAGGGCTTCACGGGCATCTTCTTGCAAGAGCCTAACCTCCAGAGTGTCGAAAACATCGGCTTCAATAACTACAGTATCGGGGCCTCCAACTCCTGGAGCCAACTGTTTGACAACACTTATCAAATCGCCGACAACTACTCCAGGGTGATCGGCACCCACACCCTCAAATTGGGTGGAAACTTCCATTACGATCAGGTCACTTTTGACTACGTCATTCAACCGAACGGATCGTTTAACTTCAACGGGAGCGAGACGGGCATTGACTTTGCCGATTTCCTGATTGGAGCGCCGAATAACTATAACCAGGGTCTGGATTTGCCGCTCCATTCCCGCGCCCGTTATTATGCTCTCTATGCCCAGGATAGCTGGCGGGCGACGCCCAACCTGACCCTCAATTATGGGTTACGTTGGGAAGTCACCACGCCCTGGTGGGAGACCAACGGCGAATTGGAGGACCTAGTCCCCGGCTTGCAGTCGAAGAGCTTTCCGGGCGCACCCGTGGGCTATGTATTCCCCGGCGATCCGGGGGTTCCCTCCACTCTGGCCCCCACTCGCTATGACAATTTTGCCCCACGCATCGGACTTGCCTACTCTCCCCATGCCGACGGAGGGTTCTGGGGTAAGGTGCTCGGGGGGCCAGGCCGCTCCAGCATCCGGGCGGCATGGGGCAAGTACTATACCTCCTTTGAAAACATCGTCGATAAGCAGGAGCAAGGGGACGCTCCCTTCGGATACTATTGGGGAAGCCCGTCTCCCCCTTTGTTCACGACACCCTTCATCAATCGGCAAACTAATTTTAACAACGGCCAGCGGTTCCCCGTCCCCTCGCCTCCCCTTCATGTCAGCCCCGCCCACCCGGACACTGCCTTAACGGCCGCCGACTGGGCCAGCGAGTTCGAGCCCATTTCGTATTCGCCGGGCGTCTATACGGGGGATCACGTTCCTTATGGGGAAGACTATAATCTTTCCCTCCAGCGGCAGTTCGGGTCTGCCACGATCCTCAGCGTGAGTTACGTGGGCTCGCAGGGCCACAAGCTGCTCTCAACCATCGAAGCGAATCCTAGCAATCCCGCGCTGTGCTATAGCTTAAGCGCAGTCGCTGGAAGTCAGCAAGCCATAGCACTGGGTATCCCCGGGGTTATGCCGAATACTCCCACCTGTGGCCCCGGATCTGAAGACGGTTCGTTCTACCCCGCCGCGGGCGGTTCCGTTGCGGTACGTCCACGCTTTGGTGCGGCTTTAGGCGGCGATGGCTGGTTCTCGACCATCGGAAATTCCGACTACAACTCCCTTCAGGTTTCGCTGCGCCACTCGGTGGGCGGCCTCGAATTTCTGGCGGGTTACACTTACAGCAAGACCATGGATAACGCCTCGGGCGACGGCCTGGGTCAGGGTGACAACCTGAACCCCGAGAACACCCGTATTACCCGCGCCTTGTCCGCCTTTGACGTCGCGCACAACTTTGTGATTAGTTACAACTACCGCCTGCCTTTTGAAAAGCTCTGGCGGCCCAACCGCCTGACCAGTGGCTGGCAGATCTCGGGAATTACCCGCTTTGCCACGGGCTTTCCGGTTTACATCCTGGAGCCGGACGACCATTCGCTGCTGGGGACGAACCAATCCGGACAGGGTAATGCCATCGACGAACCGAACTACACGCCGGGGAACCTGAAGTTTACCAACCCTCGGAAAGCGGTTTTCCCCGGCGCCAGTCCCCAGTGCCCCAATGGCTGCAATCCCTACTTCAACACTTCCTTGTTCAGCGAGGATCCTGTGGGGCAGCTTGGCAATGCCAACCGCCGGTTCTTCACAGGACCGGGTTGGAACAACTGGGACATGGCGCTAGTCAAAGATCTCCACCTGACGGAAACGAAGTCGCTGCAATTCCGGGGGGAGTTCTTCAACACCTTTAACCATACCCAATTTGGGGGGGTTACAGGCAATTACCAAAGCTCGGCCTTCGGTTTTGTGACAAGCGCCAACTCTCCACGCATCGGTCAAATTGCCATGAAGTTCATTTTCTAGCAAACCTCCGCAGCCCGGGGCGGGACCTGTTTCCGCCCCGGGTCGGCTGGCCGGCTCTTTTCGCCATACCGATGCCAGTCCTCTTCCCGAATCGAATTGTAAACCTTCTCCCCAAATTGAACTTTTTTTCTTGACAGGACGGATTCCTGCGTAGCGCTATCATCCTCTTCGGGTATAATGCCAAGGTTTCGGCGCTACGGGGCTGAGTTGATCCAAACGGTTCCCAAGTCAGCTCACCGTGTCTCGGCTACGCGCGGCATTCGCCTGCCGAAGGGTTGGGTTTACGCCCAAAACGTCGCGTCATGGGGAGGTTAGGAATGTCGAACCGGAAATGGCTTCGGGTGTTTCTATTCTCATTTCTGGCACTCGTTCCAGCGGCCTTCGCGCAAAGCGGTGGCGGCGAGCCTGTCTATCTCGATCCTAACCAGCCCGTCGAGCGGCGCATTAACGACCTGATGAGCCGCATGACGCTGAAAGAGAAAGTGGGCCAGCTCAACCTGCCCTGCGTTTATGTCGAGGAGTTGGGACGGGACATTCCCGCGAAGACCGAGTCCTGCCGCAAGTTCGCAGCAGGAACTTACACTCAGGAGATTGGCCCGGGATGTGGCTTCTTCACGCTGGCCAACGAGATTCTGCACAAAGGCGCGCGCCAGCAGGCGGAGTACTTCAACGAGCTTCAGAAGATCGCCCGCACCCAGACCCGGCTGAAGATTCCCCTGCTCGAAGACGAAGAAGGCACGCACGGCGCGATGATGCCCGGCGCCACGATCTTCCCCGAGGGGCTCACCATCGGCAGCACGTTTGACATGGATCTCGTGAAGTCGATTTATGCGGCCGCGGCCGCCGAAGCCAGGGCGGTCGGAATCCACATGCTGTCCACACTCGTACTGGAGGAGGACCGCGATCCGCGCATGGGTCGAAACGAGGAGGCCTATACCGAGGACCCATATCTCTACCAACGCATAGCCGAGAGCATTGTGCAGGGCACTCAAGGCGATAATCTCGCTGCCCCGGATCGGGTGATCGCGGTCATGACGGATTTCCCCACTCAAAGCGAGCCTGCCAGCGGCCTGGAGCGCGGCGCCATCGAATTGTCAGATCGTTACATTCGCGAAAACGTCCTGCTTCCCTGGATTGGCGGAATCACCAAATCCGGTGGATTAGGTGTCATGGCCGGCTATCCGGAGGTCGAAGATGTGCCTGCCCACGCCTCCGAAAAATGGATGAACAACGTGCTGCGGCAGGAACTGGGCTTCAAGGGCATAGTGGAAAGCGAAGGCGGCGGGTTCGGAACGCTCATTTATGAACACATCGTGCCCACTCAAAAGGAAGCGGGGGCACTGGCGCTGAAAGCCGGCGTAGACCTCAACATCACCTATGAACCCGCTTACATGGGACCCTTGATCGAGAATGTCGAAGAAGGACGAGTGCCTGTCGCCCTGGTGGATCGCGCGCTGCGGCGGGTCCTCGAGCAGAAGTTCGCGCTCGGACTCTTCGAGCATTCCGAGGTTGACCCTGAACGAGCAGTGAATATTGTGCATTCGCAACCGCATCAGGAACTGGCGCTGCGCACGGCGCACGAGGGAATCGTCCTGCTGAAGAACGACAACCACCTGCTGCCTTTAAAGAAGGACGTGGGCTCGATCGCCGTCATTGGCCCCAACGCCGACAACGTGCGGAACCAGTTGGGTGATTACTCGCCATCGGAAGTTCTTCAGCACGTGGTGACCATCCGCGAAGGGATCAAGGCGGCGGTGCCCGCCTCGACTCGCGTGACCTCCGCTAAGGGCTGTGGGATTCTTAGCCCGAACAAGAGCGGATTTGCGGAAGCCGTTCAGGCCGCGAAAAACTCCCGAGTGGCCATCGTGGTGGTCGGCGAACAACAGGAAGAGCCTGACGGCGAAAAAGGCGTAGAACAGCGAACCGACGGAGAGGGCCATGACGTTGCCAACCTGGACTTGACCGGGGTTCAGGAAGATCTCGTCAAGGCTGTTTATGAGACGGGCACGCCCACCATAGTGGTGCTGATTAACGGCCGGCCTCTCTCCACCCGTTGGACGGCGGAGCATGTGCCGGCCATCGTCGAAGCCTGGGAACCGGGCGAGCGGGGCGGGGAAGGGGTGGCGGATGTCCTGTTTGGAAACTACAATCCCAGCGGCCGGCTGGCGATTACCATTCCGCGCCATTCAGGACAGTTGCCCGACTATTACAACTACAAGCCCTCGAAGTCCGCCTGGATGCAGGAGATCCACAGGGGCTACGCCGACATGCCCGCCACTCCTTTGTACCCCTTCGGTTATGGGCTGAGCTATACCAGCTTTGATTATAGCAACTTGCGTATCACTCCTGGGCAGATTCACCCGGCGGGGAATGCGCAGGTCAGCGTGGATGTGAAGAACGTGGGAAGCCTCGCCGGAACGGAAACCGTGCAGCTCTATGTGCACGAGACGTACGCGCCCGTGTCAACCCCCGTCAAGCGCCTGCGCGGATTCGAACGCCTGGCCCTCGAACCCGGGCAGAGCAAGACGGTGACCTTCACTCTGACGCCGGAGGACCTGCAACTGCTTAACGTCGACATGCACTGGCAGGTCGTCCCAGGCGACTTTGAGATCATGGTGGGACGGTCGTCGCAGGATATTCCAGTCCACGGGATTCTGAAGGTCACGGAATAGTCGTAGGGGCGGCCCTTGTGGCCGCCCGCGGGCAACCACAAGGGTTGCCCCTACAACTTCACTAAAGGACGGAAGTCGAAATGCCAAACGAAAAACCGGAAAGCCCAAGCACTCAGGTTCTCAACGACAAGCTGGCCATCGACGACGGGGCGCCCGTGCGGACTGAGCCTTTGCCTCTGGAATTCCCTGGCGTCCACTTTATGGACGAGGAAGAGGTTGAGGCGGTGGTGCGCCTCCTCAGGAGCCGCTCGTTATTTCGCTACTACGGGGTAGCCTTGCAAAAAGAGGTTGAGGCCTTCGAGGCGGAGTTTGCGAAAGTCCTAGGCGTCGCTCACGCCATCGGAGTCAGCAGCGGCACCGGCGCGCTGCACACTGCGCTTTCGGCCCTCGGTGCGGGACCTGGCCAGGAGGTGATCGTTCCGGCCTACCTGTGGGTCTCGGTGCTGGCGGCGGTGGTGAACCACGGGGCGATCCCGGTGCTGGCAGACATTAATGAAACCTTTTGCCTGGACCCGGTGGACCTGGAGAAGCGAATCACGCCCAACACCAAAGGGATCATCATGGTTCACATGAGCGGTTCGCCTGGAGACGTGAAGGCGGTGCAGGGGATTGCCAAGAAACACGGTCTCTGGCTGCTGGAAGATTGCGCCCAGTGCAACGGAGGAAGCGTCGGCGGCCAGCGAGTGGGTACGTTTGGCGACATCGCTGTGTTCAGCTTCCAGATGAATAAGAATATGAGCTCGGGAGAAGGGGGCTGCATTGCTACCAACAACACGCGGCTCTGGCAAAGAGCTTTTGCTTGCCACGACCTTGGTTACGCTCGCGACGAGTCAGGAAGGCTGATTTTCAACGATCCCGACCTCTTGCTGTGGGGTATGGGGTATCGGCTCGACGAAATTCGCGCAGCAGTGTTGCGTGTGCAACTGAGGAAACTGCCGCGCATCGTTGCGGCCATGCACGCCAGCAAATACCGTATCCGGGAAGCCTTGGCCAAGTTCCCCGGCGTGCAGTTGCGTAAAATCGTTGACCCGGCCGGCGACACCGGCTGCTTCCTGATCACCACGTACGCTGACGCCGAGACGGCGCAACGCGTGAATCGGGCGTTGCGAGCGGAAGGCCTGGTCACCTTCCCGCAAGGGGTCTCGAACGTGGTGATGACGGACTGGGGCCTGCATCTCTATTACAATAACGTCAGCCTTGTGAACACGAGCTCCGTGGACGGTCACGGCTTTCCCTGGAACCTGGCCTTGCTCCGGAGTTACAGCAAAGGGACATGCCCCAAGGCGGACAGCCTTTTCGAGCGAAGCATACTTATTGCCATCCCCTCATGCTTAACCCCCAAAGACGAAGACGAGATTATTCGCGGCTTCGAGAAGGTGCTGAAAGCGCTTTTGTAGGTGCGGCCCTTGTGGCGCCCTTCCCGGGAAGCCGCAAGGGATGCCCTGCATCGCGCCCTCAGCTTTGAGAAATGACAGAATCGCCTCTCACAAAGCCTCTGGCAGGCTCCTGCCAGCACAAGTGGCAGAACCAGAAAACTCCCTATATCTTCGCTGAGCTCTGTGAACTCTGTAAGTTGTTTCGATACAAGGCAGGGCCAACCGCGGATTGGGAATACCGAGCCCCTATTCCCATGGGCCAAGTTGCTCCCGACGAGCCTACGCAAGCGTGAGCAACGGAGGCATGGCTTCATTCGTGGCGCGGGCGTCCCGCCCGCGGTCGCGCGGGCATCTTGCCCGCGAGCGGGGGCGGGACGCCCCCGCGACTGCGGGCGGGACGCCCGCACCACATCCGTCCACCGTCAGTTGGTGTTTTGTGGTTTCCGGATTCCCGTAAGCCGACACGTGTAAGCCACTGCACTGATCGGCGGAATGGGTAGGCTAATACCCCCGCTTCTTGTCCACCACATTGAGCAGCGGCAGGCCGCTCACATAGCGGCGGACGTTTTCACAGAACAGATCGTAGCAGCGCTCGGTTGAGCGCTTTGAGACTGCGGAGGAATGCGAAGTGATGAGCAGGTTGCCCGCCGTCCACAACGGGTCATCGGGCGGCAGCGGCTCACGGTAAGCCACATCCAGCCCGGCCCCGGCAATCCAGCCCTCCTTGAGGGCGCGAATCAGGTCGGGTGTATTCACCAGCTTCCCCCGTGAGACATTGATAAAGTATGCAGTGGGCTTCATGGCCCGGAATATCGCCTCGTTGAACATGCCCTCGGAGACAGGCGTGTGTGGCGCCGCGCTCATCAACACGTCCACCTGCGGCACCATTTTGGGAAGCCAGTCCAGGGAGTGCAACTCGGCCACGAAGGCGGGCTTTGGCAACGGCTTCGGATCTACGGCCAGGACCTTCATGTGGAATCCGTAATGGGCGCGATAGGCTGTGTCCGTGCCGATGCCGCCCAGGCCCACGAGACCCAGGGTGAGTCCGTTGATTTCCGTGAGCCCATTGAGCTCTTTCCAAACGTGCTCGCGAGTCTGATTGGTGTACCGATTCAGGCCGCGGGTGAGGGTCAGGATCAGCCCGATAGCCGTCTCCGATATAGTCGGTGAGTACATGCGCTGCATGTTGGTGAGCACGATGGGACTGTCCACCAATTCCGGATGCAGGATGCTTTCTACACCCGCCGCAGGCCATTGAATCCAGCGCAACTGGCGGGCCGCCTGGAGGTGCTCCCGGGAGAACCAGCCGTAAATCACGTTGGCGTTAGCAACCTCTTTCTGGAACTGCTCCTCGCCCCGGCAGAGAGTGAAATCCATGTCCGGAGCATAGGCGCGCAGTTTCTCCTGATAGGCCTCCGGCATCTGGTCCAGAGTCGCCAGCTTGAAGCGCCCCACGCCGTTGGACTTGCCCGGTTCGGCCAGCGGATAGGATTCAACGGTCAGCGGCCACGGCGGCGCAGGGGCCGGCTCACCCCCTTCGGCGCGCGCGATGGCGGGCAGGGAAGCCAGCGCTGCTCCTGTTGAAGCCAGGGAAACGTTACGAAAAAACACGCGTCGTGTGAAACCATCGTTTGGCATGGGAAGCCCTCCCCAGTTGCGATGGTTCAACTATAACACAAGGCTGAGGGCAGGGAATTGAAAACGCGAAGTCCCTCACCACAGAGGCCATTGGTGACTCACAAGCAGTGCTGCGTGTCTCTCTGTGGCCTCCGTGACCTCTGTGGTGAGACTTTTCTCCGACGTCTTGGGTCGTTGCCGCGCTTACATCTCGCCGAAGTTATAGCCGACCCAAACAGTAAAACCGATCACTTGATTGCTCCCGTATTGATACACCGAATTCGAGCCGTAAGTCCCCGAGAGGCCGGGAACCTCGCGGAAGTCAAACTGGGGGCGGATGAAGAAATGGTCCTTCACATAGAATTGCACGCCTGCCCCGACATGCACCTGGAAATGGCTCGAACTCCCCACGGACTCCGTTTGGGACTGGCAGACCGCAGACCCGACGCACGAAGTCGCTGTGTAAGCACTGCCGAAATGGGCGCCGCCGACTCCGCCTTCGATCCTGAACTGGACGTTTTTGCGGTTAATGGGCGCATAGAGTGCGTCGAAATCGTAGAAGAGTTCCCGAGATTGAATCGGGCCGTAGTTGCCCTTGGAAGGTTGAAAGTTGAGTTCGCCGCCGAAACCCATGTGCTTATTCAGCATGGCGTCTCCCTCGAATCCCATGAACAAACCGCCCAGAGCTGGTGTCAATTCGCAAGTGGAACTCGCAGTCTGGCAGGGCGCGAATGTGTTGATGTCGATGCCGGCACCCGTGGCCTTGGCGTGCTGAGTACCGAAGCCTAAGGCCAGATCGAAAGATCCCTGAGCCCGCGCCAAGGGCGCGCAGGCAAACAGCAATACAAAGGGAAGGTACGTGTAAACTCGCTTCACGTTAGTGGTCTCCTCTCGTGTTAACAAGCGTTCGTGATCCGGATTTCATGCCCTTCAACCGGGACATGGCCGTGTCACGGGGCTGCGCCTCAGCCATTTCTCGACTCGCCGCCGTGCAATTCGACAATGCGTGCGTGTCACCATGCCCTCTACTAATACTATCACGCCTCTCGCGGCTCTGCGGCACACGAGTATGGCCGTTCCTCCGCCATTACTACTTCTGATGCTGAGATGTTCGTCAATGATGCCTTCGGATAGTGGCCGCATGCGACATAGCAGGTTTGTCTTTCCCACGGGCGCCAGCGAGGACGAAAACCCCACCTGTCCGCCACGCCTTCCCAAAGTATTGGCGCGGAAGCCAGGAAAGGTTCCTGGAAAATTGCAAGGCGCCTCAACCGGCGCGACTCGTGGCGCGGGCGTCTCGCCCGCTGTGGCAGGGCCATCTTGGCCGTGACCTTGCACGAGAAGGAGAAGCCGTGAATTAATCCATGGACCGAAAAAGCAGGTTCACGCCAAGCCGCAAAGTACGCAAAGTTCGCAAAGAAAACGAAGGACTTCTTCTTCGCGCTTCTTTGCGTGTTGGTGCCTGGGCGTGAGCTGTTTTGATTTTTTCACACGTTCGGACGCCCGTGCCACCGGAAGCAGAGCCACTGCCGCAATGCCGCGCGCCTTGACTCTCCCGCACCTCCAGGACATACTGAATTTTGGGGCAGGGAAGCCGCATGGCTTCCCCAATCTCTGTGACAGATGACGCAGGAGCGAAGATGCTGGAAGTCGAGTCCCAGCGCGCCTTGCTGGTGGACCTCTACGAATTGACGATGGCGGCGGCGTACTTCGAGCAGAAGGTGGACTGCCGCGCGACGTTTGAACTCTTCGTGCGACAGATGCCCCCCGAGCGCGCTTATCTCGTAGCTGGAGGCATTGAGGACGCGCTCGATTACCTCGCAGACCTGAAATTCCGCGACGAAGATCTGAGTTTTCTCCGCAGCCTGCCGGTGTTTCGCAATATCTCATCCGACTTCTTCAACTATCTTCGCCAGTTCCGCTTTGCGGGCGAGGTTGACGCGGTCGAAGAAGGCACGTTGGTTTTTGCGGAAGAGGCGCTGCTTCAGGTGACGGCGCCGATTTTACAGGCCCAGATCGTGGAGACCTACCTGCTCTCCGTAATCAACTATGAAACCCTCGTGGCCTCGAAGGCGGCACGCGTCGTGCACGCGGCGCGTGGCCGTGGAGTCCTGGAGTTCGGAACGCGGCGTGCCCAGGGGCCGGAAGCCGGGCTTCGCGCCGCGCGCGCCGCCTACCTTGGCGGGTGTGTTGCCACCTCGAACGTCCTGGCCGGATTTCGGTACGGCATTCCGCTGGCCGGCACTGCGGCCCACTCCTGGACTCAGGCCTTTCCTACCGAACGCCAAAGCTTCCAGGCGCTTCTGGACACTTTTCCGGAAGACGCTATCCTGCTGATTGATACTTATGATCCGCTCGCCGGGGCTGAAACGGCTGCCACGCTGGGACGGAAGATCCCGGGCGTGCGCATCGACAGCGGCGATCTGCTCGAGAAGAGCTGCGAGGTGCGAAAGATCCTGGATCGCCACGGCCTCTCGGAGGCGAAGATCGTGGCCAGCGGTGACTTGAACGAATACAAGATCGCATCCTTGCTTTCGCAAGGCGCGCCCATTGACCTCTTCGGCGTGGGGACCGATCTCGTCACGTCGCGCGACGTGCCCGCGCTCAGCGTGGTTTACAAGCTGGTGGAGACCGAACGCGATGGGCATGTCGAGTACAAAAGCAAGTTCAGCGAAGAGAAGGTCTATTTGCCGGGCCGCAAGCAGGTGTTCCGGTTCTATGAGGGCGCTCACTTCCACCACGACCTGATCGCCTGTGCTCACGAAAAGTCGCCAGAGGCCACGCCCCTGCTTTATCCCGTAATGCGCCAAGGGCGGCGAGTCAAGTCCCGTGCCCGGCTTCTGGACTCAAGAACAGGCGTTCTAGGCAACCTTGCTCTGCTGCCGGAGCCGTATCATGCCTTGCAGAACGCTCCCGCATACCCAGTGGCGATAAGCCCGGCGCTCCATCGCCTTCTTGAACAGGTCCACGAGCAAACGTTCGCAAGGCAGAAATTGGAAATTGGAAACTCGAAAATGGAAACTCGCTAACGCGTGGGAGTTGCCATTTTCCAATTTCCCGGTTTTGCTTTGAAAACGCGCCGTCATTCTGAGCGAAGCGAAGAATCTCGCTCTGATCTTTTCGTTCTCGCTTCATCACGGACCAGAGCGAGATTCTTCGCTTCGCTCAGAATGACAGGGTCTTCATGGTTTCCGGGTGCCCGCCAGCCGACAGGCATGAGCGACTGCTTTCTGATTTCTGATTTGAGATGAGTGAAGTGGCCCAACTCGACCGCCTGGTATTCGTTGATGTGGATACTCAGGCAGACTTCATGCTTCCGGGCGGAAGGCTTTACGTGCCGCATGCGGAGGAGATCATCCCGAACCTTAGGGAATTGATGTTGTGGGCCCGCGCCCACAAAGTTCCCATCGTCTCAACTTCAGACGCGCACGCGCCGGACGATCCGGAGTTTGCCCAATGGCCGCCCCACTGCGTGGCGGGAACCCCGGGCCAGCAACACATTCCCGAGACGCTCTTCCCTGATGCCGTGGTGATTAAGAACTCTCCAGACGCTGTCCATTTGCCACGCGGCTGGGTTGGACAGATCATCGTGGAAAAGCGAGTCTATGACTTCACCACGAACGTGAATATCGAAGCCATCCTGGCTTCCCTTGCTCAGCCTCGATTTGCGGTGTTTGGCGTGGCGACGGAGTATTGTGTGCGGTCGAGTGTGCTGGCGCTGCGCAGACGCAACCTGCCGGTGGCCGTCGTGCGGGATGCCATCAAAGCCATCAGCGAAGAGGAGGGACGAAAAGCGATGGAGGAAATGGTCGCAGCAGGAGCACAGTTAATCTCCACAGATGAGGTCTGCCGCCCGCGGCGCCTGTCATCCTGAGCGAAGCGAAGGATCGCTGCAGTTTCCCGTGGGAAAAACAGCTTAAGAACAACTGCAGAGATCCTTCGCTTCGCTCAGGATGACATATTCCGAATTTCCGTTCTCGCGTCAAGGGCTAAAACATGTCGCCCCGACGTGTCGGGGCTGGCTTATGCAACGAACATCTCATACGCGACACTAGAGCTATCAAATAAACAGGGGCACGTCACCATCAAGAATATCCGCCTCCGTCTCCGCCCGCCGCTCGGCGACATTCTGACGCTTGGCTTCCCGTCGCGCCGCCAGCATGGTTCCAACGGCAATAGAACTGAACATCAGAACTCCCGGATGGCACATTACCCATTGCAGCACGGGATAAGAGTGAGGCGGCTCATTCTGAGACTTTGGGCGCTCTGGTTTTATGGTCGTCATACGTTTTACCTTCTCATGCATGTTATCGGCGGGCCTCGACCCGATCTTAAACGCAGCTTTCCTGAGCCATACTCGTAGGGGCGGCCCTTGTGGACGCCCTCGTCGCGTCCCCCAGGGCGGCCACGAGGGCCACCCCTACAACCGGTCGGCGAGGGTCGGGTTGTGGCTTGACTCCACGAGCAAGAGGTGGCATAGATTAACTGAACGAACTTAGCGGCGACGGAGTTTTGCTTTTCGTCGCTGCCCCGGCGCGGCCGCCAACCGCCTGCCCTCGAGGTTCCCATGGTGATCGCCTCCCAACTTCGTCCAGGCACGGTTCTGAAGATTAATAACGACCTCTTCAAAACCGTGGAATCGCAATACCACATCGGGCAAGGCAAGATGCCCGGCAGCGTGCACGCGAAACTGCGCAACGTTTTCAAGGGCACCTTCAAGGAGTTACGCTTTCGGCCGGAAGAGCGGCTCGAAGAAACCCAACTCGAAAAGCAGGATATGGAGTTCCTGTACTCGGACGCGGATTCTGCCACTTTTATGAATCCTCGAACTTATGACCAGGTCTCTATTCCGCTCGAGGCCATCGGGGCCGCAACCACCTTTCTCCAGCCGGAAATGAAGGTTCCCGTCGAGTTCTATGAAGGCCAGCCGGTCAGCATCGTTTTCCCGGAAATCGTGGAGGTGAAAGTCCAGACCACCGCGCAGCCCGTCCACCAGCAGCAGGACAACACCTTCAAGGCCGCGACGCTCGTGAACGGCCTCGAACTCATGGTTCCTCAATTCATCAAATCCGGTGAGACGATCCGCGTGGAAGTCGCCGCGGGCAAGTACGTGGACCGCGTCCGGGCGGACAGTAAACGATTTTAGAAAGACCGAAAATCGAAATTCGAAAAGCGAAATTCGAAACTGGAAATCGGAAAGCGAAATTGGAAAGAGAGAGCACTCAGACTTTAGCCTTTACACTTAAGACTCTTAACTCTCGACTTTTGACTTTCGACTCAGCTATGGACACATCAAGCGCAGCCACCGCCGCCCGACCCCATTTCCGGCTCAACGTGCGCCCCGCCGAACTCCGCGACGCATCGGACATTGCTCGCATCTATCTTCAAGCGACGCAGGACAATCTTGCCACGTTTGAGAACTTCCTCGCTACTCCGGAGGAGCGCGCGAGTTGGGTTAAGGAACATGCCGGCAAATATCCGCTCGTGGTCGCGGAATTGAATAACTGGATTCTTGGTTGGGCGTCGCTCAGTCCCTACCGCGTGCGCCCGGCCATGGACGGCATCGCCGAACTCCTGATCTATATTGACCGCGACTACCGGCGGCACGGGGTGGGACGGGAACTGATGCGCGCCGTCCTGGCACTCGCTGAGTCTGCCGGCCACTTCAAGATTGTGGGGCGGTTCCTGGCACACAACGATG
Source organism: Terriglobia bacterium (assembly GCA_050008495.1). GTDB lineage: Bacteria > Acidobacteriota > Terriglobia > UBA7540 > UBA7540 > CAVROP01. Next base: position 195,586 of record JBEKMN010000004.1, on the reverse strand, counting down.
CGGGGCGAAGACTCTGCCGGATGACCGGATGGCGCGAGGTGGGAGTGCACGTCAAGCACACTAAGGTGGGCGGCCAGTGGCACGATGTGGTGGTGGCGGAATATCTGATCCCAGCCAACCTGAAGTAGGCGTTCGGTAAAATCAGAAATCAGAAAGTAGAAAGTAGAAAACGGAATTTCGAAACTCAAAATTCGAAACTGGAAATTCGAAAACCAAGAATCGTTTTCAGTCTTTGTGCTTTACCCTTTAGCCGTCACCCTTCAACTTTCTGCCTTTTGCTTTGCTTTCCGTTGCCAGATCAGATAAATCGGCACGCCTGCGAGGACCAAGGCTAACCCGATTCCCGATTCAAGGGGGCTGCGTATCAAGGCATTGCCAACAATGATAAGCGCCGCGGCGCTGAACGCCAAAGGTACGACGGGAAAGCCCCAAACCCGGTAAGGCCGCGGCAAATCCGGGCGCTTGCGTCGCAGGATGACGACGGCAAAGGTGGCTGCAGCGTAGAACAGCCAGCCAGTAAAGATCACGTAAGTATAAAGCTGCTTGTAGGTGCCGCTCGAGGCCAGCAGAATCGACCACACACCCTGGATCAACAAGGCGGCAGCCGGGGTTGCATAGCGCGGGTGGACTCTTCCCACAGAAGGAAAGAATACGCCGTCGCGGGCCATCGCAAAGTAAGCGCGCGGGCCCCCCAGCACAGTCCCATTGATGGCGCCGAAAATGGAGCAGAGGATCAGGGCGGAAACAAAAGTGGCGCCGCGCGGCCCGGCGAGAAGTTCCATGGTCGTCGCCGCGACGCGCTGGTGCAACGCCATCTCGGGAATCGGCAGCACTCGCAGGTAGGCGAGATTGGCACCTAAGTAAACAGCCACCACGACGACAGTGCCGACCAGGTAGCTGCGCGGAAGCACTCGGGAGGGGTTCTTGACTTCCCCAGCCGCGAAGGAGAGCATGTGCCAGCCTTCATACGCCCAGAGAACCGCAATCATAGCGACGCCCAAGGAACTCGCCGTAGCGTGGGGCAGGGGCAGGGCAGGGCCAGTTTGCGCGGGAGTGCCGCGGAAGAAAAAAAAGGCGGCGCCCATGATCGTAGCCAAGCCCGCCAACTTGGCCACGCTGAAGAATGTCTGGACGGCCGCCGCTTTCCGCACTCCCAGAATATTAACCAACGTCAGCAACGCAATGGCCGCGCTTGCCACGAGCTTCTGCTCGAGCACGGATAGAGGAACAAAGCTGGTGCTGTAAATTCCGAAAGCTACGGCCAGCGTGGCGAGGGAACCCGAGTTAATGACGAGGAGCAGAGCCCAACCGTAGAGGAATGCAAAGAGCCTGCCGTAAGCATCACGCAAATAAACATAGATGCCGCCCGCAGAGGGGTTGGCCGCCCCCAACTCCGCCAGGGAGAGCGCCCCGGCGAGTGAAAGCACGCCCCCAATCATCCAGACCAGCATCAGCGTTTTGACTGATCCCACTTGCAAAGCAATATCGTGAGGCACAAGGAAGATGCCGGAACCGATGATCGTGCCGATGACTATTGCCGTCGAGCCGGTGTAGCCAAGGGCGCGGGGAAGTTCCTGCGCGCGTTCCTGAGGATGAGTAGGATTATTCATTGAAGCCGTAGATAGCGTGTCATTCCTTGAGGTGGGTCGAAAACCCATGACCACCCGGAACGACAGCTCGCAGCCGCAGTCCGCTTGTATTATCTTTACCCGAAGTGTAACGAACATTATACTGAGGGACTATTCTGAAACACAGCAATCTTTTTCGAGGCGGCGAGATCCAGTGGTAGCGATCCGGCGCCGCCCTTGGAAAGAAGATTCGCGGACCCCGTGCGCGGCGGTCTGCGTTACCCATGACCGTAAAGCAGACTCGGTGAACGAGCTGCGGAAGGAGGCACGATGCGTCAAGTCGTTAGAACATCTGGAGGCCCTCAGCCGCGTGGGCCTTACTCGCAGGCAATTGTCGCCAATGGTTTTGTATTCGTGGCCGGACAGGGGCCAGCCAATCCCGGCACCAATCAGTTGGAATTGGGCGATATTGCATCGGAAACCCGGCGCACGCTTCAGAATATCCAGGCGATCCTAGAAGCCGCCGGCAGCTCACTTCGCGACGTGGTGCGAGTGGGGGTCTTCCTGGCGGACATCAAGGATTTTGATGCTATGAATGCCGTCTATAGTGAGTTCTTCTCGCAGGATCCACCCGCGCGCACGACGGTGGGCGCGCAATTGCCCAAGATCAAAGTGGAAATCGACTGCATCGCACGGGTAAGCAAATCGTAGTGATGGCCGATGGTCGATTGTCGATTGCCGACTGCCCGCGGGCTGGGCATTCCGGTTCAATCGACAATCGACCATCAACAATCGGCAATCCCGGAGGACTTGATGCGTTACCACGAACTTTCAACGCCCGCCTTGACGATCGACCTGGAGGCAATGGAGCGCAATCTTGCACAGATGGCTGCCTCCTGCCGCCAGCAGGGAGTGGGTCTGCGGCCTCACACCAAGACCCACAAGACGCCGGAAGTGGCGCGCCGGCAACTTGACCACGGCGCGGTGGGATTAACCGTCGCCAAAGTTGGAGAAGCCGAAGTAATGGCGGCAGCCGGTCTGGACGACATCCTCATTGCCTATCCCATACTGGGCGCCGACAAGCTCCGGCGCCTGGTTGAACTGGCGCGTACGCGGCGCATGATCGTGGCGCTGGATTCACTGGATGCGGCGCAGGAGCTTTCCAGCGCCGCCTCCCAGCAAGCATCCACGGTGGGTGTTCTGGTCGAGTTTGACGCGGGGTTTCACCGTTGCGGCCTGGAGGCTGGGCCGGCCAGCGTGGAAATGGCAAACCAGATTGCGAGGATGCCCGGGCTTGCCTTCCGCGGGCTCATGACATACTTCGGGAACGTCTGGGGAAGCAAAGAACAACGCCGGGCCGAGGCTGAGGCGGTGGCGAAGAAAGTCGAACGAACTCTGGAGGCCTTTCGCGATTCAGGCCTTATGGTTGAAATCGTCTCCGGCGGTTCGACTCCCTCCGCGGAGTTCTCCCATCTTGTCCCCGGTCTCACCGAAATCCGGCCGGGAACCTACGTTTACAACGATTTGAACACCTTGTACCAGGGCGCCTGTCGAATCGAGGACTGCGCCGCCCGCGTGGTGACTACGGTGGTCTCGACGGCCGTGCCAGGGCGCGCCATTATCGATTCCGGGTCGAAGACGCTTTCCTCCGACCTCCTGGGCTCAGGTGCGAAGACGGGCTATGGATACGTCGTCGAAGCTCCCGACGCGCCCTTGATCAAGTTGAACGAGGAGCATGGACATCTGGACATCACTCGATCAACTCATCAGTTTCATGTCGGTGAAGTGCTTACCGTGATTCCCAATCACGTTTGTACTTGCGTGAACATGCACGATGAGGTGTTCACCTTGCGCGATGGGGAAGTTGCGGGTTCATGGCGCGTCGCCGCGCGGGGAAAGATCCGATGAGCCTCGATCCGGCGACCAGACTTGAACTGGGCGACCCTCGGTTTACGAAACCGACCGCCCCTTATTTCCCTGTTTGTTATCAGTAAGGTAGCGTCGAGATTAAGGGCCATTGATCGCCTTTCCGCAACGAGTATGCACCGCTTTATGCACCTGCCTGAGTAGGCTTAAACCGATAGTACTCCCCAACGCGGGAACAGTACCGGTACTGCAGTGCCCTTGTCGAAGCAAAGCAATACAGCTAAGTTGACGATATAGGTTAGTGAATATGCACGAACATTGTTTGAGGAGGAAAAGTTATGAGAATCATGCTACGCCGATTGTGGATGGAAGAGGAAGGCCAGGACTTGACGGAATACGGTCTTCTCCTGTTGTTCATTGCACTGGTTTCGATCGCCGTCGTTACGGGCCTGGGATCCGTTGTACATAACGTCTTCAGCAACGCGTCTTCCAGCTTGTCGTAATGCACGATGTCAGTGCTTTACGGCACTTCGCCCGTTTGTATCACTATGGGGCGTGAGGAAGGACTGGCTGCCCGCTCCTTCCTCGCGGTCTCGGTGCCGCAAGAAAACGGCGGCTCCATTTCAAGGAGAGTTTTCATGTTACGAATCAGTATTCTGCTGCTCGTCTCACAGTGGCTGCTATGTACTCTCTTGAACGATTACGCGCCGCAGATGCACCGAATCAGACCGTCAATTCGATTTGGCTCGCGCAATTAGCTGAATGACTGAGGGGTGCCTGGAGCCGGCGACCAGACTTGAACTGGTGACCCTCGGTTTACGAAACCGATGCTCTACCGACTGAGCTACGCCGGCACACAGAAAAATGCTCACCCGCCGCAGCGAAAACTTCCGCCAAGCTTGCGGGTGAGCATTCGTTGAGGAGAATAGAATGGCGGACGCGCCCCGCCATCTAAACTCGGAAACGAGTCTAAGAAAAACCTGGAAGTGATGTCAAGATAATTCTCAGAAATTTTTTTGTCTCTCAAGCTATTGATTATAAATGACTTGCTAGGCTGGCGGGCTTGCAGGGGCGAGAAATAGAGAAAACTCTGCAGGCAGGCAATTGCTGGTTGCTTCTTGGCTGTTTCAGGTTGAAAATAAAGTCCTTAAGTCTATTCCAGGTTCAATCGGATCAGTCGGTCCAATTCCGGGTGTCCCCACTCCCAAGCAGGGAACACCTTGGCCGTAACCCTTCTGGAAAGAACGATTAGCAAACCTCCAGCGAGCCCACTTCCGGCCAGAACCAGGGTGAGAAGGGCATTCCCCAAAAACAGCGCGAACAACTGCTGACCAATCGTCTGGTTCCCGGGGTATTTCTGGTCCCAGCTTAACTGTTGATTGACGCTGAAGTGGTCGAGCAATTCCGACGCAGCGCCCTTGTTGCTCGCTTTGAGAGCCAGGAAGACGAACGACCCATCTCTCCGTCCGTAGATAGAATTCGCTCCGCGATCCAGGTTCAGCCCGAGTGCATCGCTGAGTCTTGTGAGCCGGAGGCGAGCGATCTGCGGCGTGGGGTAGCTCAACTCCACGATCGTGGATCGAGAATTCCCAAGATGGTATTCCCCGAGTTGGAGTTCCGCACCCTGATCGAACCCGATCAAGTCCGCAGGCAGGTTGGGCAGAACGCGCTGCGCTGTTATCGGACCGACAACGTACTTTGTGCTGCCCGGTATCAACCCTGATGCCGGAAGCAGGGAAGGCAAGTTCGCTGCGGAATCGCGGGTCGGGCGCGTTCCACCGACCAGAATCAACAAGGCGCGGAAATCGTTCTCGGAAACCTCGGAGCCTTTGGGGCGAAGGAAACGGATGAAGCTCCGTCCACGCGACATCAAGCTGCCTTGCGCGCCGGTCATGGCGAGATCAATGGTCTTGTCGGGATGCATGGACTCGTTCTGATAATAGGTGAGCAGACCGTAAGCGGCGCTCACGTCGGCGGCAGATTCCACCACAACCTGCGCGCTCGCCCTGTCAAGCTGGTAGGTTCGCACTTCGAGCGACTTGACGCCGTACTCGCTTTCCACCGCCGGATCTCCGCCATAGCTCTTGATCTCATCAACCCCCAGCGCCTGCTTCGCGGTGAGCTGCCAGTTCGCTACGGGCACCAGAGGGATAACGGAAACATTTTGGGCACAGAACATCGGAAGGAACGCGCAGAGCGTCATGGACACGACGGCTAAGGCGAGTCGTTTCATCGTTTCCTAGAATATCAGAATTCCGCCCTGGATTTCGATGCCGTTCTGTCGGACTCCGCTCGCTGCACGACCTTGACCCCGCCCAGATGGTTCACATAATCCAGGATCCCGTCGTACAGCGCCTCGGCAATCTTCTCCCGGTAATCGCCGCGTCTCAACGACTTCTCATCGCCGGGATTGGTGAGGAACGAGATTTCCGCCAGGACCGAGGGCATGTTGGCGCCGATCAACACCACAAAGGGAGCCTTTTTCACTCCCCGGTCGGGTTGATTGCCGGATAACTGCGCAGTGTACCGGTGGACTTCCTTCTGCACCTGCCGCGCAAACTCCTCGGACTCCTCTATTTTCTCCGTCAGCACGATTTTCTTGATCAGGTCCTGAAGTTGATGCACCGATTCCTGGGAAGTCGCGTTTTCTCTCGCAGCGACCTGCAGAGATTCGGGACTGGAGGTGAAATTCAGATAGTAGGTCTCGACTCCCCGCGCGCTGCGGTCGCTGCTGGCGTTGGCGTGAATTGAGACAAACAAGTCGGCCGCCTTGGCGTTGGCGATGGCAGTCCGTTCTTCGAGGGGAATGAAGGTATCGTCGTTGCGAGTCATCGCCACTTCGCACCCGGCCTTGCGCTCCAGAAGCTTTTTCAATCGCAATCCGACATCCAGCACGACGTCCTTTTCCCTGAGGCCCGTCGGTCCTATCGTGCCCGTATCATGGCCGCCATGCCCGGGATCGATGACAATGCGGCCGATTTTAAGGCCCAGCACTCGTGTCAGGGTTCGTGATCCAGATTCGGTGGGGGCGGCAACTTTGGGCGGACCTGGAACCATCTTGGGTGCTTCAAGCGATGTCGTGTCGGTTTCGTCTGAAGCCGGTCGTGCCGGCGGGGGCTTAACCGAGGCCGTCTCTACTTCCGCCGTCTTCTTCGACAGCTTCGAATTACCAGGTGTGTTGGCGGCAGGCTTGGGCTTGGTTCGGAGCGTGGCGGTTGCGGATGGCAGGGCAGACTCGACACCGGTCGGGGGCGGTTCGGTCGCGGCGCGTGGTTTGCCGGCCGGGGGAGTATGGGTCGCAGCTAAATCGCCAACCGGCGGCTGCGCGCCGCGGTCGGTCTCCTGCTCAGATTGGCTGACGCCACGGATATCAACCACCAAGCGAAACGGATTGGGAAGCGGCAAGACCGAATATTCTTCGATCTTTTCCACATCCAGCACCACCCGGGTGACTGTGGGTGTGAATTGTCCCAAGCGGATTTGATGCAGGTACCCATCCTCGATCGGGAATGTTTTACCGACCAGCGTGGGGCTCAGATGGGAGTCTTGAATGTCAAGTACGATGCGGTCCGGTTTGGAAAGCCGCGTGGTGTCGAATTTCACTTGTCCTTCCACTCCGATGACGATGCGGGAGTAATTCGGCCCCACCCATCGCCGCACGTCGTTGACCTCCGGCAGTCTCGAGCCGCGGTGGTTGTCGCCGGTTTCGCGCTTAGGAGGTGGTGGCGTGGCGGAGCGTTTTGCGAGCAACTGGTCGATCTCGTTGATCTTGGCTCGAGCTTCCTCCGCCTTGGAGGAGTTGGGATACTCCTTGAGATATTCCTGGAAGGCTTGGCGGGCCAACTCGGCGTTCTCGAGGTCAGTTCTGTAAATCTCCCCCATGGTCAGGAGAGCTTCCCGGGCAAGTTGGCTGCCGGGGTACTGCCTTGCGAGGAAGTTGTAGGTTTTAACGGACTCAAGGTAGTAGCGGTCGGCGCCGAAAAGCCGTCCCATCTCGTCCTGAAGTTCCGCAACGTACGCCAGCGAAACGGGAGCCTTCGAGTAGGCCGGGTCGAGCAGCGCGACTTCCTGGAATGTGGCGATTACTTTTTGATAATCGGCTCTGGTCCGCTTGGTCTCGGGCAGAGAGTCCAGCGTCGTCCTCATGCGAAGCGCTCGTTCATACGTGGTGACGGCTTTTTCTTGGCGTGAAGTCGGGACGCTAGAGAAAAGGAATTCGGGAAAGGCTAGAAGCCCAGCAAAAAGGAGTGCGATGCAGATTCGTTTACGTCGTTCGATCAATGTAGACCGTTCCGTGGCATTCAAATCGCTGTCCCCTTCGGTAAGATGCATTTCTCCGAAAGATGGACAGCTAACTTCGATCAACCCGAATCATTCCACATTGGAGTAGTGTACTTCGCCTCGTTCATCGACATAACGAACGATGGGCGCCACCGGAGCCTTGTACCCGGCAGCTTGCGCCCCCGTCTGACCTGATGCTGACTGATAAATGTGGGTGACCTTTCGTACGTAATCTTGAGTTTCGGTATACGAAGGTATTCCGCCGGAGCGCTGCACAGCCCCTTCTCCAGCGTTGTAGGCCGCCAACGACCGAGGAAGATCGCCCCCAAACATGTCCAAAAGGTGCCTTAAATAACTTACCCCACCTTCAATGTTGTCCTTTGGATCAAAGGGGTTCGCAACCCCGAATCGCTGAGCCGTCTCCGGAATAAGTTGCATCAGTCCCATAGCGCCCTTGTTCGAGAGGGCCAGCGGGTCGTATTGGGATTCGACTTTGATAATGGCGTGAACGAGCTGAGGGTCAACACGCATGCGGTCGGCGGACCGTTCAACCAGGCTGCTGATTTCAGGCGTAGGTGTAGGGGCAGGCGTAGCAGTCGCCGTGCCGGTCCTCTTGGCACGCGAGCCATTTGTCTTCCAGTTGCCTTTGGCGTGAGTCTCGCTCGTGTTAATGAAAATTCTGCGGCCGCTTTGATCCGTGATCGTAACAATCTCGTCCGCCCACAGCGGCAGAGAAAACGCCAGACCCCACAAAAACAGGCAAGCCGAAACCTTCACGCAGGACTGTGTCCAGTTAGGCATATCACCCCAGAGCCGCCCACCGCGGCCCTTGGAAACTCATCCCCTCCAGATCTTCGCATCCTCGGCACACTGCCTCTCCCGAGGGTTAGGGAGATTATAACACTTCCGTCAAGTGGCAATAAATGCAGGATTCGGGATTCAGGCTCTGACTCCTGCCTTACTTCCGCTTCGCCTGGTCGGCCACTGCCTGGGCGGCTTTGGCAATGGCTTCCGGGTCTCCCAGGTAATAATGCCGGAGCGGCTTGAGTCGGTCATCAAGCTCGTAAACCAGCGGAATGCCGGTGGGGATGTTTAATCCCACAATCTCCTGGTCGGAAACGTTGTCGAGGTATTTCACGAGTCCCCGCAGGCTGTTGCCGTGCGCGGCCACGATCACTCGCTTGCCGGACCTCACCGTCGGTGCAATGGTCTCGTGCCAGTAAGGCAGCGTGCGCGCCACGGTGTCTTTCAAGCACTCAGTGAGTGGAAGTTCTTCCGGCTTCAAATCTGCGTAACGCGGGTCCTTGCCGGGAAAGCGATCGTCATCCGGGGTCAGGACCGGCGGTTGAATGTCGTAGCTGCGCCGCCAGATTTTCACCTGGGCCTCGCCAAACTTCTCGGCAGTCTGGGCTTTGTTCAGCCCTTGCAGCGCGCCATAATGGCGCTCGTTGAGCCGCCACGAGTTTTGGACCGGAATCCACATCTGGTCCAACTCCTCGAGCGCCAGCCAGAGGGTTTTGATGGCGCGCTTCAACACCGAGGTGAAAGCGATGTCGAAGACATATCCTTGCTTCTTCATTTCCCGGCCACCGTCTATGGCCTCTTGCGTGCCCTTCTCACTCAACCCAACATCGGTCCAGCCCGTGAACAGGTTTTCTTTGTTCCAAATACTCTCTCCGTGCCTTAATAACACGACCTTGTACATGAATGCGCTTCCTCCCTTATCCGGCCCCTTGGCCATAACATATCGAACGGATCATTATAGCGGGGTTGAACGAGATTATGCGATGTGGGTGACTGACTTCTTGAAATCATTGCAGGGGAATTGGGTAGTTACTCTCCGGTCCGTTTCCGCATCCTGCGCTCCACGTCTGCTTGTTCGATGACGCGTCCTTGCTTCACATCTTCGAGACCGCGATCAATCTTCTCCCTTACGTAGATGTGGTATTGGATATCCTCGAAGGATGCGCTGTCGGGAATCCGTTCGAGTATCCTGCGGACCTCTTCCTTTGCCGAACCCATAAAAGTCTCCTCAAAGAGCGCTCTTACTCACATGATACGCTACCAAGGTGATACGAGCAAGCAAGCCTCGACGCGCTGCCTGTGCACAGATGTGGCGCGGGCCTCTCGCCTCCGCAAGAACTCGCGGGCAGGATGCCCGCGCCACAGCGGGTGAGATTCCCGGCTGCGCCTCTCGAAAATCACGTCATTCCCGCGCAAGCGGGAATCCATTGTGTTCCGCACTCGGAATGGACCCCCGCTTTCGCGGGGGTGACGAGGTAGGTGATTTTCATTCCTTTGGGTGGCTCGAAGACCCATGACCACTTGGAATGACAGAAGCTTTTACTGACTGAGCATGCCTTCGATGATCGACGGGACGGCCCGAATCGATTCATCGAGCTTCGCGGGGTTTTTGCCGCCCGCTTCCGCCAGGTCTTTGCGCCCGCCGCCGCTGCCCTCAACAAAGGACGCAGCCTGCTTTACGATCTTACCCGCGTCGAGCCGGTTCGTAAGGTCTTTGGTGACGGCTGCGATGAGGCTCACCTTGCCGTCGGCCACGCTGCCCAGCACAATCACTCCGGATTGCAGTTTCCCCCGCAGATCGTCAACCATCTGCCGCATCGCGGCGCGGTCCGTCACCTCGACGCGCGCCGAAACCACGCGCACGCCCTTTACTTCCTGCGCTTCTTTAGCTAAGTCGCCGGCCTGTGAAGCCGCGCGCTTCATCTGCTGCGCCTCGAGTTCCTTGCGCAGCTTCTTTTCTGACTCGCTGAGCTTCTCGACCGCGGGCAGCAGTTCATCGGGCTTGGCACGCAACGAGCCGGCCAGCAGCGCCAGCGTCTCGTTGGCCTGCCGCAGTTGCTTCAGCACGCCTTCGCCCGTCACCGCTTCAATGCGTCGCGTTCCCGCCGCTACGCTACCTTCCGAAACGATCTTGAACAGGCCAATGTCTCCGGTCCGCCGCACGTGCGTGCCGCCGCACAACTCCTTCGAGAACTCGTCGATGGTCAGCACGCGCACCTGGTCGGCATACTTCTCCCCAAACAACGCCATGGCGCCGGTGTTCACGGCCTCGTCAAGGTCCATGACCTTCGTGACAACCTCTTCGTTCTTGAGGATCTCCTCGTTCACCAGGTCCTCGATGTCAAGCAAGTCCTGCTCATCCAGCGCCGCGTAATGGGTGAAGTCGAACCGCATGCGGTCCGGCGCCACCAGCGATCCTGCCTGCTTGACGTGCGTGCCGAGGGTTTTCCGCAATGAGGCGTGGAGGAGGTGCGTGGCCGTATGGTTGCGCCGGGTGGCATCGCGCCGCTCAACGTCTACTTTCGCTGTCACAATATCGCCGACCCGCAGAGCGCCGCGCGCTTCGGCCTTGTGAACGATCAAGCCACTCACGGGAAAGTAGGTGTCCGTGACGTGCGCCACTTCGCGGTCACCGTCCGGAGCGAAGAGCTTGCCAACGTCGCCTACCTGCCCGCCCGCTTCGGCGTAAAAAGGCGTGTGGTCGAGAACGATTTCAACCTGCTCGCCCGCGCCGACTGCCTCAACGCTGGTCGCCGACGACTCCGTAGGGGTGGTTCGCGAACCGCCCCTACTCGAGATCAGAGCCAAAATGCGACAGTGCGTGGAGGTCGTCTGGGCGTAGCCATCAAAAACCGTCTTGCCCGTTTCCGCCAGCTTCAAAAACACAGGCGACGCGATCTTCTTCTCGACCGCCTTCCAACTGGCGCGAGCCCGTTCGCGCTGCTTCTGCATTTCGGCTTCGTAGCCGGCGCGGTCCACTGACCCGCCCCGGCTTCGAACAATGTCCTCTACGAATTCGGGGCGCAGGCCAAATGTGTCGTGAAGCTTGAAAAGGTCCTCACCCGATAGAACGCCCCCGCCCAAGTCGCTCCCCCCCAGCAACGCATTCAGCCTTTCGAGTCCGAGTCGTGTCGTATGCGCGTACCGCTCTTCTTCGAGCTTGACGGCCTTGGCCACGTGCGTTTCCGCCACGACCAGTTCCGGGTAAGCGTCCTTCATCATCTGCACGACGTGGCCGGACATCTTATAGAGGAACGGCTCATTCAACCCGAGCGTCTGGCCGTGGTACAAGGCGCGGCGCATGATGAGGCGCAGCACATAGCCGCGGCCTTCGTTGGAGGGCAGCACGCCGTCGGAGATCAGGAACGTGGTGGCGCGCGCGTGGTCAGCGATGATGCGCAGGGAAACATCCGTGTCGTGATTCGAGCCGTACTCAACGTTGGCCAGCGCCGCGGCTTCGTCGATCAGGGGCCGGAACAAATCCGTATCGAAGTTCGACAGCTTTCCTTGCAGCACCGAAGCCAGGCGTTCAAGTCCCATGCCCGTATCGATGCTGGGTCGGGGCAGGGGAGTCATGATGCCCTGTTCGTCGCGGTTGAACTGCATGAAGACGAGGTTCCAGAGTTCAACGTAGCGGCCGCAGTCCTGAGGGCAGGGGAAGGAGCAGTCCGTGTGTCCCAGACTGCTGGCGGCAGGCCCCAGATCGTAGTGGATCTCCGAGCACGGCCCGCAAGGGCCGGTATCGCCCATGGCCCAGAAATTGTCGTGCTCGTCCATGCGGAAGATGCGGGCGCGCCCCACGCCGACGTCCTTGGCCCAAATTTCCTCCGCCTCATCGTCCTCGCGAAACACCGTGACGTAAAGCTTGTCGATGGGAACGGCATAGCCCTTGGTGACCAGTTCCCAGGACCAGGGAATGGCTTCCTTCTTGAAATAGTCCCCGAAGGAAAAATTCCCCAGCATCTCGAAGAATGTATGATGCCGCGTGGTGCGGCCGACCTGCTCGAGGTCATTGTGTTTGCCGCCCGCGCGCACGCACTTCTGGGAAGTCGTGGCGCGCGAGTAATCCCGCTTCTCGCGGCCCAGGAAAACGTCCTTGAACTGGTTCATGCCCGCGTTCGAGAAGAGCAGCGTAGGGTCATTCGCGGGGACGAGCGACGAGGAAGGCAGGACGCGGTGGGCGCGTTCTTCGAAGAATCTCAAGAATCTGCTTCTTATTTCATTGGATTTCATGTTTGGGTACCGGAACACTCATTATGAATTATGAACCGTAAATAGTGAAGCGCTATGGCAAGGACGCCGCTATGCGATCAAGCAGGTTGCGCCGGTCATCGTGGAAGAGCAAAATGAAATTGTTGTGGTTACGGTTTACACATTCTTTTTTTGAACGGAGCTAAGCCATGCGTATCAGCTACGACCCGGAGGTCGACGCTCTCTACATCCGGCTCTTGGAGGGCGAGTTCCAATGCCGGACGCTGCGCTTGACGGATGAGGTGAGCCTGAACATCGGCGAAGGCGAAGCTCTGGTGGGCATCGAAATCCTGGACGCCAAGCAAGTCTTGGGTAAAGGCGCTTTGCCTACCGTGGTCCTCGAAAACATTCCTGCCGTCGAGGCCGAAGCGTAATTTGGAGCACTGGCTTTTATAGGCGGCGGAAAAAGACATTCCCGTTTTATCCCTCAGACTTTTCTTCCTCGCTCTCCAAGCCCATCTCCGCGACATCATCCGCGACTGGGTGCAGTTCCGGTCGCGCGCGAACCGCCTTCATGATCTGGTCGCCACGGAAGCCGCGGCGCACGAGGCTATTGCAAAGGGCAGCGAGCTTGGCGCGCGTCAGGGGCAGGCGCAGGGTGCGGAGTTTCTTGTCGAGAGTCTGTTCCAGCAGATCGTGCTCGCTGGTCTCTTGGAAGGTTTGTGAGAGGGCGGGTTCAATCTGGCGGTAGTCCACGAGCTTGGCTTTCAGTTCGCGGCGGATGCGCCCGCGGCCAAAGGCGCGGTTACGGGCAAGCGAAGAAGCGTATTGTTCGGCGAACTTCTGATCGTCCAGGTAGTGGAGTTCACGAAGGCGGGCAATGGCCGTGCGGACTTGGTCTGAATCTGGAAACTTGCGCTCCAGCGCGCGACGCATTTCGGCCAGGGAGTACGGACGGCGGGCCAGCATGCGCAGGGCTGTGTTGAGCGGGTCTGGAGGGGCCCCCTTATCTCTGCGCAAACCTTTCCACCTCAATGGCTCTTTCCATGGCGTCGCGCGTGGCATCCACGGTGCTTCGGACGCCGGCGATGCGCAGCTTGAACTCGTCGGGATTGGAGGAATTTGCCAGGGCTTCCTCAAGAGTGATCAGCCCATGAGTGTGGAGCTCATAAAGTGACTGGTCGAAGGTCTGCATCCCGTATTGGGAAGCGCCGGAAGCCAGGGCTTCCCGGATGAGACGGGTTTTTTCCGGGGTGACAATGCAATCCCGGATGTACTCGGTGGAGAGCAGGACTTCCACCGCCGGCACGCGCCCGATGCCGTCGCTCTTCCTGACCAGCCGTTGACAAACGACGGCCTTGAGCGTGCTGGCCAATTGCAGGCGCACTCGCTTCTGCTCGGCCGCCTCAAAGACGGCGATGATGCGCTGCACGGTCTCGGTGGCATCGGTGGTGTGCAGGGTGGAAAAAACCAGGTGGCCGGTCTCCGCCGCCAGCAGCGCCGTCTGCATGGTTTCCAGGTCGCGCATTTCACCCACCAGGATCACGTCGGGATCCTGGCGAAGAGCGGAGCGCAGGGCGGTGTCGAAACTGGCGCTGTCCACTTCCACTTCCCGCTGGCTCACCAGTCCTTTCTTATCGCGATGCAGGAACTCGATGGGGTCTTCGATGGTAATGATGTGCTCGGTGCGCGTGGAATTGATGTAATCGACCATGGCCGCCAGAGTGGTTGACTTGCCGGAACTGGTGGTTCCGGTCACCAGCACCAGGCCACGGGTTTCCTGGCAGATCTTCTCCATGACCTTGGGCAGGGAAAGTTCGCTGAAGGTGCGAATATCCGAGGGAATCACGCGGAAGATCATGCCGACGTTGCCGCGCTGCTGAAAAATGTTCACCCGGAATCGCGCCAGACCCGCGATGCCATACGGCATATCGATTTCAGTGTTTTCCTTGAACTTGGCCTTCTGGCGGCTGTTCATGATGCTGAACGCATAGTCCAGCATGTCTTCAGGAGTGATGTGCGCGTATTGGTCGAGGGCGCGGAGATCGCCGTCGATGCGGATGTAAGGATAGTTGCCCACCTTCAAGTGCAGGTCGGAAGCCTCCTCCTCGCAGGCAACCCGCAGTAAGGTGTCAACGGTCACTCGTTCACTGCCCATGATTGTTCTCTGGCCAGCGGATGAATAACGCCGGCCAACTGTCATTCTGGGCGCCGTAGCGCCGGCCTTCAGGTCGGCAAGTGCTCACGTGAAGGTTGGCAAGTGCTGACCTAAAGGTCAGCGCTACTGCCGATGACGGATCCCCCGACCAGCTGTCATTCTGAGCGAAGCGAAGAATCTGCAGTTCGTGGTCGGGAACAGACAAATGCAGATTCTTCGCTTCGCTCAGGCGGACAAATGCAGATTCTTCGCTTCGCTCAGAATGACAGAGCCGGTTTTCTCATGAGCCTGCTACCCTAGCGCGCCGCGCCAACGGGCTGGTTACAGAGCGTGAGCCAGCCGTACTTGTCCTCCGCCTGGCCCTGCACAATCGCGAGGAAGCGAGCCTGAAGGCTGCGAGTAATCGGGCCCGGCTCACCCTTGCCCACCACGATGCGGTCCACGGAGCGAATCGGAGTGATCTCCGCCGCGGTGCCGGTGAAGAACACTTCGTCAGCGATGTAAAGCATCTCGCGGGAGATGACCTGCTCGACGATCGGGTAACCAAGTTCCTGTGCGAGCGTGAGGACGGAATCGCGCGTAATGCCGGGAAGGATCGAAGAAGAGAGCGGCGGCGTGACGATTTTCCCGCTCCGCACCAAGAAGAGGTTTTCACCGCTTCCTTCGCTGACCTGGCCCGAGGCATCCAGCGAGATGCCTTCCACGTAGCCGTTCGTGACCGCCTCCATCTTGATCAGTTGGGAGTTCATGTAATTCGCGGCAGCCTTGGCGATGGCCGGCAGCGTGTTGGGCGCAATGCGTTGCCAGGAGGAGATGCAGACGTCAACTCCCTGGCGAAGGGCCTCGTCGCCCAGGTATTTTCCCCACTCCCAGGCGAGCAGGTAAATCTCGATGGGGTTCTTCATGGGATTAACGCCGACTTCGCCGAAGCCCCGAAAGACGACCGGGCGAATGTAACAATGCTTGATGCCGTTCACTTGCACCAGGTCGACCATCGCCTGGGAAAGCTGATCCCGCGTAAAGTCGAGCTCCATGCGATAAATCTTGCAGGAATTCACCAGCCGGTCCGTGTGCTCTTTAAGACGAAAGATGCTGGGGCCTGCCGGAGTGTCGTAGCAGCGAATGCCTTCAAAAAGGCAGGAACCATAGCTGACGACGTGCGATGCGACATGGATGGTGGCGTCGTTCCAATGGATAAACTCGCCGTTGTGCCAGACCTTGTCAAAAGACTTGATGGCCATTCCTTCCTCCCAAGAAGCTATCAGCCTTCAGCCGTCAGCGATCAGCAACATCACGAGCGAAGACGGCCAGCAACGGCTGAATTATAGCACGGAGGCGCTACCGCCGATCAGTTACCGACAGTTACCGACAGACTGCCACCCATACGTCTGCTGAGAGCTGAAGGCTGATAGCTGACCGCGCCTTCCCTCGAGCCTGACACCTGCCACCTGTCTCACGCCGTCTTCAGGTCCGACGTGCAATGGGGGCAGCGCGTCGCCTGCGCCGGAATCGCGGAGAAGCAGTACTTGCAATCCTTCATGGCAGGCGCAGGGGCCGGTTTGGGCTTGGGGAGCAGCCTGTTGACATAGCGCACCAACAGGAAAACGGCGAACGCCACGATGAGGAAGTTAATCACCGTGTTCAAGAAAATACCGATGTTGAGCGTCGCCGCACCCGCGGCCTTGGCGGCCGCCACACTGGGGTAGCTGCCCTTGAGGTTGATGAACAGGTTCGAGAAATCGACCCTGCCCAAAAGCAATCCGATGGGCGGCATCATCATGTCGTTGACGAACGAGGTCACGATCCCGCCGAAGGCCGCGCCGATCACAATACCGACCGCCATATCGAGCACGTTCCCACGCATCGCAAATTCTTTGAACTCTTTCAACATGCGCATTCCTCCTCAGCTCCGACTCCCGATGGGAGTGGGAAGCTCCTTGGTTGTCTAGTCTCCGGTGCCGCTTCTCCGATTCGCATCGCAGCGCCGGGTAGGTCCTGGATTTTCTCAGGTGTTGACATCTACGAATATACAGCCAATGTCCTGCCGATATACAGTTTTTATTCCAGCAACAAAAATTTCGACTTTGCATCTAAGCCACTGTAGTGGAATATTGTCCACTACGAGCACATGGCCTGATCCTGGGCGGACGCTGATGAACTCAGGAGGGCTTTGCGCCAATGGATATTGCAGAGGTGGAAGAGCGAGATGGCTTTTGTGCGCAAACGCGGCCAGACGTACTACCTGGTTCATAACGTCCGCAAGGGCGAACAGGTGGAGCAGCTCCACCTTGCCAGCCTTGGCCGGCGGCCGCGTATTACCGACGAGATCAGAAAGGGGGTTAATGCCAAACACCCCTTCTTGCAGCTTGATTGGAAGCGATTGACCGAGAAATCCTGGAGCGATCTGGAGCAACCCCTCAAGAGCAATTCTCAGTATCTCCGCGACCTGGTCGCTGCGGTGCGAAACCTTCATTTCGACTTGGCCGATTTGCCATTGCCGGTTCTTGATTTCGCCAAGGAACCGGAGCTCTCATCAGAATTCATTTCGGGTCTCAAGCTGCTTCGTGGAACGCTGGATGTGAAGCTGAACCAACTGCGGCGAGTCAAGGGGGCGCCCTATCAACCATAGGGCGCGCGGAGGACGAAGATGGGCGGACGCCAAGTATTGCTCGATCCAACCCAGAACAGTCCGGAGGTGCGGGATTTTGAAAAGGCGCTTCTGGAGCGGGTGGTAGGCCAGGACCGTGCCGTGCGCAGGCTGGCACGCGTCTATCAGGTCTACCTGGCGGGGCTCTCGACGCCCGGGCGGCCCTTGGTGAACCTGCTCTTCCTGGGTCCCACCGGGTCGGGTAAGACGCGCCTGGTGGAGGCTGCGGCGGAAGTGCTCATGGGCGATTCCAAAGCCGTCGTCAAGGTGGATTGTGCAGAGTTTCAGCACAGTCATGAGGTTGCCAAGTTGATTGGCTCGCCGCCTGGTTACGTCGGACACCGTGAGACGCAGCCGATGATTACGCAAGAGGTTCTGGAACGCCATTTCTCGGATCGAATCAAGCTTGCGCTGGTTTTGTTCGACGAAGTCGAGAAAGCCTCTGACGCTTTATGGCAACTTTTGCTCGGCATCCTGGATAAGGCCACCCTCACCCTGGGTGACAACCGGCGAGTGGACTTTTCCCGCTCCATGATCTTCCTCACCTCCAACCTGGGCTCACAGGAATTGATGAGATTGATGAGGGGAGGAATGGGCTTTTCCCCCGGGCCGGACAACCACGAACAGGAATTGGACCAGAAGATTTACCACACCGCCATGGAGGCTTCGCGGCGGAAATTCTCGCCGGAGTTCATGAACCGCATCGACAAGGTGATTGTCTTCCGCGTGCTGAATCGCGACAGCCTGCAGAAGATCCTGGATATCGAGCTGGGGCGGGTGCAAGATCGCATCATGGCGGCGACGGAAGGGAATCCCTTTGTGTTTATCTGCACGCCGGCCGCTCGCGATTTCCTTTTGCAGGAGGGGACCGACCAGAAATTCGGCGCCCGGCACCTGAAGCGCGCCATTGAGCGCTACCTGGTGTTTCCCATTTCCAATCTGTTGGCGACCCGCCAGATCAAGTTGGGCGACCTGATCACGGTCGACCGTTCGCCCGACGGCGCCAAGCTGACGTTCATCAAAGAGGAACAGGGGGCGCTGGTCAAAGGCCCGGACGATCCGCCCGCGGCCGTGGTCGCGACCACGCTTGCCACCCGCACAACCTCTGCCTTACTGTCCTCACCGGGCAAGGAAGTCGAGACCGTGACCGCGGGCAAGGGGGAATAGGGACTAGGGACTAGGGACTAGGGAATAGGGGCTAGGGATTAGGGACCAGGCAAAATCGTCGGGTGGCGCATACGTCCCGACGATCTTTGTCGGGATGTATGCGCCTCAGCGTCAGAGGGGCGCGGACATGCCAAAGGGCGGCACGTCTGCGCCACCCGAGAGAGTTGTCCTCCCTAGCCCCTGGCCCCTAATCCCTAGTCCCTAGTCTTCCCAGTCATCCGTCCGGAAGGGCGAGGCTGGCAGGCCGGAGCGGTTGTACAGATTGCACGAGGGGTTCATCCCCCAGGCATAGCGCACGGCGACGGGGTGCGGTGTCTTTTCGCTGCGCACGACAACCGTGTCGCCGTCAATCCTGGCCTGCGCGCCAGTGAATTTATGATCGTCACCGGCAATCTCGAAGCCGCTCACATTCGGCGACGAGTTCCTGGTCGCCAGCCCGCCGTAGACGTACTTAAACCGCAAACGGATTTTGTCACCCTCCACAGCCATAGACTCATAGATCGGCCCTGAGTAGATCAGGTCCCGTCCGTAAGCGATAGCCTGCGCGGCCAAGGCAAGGCGGTAGCCGACGTCTTGCTTATCCTTGGGGTGAATATCGCTCCCGTCGCCGATGTCGATGGTGACCGCCATCCCCGTCTTGGACAGCGAAAGCGTTTGGAGTTGGGCCTCCCGGAGCTCCGGCCAATTCGAGTGAGGGCTATAGATTCCCCAGTTGGCAAGCTGCACGAAGAGGAATGGGAAGTCGCCCTCTCCCCAGGCGCGCCGCCAGTCGCCAATCATCGCCGGAAAGAGCTTGCGATATTGCGCGGGCCGGTCGGCATTCGATTCTCCCTGATACCAGATGGCGCCGCGGATGGCATACGAGGTCAGCGGCATCAGCATGGCGTTAAAGAGGCCGGAGGGACGCCAAGGATTACGCCGGGGATCATCAGGAACTGCCGGCGCGGCAGCGACGGGCGCCCCAGTGGATTCGGCCTGGTCGGAGTCCTTCCGCCACTGCTCAAGCTGTGCAGCGTAGTCCTGGAAGCCTTTGGGGTAAGGCGAAAGCAACTTTGTTCCTGCCTCCAGGATGGATTGGTAGGCGGGGTCGGATTCGAGCGTGCTGCGGCTCGTCCACGCTTCCGCCGGAGTTCCGCCCCAGGAACTGTGAATCAGGCCTACCGGCACGTTCAACACCCTGAGCAGCTCGCGTCCAAAGAAATACCCGACGGCTGAGAAGTCGGCCACCGTCTGCGGACGCGCCGTTACCCAATAGCCTTGGACGTCCCGCTGCGGCTTCCCGGCCACGGCCTTCTGGACCGTAAACAAGTGGAGCATGGGGTGATCGCCATGAGCGACTTCATCCTGGTAGTTGACCACGCCGCTTCCCCAGCCCTGCACAGGCATTTCCATGTTGGACTGGCCGGAGCAAACCCAGACTTCGCCCACCAGCACGTCGTGCAGGGTAATGGTATTCTTGCCGGCAATGGTCATGGTGAAAGGCCCGCCGGGATTAAGCGGCCCCAGTTTCACCTGCCACTGGCCCTCGTTGTCGGCCGTGCCGCTCAGGCGCTGATCTCCTAAAGTGACCGTGACCTGCTCACCCGGTTCGGCGGATCCCCAAATGTTTACTTTCATTCCTTGCTGAAGCACCACGCCGTCCGAGAGCAGACTGGGCAGCTTCACGTCGGCTCGCAGACTGAGCGCGCCAAGAAAGAGCGCGCTGAAGCACAGCGCTGCGGTTAATCTGGCTTTGAGTGTTGTGCGGTACACGGTTGTCCTCCAGTTGAATGTGTCCTAGGGCCGGAAAAGCCAGCATTGTATGCCAAAGCCGCTCCCCTGCGAACAAAAATCATCGACGCCAGGGAGCGTGGTGCGGGCGTCCCGCCCGTGCTCTTCTGACATGCGGGAGCGGGACGCTCCCGCGACCGCTGGCGGGACGCCCGCGCCACACGGAGTCTTTGCCCAATTTTGGCCGCCTCCAGTATCATGAAACCATGGCCACCGCAAGTGAAGATGGGCAGGGGCGTCCCGCCATCGCCGCGCCGCAAGCGAGTGACACGGCGCCGGGCGAGGCGCAGAGCCGCGTCCCGGCGATGTTCCGCGCCCTGCGCTACCGCAATTTCCGGCTGTTTTTCAGCGGCCAAATCATCTCCCTGGTCGGCACCTGGATGCAGTCCGTGGCGCAATCGTGGCTGGTTTACCGCCTTACGGGTTCCTCGTTGCTGCTGGGCCTGGTAGGTTTTGCGGGGCAAATCCCGGTTTTCCTCCTGGCTTCGATTGGCGGCATGGTGGCAGACCGCAAAAGCCGCCATCGGATTGTCATCGGCACTCAGACCAGCGCCATGTTGCTGGCGTTTATACTCGCCGGGCTGACTCTCTTGGGCCACATCAAGGTGTGGGAAATCATGGTGGTGGCCTCATGCCTTGGACTAGTGAACGCGCTGGACATTCCCACCCGCCAGGCCTTCGTGGTCGAGATGGTAAACCCCAAGGATCTGGTCAACGCCATCGCTCTGAATTCCGCCATGGTGAACGGGGCGCGCATCCTGGGGCCTGCCGTGGCGGGAGTCACGGTGGCGGCGATCGGGGAAGGCTGGTGCTTCTTTGCCAACGGGGTCAGCTACATTGCGGTGATCGTCGGGCTGTTGCTGATGGTCGTAACGCCGCGCCCGCGGGACAAGCAGCGCTCCGGACTACACAGTGTTGCGGAGGGATTCCACTGGGCGGCCCGCAACGCCCCGATTCGCGCCCTGCTGCTTCTGCTGGGCCTGGTCAGCCTGACCGGCATGCCTTACATGGTGCTGATGCCGATTTTCGCGGACCGAATCCTGCACAGCGGAGCGCGCGGACTGGGGCTGCTGATGGGCGCTGCGGGAATTGGGGCGCTGGTGGGAACCTTGGCGCTGGCCACCCGCCACGGCGTGCGCGGTCTGGGAAGATGGATCATGTTCGCGGCCATGGGGTTTGGCGCTTCACTTGTCCTCTTTTCCTTTTCGCACTGGTTCTGGCTTTCCGCGCTGCTGGTCATGCCCGCCGGGTTTTGCATGATTCTGCAAATGGCCTCCTCGAATACCTTAATCCAAACCATGGTTCCCGATGAATTGCGCGGCCGGGTCATGGCCGTCTACTCGATGATGTTCATGGGCATGGCGCCATTTGGCGCGTTGCTTTCAGGAGCGATCGCGCAGCACGTGGGCGCGCCGCTGACCATCAGGCTGGGCGGAATCGTCAGCCTGGCGGGAGGCGTGGCGTTCGCGTGGGCGTGGCCGGGCATGCGCGGCGAAGCTCGCCGGCTTATCCTGGCCCAGTCGATGGCGGGAGGCGATCCGCCCGAAGAAATGACCGGACAGGCAGTTTCAGTGAACCCTAACCAGGAAGGAGAATTGAATGGCGGCAATCAAGACTGAATGGATCACCCTGAAGGTTGCAGACGGGACAGCCATGCGCGTCTACGTGGCCCGACCTGAAGATTCGAACCCCTACCCCGGCTTGCTGGTGTATCACGAGGCGTTCGGGGTCAACGCGCACATCCGGGATGTTACGGAACGCTTTGCGCGCGAAGGTTACCTCGCGCTTGCCCCCGACCTCTTTCATCGTACCGCCCCCGGCTTCGAAGGAACCTACGATCAGTTCGATTTAGCTAAGCCTCATGTGATCGCGTTGACTCATCGAGACCTCGAAGCTGACGTCCGCTCGGCTTACGAATGGCTGCGCGCGCAGCCTGGGAATCAGGGCCGGCAGATCGCCTGCGTCGGCTTTTGCATGGGCGGGCGCGTGGCGGTACTCACCAATGTGGTTCTTCCCGTGAGCGCGGCCATCTCCTTTTACGGCGGCGGGATCGCTCCCAACCCCTTCAGCCCCGGCCTGCTCGATCGTGCCGGCGACTTGCACGCTCCGCAGATGCTTCTGTGGGGTGGCTTGGATAAGCACCTGGGCCCCGAAGTGACGCGCGCGGTGACGGAAGCAATTCGTGCCGCGGGCAAGCCCTTCGTGAATGTCGAATTCTCGGACGCTGATCACGGATTCTTCTGCGACGCGCGCTCCAGTTATAACCCCAACGCCGCCCGGCAAGCCTGGGCGCTGGCGCTGGCGTTCCTGAGCGTCTACGCCCTCGTTAAATAGACAGCCCTCTCCCGTGGGGAGAGGGAGTGGGACAGGCACTCTTGCCTGTCTCTAAGGCTGGCGGATGCCCGCCCCCTCGCAGGCAAGAGTGCCTGCGCCACAGAGTCGCGCGATTTGGCGAGACGGGGACCCCCAAAAAGGTTAAGATACACATATTGGGCACTTAAAGAACATAAATCAACCAGGAGGGACTACCACGCATGCGACGCATCATCGACAGTCATCCGCCCGGAGCTTTTTGCTGGCTCGAGCTGTATACCACCGATCAGAACGCCGCCAAGAGCTTTTACAACTCACTATTTGGCTGGACCGCCAATGATATGCCGATGGGTCCAAACGATTTCTACACGATGTTTCAACTCGAGGGGCGCGAGACCGGCGCCGCGTGCACGCTGAGACCCGAACAGAAGGCTCAAGGCGTGCCGCCGCACTGGATCCTCTATATTGCCGTCGCCAACGTAGACGAGTCCGCTAAGCGCGCCACAGAGCTTGGGGGCAAGGTCGTCGCGGGGCCGTTCGACGTCTTCGACGCGGGGCGAATGGCCGTGGTGCAAGATCCCACGGGCGCTTTCTTCAACCTCTGGCAGAAAAAGACCCACAGCGGCCTGGGAATCGCCGGAGTGCCCGGAACCCTGTGCTGGGTGGATCTGATGACGCCCGATACCGAGCGCGCCAAGACGTTTTACGAAGGACTGCTGGGCTGGAAAATCAGCAAGAGTGAGAATGATCCCTCCGGCTACCTGCACATCAAGAACGGCAAGGAATTCATCGGCGGCATGCCCCCCTCGAGCTTTGCCCCTCCGAACACTCCGCCGCACTGGATGGCCTACATTTATGTCGCGAACTGTGATGAGACCACTGCCAAGTGCAGTCAGTTGGGCGGGAAGACGCTCCTGGCGCCCATGAATATCGAGAAAGTGGGCCGCATGTCCATCCTGGCCGATCCGCAGGGCGCGGTATTCAGCGCCTTCGCGCCCGAGGGCTCACCCGCGTGAGGCCCCAGGAGGAATGGTGATCGGCGAACTGCTGGGCCACTACCGCATCCTCTCGAAGCTTGGCCAGGGAGGCATGGGTGTGGTCTATCGCGCCCATGACGAGGTCCTGGAGCGGGACGTCGCTTTGAAGGTGTTGCGCCAGGGCACGCCGGTGGAAGAGTCTTCACGGCAGCAACTCCTGCACGAAGCCCGCTCCGCCTCCGCGCTCAGCCACCCCAACATCTGCACCATCCACGAAGTGGGCGAGTTCGGCGGCGAACTCTACCTGGTGATGGAGTTGATCGAGGGCCAGACCTTGAGTGCGCTGATTGCCGGAACGGGTTTGGCGGTCGAATCCATCTTGCGTTATGGCGTCCAGATCGCCCGCGCTCTCGCCCACGCCCATGGCCGCAACATCGTCCATCGCGACCTGAAGAGCGCCAACATCGTGGTGACTCCGGAGGGTTTGGTCAAAGTCTTTGACTTCGGCTTGGCGCGCCGCATACCCAAACCGGAGGTTGACCAGTTAACCCAGACTGCGTCGATTGAAGGGACCGGAACCATCTCCGGCACGTTGTCTTACATGGCGCCCGAAGTTCTGCGCGGCGAGGCAGGGGACTCCCGCAGCGATTTGTGGGCGTTGGGAGTGGTACTCTACGAAGCTTCGTGCGGAAAGTTGCCTTTCCCGGGAGGCACCAGCCTCGAGGTCGTCTCTGCGGTTCTGCACCAGCAGCCGGCGCTGCTCCCCGAACACATTCCCCCTGGCCTCGCGGCTGTCCTCCAGCGCTGCCTGGCCAAAGAGCCGGCGCAGAGATATCAGCAGGCGGCGGAGGTTCATGCGGCGCTCGAGGCTTTGCAGTCCGCCTCCGTCGTTGCGCCTGCCCGCCCGAGCGAGCAGAGGGGTCCGCTGACCACGCTGCACCGCGGCATCCGCCACTTGCGCGTCAAGGACGGCGACGTTCTGCTGCTGGCGGGCACCATCAAAGGAGCATTTCTGCTGCGGTCGAATTCGAACCGCGCTCGCTGGGAGGTGGCCGGGCCGTATTTTCACGGACAAGCCATCTATTCGCTGGCCTACGACAGCCGCGAAGGCCGTCGCCGCCTGTGGGCCTCGACGTGCAGCTATTGGGGAACCTATCTCCGCTCCAGCGACGATTTCGGCAGGGTTTGGACCAACCCGCTCGAGGCTCAAATCAAATTTCCCGCGGAGTCAGGCGCCACGCTAAAGAACGTCTGGCAAATCTGCCTTGGGCGGCCCGACCAGCCAAACGTCCTGTACTGCGGCGTGGAGCCCGCGGCGCTCTTCAAGTCAAGCGACGGAGGTGAAACCTGGTCGTTGAACTCTGGCTTGTTTAATCACCCGCATCGCCCGCGCTGGGTCCCGGGAAACGGCGGGCTCAGCCTGCACACCATTTTGCTGAACCCCGCAGACGTCAACAGGATGCTGGTCGCCATTTCATCCGGCGGGGTCTATACGACGGAGGATGGCGGGAGCACCTGGCGCGCCGCGAACCGCGGCGTTCGCATGGTGAATCAACCCGACAAGTTTCCGGAGTTTGGCCAGTGCGTGCACAAGGTGGCGGTGCACCCGGCACGCCCCGGTCGCTTCTTCCTCCAGAACCATTGGGGCTTGTACCGCTCCGATGACGGCGCCCAAAGCTGGAAAGACGTCGCCAATGGCGTGCCTTCGGACTTTGGCTTCGCGATGGTGATGCACCCCCACAATCCCGACTGCGTGTATATCCAGCCCGTCGAGTCCGACGAGTTCCGGTGCGCAATCGATGGGCGGCTGCGCATCTACCGAACCCGCAACGCCGGCGCCTCGTGGGAGCCGCTGATGCGCGGCCTGCCTCAGAAGCGAGCGTATGAAACCGTGCTGCGCGACGCGATGGCTGTCGATACGCTCGACCCGCATGGCCTGTACTTCGGCACCCGCAGCGGACACCTGTATGGCTCCGCCGACGAAGGAAAGAATTGGAGCCGGATTATGGAAGGTCTGCCGGCCGTGCTCTGCGTGAAAGCCGCCGTGATCGGAGAGCCTCGGAGCAGCCGGAAATCAAAGGCATTCGAGACGACGGGAGGCGCAGATGAGCCGACCCTCGGCATGTCTGCGCCTGTTCCCAAGGCGCATACATCTCGACACAAAGCGTCGAGCCGTATGCGCCAACCACGGGGGGCGAACGCCAAGAAGCGGCAGAGAATGTGACCGAGGTTGGCGCAGACGTGCCGTTCCTTGGCATGTCTGCGCCTCTTACGATCACGTCCCAACAAGAGCATGCCAGTTACCTTTCACATCCCGGGCCCGCTGCGCTCCTTTGCCAATGGCCGCAGCCAAGTGGAAGTCGCAGGGGCCCCAGCCACACTTTCCGAGGCCTTGCGAGCGCTCTGGGCCGCCTGTCCGGGAATTCAAGACCGCGTCGTCACGGAGCAAGGTCTCGTCCGCCAACACATCAATATCTTCGTGGGAAAAGAAGACGTGCGGTACACCGGCGGGCTCGCCACTCCCCTACCGCCCGGCGCTGAGATCATGATCGTGCCCTCGGTCAGCGGCGGGTAGCGCGGCGCTGCGGTGCGGGCGTCCCGCCCGCAGCACGGGAGGATCCAAATGAGAGCCATCGCTTGCAAGACCGAACTTGAAAACATCCAGCCGCTTCGTGCCCTGTATCTCCAGGAAACGAATTTCCAGATTCGATACAACGCCTGCCACGAGCGCGGCTGGACCGACTCGTATCTTTTGACCATCGATGATCTGACGGTCGGCTATGGCTCCATCAAAGGCCAGGAACGCGACGATCGGGACACGGTCTTCGAGTTCTTTGTCGTTCCGCCGTTCAGGAGGAGGGCCAGCGAGCTGTTCCGGCAGCTACTTCTGGCCTCAAGTGCGGGGTTGATCGAGTGCCAAAGCAACGACCTGCTGCTCTCTTCCATGCTCTACGAGTTCTCAACCTCTGTGAGCGCCGACGTAGTGTTATTCGAGGATCACTCGGCTACGAAGTTGAGTGTGCCGGGCGCAATCGTCCGCCGCTCGCGGCCCGGCGATCAGATCTTTGGACACACCTCCGAGCCGGTGGGGGATTACGTGGTGGAGTTGAAGGGAGAGATCGTCGCCAGCGGCGGTTTCCTGCTCCACTACAACCTGCCGTTTGCAGATTTATACATGGAAGTTCGCGAGGACTGCCGCCGGCGCGGAATCGGAAGCTTCCTGCTGCAAGAGGTTAAGCGAGAGTGCTATCTCGCCGGTAGGGTCCCCGCCGCCCGAACTGGAATCCGCAATGTTGCTTCACGCGCGACGTTGACCAAGGCCGGCTTGAGAGTGTGCGGGTTTATGTTGATGGGCAAGGTCGCTTGAGTCTTGAATGCTGTCTGCCACCGGTTTGACTCAGTTCCGCCAAGCCGATTATAGTAGTTTGACTACAAGACTTGTGCAGCACTCATAGCGGCGGCCAACTCTTCAGGTCTGCGGCGTTTAGCGGAAGAGGTCAGAATTGGACCACGATATCCCCAAGGTTTATTCCCCCGAAACCATCGAGCCGCACTGGGCGCGGACCTGGATTGCCCAAAAGCTCTACCGTCCGTCGGACGACCCCACCCGTCCGCGCTTCTGCCTGACGATTCCGCCGCCCAACATCACCGGCATGCTCCACATGGGCCACATGCTCGAGCACACCGAGATCGATACCCTGATGCGCTGGCGTCGCATGAGCGGCAAGGACGTGCTCTGGCTGCCGGGCACGGACCACGCCTCCATCGCGACCCAACTGATCGTCGAGCAGGAAATTGGCCGCCAGGCATTGCCCAATCTCGAACCCGATTCCGCCGGGCGTGCCGCCTGGCGCCGGGAAGGGCAGCGCCGGCGTCTGGAGATGGGCCGGGAGAAATTCCTTGAACTCTGCTGGAAATGGAAGGAGCAGAACGGGGGGACCATCCGCCGCCAGATGGAGAGGCTGGGCGCGTCCTGCGATTGGACTCGCGACCGCTTCACGATGGATGCGGACTACTCGCGCGCCGTCCTCGAGGTTTTCGTCAGGCTTTACCGGGAAGGGCTGATTTATCGCGGCAAGTACATCGTGAACTGGTGCCCGCGTTGCGGCACCGCCGTCTCTGACCTGGAAGTCGTTCATGAAGACCGCCCGGGGCACCTGTGGTATGTCCGCTATCCGTTCGAAGACGGGTCGGGCTCGATCAGCGTGGCGACCACACGGCCTGAGACCATGCTGGGGGATACGGCGGTGGCGGTGAATCCCGCCGACCCGCGCTACCAGTCCGCGATCGGCCGCAAGTTGGTCCTGCCGCTTTTGCAGCGCGTGATTCCGGTCATCGCGGATGACTTCGTGGACCCGCAGTTCGGCACCGGCGCCGTAAAAGTGACTCCCGCTCACGATCCCAACGACTACGACATGTCGCTGCGTCACAACCTGCTGCGCCTCGAGGTGATCGACACCGAGGCTCGCATGACGGACGAAGCCGGCCCCTACAAAGGCCTGGACCGCTTCGCGGCGCGGGAAAGGGTGGTGCACGATCTGCGCGAGCAGGGTTTGCTCGAGAAGATTGAAGATTACCCGCTCAGCGTGGGCACCTGCCAGCGGTGCAAGACGGTGCTCGAGCCGCTGCTCTCCACGCAGTGGTTCATGAAGATGCAGGAACTGGCCGGCCCCGCCATCCGCGTTGTCGAGGAAGGCCGCATCCGTATTACACCGGATAATTACAAGAAGATTTACCTTGACTGGATGGGTAATCTCCACGATTGGTGCATTTCACGGCAGCTTTGGTGGGGGCATCGCATTCCCGTCTGGTATTGCGACGCCTGCGGCGAAGTGATCGTGGGGCACGAGGCGCCGCCCGCCTGCCCGAAATGCCGCGGCGAGAAACTGCGGCCCGAGATGGATGTCCTGGACACCTGGTTCAGCTCCGCCCTCTGGCCCTTCGCCACGCTCGGCTGGCCCGCCCAGACGCCGGACCTCGCCCGCTTCTATCCCAACGACCTGATGATCATGGGCTTCGACATCCTGTTTTTCTGGGGTGCGCGCATGATCATGATGGGCATGAAATTCATGAACGACGTGCCTTTCCGCGAGCTTTACATTCATGCCCTGGTGCGTGACGCAGAAAAGCAGAAGATGTCCAAGACAAAAGGCAACGTGATTGACCCGCTCGAGATCACGGAAGAGTACGGCACCGATGCCGTGCGCTTTGCCTTGGCCATCAGCGCCGCCCCCGGCACCGACATTGCGTTCAGTGTGGAGAAGATTCAGTCCTACCGCGCCTTCGCGAACAAGATTTGGAACGCCGGGCGCTTCATCCTGATGAACCTCGAGAAGCTGCCGGAGGCCTGGCGCGACCAGCTCGAGGAGGCGTTGCGGCCGGTCCCGGAGTTGGGTTTCAGCGCGGTAAATTCGCTCGAGTCTTTGGCGCTGGCCGACCGCTGGATCTTTTCGCGCCTGCAGGCAGTGACCCGGAAGATCGAGGAAGCCCTGGCCGATTTCCGTTTCCACGAGGCAGCGTACGAGGTCTATCACTTTTTCTGGCACGAGATTTGCGACTGGTACCTCGAGTGGGTCAAACCGGAGATTACACGTCCCGCGGAGGGAGCGAGAGTTTCTCCGGCCTGGATCAACCTGGCGCGCGTCTTTGAATCCGCGCTTCACCTGCTCCATCCTTTTATGCCTTTCATCACCGAGGAACTCTGGCAACGGCTGCCGCATGCGGGATCTGCACCACCCCTCGAGCCCCTCCTCAGCGAGGAGGAGAGCCCGCGGATTCCCCTCCTCAATGAGGAGGGGAGCAGGGGGAGGTGGCGAGGAAATTCAATTTCTTTAACGCCTTTCAGCTTTGTCAACCAACGCGCGGCGGACCCGGTCTCCGAGAAGCAATTCGAATTGATCCAGGATTTGGTGACCTCCTTGCGCAACGCGAAGGCGGAAATGGGCCTGCAAAAGGTGAAGCCCAGCGCCCAGGTGGCGTGTGAAGACTTGCGCTGGCTGGAACTATTCCGCTCGCACCTCGAGTCGATTCTGCGCCTCTCCACTTTCCAGGCTCTCACTCTCACTCGCGAGCGTTTGGAGGCGACAACGCCAGGCGTGCGCAGCGGGCCCCTCTTTACGTTGCGGGTTTTCTACGAGCAGCCCGTGGATCATGACGCGGAGTTGGCGCGCCTTGAAAAGGAGAAGCAGAAGACCGAACAGGCATTGGCACAGGTGCAGAAGCAGCTCGACAATGAGCACTTTGTGGCGCGCGCTCCGCAAGAGGTCGTGCGCTCGGTCACGCGCCGGCGCGACGAACTGAGGGAACATCTACACAGAATTCGGGAATCGATCGGCACCTCTACCAGGAGCCGGCCGGTATAGCGGCAAGCTCGGCCTCAACGAACGTGGCCACGACGTTAGTTCAGATCATGGCGGCCGATGTACAATAGTTGCACGGGGAGTGGAACCATGCAGGATTACGAATTCACCGTGGTGATTGAGAAAGATGAGGACGGCCGATTCGTGGCCATCTGTCCCGGTCTGCAAGGCTGTTATACCGAGGGGGAAACCGAGGCCGAAGCGCGCCAGCTCATTGAAGACGCAGTCCGGCTGCATGTGGAAAGCCGCATCGCGAGACGTGAACCGATATATCAGGAAGTTGGCTCCCACCGAGTACGGGTCGCACTGTGACCTCGAAGCTTCCTTCGCTCAACGCCCGCAAAGTGATCTCGGTCCTGGCGAGGAACGGCTTTACATTGATCGGCAATCGGGAAGCCATGCCGTGTTCATCCATCCTGACGGTCGCAGGACGACCGTTCCGATCCACGGAAAGCGCGATTTGGGCAGAGGACTGCTCCGTCAGATCATGAAGGATGCCGAGTTGACTGTCGACGAGCTGCTAAAGGGATGAAGCAGCCAGCGCAGTGCCGTCGACGTGGCGAAAAGGCCGGCTGCAAGCTGGTGATACTGAGACGAAGAGTGAGGGAAGATGGGCTATCTCAGTCCTCTCAACCTAGGCAATCTTTCCGGTCCGCCGGACCTGTCTTCCGCAGAACTGCGCGATTTGGTTGAGCGGGCGCTGGCGGAGGACCTTGGCCAAGGCGACCTGACGACGTCGGTTACAGTGCCGCCCGAGGCGCTAGCTTGCGGGACGTTCCGCAGCAAGCAGGGTCTGGTTGTCGCGGGGCTTCCCGTAGCGGCGATGGTGTTTCAAGTCCTCCGGCCACCCGCGGAGTGGATTCCCACTCTCGAGGACGGCACGGAAGTTCGCCCGGGGACCGAGTTGTCGCGCGCCTGCGGTCCGGCCGCCACGTTGCTGGCCGGCGAGCGTGTGGCGCTCAATTTCCTCCAGCATTTGAGCGGCGTGGCCACCTACGCGCGGCGGCTCAAAGAAGAACTGGCGGGAACCCGGGCCGAGTTCCTGGATACGCGCAAAACCACTCCGGGACTTCGCACCTTGCAGAAATACGCCGTCCGCCTGGGAGGCGGCCAAAACCATCGCCTGCGCCTGGACGACGGAATCCTGATTAAGAACAATCACCTCAAACTGACCGGCGGCATCCGCGCTGCGGTCACGAACGCCCAGCGGCAACGCCCCGCAGGCTACCATATCGAAGTGGAAGTGACCAACCTTGCTCAACTGGAAGAAGCGCTCGAGTGCGGCGCCGACGGCGTGCTGCTCGATAACATGACCCCCGACGAAGTCCGCCAGTGCGTGGAACGCGCGACGGGGCGCATTCGCTTGGAAGTCTCGGGCGGAATCGATGCCACGAACATCCGCGCCTACGCCGAGACGGGCGTCGACTATATTTCGGTGGGAGCGCTGACGCACTCCGCTCCCGCCGTGGACATCAACTTTCGCATCGACCCTGCGTAGAACTCCCCTCCTCGTTGAGGAGGGGCGGGGGTGGTGGAGAGCCCCACTCATGCTTGTGCCAAGTACCGAGCACAAAATCGATAAGATGATTGAGTTGCTGGTGAAGAACGCCACGGTGGTGGTGCCGGGCCCGAAGATTGCCTCGCAAGTCGGCGTGACGCGTTTTGTGGTCAGCCAGTGGGTGAACAGGCTGCGCGGGCTGGGCGTGGAGATCAAGGGCCACATGGGCGCCGGCTATCAGCTTGTGAAGATGCCGGACATCCTCGTGCCCAGCTTGATCCAAGGCGAATTGGGAGGCAGTGAGATCGGCCACGCCATTAACCACCACTTCCGGATTGACTCTACGAACACCGCAGCCATGGTCCTGGCGCAGGAAGGCGCGGCGCACGGGACGGTGGTGGTGGCCGAAGAACAGACGGCCGGCCGCGGCCGCTTTGGCCGCGAGTGGTACTCGGAAAAATCCAGCGGGATATATCTCTCCGTGATACTTCGTCCGCCTTTCTCACCGGCGGCGGCTCCCATTCTTACCCTGATGGCCGGCGTGGCGACTCAACAGGCCGCGAGCGCTCTGACGGGACTGAGCGTAGACATCCGCTGGCCCAACGATTTACTGGTGAATGGGAAAAAAGTTGCCGGGATCCTGACGGAAATGAATGCCGAACTGGGGCGGCTGCACGCCGTCGTGCTGGGGATTGGGATCAACGTCAATCACAGCGAGATGTCTGCCGCATTGAAGCGCATCGCTACTTCGCTGCGCATCGAAAGCCAGCGGCCCTGGTCGCGCGTTCAGATCTGTGTTGCTCTGCTGAAAGAACTGGAGAGGCATTACCACTTGCTACTCGAGAAGGGAAGCGCGGCCATCGCCGAGCGTTGGGCCTCCGCCTCCTCCTATGCCTGCGGGAAGCGCATCCGGATCGTGAGCCGCGAGGCCGAATCCCTGGCCACCACCCTCGGCGTCGACCCCAGCGGCGCCCTTCGGGTGCGCTATGACGACGGACGAGAAGAGGCGTTGGTGGCGGGAGAGGTGGCGGAAGTGAAGTAATCCGTCGTCAGTTGTCCGTTGTCAGTAGTCCGTAGCGTCGTCGTCGGAATGACTCGGCGGCCCGTTGTGACGGCGGGCCATCCATCGCCAACCGGCCTACGGACAACGGACCACTGACAACGGACAACGGGCCACTGTCAACTGTTAACTGAAAACTGATGACTGAAAACTTACTTGTTATCGACGTAGGAAATACCAACACGGTTCTGGGCGTCTTCGAGGGAAAGGACCTGCGCGCCCAGTGGCGGCTGAAGACCGACAAGTCGCAGACCGCGGATGAATACGGCATCCTGACCCGGAACCTTTTCATGCTGGACGGCATCCAGGCGGAACAGATCAAGGACATCATGGCGGCCAGCGTAGTTCCGACGTTAAACGGCGTCCTGGAGGAAATGGCTCGGAAATACTTTCACCTCAAGCCCCTCTTCCTGACTCCCGGCACGCGCACCGGAATGGCCATCCACTACGACAATCCGCAAGAAGTGGGGGCGGACCGCATCGCCGACGCCGTCGCCGCCTTCGAAAAATACGGCGGCCCTTGCATAGTGCTGGACTTCGGCACCGCCATCACCTTCGACGTGGTCTCCGAGAAAGGGGAGTATTTAGGCGGCGCCATCGCGCCCGGCCTGGGTATTTCAGCGGATGCGCTCTTCGAGCACGCCGCCAAACTGCCCCGCGTGGAGATCCGCGAGCCGCAGCGTGTAATCGGAACCAATACCGTGGCGAGCATGCAGTCCGGACTCTTTTATGGCGCGGTGGGCTTAGTCGATGGGATCCTCGACCGCCTCTGCCAGGTGCTCGGCAAGAAGACCACGGTCGTCGCCACCGGCGGCCAGGCGTCGCTGGTGGCCGGCGCCTCAAAATACAAGCCTCCCGTCGAGCCCTGGCTTACGCTCGAAGGCTTGCGGATCATTTACGAGCGGAATAGAAAGAAGTAATCGGTCGTCAGTCGTCCGTCGTCCGTTGTCAGTAGTCCGTTGCATCGTCGTCGGAATGACTCGGCGGCCTGTTGTGACGGCGGGTCATCCATTGCCAACCGAACTACGGACAACGGACCACTGACAACGGACCACTGACCAAGTTGGAAAATTATTTCAACTACTTCACCGAAATCGAAGAGTGCTACCAGAAATGCCGTGGCGCGCGGACACTCCTTTCGCCTCTCGATTGGGCCTTAATTGAATCCTGGAAAGACGCCGGCCTTCCGCTCCAGGCCGTGCTGACGGGTATCGCGCGTGCTTTCGAAAAGTACCAGGCACGCCAGCGAAAATACAGAACGGTCAACGCCCTGGCGTACTGCACCCAGGAGGTTCTGCGCGCCGCCGAAGAGGCGCAGGCGGGCGAGGTCCAGAGCGTCGGGCGCAAAGATCCGCCTCCTCCTTTTACTGCGGAAGAAATCGTCCGTTTCCTGAGCGGCAACGCGCAGAGTCTGGAGTCGGCATCGAGAAAGGCTCGCGCCGAGGGGCAACAGGTGCTCGCGGAAGACCTGGCTGCCATAGCGCCGGAACTTCACGGCATGTCCGCCGAGGACCCCGCCAAGCTGCTGGCCAATCTGGAAGGACTGGAAATACGCCTGACGGCTGTGGAGGCCAAGCTGACGGCTTGTCTCACCCGCGCCGCTTCCGTGGAACGCATGGCCGGAATCCAGGAACAGGTTGAACGCGGCCTGGGGCCCTATCGCCGGAAAATGACCGGGCCGCAAATCGAATCGCTGGAGCGGCAGTTCCGCAAGCGATGCCTGATGGAGCATTACGAGATTCCAAGGTTAAGTTTGTTTTACATGTAGGATGTCCGTTGTCCGTTGTTCAGTGCCTGCGGCTCGAGTGCGAGCAACTGACCACGGACTACTGACAACGGACAACGGACCACTGACAACGGACCATGTCCTTCGAACTTACCCCCACCAAGTTGGTCTACGGTGGCGATGCCCTGGGCCACCACGCGGGCCGTACGGTTCTGGTTCCGCGCGTCCTGCCGGGTGAACGCGCCGAAGTGGACGAGGTCCGCACCGCCAAGGGAGTCACCCATGCCCGGCCTCTACGGATTTTGCAGGCCTCTCCTCAGCGCGTCGGTCCGCCCTGCCCTTATTTCGGCCGCTGCGGCGGCTGCCAATACCAACACCTCGGAGCGGAACTCCAATCCGCCAGCAAGCAGGAAATCCTGCGCGAAACGCTGCGGCGGTTAGGAGGCATCGACTGGAAGGGAGACATTCCGCTGCGCTCCGGCCCGCTCTGGAACTATCGCAACCAGGCGCAGTTCAAGCTTGCGCAGTATCCCGGCGGCCGAGTCGAATTGGGTTTCTTCGAGGCGCAGTCGCATCGAGTCCATCCGCTGGACGCTTGCCTGATCGTGTCGCCGCGCTTGAATGCGGTGCTGGAAGAACTGCGCCGGCCGGAGTGGGCTGCAGGGCTTGCGGGCCTTCGGGAAATTGACGTAGTGGCTGACGATCGGGATGAGGAAGTGATGATCACCCTGCAAATTGAGGGTGGTGCAACCGTGGCCGAACAGTTTGCGCAAAACTTGTTGGAGAGAATCCCCGGAGCCGTCTGCGTGGCGCTCGATTCTGGCAGGGCGGGAGCGGGACGCTCCCTCGACAGCGGGCGAGACCCCGACAGGTCGGGGCAGGCTGCCGGCCCCACAGCGAGCCGAACCCGCGTGCTGGGCAAGCCCGCGCTGCATTACACTGTGGGCGGCTTTCGTTATCGCGTCAGCCCAGGCTCATTCTTCCAGGTCTCCCGCTTCCTTACGCCCGCACTCGTCGAGTCGGTGACGGGTGGTCAGAAGGGTGATCTCGCTCTGGACCTCTATGCGGGAGTGGGACTGTTTTCATTGCCGCTGGCGCGGAGCTTCCAGCGCGTGGTGGCGGCGGAGGCGAATCCCATCGCGGCCGCGGACCTGAAGGCCAATGCGGAAGCGCATGGCCTCTCGAACCTGTTTGCCGCCGGTGAGACCACCTACGATTTTCTGCGCCGCTTCGCCCAGGTGGAGCCCGATCTGGTGGTGATGGACCCGCCGCGCGCCGGGGTCGATGCCGGCTCGCTGAAGCTCCTGGCCGCGCTCCGCCCGCGCCGGATGCATTACCTCTCCTGTAGCCCACCAACCTTGGCTCGCGACCTCAAGGCCCTCGCCGCGTACGGCTACCATTTGGAGTCCCTGGAATTGTTCGACCTCTTCCCCCAGACCTACCACATTGAGGCCCTGGCCAGGCTGGCGCGCAGCGGATAGCACCGGCGCCCCGTCTGTTGGCGTATCCGCGCCACCCGCCTGCCTGTTTCGGCTGGCATTTGCCGCAGGCGAATTTTCCACTGGACACTCGAAACTCTTCGAGTAGAATGTGGGCCAGCAATCGGTAGTCTTTGTCGAGGTCGATTACCTATGTGAGCGCAGCATCAGGAGGTATCTCCCCATGACAACCCGCACCAGGATTCTGCTTTTAGCCGTCGCGGTGGTGGTGAGCCTGGGGACTTTGATCGCTCAGGCTCCGAAGAAACCCGCCATTGCTTATCCCAGCGATTTCCGCCATTGGCGGCACGTCAAGTCGATGGTCGTTTTCAGCAATCAGAACAAACTGTTCGATAAATTCGGCGGCCTCCACAACGTTTATGTCAATGACACCGGCTGGCCCGCGCTCTCCAAGAACAAGCTGTTTCCCGACGGTTCCATGCTCGTGCTCGAACTGTTTGACACCAGCAATTCGATGGGCGCCATCGAGCCTCGTCCCAATCACAAGGCCGTCTACGTGATGAAGAAGAGCGCCAAGCTTTATGCCGATACCGGCGGCTGGGGCTTTGAAGTCTTCCCGGGCAGCGATGAGAAACCAAGCTTGAAGAGTATGAGCGACTGCTGGAACTGCCACAAGGAAGGGAAGAGCCGGGATTACGTGAAGTCGGCGTACGTGGAGTAGCAATCACCGTCCAGACGTTTTGAAAGCGCAATCGCGCGCGTTGCAGGCGCGGCCCCGCGGCTCCCCTGGGCAGCCGCAAGGGTAGCTCCTGCCGCGCTCCGAATTAACAGAAGTGCTAGCGACTGGAACCGCAGAGGGTAATACGGCCCGCATGAGGAGTCCCCTGCTCCTCATGACGGCCAGTTTCGCGCTGGGGATGCTTCTGGTAGGTTCGGTTCACGCCGGCAGCCTGGCGGCCGCCGGGCTCCCAATTTGCGCGGGAGCTTGCCTGCTGGCCGGACTGCTCGGTCTACGCGCCGGCCGGGAGCGAGTCTCCCTGCTCCTCGCGCTGCTTGGGTTCCTGGGCGCCGGCGCGTCCGCGAGTTGCTTGTTCGCATACCGCTTCCCGCCCAGTCATGTCAGCGAACTCGCAGCGCGGGGCTTTGACCTGCAAGAACCGATTCGCCTCGAGGGCCATATCGTCTCTACGCCCCTCCGCACTGACTACGGGCTTCAATTCGACCTTGAAACGGAGCGCGCCCAAAGCCGTGCAGTCTCTCACGACGTGACCGGGAAGGTAAGATTGCGCGTCGAGGGATCAGAGCGCGCAGAATCGTGGGCGTTCCTGGACGGACTACGACTTAACTATGGGGAGGCGGTTCGAGTGACGGTGCGCCTGCGCAAGCCGCGGATTTACCAGAATCCCGGCAGTTTCGACTTTCGCCGCTGGATGGAATCCACCGAGGATATTTACTGGGTTGGGACGCTCAGGGATCCCCGTTTGGTTGAAAGGCTTCCAGGATTGGACCATCGCGGGATTTCGACGCTGCCCGAACAGATTCGGAGCAGGCTGCTCCACTCCATTGACGAGCTTTACCCGCGCTGGTCGGCCCAGGGGCGGTGTGGGTCGGTGCTCAAGGCAGTCCTGCTCGGCGATCGGTCCTCGCTGGACTCCCAGACCATCGAGAGTTTTCGCAAAACGGGGCTCTATCATCTGCTGGTTATCGCGGGCCTTCACGTCGGATTGCTCGCCTTGCTGGCGACCTGGCTGCTGCGCTTGCTTCCGCTCGGCGAATCGACAAGGCACTGGATCGTCCTGGCACTCCTTCTGTTCTACGCTCTCCTGGTTGAGCAGCGCGCTCCCACCTTGCGCGCCACCTTGATGATTTCGCTTTACTTGCTGGCGCGGCTGCTTCACCGCGAGCGTCCCACGCTGAACGCGATCGGTCTGGCCGCACTGGTCCTGCTGCTCTGGCGTCCGGCTTGGCTCCTCGAGTCGGGGTTTCAGCTTTCCTTCTTTGCCGCATTGCTCATTGCGGGGCTCGTCATACCCATCTTAGGAGGGACAACGGAGCCCTACCAGAGCGCTTTGAGGGGGCTGGAAGGGATGTCACTGGATGCTTATCTCGCGCCCCGCTTGGCGCAATTCCGCCTGGACTTGCGCGCCATGATTGTCTGGCTGAGATTGCGTTCCCGATTCCTCGACCAGCATCGCGCTTTGGCCAGCGCCCTGGTGACGATCCCGGCTCGGCTCCTCCTCTGGACGGCCAGCATCCTGGTGTTCTCGGTGCTCCTGCAAGTCGGCCTTGTGTTGCCCATGGCGACGACGTTCCACCGGGTCGCCGTGGCGGGCATCGGCCTCAACGCTTTGGCGATCCCTCTGATGACGTTGCTCTTGGCCCTCGCCGTTCCGACCGTCCTGCTGGGGGCTGTGATTCCGGCGCTCGCGGTTTGGCCTGCCAAGGCGCTGGCAGTGATCATGGCGGGACTGTTTGCCCTGACGGAGCTTCCGCATCTTCCGCCATGGCTCTCGTTCCGAGTGCCCAACCCGCCGCTTTGGGTGAGCTGCGGTTTTGTGCTTTTCATTCTCGCTGCGGCACTGGCACTCGGCAAGCTACCGAACATTGTAGACTATGAAGATCAGCTACGATACTGGCAAGCGGTAAAATTACATGCCTGGGCCTTCCGTCTTTCGCTGGCAGGTCTGGGAGTGATGACCGTGCTGGTCGCCACTCACCCGTTTCCTCCCCGCCTTCCCACAGGAATGCTGGAGGTCACGGCACTTGACTGCGGCCAAGGCGAGTCACTCTTGGTGGTGCTGCCGGACAGAACCACAATGCTGGTGGACGGCTCCGGCAGCAGGCAACGCGGCGCCAGCGAGGGCGCACTGGCGGGCCGGCTTTGGGACCCCGGCGAAGACATCGTTTCGCCCTACTTGTGGTCACGAGGAATCAAGAAGCTCGACATCGTGGTGCTTTCTGTTCCCCACGAGGACCACCTGGGCGGACTGTCTGCGGTTGCGAGGAACTTCCGGATCGGCGAGTTCTGGCACGCCAGAAACGGTTCGACCCAGGATTATTGGGAATTGCTGCAAACGTTGCGAGCGAAGCGTGTGGTGGAACGTACGCCGGCGGCGGGTGATGAACTGGAGCGCGGCGCGGCGACCGTGCAGGTCTTATGGCCCGAGCGCTCGAGCCAGCCCCCAGCTTCGCCTTCCAATGACGATTCCCTGGTTCTGCGCGTCTCTTACGCGGGCGGCAGCGTGCTTTTAACAGGGGACATCACCGCCAAGGCTGAACGCGAACTGCTGGCCTCCCGGCAAGGCCTGGATAGCCTCGTACTGAAAGTGGCCCACCATGGTTCGAATTCTTCCAGTAGCAGGGAATTCCTGGCCCGCGTTAATCCGCGCGTAGCCTTGATCAGCGGCGGATCGAACGATTTCGGCAACCTCCCCGGCGCCGAAACCCTGGCGCGCCTGAGAGACCAGGGGATTCGTGTGTTCCGCCCCGACGTTGACGGCGCAACCACGGTCGAGATGGGCGGTAGCTTGCGGGTGATGACATTCCGTCCGTCGGCCCCATGACACAATGAACACCAGATTCGCCTTGTCGATCAGGGGGACGAATTGTCAGAAAACTCGGCTAGGGACCTTTGCGCGCCAGCAAAGGGCAAATTTCGCAAGGTCCTTCACGAAAGGCGCCAAAAACGGCCTTTTCGTAAAATAGGGCGTACTCGGAGCCCACCCACCCGTCGAGGGGGCCTAATATCGCCTCCTAAGCCCCGCAAAGCCTATTCTGCGAGCCCGTCCGGTCCCGAACCGGGCACAGGCCGGCGAACCTGGGGTTTGGGCTCGCGCAAAGGCGGTTGGATGGCCGGCCCGGCAGCCGGCGTCGCCGCGCCGACACCAGGCTCTATGGCTCGCCAAGTCCTGTAGAGTGAGCGGGATACCTGGGCGCCGAAGAGCATGATCGCGGAAGAAATATAGACCCAGGTCATCAGGGCCACGACCACCCCGATGTCGCCGTAAACCTGGCGGTAATTGAACATCGGAAGCAGCCGGAAAAACAGCCAGCGCACAGCCTGCCAGAAGAGGGCGGTCAGCAAGGCCCCGGGGAAAACCTGTCCAAGGCTTAGGCGGCGGTTGGGCAGGCGCTCGAAGATGACCAGGAACATCAGGAGCGTGATGGCAAACGTCGCGGCCACAAAGACGCCGCGATAGAGGAGACGGGCCCAGGGGAGGAGTGGGCCCGCAACCCAGGTCTTGAGCCAGACGTCAGCGTACCGTCGGGTTCCCACAAGCAGTGTCGAGAGCAAGGCCAGGATGCCGAAGATTCCGGCCATCTCGAAGGCTAGAAGCCGCCGCCGCCACCAAGGCCGGCGCTTCTCGACTTCCCAAGCTTGGTTGAAGGCGCGTTCGAGGGGGAGGAAAACGCCCGACGATGCCCATAGCAGGAGCAGGAACGACAGTAGGCTGACCCTTCCGTAGGCCCGCGAGATGCTTACCAGGTTGGTCATGATGAAGTCTTGCCGCACGGGCAGGTAATGTCCCAGAACCAAAGCCAGGCGGCCGGAGAGTTCGTAGCGGCGGATGAATGCGCCACTTACCCCTAAAAGGAGCAACATCATGGGAAAGAGTGCGAGGAGACTGTAATAGGCGATGGAAGCAGAGACGGCGAAGGAGTTCTCGCGAAAAAAGTTGGCAACTGCCTCGCGAAGCACCGCCCGAATTTGTCCCCAGCGCCAGGCGAGGAGTAGCTTTCTTTGCGGCGTGATTTCGCTTGACATGGCTTTCTTCCCACAGTCCGGTAACGCCGGCGGGTAGTGTCCCAGTTTGAATTTGTAGCGGCGAGTTTACCTCGCCACTTGGCGGCGTAAAGCCGCCTCTACGTCAATCCGCGACACTATCCGCCGACGCGACGACTGGCCAGGACTACTAGCTTATACTACAATCGCTGGAGGTGGGCGAGTTGTGGGGTCAATTTCATGCGGCACCCGTTCCGATTCGACGCGGATCTCGCCCTTTGCTCCGTCAAGTGACGGATGAACCTGCCGCCAAAGGGGGAGGGCGCCGACATGGCCAGCCAAGAGGAAATCCTCGAGGAAAACCGCAAGGTGAGGCGTCTGCAATTCGTGGTGAACCTGGTCCTCAACGTCGTGGCTCAATCCGACCTTCCCATCGAGGAAGCCTCCGCGCTGGTTGCCCACACGCGGAAGTTTGCTCTGGACCTTTTCCCCGACAAGGAATTGGCCTACGACCTGATCTACCAGCCCAAGTTCAAGCGCTTAATGGCGGAAAAATACCGAATCGTGTAGGGAACAGGGAATAGGGAACAGGGAGCAGCGAAGAGGCAGCAAGGAGGAAGATTCGCCATGCTCTCTGTTTGCTGTCCCCTATTCCCTCTTCCCTGTTCCCTGTTCCCTATTCCCTCACTTTGCCACGTGGGTGACGGATTTCAGCGTGGCGGTGATAGGTCCGACGGCAATGATGAACTTGAGGCGCAAGGGCAGATGCTGCTCATCATTGCTGAACCAGATCAGCATCCGTCCTTTTCTTTTGAAGAGGCCGCTGAAAACCTTCGGTTCGACGCGGATGGCGGCGCGCTGGCCCAGGGGAGTTTGAATCGTCTCCTGAGCCTGAACATCGAGCGTCACATCGTAAGTCCTCGAGCCGTCGTTCACTGCCACGTGAAGGGGTTTGCCGACTTGCATATCCTGGTTGCGCAGATAGTAGAAGGCAGCCACCACATCCTCGACGCAACCGGGGATTTCGCTCTCGGCGTGCTTGGGCGGGTCATGGGGCCTGGTCAAGTCGCGTTCGTCGAGAACCGCCAACTTCCGCTGAGCATCAAAGACAATCTGCGTCTCTTTGCGGCGCCGCCCTTCGATGATCTTCTTGGAAATCTTCTCGGAGCACAAGGTTTGGGGATTGAGTACGGACCGGAATTCATTATCGACATTGAAGAGCAGAGAGACGAAGCCTTGCGAGTGGGCGGTGGTGACGAGGGTGTATTTTTCCTTGGTTCCGTCCAGGGTGCGCTGCAAGGTGGAGGCGACGGTCCCCGCCTCGAAGACCGACCAGCTCACCTCGTAGGTCAAGCGTTCGCCCGGCTGGAAAGGCGCGGGTTTGGTTTGCCCGAAAAGAACGGGATTCCCCAGCGCCGCAACCGACAACGCCAATCCGCCGAGTTTAAGTAGAGAGCCGCGCACTCTGTTTAGTTGGACGTTCATGGTTGGGTAAAGGTAGCCTCTTCGAATTTAATTCAACCACGTCCTCAAAGCCAGAAAAACCATCACGCCCG
This sequence comes from Terriglobia bacterium, assembly GCA_050008495.1. Classification (GTDB taxonomy): domain Bacteria; phylum Acidobacteriota; class Terriglobia; order UBA7540; family UBA7540; genus CAVROP01. The sequence continues at coordinate 153,483 of JBEKMN010000004.1, read as the reverse complement.
CATAACCCGCCGCAGCTTCATATTCGCGATTGCGAAGATACAGCCGCCACTGGAATCTCTCGCCCTCGCCCTTCCAGGGAGACAGACTGGGGAAGAACAAAGGCACCTGGCGGGCATACGATTCAAACGTCTCCGGAAATTCCTTTTCGAGAAAGCGGGATTCGCGCTGCATGACCGGCCAGTAGACCAGAACGAAGAGGACCACGAAGGCTGCGCCGATCAGCCAGGAGCGCCCGGCCAACGCGCCGCCCAGTCCCATGACCGCACTGCCCAGGTAAAGCGGGTTCCGAGTGTAGGCATAGGGGCCGCCGGTGGCGAGGCGCTGGTTCTTGGCAAGGTGGCCCGCCGCCCAGGCCCGCAACAACAGACCGGCCAACGCCAGGGCGGCACCGCAGAGTAGCAGTTTCGGCGCGGGCCGCGCAAGCAGCAAATACAAAACGGCCAGTCCGAAACCCAGCGGCACGCGCCAGCGGCTGGCCCACGTGGCGTAGTCTTTAGGCATTGGCCCTCGCCAGGCGTTCCTCGATCGCCGCCGCCACGCGCTCGACGGAGATCCCCTCGATGTAGGTAGCGTTCGGATTCCGGCGTGTGTGGTTTACGGGTGCATGATTGTAAAGGGCGATGTCGGCATCATGGAACGGCCCGTTCCGGGCCGGGTCGGTGGGACCGTGGATGGCCACCAGCGGCGTTCCCACCGCCGCCGCCAAGTGCATGGGTCCTGTGTCGCCGCCCAGGAACAATCGAGCGCGCCTCGCCAGCGCGATGAACTGCACCACGCTCGAGGGGAAGTAAAAGGCGCGTTTGGCTTCCGCGCGCCTGATGATTTCTGCGATCGACGCAGCCTCGTCAGGCGACCCGGTGAGCAGAAACTTGTAATCCAGGCGGCCCTCCAGATGATGGAGCAGTCGAGCGTAATTCTCCGGCGCCCAGCGCTTCGCTTTCCAGCCCCCGCCGGGGTTGATGATGACGAATTCCCGCGCGTCGAGGCTAGCTAGCTGATCGTCAAGGAAGTGGTCGTCCGCGGCGGTGCGTGGCAAGGGGAATTGCCAGCGGCCAACGCGCGCTCCAAGATGTTCGACCAGGGCGAGGCTCTCTTCGACAACATGCTTCCGCCCCGTCGCGGCAACCCGTTGCGTGTAGAGGACCGCAGCGCTCGGCTCGCGCATCCAGGGCTCCGCCAAGCCCACTCTCTCGTGCGCACCTGCCAAGAAGGCAAGCAGCGCCGACTTCCACAAGCCTTGGAAATCCACCGCGGTCTGGTAAGCGCTTTCGCGCAGTCCCCTCAGAGTGCCCGCCATGTCCTCGAGCACCGCAAGCGGTGGAAGGCCGCCCCGCCAACTGAGCGTATCGAGCGGCAGAATACGCCGTACGTACGGGTTTCCCGCCAGGAGCGAGGCATAGCGCGTTTCAATGAGCCAGTGGATTTCAAGCTGCGGGAAAGACTCCCCGAGCGCCGCCACGGCCGGCAGCGCATGCACGATATCGCCGATTGAACTCAAGCGAATGACCAGGAGACGTTGCATAGCAAGTGGGACAGCGCGGCGGGGCCGCAACCAAAACGATTCCTCCGTGCTCTCTGTGCCTCAAAAAGCTCAACACGGAGAACACGGAGAATGTCAGTGGACTCTGTGTTTGATTCTTTCCTGGCCACAGAGACCACGGAGGCGTCGCCGGCCATAGAAAAATCTTTCCCGCACAACAAGGTCTCGTGAACTAGTGCTACAGGCCCTCTTGCCTGTCCAAATCGGCCTAATCCATCAACCTCAGGCACAGGCAGGATTGCCTGTACTACTTGCCGTAGCGCCGCACGATCTCCGCCAGTATGCCCCGCGTCGAGTGCTCTTTCGGATCTCCTACGATGGCCACGGCGATCCCGAGTTCTCTGGCGAGCGCGGCTTCGGGAACGGTTTCAGCGGTGTAGTCCGGCCCCTTGCAATGCACGTCGGGACGTAGCTCGCTTAAAATGGCCTGCACGTTCAATTCCTCAAAAATGACGACGTAATCGACCGGCTCGAGCGCGGCGACCAACTCTGCTCGCGCTTCAGAGGGGAGCAGCGGCCTTCCCGGCCCCTTCAGCGTCAAAACCGATCGGTCGCTGTTAACTCCCACCACCAGGACGTCGCCCTGCTGCTTCGCCGCCTGAAGATACCTTACGTGGCCCGCGTGCAGCACGTCGAAACACCCGTTGGCTAACGCCACACGGTGCCCCGCACGACGCAGCTGGGCGCCCAGTTCCGTTACTCCTTGGCGCGGTAGGATCGGCGCACTCATGCGTTTCGAATGGCTTCCTTAATCTCCGCCGCCGTGACCGTCGCGGTGCCTCTTTTCATCACCACCAGGCCGCCGGCGCAGTTCGCGATCATGGCGGCGTGCAGGAAACTTCCTCCCGCGCCTAACGCCAGCGTATACGCGGCAATCACCGTGTCCCCGGCGCCAGTCACATCAAGCGCCTGGTCGGAGCCGAAGATCGGCAGATGGCGGGGCGGACGGCGCGGCTCAAAAAGCACCATGCCGTCGCGCCCTCGCGTGACGAGGAGAGCCTGAAATCCCTGCCGGCGCAGCAGCTTTCTTCCCAGGTCATGAAGGTGGCCCAAGTCGTGGCCGATGGTGCGGCCGAAAGCGGCCTCCACTTCCGGCTCATTGGGCGTTGCCGTGGTCACGTTCTTGAATGTCAACAAGTCGTAGCGCGAGTCAACCGCCACCGGCCATGGGCCGCTTCCCCTGTGGCGAATGATATATTCCACCTCGCGGGCGTCCGTGGCGCCGTAGCCGTAGTCGGAGACCAGAAGCGCCGAAGCGTGCCGAGCCTGGGATAGAACACGGCGAGTTAGCCGCCTTCGGATCTCCCTCGACCAGCGCTGGGCAGGTTCACGGTCGACGCGAACAATCTGTTGGGGTTGCCAGTGGCTGAGCGCGCCCAGGATGCGCGACTTCGTGGGGGTAGGGCAGCCAGTAAGGCGCACCACGTGGCGAGTGGATACACACCTCTGCTCAAAGTAGCGGAGCAGCGCATCCCCGGCCTCGTCATCGCCCACCACGCCCGCCAGGCTGACCCGGGCGCCGAGCTCGGCGAGGTTGTTCGCGGCATTCGCTCCCCCGCCGGGTGTTACCTGCTTCTCTCGCTGCTTCAGAATCAGTACCGGGGCTTCGCGAGAGACCCGGGCGATTTCCCCATAAACATATTCGTCCGCCACCAGGTCACCCAACATGATGATGCGCTGACGGGGAAACCTCTCGATGATTCCCAGCAGAGCAGTTCGATCTTGAGCATTGATCTTCATGCGATGACCATGATGCAACACCTTGCCATAACGGTAAACAACCCATCGCCCTGTCATCCTGAGGAGTCCCGATCCGATCGGGACGACGAAGGATCCCCGCAGTTCCGTGGCTAGGGAACTGCCGGGATTCCCCGATTTCTGGGGTCCGATGGGCCCCATCGGGGTCCGGAAATCGGACTTCGCTTCGCTCAGAATGACAGCTTACGATGAGTGTTCACCCGACCTGCCTACCTGCCCATCTGCCGACCTGCCGATCTGCCCACCTTCCCATCTGCCGACCTGCCCCTTACGGCCCGGTCCCCCATTCCTTAACCGCCTCGAGAGCCGTCGTGTAAACCGTGTCAACGGAGATTCCCGTCATGCATCGGAAATCAATCGGGCACTCGCGAAGGCCGCAGGGACTGCACTCGACAGGATGCTTGATAATGCGCAAGCGATGGCCTATGGGTCCCGTCTCGCGCTCGTTCGTGGAGCCAAAGATGGCCAGAAGCGGCAAATCCAAGGCTGCTGCCAGGTGCATGGGGCCGGAGTCGTTCGTGATGACCAGTTGGCACCTCGCCAACAAGGCCATGAATTCCCGCAAGGTGGTTTTTCCCGCCACCAGCACCGGTGTGTGTTCCATGACCTGCGCCACTTCTTCGGCGAGGGCGCTCTCGGCGGGGGAGCCAAAGATTAGCACATCGGCGCCCAAGGCATCAATCAAGCGATCCGCCAGGCTGGCAAACCGCTCCGGCAACCAGCGCTTGGCCGGGCCGAAGGACGCACCCGGGCAAATACCCACCAGGTAGCGCCTGCCCCCCATCCCCAAGGTTTGAAGCTGCCGGGCCGCCCATCTTCGTTCCGAGTCCGCCAGGTGGAGGTGAACTTCCCCGACCGGTTCAGGCTTGTCGATTAACCCCGAACGAAATAGCAATTGCAGGTAATAGTAAACTTGATGCCCGCACGCGGCGGGAGAGATGACCTCCACAGCTTCGTTCAGCAACGAACTCCGCCCGTCCCGCGCATAACCAATGCGCACGGCGATGCGGGCGCACCAGGCCATCCAGGCGGCCTGAAAGGCGTTTTGAAAGAGAATCGCGGCGTCGAAACCTTCCTCGCGCAGTGCCTGGACCAACTTCAAGAAGCCTCCCATTCCCCGGTGCTCGCCTTGCGCATCGTAAACGATTTGCCGGCTGACGGCGGGATGATGCTCGTAGAGTTCGCTCACCCAAGGTTTGGCGACCACAACGATCTCGGCCTCCGGGAAGCGCGCGTGCAGCGCCTCGATGGCCGGGAGAGACATCACCGCATCGCCGATCCAGTTGGTAGCCCGGACCATAATTTTCTTAGGATTCCAGGAGGGAAGTTCGTGGTTCTTCAAGGAGCCCTCCGCGCTGCCGCCGATTCCACCTCAGCCAGCAACGCTCGCTCAAATTCCATCTTGTTCTCGATCTCCAGCCGAATGCAAGAGGCAAACAGCGGCAGCGCAGCGTCCCAACGCGGCGGCAGATTCATGAGGTCCTTCTCGGTGGTGAGAACGGCTTCTGCCCCCGCGGCACGCGCCAGCGCGAAAACGTTCCCCAAGTCGCGATGCCGGTAAAGGTGATGGTCGGGAAACGCACGCTCCGCCGCCACGTCAAAGCCCCAGCTCCGCAAGTCCGCGAAAAATGCGCCGGAGTTTCCAATCCCGCAGAAGGCTGCGAGCTTTTTGCCGAGCAGGCCCTGGGGCGGTTCCGGCAGGCCGCTGCGCGCCTCGACCAATCCGGCCAGTTTCGTCGCGCAGCGAAAAATGCGGGCTTTGGGATTCGCGGCTTGAACTCGTGCTTGCATCCCGCTCGCATCGCCCAGCTCGGTTCGCGTGAGAATCACCCAATGGGCTCGCTGGAGAGCCTGGAATGTCTCGCGCAGCCGGCCGGCGGGAAGTAGCGCGAGGTCCGACGCCGGGGTAGTGACGTCGAGCAAGACCACATCGAGGTCGCGATAAAGCGCCAAGTGCTGAAATCCATCGTCCAGAAGGAACACGCCGGGCCGAAAAGTCTGCTCGGCCATCGTGCCGCCGCGGAAACGGTCGGCGGCAACGACCATGGGGACATCCGGCAGCGCCTTGGCCAGCGCGGCGGGTTCGTCACCCACTTGTCGCGGATCATAGACAAGCCGCTCCTCCGGGTCCAAAAGTGTCGGACCTCGTCCCCGTCGCCGTCCGTAGCCGCGCGTAAGGATGCACGGGCGCCGGCCGGCCGGCCGCAGAATCCCGGCCATCAGAATCACCATGGGAGTCTTGCCCGTTCCTCCCACGCTCAGGTTGCCGACGCTGATCACGGGGCGGTTCAGACGCCGTGTTTTGAGCCAACCGCTGCGGTAGGCAGCGTGGCGCAACCTTATACCGGTCAAGAAGATACTCGATAGGAATTTAAGTAAAACATTCACGGTATTTGGGTCCGCCTTAAGCCCCAAAGGGGCGATCTAACGAAGCCCAGTCCAACGGCCTAGGTCAAGTCGCGCCTTCAAACTCGTAGCCCTGTAGGAGCGAAATAAACCTCCCGCCCTCAGTCCCAGACATAGCGTTCGTGGTATCGCGGCATGGGAACTACCCTATTCCGCCCTTTCAGGGCTGACCCAATCTAAACGGCACGACGTCGCGACCCCAGGCCGTTAGCCTGGGCTTCGTTAGATCGCCCCTTTGGGGCTCAGCGGCGAGTCCAACAATCGTTGAATCTGCTCGAGCACTCGAGCCGTGGCCCCTGCGTGTTGTGCCAGGACCTGCTTGCCCCGCTCGCCGAGTTCCCAGGCGGCCATGCGGTCCGCAAACAACCCCAGCACCGACGTGGCCAGTTCGTTCCCGTCCCGAACCTGGAGGCAAGCATGGGCGTCGAGGAAAAGCCGGGCAATGTCGCGGAAATTCTCCATGTGCGGGCCGAAGAGCACGGGCTTCGCCCAGTATGCGGCTTCGAGAATATTGTGTCCGCCGGTCGGAACCAGGCTCCCTCCCATAAACACCACGTCGGCCAATTCCAGCACGCCTGCCAATTCTCCGATGCTGTCGAGTAAGAGGACTTCCGAGACCGCCAGCCGGCTGAGGTCCGCCACGTCTGGCGACGTCAGACGAGTGCGGCGGACGAAGCTGTGGCCACCGGCGGTGAGGATCCGGGCAACCTCGTCGAAACGCGCCGGGTGCCGCGGAGCAAGGATCAGGAGGGCTCCAGGGTAATGCGAGCGCAACCCGCTCCAGGCTTCCAGAACCATCGGTTCCTCGCCCGCCATCGTGCTCGCCGCAATCAGGACAGGCGCGCGTCCCTTTCCGGAGATGGCGTTTTCGAGCAGCCGGGAAAAAGCCGCCGAGCGGGGCGGCTCCGAATCGAATTTCAAATTTCCCGATAAAACAACGCGCTCCGGCAGCGCACCCAACTGCCGGAAGCGGTCGGCATCGGCCTCCGATTGCGCGCAGATCATATCCACATCTGCGAGCACGTGACGCATGAACGGGCGCAACAGGCGGTAGCGCCCGAAGGAGCGCGTCGAGAGGCGCGCGTTGATAAGAATGATCCGCGTTCCGGAATCGTGCGCGGCGCGCAGAAGGTTTGGCCATAACTCCGTCTCTACAATCACCAGCAAGGACGGCTGAATTCTATCCAGCGTCGACCGCACCGCTCGCCGCCAATCCAGGGGCAGGTAGAACCTGCCGGCCACCGCGGGGATCCGGCCTTCTCCGGCCGCGCGCCCCGCCGGGGTAACGCTGCTCATGAAAATCTTCCGGCCAGGAAACACCGCTTGCATCTCGCGCGTCAACCTCGCGACCGCCAAGGTCTCGCCGACCGAAACGGCGTGGATCCAGATTGCGCCCCGCTCCGGTTGCTGGAATGATTCCGGCAACTTCCCGAATCGTTCCCGCCAGCGTGCTCCGGACAGCTCGTCGCGCCGTTTCCAAAGGTAATACGGTGCTGTGACGAGTGCCCCGAGCGTGAACAGCAAGCTGTAAATCAGATACATTGGGATAGGACAGCGCGACGGCCGAACCGCCAGAGCAGATTATATGCCCAGCAAGCAAGGGCGACAACGGTGAGCGATGGGGTGACTGCGGAACGGGTTGGCGTTGCACTGATGTGACGAAGCAGAACCCTCGCCCCGGCGACCGCTGTAGGGGCACGCCATGGCGTGCCCGTACGCGGGGATGACGTGTCGGGGCCAGTAGAAGAAATGCGGGGACGGCAAGCCGTCCCCGTACGAGACCACGCGGGTCTATTTATCTTTCTTCTTGGGCGGGTTCAAGACCACCAGATTATCCGTCACGGAAAAGACGTTGGGCACCTGGTTGGCGCGCATGCGAATCATAGTGTCATCCATCTGGTTGTCGACCACTCCCTCCAGCGTCACGTGGCCATTGTCCACGATGATGTGAATCGATGGTAAGGCCTGGTACCCGTAGCGCGTTCCGATCTGCGGATCACCGTAAATGGCTTTGGCCAAGGCTCGACGGGTCTGCCAATCGAAGTCCGAGAGTGGCAATTCCTTGATATTGTTGATGACCTGGGTTACGCCCGGGATGCGCTTCACCACATTTTCCGCGTCTTTCTTGATGTCATAAGGGGGCTCTGGAGGGCACGCACCCTCCAGCGTGACCACGCTGCCGTTCACCTGAAAGGCGAGGTCGGTGAAAATCGAGTAGTACGGCAGGGTCACCAGTTCGTGGCGCACCTTCCGGGCCAACTCAGATTCGTCCTGAGGGCCCGCGGTGAAGGCGTCGTTGTGCTGCTTTTTCGAATCGGCTAGCGCGAGAGCCGTGGTCAAGAGCACGATGGTTGCGAGTCCAAGCAACTTGCGCATAGGTCATTCCTCCTTTGGTGTTAGATGTGAGAGCTGCCACCAAAATTCCTCCAATTGATGGATGCAGTCCTGCCCTGAAAGGTTTCGTTTTAGGGGGCTCGCCGGAACTAGGGCGCAATGAAACCCAGCCAGTTGCCTTGCAGGTTAAACTCGTTCCACCCGCGGGCCTGGTTTTTGAGCACGTAGCCTTGCCAGGTTCCTTCCAGGTCGAAGACGTTGTAACCTTGCTGGCTGTTATCCACGACGTAAGACGTCCAGTTCAGGTCTTTGTCGAAAAACAGCAGCACCGCCTTGTGGCTGGTTCGCACGACGTAGCCTACTAACTCAGCCTCGGGATTCAGCCGGCGAAGGCCGGAATACTTGTGGGTCAGTTTAAGGTCAAGCCGCGAGTTGCGCGTGGGATTCAGCGAGGCCGTAACCAGAGGGTTCAAGGATTGGTTGAAGCCGGGGTTGATGCGCGAGTTCCGGGTGGGATTGATCCAGGGATTGAAGTGGGGGTTAATCGCAGCCTTGATCCTGGGATTGATCGAAGGGTTGAATTGGGGATTAATGGAAGCGTTGTGCTTGGCGCGCGATAAAGGGTTAGGCATGGGGATTATTCCAGACGGAACCGGCAACCTGCCGGACCTTCAATAGTACGCGATAATTCCTGAAAAGGCACGGGGGTTTGCCCGGCGTTCAGCATCTGGTGGCGCGGGCGTCTCGCCCGCGGTCGCGGGAGCGTCCCGCTCCCGCGCGCGGGCAGGATGCCCGCGCGACAGCGGGCGGGACGCCCGCACCACGATTTTCAGAGCAGGCTCGTTCAGCCTTGGCCACTTCGGGGCAAAGTTGGGTTATGATGGCTCTCGATGGATTCTCTCGGCATCTACGTTCAGGTCCCCTTCTGCGCCTCGAAGTGCAGCTTCTGCAATTTCAGCTCGCGGGTGGAGCCCTCCAGCCTCTTCGGCCGATACGGCGACGCGCTCGAGCATGAGATTGACGGGTTGCCTTTTCATTATGAGGCTCTGGGGCTGGGTGAGAGGGTTTTCAGGCTTCCCGTGGATACGGTCTACTTCGGTGGCGGAACCCCGCCGTTATTGGGGGCGGAGAAACTGGAGAAGATCGTTTGCGCTCTGCACGGGCGCTTTGAAATGCCAGGCGCGGTCGAATTCACGGTTGAGGTCACGCCGGGCTCGGCGGATCGGCAGTTCCTGGCGCGCGCTCTGGGCATGGGCATAAATCGCTTGAGCCTAGGGGCACAGACTTTCCAGGAACAGGAATTGCGCGCCGTGGGCCGGCTGCACTCCGCCTCGGACACGCGGGAGCTTGTCGAAACCGCGCGCGGCGCGGGCTTCACCAACCTGAGCATCGACTTGGTGGCCGGCTTGCCTCACCAGACCTCGGAGTCGTGGCGGGGCAATTTGGAAGCCGTGCTGCGGCTTGCGCCTCAGCATATCTCGCTTTACCTCTTTGAAATCGACGAGAAGAGCCGCCTGGGCAGGGAAGTGATGCACGGCGGTTCCCGCTATCATGCGTCAACCGTTCCAGGCGAGGAGTTCATGGCCGACGCTTATGAGAGCGGGCGCGAGGCGCTGCGCCGGGAAGGATACGTTCAGTACGAAATATCCAACTTCGCCCGGCCCGGCTATGAATCCCGGCACAACTTGAAGTACTGGCGACTGGCTCCTTATCTCGGACTCGGCGCGGGCGCCCATTCGTTCGACGGCATCAGCCGCTGGGCCAACCTGGACGCCGGCGAGTCTTACATGGATGAGTTGGCAAGCGAGCGCACGCCGATCGCGGACGTCCGCAGACTTTCGCCGGACGAGCAGGTGGAAGAGTTCTTCTTCCTCGGGCTGCGGCAGGCGGAAGGCGTCAGCCTGGAAGCCGCCCGGAAACATTGGGGGGAGGACGCGCTGAGCCGGTGGCGCGGAACAATTGAAACGCTGGCCCGCGATGGCTTGCTGACAACCCGCGGAGATAACTTGCGGCTGGCGGAATCGGCTTACCTGGTTTCCAATGAGGTTTTTCAGGAGTTTGTGCAGTGACGTCAGTTGTCAGTTGTCCGGTGTCCGTGGCAAAGAGACGGAAGTCCTGTGGCGACTGACAACGGACCACGGACTACGGACAATTGACCACGGATAAAACCGAACGGAGAAACAAGACTCATGAACACAGCAATCGTGGATTTACGCAGCGATACCGTCACCAAGCCCTCCGCCGCCATGCGGCGCGCCATGTACGAAGCGGAAGTGGGAGACGACGTCTACCGCGAAGACCCCACGCTGAATCGCCTACAAGAACGCGCGGCCGAGGTCTTTGCTCGCGAGGCGGGGCTCTTCGTGGCTTCCGGGACCATGGGCAACCAGGCGGCGCTGAAGGTCCACGGCAAGCCCGGCCAGGAAGTGATTTGCGAAGCGCGGGCGCACATCTACAACTTCGAGATGGGGACCGTGGCGGCCTTTGCCGGGCTGGTGCCGCGGACCCTCTGGGCAGAGGACGGAATCCTGACCTGGGAACTGATCGCTCCCTTCGTACGCGGCCGCGGCGATCATCGGGCCCGCACGGCGCTCATCGAAATGGAGAATACCTCGAATATTGCCGGGGGCTCGGTCTACCCTCCCGAGGTGTTCGACGAGATTGCCGACCACGCCCACGCCGCGGGTTTGCCGGTGCATCTGGATGGCGCGCGGATTTTCAATGCCAGCGTGGCGCTGGGGCGGCCTGTAACGGAGTTGACCAAGAAGGCTGATTCCGTCATGTTTTGCTTGTCGAAGGGACTGGGTGCGCCCGTGGGCTCGATGCTGGTAGGCAGCAAGGAATTCATCGAAGAAGCGCGCATCGCACGAAAAATGCTGGGCGGCGGGATGCGACAGGCGGGTATCCTTGCCGCGGCGGGCCTGCTCGCCCTCGAGGAAGGCCCCAAGCGGCTTCATATCGACCACGAGAACGCCAAGTTTCTGGCGCAAGACCTGGCGGAGATTCCGGGGATCAAGGTCGATACGGAGAAGGTGGTCACCAACATCCTGTTCTTCGACGTTTCGGGCAGCGGTCTGACCGCACCTGAAGTGTCGCAGCGGCTGAAGGCCAAGAACGTCCTGGCGAATCCCTACGACGCGAAACTGATTCGCATGGTGACTCACCTCGATGTGGACAGGGCGGGGTGCGAGCGCGCCCTGTGCGTTCTGCGGGAAGTGGTGGCCGGCAACGAGAAGAAGGCAGTAGGCAGTCGGCAGTAGGCACGTAGGCAATCGGCAGCGGGCAGCAGGCGGTCGGCAGGTCGGAAACGCAGGCTGTCATTCTGAGCGAAGCGAAGAATCTGCATCAGTTCGTCTAGGACCGGAACTGCAGATCCTTCGCTTCGCTCAGGATGACAGCGAAAGGCTCGGAAAGAGATCTAATGGTGGCCGGCTGCCCGCCGGCAGATGGCTATGCGGGACGGCCTTCTGCTTTCTGCCTACTGCCTTCTGGTTTTCCCCAGTCCCTAGTCCCCAGACCCTAGCCCCTACTTCTTCTTGGCATTTTCCTGGGACAATTTGGAGAGCATATCGAAATAGTGGGTGCGGTAGGTGGGGTCTGCGGGATCGAGGTGGGTGGCCATGCGATATTGCTTCAGCGCCTCGCTCAATTCGCCCATTTTTTCGAGCGCATAGCCTAGGCCGTTATAGGCATCGGCATCCGTGGGATCATTGCGGATGGCCTCCAGCATCTCCACGCGTGCGCGTTTCCACTCTTTGCCCAGCAGGAAGGAGATTCCCAGCTCGCGGTGAAGGTCCGAGTTCGCGGGATCGAGCTTGACCGCAGCCCGCAGCCGTTCGACCGCGTCGTCCAGCCTGCCTTGCGCCCGCATTTGTTGGGCTTGTTGAACCAACTGGTGAAGCTGAATTTGGGTCTCAGCGGACCTCACGCCGGTATCGGCTTGCGGAGTCGAAGACTCTAAGGGCTTGTTCTCGTCGAGGGCCAGGTTCTCGCCGGTCAGGGGCGCAATGAAGAAGGTCTTTTCCTGTGCATTGGGGCAGCGGAGATGAAGGTAGTGGTCCCCGGGTTCGACCTCCGGAACCACGAGCATGCCATGGCCATCCGTTTTGCCGGCGGCGCGGCCGTCGATGTCAACTTGGCAGCCCGGGCCAGGCGCGCGCACTGTTACCTGAGGCAACGCGGGCGGGCGCGGCTTGTCAGCAGCCCCAGCCGGGCGAAAACCGCCCGCGAGCAGCAAGAGCCCGAAAGTGAAACCAAAGCGTGGCGTCATTGCCGGAACTCAATTCGCACTTCTTGTAACTTAAACCATAACTTCACTGCTCGGCAAGTTTTCGTGGCGCGGGCGAGACGCCCGCGCCACAGTTCGTGCACTTTCCTTGACGCTGTGGGGCTTGTGGTATAGCCTTGACTTTGGGAGATGCAGCAAAGCGAGGAACGATCTCCCACGCACCTTGATCGCCCGCGAGATGCCTTGCAGGAATCAGGACGGGCCCTGCCTCCAGATGGCGGATTCAATCGAGACCTGGGTAGCAAAAGTGCTCGCGCGGGACCGGCGCGCCATCGCTCGCGCCATCTCTGCGGTCGAGTCGGGCGATGCGCAGGGCACGGCTCTGCTGAAGCGTCTTTTCCCGGCCTCCGGAAAGGCGCAGGTCATCGGGGTAACGGGTTCCCCCGGAGCGGGGAAGAGCACCCTGGTGGAGAAGTTGGCGGGCGCGTATCGGGGCGCCGGCGCACGGGTGGGCATCATCGCCGTTGACCCGACGAGCCCGTTCTCGGGCGGCGCCTTGCTGGGCGACCGCATTCGCATGCAGAACCTGGCGGGCGATAAAGACATCTACATCCGCAGTATGGCGACGCGCGGCCAGTTGGGAGGCTTGGCGCCGACTACCCACGACGTAGTCACCGTGCTGGATGCGGCGGGCTGCGATGTCGTGTTGATCGAAACCGTGGGCGTCGGACAGGACGAAGTTGAAGTCGCTCGCTTGGCCGATGCCACCGCCCTGCTCCTGGTGCCGGGCATGGGCGATGACGTGCAAACGTTCAAGGCCGGTGTCATGGAAATCGCCGACCTCTACGTGCTCAACAAGGCCGACTTACCCGGCGCAGAGCGCCTGCAACAGGAAATCGAGGCGATGCTTTTCCTGGCTTCGCGCGCGGATGGATGGCGGCCGCCCATCGTGAGGGCGATCGCCACCACAGGTTCAGGCATCAGCGAAGTGCGGCAGGCGCTGGAACAGTTTCAACACTTCCAGGAGAGGAGCGCTGGCCGCGCGAATCGCCGGAGGAATTACTGGCGCGGACGCCTGCTTGAAATGCTGCGGCGCAGTCTCTTTGAGAAAGTAGTCCGCGAACGCCTGGGCGACGATTCCCTCGACCACCTCGTTGAAGACCTGCTCGAGCGCGGCGCGGACCCGTACTCACTGGTTGAGAAAATCGTGGCGGAGTCACTGACAACTGAAAACTGACGACTGACAACTGGCCATGAAACTTCATCACATCGGCATCGCGGTTGGCTCGCTCGAGGCGGCGCGGCCTGTCTTCGAGAAGTTGCTTGGGAAACCGCCGGACTCGGAAGAAGTGGTCGAAGAGCAGAAGGTGCGCGTGGCAATGTTCCAGGTCGGCGAGAGCCGCCTGGAGTTGCTCGAGGCCACGAGCGAGGATTCGCCCCTGGCTCGTTCCATCGCCAAGCGCGGGCAGGGCCTGCACCATATCGCGCTGGCGGTCGAGGAGTTGGCGGGCACGCTGCGCGAATTGGAAAACGCGGGAGTCGGGCTGATCGATCGGGAGCCTCGTCGCGGGGCGGGGAACGCGCTCGTGGCTTTTCTGCATCCTGCCGGAACATCGGGTGTGCTTATCGAATTGGTCGAAGAAAAGTGATGTGGAGCGGGCGTGTGACGCACCGTAGGGGCGGCCCTCGTGGCCGCCCTGGGGCAACCACAAGGGTTGCCCCTACAACCTGGATGACCGAGGACTCATGCAGCTAGGAGAATTTGAACTGCTCGCCATCAGCGACGGGACCTTTGCTCTGGATGGCGGACAGATGTTCGGCGTGGTGCCGAAACCCTTATGGGAGCGCAAGGCGCCTGCGGATGAGCGCAACCGGATTCAGCTTTCCTTGACGTGCCTGCTGATTCGCGCCGGGCGGCTGAATATTCTGGTGGAAACTGGTATTGGCGACAAGTTCGACGCGAAGTTCAGGGACATCTATGACGTCCGGCATCCCCCCACTCTGCCGGCGTCACTGGAAAACGTGGGGGTCAAGCCGGAGGATGTTCACATTGTCATCAACACCCACCTGCACTTCGACCACTGTGGTTGGAACACCCGGCGTCTCGGGGGAAAGACGGTTCCCACTTTTCCCCACGCTCGTTATTTGATCCAACGCGGCGAGTGGGAGAGCGCGCTCGATCCCAGCGAACGGGAACGGGCGAGCTATATCGAGGAATTCTTCCGGGCCGCCGAAGCGCAGACGGATTTTCTGGATGGAGATACGGAGGTAGCCCCGGGCGTTCGGGTGGAGGTTGTGCCCGGCCACACTCGCCACTTGCAGTGCGTGCGCATCGAATCGGAGGACGAGTGCGCCTACTTCATCTCCGACACCGTTCCCATGGCGGCGCATCTCGCTTATCCGTGGATCATGAGCTTTGACCTCTATCCGATGCAGACCCTCGCCAGCAAGAAGCGACTGCTGCCGGACTTGGCTCGTCAGCAGGCCATCGTGATTTTTCCTCACGAGATGAGCGCGCCATGGTTGCGTTTGGTGGAGAGAGAGGGCAAGATTACGGGGGAACCGGTCACGTAACCTATGGAGAACGGAGGGACCTTTGCCACAAGCGGAGATTGGAATCATCGGAGGAAGCGGCCTGTATCAACTGCCGGGGATCGAGCGCGTACGGGAAGTCCGCCTCGCGACACCCTTTGGCAGGCCCTCGGGCGCTTATGTGCTGGGAGAACTGCAGGGACGCAAGGTTGCATTTCTGTCGCGGCATGGGCGCGGCCACATCCTTTTGCCCACGGAAGTGAATTCGCGCGCCAATATTTTCGGATTCAAGAAACTGGGCGTGCAGCGGATCATTTCGGTGAGCGCCGTAGGCTCTCTGAAAGAGGAATACCGGCCCACGGACATGGCGTTGCCCGCGCAATTCTTCGATCGCACCCGGCAGCGCCCTTCCACGTTTTTTGGCGAGGGCCTGGTGGCGCACATCAGCTTTGACAAGCCGGTGTGTTCTACTGTGGTTGAGACGCTGGCTGCGGCGTGCCAAGAGGTTGGCGTACCCTGCCACCAGGGCGGCACTTACGTGTGCATGGAGGGACCGGCGTTTTCCACCCAAGCCGAGTCCAACGTTTACCGGTCGTGGGGCATGGACCTGATTGGCATGACCAGCCTGCCGGAGGCCAAGCTGGCGCGCGAAGCGGAGATCTGTTATGCCACACTGGCGATGGTGACGGACTATGATTGCTGGCATCCCGAGCATGACACCGTAACCATCAACGTGGTGCTGGGGTATCTTACGAAGAACGTTGCGAACTCCCAGAACATCCTGCTGAAAGCCATTCGCGCTCTGCCCCGAGAACGAAATTGCCCTTGCGCCTCGGCACTGGCCCACGCGATCCTGACAGACCGCAAGAGCATTTCACAGAAAGCCAAGAAGAAACTCGCGCTGCTGGTGGGAAAGTATTTGAGTTAGAAGGCGAGGAAGGCAAGAGGCAGTCGGCAGTAGGCAGTCGGCAATAGGCAGTAGGCGGATGACAGCCGCGCATACGACACAGAGGGAGGGTGAAAGAGAAAGTCATGCAGAAGCCCAAATCCAAAATCCGCAATCCAAAATCCAAAATCTCCCCAGCCCCTTTGCTGGTGGTCGGCGCCGTGGCGTTCGATTCCGTCCGAACCCCCTATGGGGTGGCCGATAGCATTCTCGGCGGGGCCGCGACCTATCTGGCAGTCACCGCCAGTTGGTTTGCACCTGTGCGGGTTGTCGCCGTGATCGGCGACGATCTCGGGGAAGAGCAACTGCGCGTTTTTCGCGATCGCGGCATCGACATCACGGGCTTGGTGCGCGCCCGCGGCAAGACGTTTCGCTGGTCGGGTGAATACACCGGCGACATGAATGAGGCACGGACGCTGGAAACGCAACTCAACGTCTTCGAGCAGTTCTCGCCCACCCTGCCCCCTTCTTACCTCGATACGGAGTTCTTATTCCTGGGCAACATCGATCCGACATTGCAAATCCACGTCCGCCGGCAGTTGCCTCAGGCTCGCCTGGTAGGCCTGGATTCCATGAATTACTGGATCAAGGGAACGCCCGAGGAATTGAAGAAGGCGCTGGCTGAGATTCACATCCTGGTGATCAACGAGGCCGAAGCGCGAATGCTCTCCGGCATCGCCAACTTGAAGAGGGCCGCGGAAGCGATCCGCAAGATGGGGCCCCGCACCCTGGTGATCAAGCGCGGAGAACACGGGGTCTTGCTCTTCTCTGAGGGAGGAATCTTCTCCGCGCCGGCTTTTCCCCTCGAAGAGGTCCGCGATCCCACCGGCGCCGGAGACAGCTTTGCAGGCGGCTTTATGGGGTACCTGGCGAAGGCCGGCGAATTTTCCGATCGCCAGCTTCGCCGCGCAGTGATTTACGGCTCGGTGATGGCCAGCTATGCGGTGGAAGAGTTCGGACTTTCGCGCTTGCTCCGGCTGACCCCGAAGGATATTGAGACGCGCTACCGCGAGTTCAAGAAGCTGACCCATTTTGATGTGTGATCCCTCCAGAGACGAGCGGCCTTCTCCCTTGTCCTTCAGGATCGATGGCGCGGTAGCCCTGTGCATCGCCGCGGTCACCCTGGCGGCCTTATATTGGTTCTATGCGCGCGGCCTGACGAACGTTTACGGCGACGCCATCGCGCACATGGAGGGGGCGCGGCGGATCTTCGACTCCCTGACTCCCGGCTACAGCGAGATTGGCACCGTCTGGCTTCCCCTGTTTCACCTGCTCGCCGCACCCTTGGCAACCAATGACTTCCTGTGGCGGACGGGATTAGCAGGGAGCATCGTGTCCTGCACAGCTTTTGCGGGCACCGCCTGGGTCCTCTACCGCTTCGGGACGGCAGTCAATGAGGGCCGAGCCGCAGGCTTGCTGTCGCTAGCCGTGTTTCTGCTAAGCCCCAACCTGCTTTATCTCGCCAGTACGCCACTGACGGAGCCGCTGGCTATTTTCTGGTCGGTTCTGGTGGTGTACGAACTCTTCCGCTACCAGCAGACCGGCGGGGTTGGGAATTTATGGGGGGCCGCGGGTGCAGCGTTTCTTGGGACGCTAACCCGCTACGAAGAGTGGTACGTTCTGCCCTTTGCGGCTTTGTTTGTGTTGCTGGCGCGGCGTCAATCCTGGCAATTGCGCATCCGGCACGCCTTGATTTTCTCGCTGATCGCGGGGGCCGGCCCCACCCTCTGGTTGCTTCACAACGCGTATCGCTTCTCGAATCCCTTGGAGTTCTACAACGGACCATTCTCGGCCCAGGCAATCTACGCGCATCAACTCGCCACCACGGCATTTCCCTATCCCACGGACGGGAAGCTTCTGCTCTCCGCACAGTACTATGTGGAGGACCTCAAGCTCGTCTTCGGAGCGTGGCCGCTGGAGTTGGCGGTCCTTGGGCTGATGGCCTATATACTCCATCGGCCGGTCTGGGCTAGGGGCAGCGCGGCATTTCTGTTCCTGGTCCCTTTGCCGTTTTATGTGAACGCGCTGGCTTACGCGGCGATTCCCCTGTATGTACCGACGCGGTTCCCGTTCACTTATTACAATCTGCGGTACGGCGCCGAGATGGTCCCTGCGCTGGCGGTATTCGCGGGCTTTGTTCTGCCGCGAACTCTCCCTCGCCCCTGGCGTTACCGCCTGCTGGCGTTCTTCGTGGCCGGATTGGTTTTGCAGTGCGGTGCGCTGCTTTCGGGGGGCGCGGAGCGGCTGGTGGTCGCCAGGGAAGGCATCCTGAATACGCCTTGCCGATCCGAGCGGCAACAGGCTATCATTCGCTTCCTCCGCCAGCACTACGACGGCGGACGTGTCCTGGTGGCGGGAGGGAAGTGGCCCTGCGTTATGCCAGAAGTCGGGATTCACTTCCGCAACACGATCTCGGACGCTAACCGCGAATACTGGCGCCAACTTCGCACCGATGCCAGCAGTTGGGTGGAATGGATCATTCGCGGCGACGGCGACCCGGTGGATGACTTGATGCGAGCCTACCCGCAGGCGTTTGCAAAATTCGAGCTTCTCGAAAAAGACTCGTTTTCGAAGGAGGGGAGCGTAGAAATCTACCGCAAAAGAAGTGACAAGTGACGAGTGACAAGTGACGAGCGGCAAGGCAGCATTCAAAAGACAGAAGAGAGCGGAATGAAGCATGGCGTCTACGATTCACAAATCGCAAATCACAAATCGCAAATCACAATTGACAAGTAGCATTCCATTCGCCAAGTTTCACGGACTCGGGAACGACTGGCTAATCGCCGGGGCGGAAGGGCTTCCACGCTCCTTAGGGAAGTTCTCGAAGGCCATTCTGGACCGGCACGCGGGCATCGGCGCGGATGGGTTGCTGGTGATGATGCCGCCCCGTGAATCCAGACATACGGCGCGCCTGCGCTTCTTCAATGCCGATGGCAGCGAGGCCGAGATGTCCGGAAACGGCATTCGCTGCGCTGGCGCGTTTCTGGCGGAACTCCTGCCGGATCAACGCACTTTTCTGATCGAAACGGCGGCAGGTTTAAAATCTCTCGAGAAGGTCAAAGGGGGGGAGGGCAGGTGGCTGTTTCGCGCCGGAATGGGAGCGCCGGTCCTGGAGCCCGAGGAAATACCGTTCAAAGGCGAGGCCGCCACAGCGCCCGTCACAGGCTACGAACTGCGCACTCAACGAGGCCTGCTGCCGGTGACGGTGACGTCGATGGGCAATCCGCACTGTTCGATTTTCGTGGATGACCCGCCTGACGACTGGGAGGCGCTGGGGCGCGAAATTGAGACGAACCCGCTCTTTCCGAACCGGACCAACGTGGAGTTTGTGAAGGTGATCTCGCGAAGAGAAATCGCCGTGCGTTTCTGGGAACGCGGCGTGGGCCATACCCTGTCCTCAGGCACCGGTTCCTGCGCTGCGGCCGTGGCGAGCATCTTGAATGGCCTGACCGAGAGGCGCGTTCGCGTGCGCACCGAAGCCGGGGCGCTTGAAGTGGCTTGGCCGGAGGATGGAGAAGTCACCCTGACCGGACCGGTTGCGAGAGTCGGCCGAGGCACCTACGATTATGGAGATAAGCCATGACATCACGTGAAAGAGTTCTCACTGCTTGCCGACATCGCCAGCCGGATCAAGTGCCGATTGATTTTTCAGGCCATCCGTCCTCAGGCATCGCTGCGATCGCCTACGCCAGACTGCGCGACTACCTCGGACTTCCCAAGAAAACCATCCGCGTTTACGATCCGATCCAGCAACTGGCCATTGTGGACGAAGACGTTCTGGAGAAATTCGGAATCGACGTCCTGGATCTCGGGCGAGGCTTCGCGCTTGACGAAACATCCTGGGCGGACTGGATTCTGCCTGACGGCACGCCTTGCAAAATGCCGGCGTGGGCGCTGCCTGAAAAGGCCGACGGACGGTGGGTGTTCCGCTCAAAAAGCGGCCGCGTGATTGCTCACATGCCGGAGGGCGCGCTCTATTTCGAACAAACGTATTTCCCCTTCACAGACGAAAAAGGGCCAACCACCATCCGTGAGGCAATGCAGGAGTCGATGTGGAACGTCATCGGCGGTCCTCCCGGCCCCTGGGTGAATCAGGAACAGTTGCGCGAGGGCGCAACGCGGCTGCGGCAAAAGACGGACAAGGCCATCCTGGGCGGCTTTGGCGGCAATCTGCTCGAGACCGGGCAGTTCCTGTATCGCAACGACAATTTCTTTATGCTCCTGGCGGGCGAACCCGCGAAGGCCCACAAGTTCCTCGACGATCTTGTCGAGATTCACCTCGCCAACCTGGAGAAATACCTGGGCGCGGTGGGAGAATCGATCGACATCATCAAGTTTGGCGACGATTTGGGAATGCAGAGCGGCCCGCAGGTATCGCCCAAGATGTATCGCGAGTTTTTCAAGCCCCGCCACAAACTGATGTGGACTCGCGCCAAACAATTGGCCAACGTCGTCGTCATGCTGCATTGTTGCGGCGGGGTGAGGGAACTGCTGCCCGATTTGATCGACGCCGGGCTCGACGCCATTAATCCGGTGCAGATTTCGTGCGCCGGAATGGACGCTGCGGAACTCAAAGCGGAATTCGGAAAAGAGATGGTGTTCTGGGGCGGCGGTTGCGATACCCAGACTATCCTGCCCAATGCGACGCCCGAGGAAGTGCGCCGTCACGTCAAGGAACAAGTGCGAATCCTAAGCCCTGGCGGCGGATTTGTCTTCCAGCAGGTCCACAATATCCTCGCCTACGTCCCGCCACAGAACATCCTGGCCATGTTCGAGGCGATCAGGGCGTAGTCGGGAGTCAAAAGTCAAGAGTTGAGAGTCGAGAGTTGACAGTCGACGGTCGAAAGTTGACAGTAACAACGCCGCGTCATTCCCGCTGCCGAGGGAATGACGAGCAACGGTTTCGCGCGGTTCCTCCGGCCTTTAGACTTTCAACTCTCGACTCTCAACTCTTGACTCTCAACTGCCTACTGCCTACGGCCGAATGTAGAGGTAAACCTTGCTCGCCACCTGGTTCTCTGAATTCACCTCAACGGTCTCGGCCGGTTGCCAGCCGGGAACCTGAAAGTCGTGCGAGACGATACGCGCCCCTGAGCGAAGCTCGCGCTCCAATTTCGGGCGCAGGCGTTCATTCACCGCGGTCAGGAGGTAAAGCGTCACCACGGTGGCGTGGCGGACGTTGACCTCGAACATGTTTTCGTGGATGATCTGGGCGCGGTCCTGCAAACCGAGTTTTCGGATGCGCTCCGAGGATTTCTGGTAGAGGTCGGAATCAAGTTCCACCCCTACGGCGCGCGCGCCGAATTTCTGCGCCGCCATGATGACGATGCGGCCGTCGCCCGATCCCAGGTCGTAGACCACGTCGTCGGGCGCGACCTTGGCGACTTCCAGCATCTTCTGGGCCACCAGCATCGGAGTAGGGACGTAGGGAACAATGTGCTCCAGATACTTGCCGGCATCGGTTGGAGACGGCTCAATAGGTACGGATTGGGCAGCAGCCGGCTGGCAGAGAAGTAGCAAGGCAGGAACCAAGACCGCGAACCAGCCGCAGCCACGGATCAGGTCGATGGGGTAAGAAACTCGTTTCATAGGACAATTCTATGGGGAGCGAGGAGCCTTGTCGAGGGGGTATGAAACATCCCAACAACGCCCAGCGAACTATTGACTCTCGACTGTCGACTGCCGGCCGGTCTCTGCGCCGCGAACTGACCGTCACCAACGGCACGGCCATCGTGGTGGCGAACATGATCGGGTCAGGAATCTTCGGCATCACCGGCTTTCTGGCCGGCGATCTCGGCAAGCCATACTTGGTGCTTGGCATCTGGCTGGCGGGCGCAGTGGTTGCCTTGGCGGGGTGTCTCTGCTATTCCGAGTTGGCCGTCAATCTTCCCCGATCGGGAGGCGAGTATGTTTATCTGCGCGAGGCTTGGGGACCGGCGTGGGGATTCCTGAGCGGCTGGATTTCGTTCTTCGCGGGCTTTGCGGCGCCCATCGCCGCCGCGGCCCTGCTCTTTTCTGAGTATCTGGCGCACTTCTATCCCGCGCTCTCGCCAAGCTCGGCAACGGGATTGACGCTTTCCTCGAAGTGGATTCACGCAGGCAGCGGGAACCTGCTGGCGATAGGTGTGGTTGCGGTATTCGCGGTTGTCAATATCGTTGGGGTGCGTTTCGCAGGCAAAGTCCAGAACCTTCTTACCGGGTTGAAGATCGGAATCCTGAGCGCTTTCCTGGCGCTTGCTTTCCTGCTGGGGAAGGGAAGCACCTCCCATTTCTCGGCGCAGGCAGTCCGGACCTCCCATCACAGCCTGGGCGCGCAATTCGCGGTTTCACTCATCTTCGTGATGTTCGCCTACAGCGGCTGGAACGCCGCAGCTTACGTGGCGGAGGAGATGAAGTCGCCGGAGCGCACGCTACCCGCTTCCCTGGTTGCCGGAACTTTGATTGTGGCGGCGTTCTATTTTGCCCTGAATGTCGCGTTCATCTATGCCCTGCCTCTGGAAGCCATGAAGGGCGTCGAGCGCATCGGCGCGGCGGCAGCGGCGGCGCTGTTCGGAGGGAAGGGGGGAGACTTCTTCAGCGCAGTGATGTCAGTCGGTTTGCTCTCCACGGTAAGCGCCATGATGATCGTGGGGCCGCGCGTTTATTACGCCATGGCGCAGGACGGCTGTTTTTTTTCTGGGGCCGCGCGCGTCCATCCGCGCTTGGGAACCCCGATCCAGGCCATTCTCTGGCAGTCTCTGGCCACGGCCCTGATGATCCTCACGGGAAGCTTTGAGAGCCTGCTCTACTACATCGGCTTCGCACTGGTTCTGTTTGCGGCCTTGGCGGTGGTGGGCATGGTGCGCCTGCGTAAGCGGCCGGGTTGGAAACGGCTTCGAGCTGCAAGCTGGGGATATCCGCTGGTTCCCGCGGTCTTTGTTGGGGCCAGCGCCTGGATGCTCTGCTACACGATGGCGCTGCGGCCCAAGGAGTCCGGCTTCGGATTGCTGACGCTGGCGGCCGGAATGCTCGCCTATCAGTGGTTCTTCCGGCCGCGTCGTACGGAGTGAGATTCACCATTGACGAGTAGGGGCGGCTCGCGAAGAAAAGCAGATCCTCCGCTTCGCTCAGGATGACATGTCATTCTGAGCGAAGCGAAGAATCTGCTTTTGGTGGAGAATCATCATGGCTGAAACAAACGTGCACGAAATACTCTCGAAACAATATCGCGCTTCGATGGCGATGCTGAAGGAAGCCATCACCAAGTGTCCGGAATCACTCTGGATTGCTTCCGAATATCCGAACAAATTCTGGCACATCGCTTACCACGTGCTTTATTGCACCCACGTGTATCTGCAGGATTCCTTCGAAACATTCACCCCATGGAAAAAGCACCGCGAGAACTACCAATGGCTGGGCCGCCTTCCCTGGCCGCCCCACGACGAGCCCAAGATTGGCGAGCCTTACGGCAAAGAGGAAGTCCTCGAGTACTTCGAGGTTTGCTGGCGAGAGATTGACGCCAAAGTGCCGGGCCTGGATTTCAACGCGCCCTCCGGTTTCTACTGGCTTCCATTCACCAAGCTGGAACTGCAACTCTACAACATCCGGCACATCCAGCATCACGCCGGACAATTGATCGATCGGCTCAGGACGGTCGCGGGGATCGGAATCGGGTGGGTTGCGGCGGCTTGAAGCGTCGCGGAGTGCGAAGGGAGCTGGCGTTTACCTCAATAGTGGTAGCGCGCCTGAAGGAAGTCGATGCGCTGGGCCGTCACCCTGTAAACTAGGCGGTGTTCCTGGGTGATTCTTCGCGACCAGCATCCGGCAAGGATGTATTTGAGCGGCTCGGGTTTCCCGATACCGGCAAAAGGATCGCGAAGTATTGCTTCTGCCAGCTCCAGAATGCGAAGAGCCACGCTGCGGTCTGTCTCGACCCAGTAGCGCAAGTCGTCGCGAAACTGGGGCTGAAACACGGCTTCGCGCTCAGCGAGTGGCGGCAAGTCCCATCTCCTCGCGCAGATCTTCCAAAGTTTCGCGCTTACCAGTGCCACGTTGGGCCCGGCGCAAAGCCGCCAACAGCCGTTGGGCGTTCCTGGGAGAACGTAGCAAATGGGCCGTTTCCATCAAGCCTGCCAGTTCCTCGGCGGGGACAAGCGCGACATCCCCCGCGTCACGGCGACGCACAATTACAATTTCTTGATCCTCCGCCACCTTCTTGAGGAATGAGGCAAGCCCTTGCCTGAGGTTAGTGTAAGTTGTCTCGACAGCCAATGAACACCTCCAGTAGTAGCGTACAGCTTTCCTGTACCTTTTGCAATGCCAAAACTGGGTGGGGGGGGTGATGGTCAGACGGTTTGCTCACACCTGCGGTTCCGGACTCGGCCAGTTGTGATTGTTCAGCACGCGCGCGTAGCGGTTGACGCGGGCGTGCTCGATGGAGCTATGACGCGCGGCGGAAACGTAAGGAATAAACAGAAACGGCGCGGCCAGAATGCTGAAGCAGATATTCCTCACCCGGACGCCCACGGGAAGTTCTCCGTTCCCGATGCCAAAGACGGCGGGGTAGTAGCGCAGCACCACGCCGTAAATGTCGGCCGCCAGCGAAAGGTGGTTGGAATGCGCGCCGCAGACCTGGCTGCGGCCGCTGCGGATGGCCTGCAAGAATTCCTCGCGATCGGCAGCGGGGCAAGCCGTGTAAGTCCGGCCCAGGCGGCGCAGCGTATGCGAGTCGCTGCCGCCGATCATCCCGACGGTGCGCCCGCCCTGCCGGAGGCTCTCCACCAGGCGGGAGATTAAAGTGTTGTGGTCGCGCTCCTGGGTGCCGTTTCGGACCTCGAACACGTCAAAGAGTTCCGACATGCGCTCGGTGAAACCCTGCACGCGCGCCAGGTCCGCAAAGTCGTGGAAAAAGTGGTTCAGGTCAAACAAGAGATTCTGTTGGCGCAGATACGGAACGAGCTCTTCGGCGTTCGACCGCAGGCGCTGGATTTCGCGGTGCTGCGCCTCGTTCAACCCGTAAACTCCGATATGAACGGTGTGGTTGAATTCCGGAAAGGTGGCGCTGACTTCTTCGCCGGTGATGAAATCCTCGCGCTCGCCCAGGCGGTCGAGCAATTCCAGGCAGCCGTCGATAGAATCGTGGTCGGTGATGGTGACGAAGTCCATGCCGCGCCGCTTGGCCGTCGCATAGACATCCAGGGGCCGGGAATAGCAATCCCTGGCGCGCAGGAAGCGGAGGTGCTTGACCCGCCCCGAGTGAAGGCTGTGACAGTGCATGTCCGCCTTCAATAGCTTGGTTGCTTGTCCCTGACCCACAAGATGCTATATTAGAAAGCCCGGAAGCGCACGGCAAGACTTTTCTGGTGGAGTCGGAGCACGCTACAACGACGCGAATCAAAATGAAAATCTGTGTTACGCCGCGGCCCGATGGCCAGAGCCCGGCAAAATCCTCCCTGCACTCTGCGCGTTTCCAGCGTCAACACAGAGGACGCAGAGGGTCTCCGTGGCCTCTGTGTTTAAGCTTTGGCTGGCCACAGAGGTCACAGTGCGGCAAAGACGCAACCAAATGCAGATTCTTCGCTACGCTTAGAATGACATGTCATCCTGAGCGGAGCGAAGGATCTGCTTTTCTTCGCGCGGTGGCCCCTCCAGCCATCGTCAATCGACCATCGTCAATCGTCAATCCCCGGGTCCTCGCCGGCCTTGTGGTGCTTCTCTGGCTCGCGGCCTCCGCGTTGGGTGTGTCGGAGCCGATCCAGTACCAGCTCGATTTGCGTAACCCCGCCTCGCACCAGGTGGAAATCGAGATGACAGTCTCCGGGGCCTCGCCTGCCACGGAGTTCCAGATTCCTGCCTGGAACAATCTCTACCAGATCCGCGACTTCGCGCGTACCGTCAGTGACGTGACTGCGGAATGCGACGGGCGCACGGGAACGCTGGCGCGAGTCGACCTCGACACCTGGCGGTCGGAGTCCAAATCCTGCGCCAAGCTCACGGTGCGCTACAACGCGTATGTGTCAGGGCCGACGCCGTTTTCCAGCGATGTCGATGGCACGCACGCTTTTCTCAATTTCGCCACCCTGCTTTTTTATCTGCCCAAGGAGCGCGAACGAGCTGTGCACGTCAAGCTGCTTCTGCCCGAGGGGTGGAAGGCGGCGAGCCTCCTGGATGAGGACGCCAACGGGTTTTCCGCGCCGAATTACGACCTGCTGGTCGACAGTCCGGCGGAAGCCGGCCAGTTCCAGGAATACAGCTACACCCAAGGCGGAGCCACTTACCGCGTCATCGTGCACGCGGACCCCAAGGATTATTCTTCCGAGCGCCTGCTGGCCTCACTGGGCAAGATCACGGCCACTGAAACCGCGCTGATGCGCGACGTGCCCTTTTCCCGCTACACTTTTATCTTCCACTTTCCGGAAGATGCGCCCGGCGGAGGCGGCATGGAGCACCGCAACGGCACGGCGATCACGGTGCGGGCGAGGGAAGTGCACGAGCGCTGGGAGAACCTGGAAAGCGTCTCGGCGCACGAGTTTTTCCACTTGTGGAACGTGAAGCGCCTCCGCCCGCAACTGCTCGAGCCCATCGACTACGTGCACGGCAACGACACCCGCGACCTGTGGTTCTGCGAAGGACTGACCAGCACCTATGGCGAACTGGCCTTATTGCGGGCGGGATTGATCTCACGCAAGACTTTTTACGCCCACCTGGCCTATCAGATTAACGAGCTCCAATCCCGGCCCGCCCGTTTCTTCCAAAGCGTCGAGGAGTCCGGCCTGGAGGCCTGGTTCGAGAGATACAACGACTACTTCCGTCCCGAGCGCAGCATCTCCTACTACAACAAGGGTGAACTGCTGGGTTTCCTGCTCGACCTGGCGATCCGTCACGCCACCGGCAACGCCGCCGGACTGGATGATGTGATGCGCCGGCTGAACGAAGAATTCGCCCGCCGTGGCCGCTTCTACACCGATTCTGACTTGCCGGGCGTGATGGCACAGGTCGCCCCACGGTATTCGGGATTGGAGGCGTTCTTTGCAGACTACGTCCGGGGCACGCGCGAACTGGATTACCCGGTTTACCTGGGCTACGCCGGCCTGCAACTGGAGAGTCAAGGTCCCGGCTCGGCGCGCCTGGGATTCGCGGCCAGCGTGAATTCGACGGGGGAAGTTCGAGTGGATTACGTCGAAAGGCGCAGCGCCGCGGCACAGGCGGGACTGGTGCGAGGCGACATCCTCCAGAAAATGAATGGCCAGCCTTTGCACGACTCGCCCGCCGACTTGCTTTCCCAACTCAAGCCGGGAGAAGGGATCAAGTTCGAGGTGCGGCGCGATGGGGCCCCCCGGGAGGTTGAATACCGCCTGGAAGCCACTGCCGGGACCACTTTCCGCGTGCGGGAGATCTCGACCCCTTCGGCTGAACAGGTCCGAATCCGGGATGGTTGGCTGCGCGGCAAGACCAACGGTGAATAGTGAAGGGCGAATGATAAATTATAAATTGTAAATTATGAAGGCTGTATATTATACTTTAATAGCATTACTCTACTAGGGATATACCAGAGGTAAGATGGCTATAATAGTAATTTACAATTTATAATTTACCATTCATAATTGCTATGCTTCGCGCCTTCCTCGTTACTTTTATTACCTTCGCTTACGTTTTGGTCTTCGGGCCGCCGGTGCTGATTTATGGCCTGCTCAGCGGCAACAGCGATCCCATTTACAGAACCGGCGTGCTGGGCGCGCGACTGGCTCTCTGGCTGGCGGGCGTGCAGTTGGAAGTACAGGGACGCGACCGGATTCCGCGCGGGCGGCCAGTCGTCTTCATGGCCAATCACCAAAGCAACTGCGACCCTCCCGCCCTGCTGGCCGTCTTGCCGAACGTGCTGGTGCTGGTAAAGAAGGAGTTTTTCCGCGTCCCGATTATCGGCAGCGGCATGACGTCGGTGGGCTTCATCCGTGTGGACAGGAAGAATCGGGAAAAGGCGCTCGACGCGGTTGAAAGGGGCGTACTGGCGCTGAAGGCGGGGAAGTCGTTCCTGGTTTATCCCGAGGGCACGCGGAGTCCCGACGGCAGGCTCCAGAAATTTAAGAAGGGTGTCTTCTTCATGGCTCTTAAAGCCGGCGCGCCCATCATTCCTATCTCAGTTTCCGGAAGCAACAGGATCATGCCCAAAGGCAAATTCGTGATGCGGCCGGGAAGCGTCCGCATCACTTTCCACGATAGTATCGCCACCGAGGGTCTTACCCCTGAGGATCGGGATATCATTATCGATCGCGTCCGTCAATCCATCCTCACAGGCCTGGCAAAGGACGAATGGCCTTCACCTTGACATTGTCGACAACGTGGGTAATGCTTAGTAAGACATTCCTCACAACAGGGCACGAGATGATTATGGGTTGTAACGGCAAGGGTAGCGGCGGGTGCCGTGTCTTTTCAGGACGGCGTGCCTGGGCGGTTTTTCTTATGTTCGCCCTGCTCGGTGGTGTCGCCGGCAAGGCTCTTGCGCAAGCTCCGGCCGGTTCGGACAACGCCAGCACTTTATCTTTTGGTGATCAGCAGGTAGGAACTCGCAGCGACGCCCAACCCATTCACCTTCAGAACACCGGCAAGATCGTGCTTGCGATTAAAAACATCCAAGCCTCGGCAAACTTCGCTGAGACGGACGACTGCCGGCCCTCGGTGCCCGTGGGGAAACACTGCACGGTCCAAGTAACTTTCAGCCCGGCGGCTACCGGACCTCTCATCGGCACGATCACCGTCAGCAGTAACGCCGCCGGCCCCCCACGTGTGTTCAAAGTGGACGGAATTGGGGTTCTCACCGCGCCCGATATTTCTCCGTCGAAGATGAGTTTTGGCGAGCAATCGGTTGGGACCGCGAGCGCCTCGCAGACGGTGACCGTTACCAATACCGGCGCCCTCGCTCTGACCTTTACTGGCCTGAAGATCTCGGACGCCTGGACGCAGAGCAACAACTGCCTTCCTTCCGTTGCCCCGAAGGGGAGTTGCACAGTAAAGGTCAACTTCCGGCCCGTCTCTTCCGGACGGGTGATCGGCGCGCTGACTCTCACCGAGTACACAACTAACAGCCCGCAGACGATTGCGCTGACGGGCACGGGTGTCATTCCACCCGCCAACACCGCCTCGCAGCGTTGAGGCATCGCGGGCGGTGCCTACCTCCTACGCTTCTGGCCGGAGGGTCTGCACTCCTTCTGAGTCAAGGAACCACAGCTTACCCAGCCGCCACCTCCACCTGGGTCACGTAGACTTCGCCACGCAGTCGTTGCTTGATCTCAGCCGGAGACGCGCTCTCGAAAAACAGTTCCAGGGCTTCGCGAAGATTGTCCCGAGCCTGCTCAACGCTGTCGCCTCGGCTGGCGATATCCAACTCCGGACAAAGCGACACATAACCACCTCCTTCTGCTTCGATAATTGCCGTAAGCTTCATCAAGTAACCTCCTCGACGATCGTCGCAAGAAGACCCAGGGCTCAGATATGAATGGTGAATAGCCAAAGATGATTTGTCAATCAGGATTTAGGCTTGGAGTCAGAAGATCGAGCGCGCTCGCGTAGGGAATGGCGCAGTGCGATCTTGCGGCGCTTTCCTGGCTCGAAGTTTATGATAGGCCACTATCATTCAGAGTGAGTGTTTTGTCGTCTACGCTTCAGAAGCTTTCTTCTCCAGCAACTCTCGAACTTTGCGATAGGTCGCGTACATCTGTGGAAGGCGCGCGTAGGCCGCGACGCATTTCATCCACTGGGCATGGTCGATGGCGGGAGAGCCGGACATCATGCGTCCCGGCTCGACGTCGCTGTGAATTCCGGACTGGGCGGTGACGATCACACCATCGCCGATCGTTACATGGCCCGCGACGCCAACCTGGCCGGTGAGGATAACGTTCCGGCCCACTTTGGTTGTGCCGGCAAGGCCCACTTGGCCGCAGAGAAGGGAATTGTCGCCAATCTCGCAGCCGTGACCGACTTGCGCGAGATTGTCGATCTTGACTCCGCGGTGCACGCGCGTTTCCCCCACCGCGGCCCGGTCGATACACGCGTAAGCTTGAATCTCGACGCCATCCTCGATCACGGTGGTTCCCGTCTGCATGATCTTGTAATAGGAGCCATCGTCCTGGCGGGCGAAGCCGTAGCCATCCGTTCCGATGGCGGCGCCATTCTGCAAGATGACGTCGTCGCCGATGCGAACGAATTCGCGCACCACGGCGTGGGAATGAGCGAAGAAGCGATGCCCGATTTTAGCCCCGCGATAAACCACCACGTGGCTCTTCAGCACGCAATCATCGCCGATCTCGACGCCTTCTTCGATCACCACGTAGGGCCCGACGCAGGGATTCCGCCCAAGTTTGACGTCCAGGGAGACGACGGCGGTGGGGTGAATACCCACGGGAGGCCGGTAGGGAGCATGGAAAAGCTCCAAGGCCTTGGCAAAAGCAAGGTAGGGATTCGCCGAGCGCAGCGCCGGCCGGCCCCCCAGGTCCTCTCCCGGATTGGCAATGACGGCGGCCGCGCGGGTGGTCGCGAGCTTGCGAAGATACTTGGGATTCGCAAGGAAAGTCAGCTCACCGGGTCCGGCTTCGTCCATGCCCGCCACGCCCGCGATTTCGAGCTCTTCAGGACCCTCCAGCCGGCATTGAAGCCGGGCTGCAACTTCACCGAGTTTCATCGTTTTTTCCTTTCCATCGCCTGTGCCGAGTGATACGCTCAGCCGACGCAGGCAAGGTTAGCAGCGGTCGGCAGATTAGGCAATATGTCACTTCACCTTGGGGTTCTAACTATTCTCCCGGTTTTGCAGATTTTCCGGGACTTTCCTCTTGCCACGGTGGCAGAAACGAGATAACCTTTGGTGGGAATGGTTCTGTTCCAGGAGATTCTATGAATGAAAATCAGCGCTCCGGGATACGAATTCCGGTTGTGTTGCCAGTCGAAGTGCACTGGAAGAGTCGTGGGGGCCGCTCTCGCCGCGTGGCGGGAAAGACCGAGAACATCAGTGGGAATGGGTTGTTCACGTGTATTCCCGTCCGCCCTCCTTGCAAAACCACGGTGACGGTGAGAGTACTCCTGCCTGAGAACATCACCCCCGTCCCCGTCGAATTGCTCTGCAACGGCCGGGTCATCCGATGGAATGGCTCCGGCGAAGCAAGGGGAATGGGGGCGACGATTGACGAGTACGAATTCCGGCCCGCTCGCACGTAAGCCGTTGGACGCCGTCTAAACCGAGGGTGCCGGGTTCCAGCCTGGTCGGCCTTCAGGCACGGCGCGGTTCAATGGAGAAAAATTTCCAAAAATCAATCGATGACCTCGGCGCCAGCCCATGGGGAGAGGCTAGTGGGACGAACGAACCAGTGGCGCTGGGACGTGGTTCCGGATGAGCTTGCGCAAGAGCGCGAAGAAGAAGATCCGAGTCCTCATAGCAGACCGCGAAGGTATCTTCAGGTTTGGGTTGAAAGAGCTCTTCGCGGTCGAGGACGACCTGCGCGTCGTCGCGCAAGCCCACAGCCCGTCGCAAGTCCTCGAACTAACCAAATCCTTACGTCCGCATTTGCTCTTCGTTCAATCGGAAATCGTAACGGAAGCAGGCGGCAATCTGTTTTCAGAGCTTCGCAATCAGGCTCCCAAGTGCAAGATTGTGGTCACCTTCTCCTCGGTACCAAGCGAAGAGCAGGGCATTCGGTTCGTCCAGTTGGGCGCTGCGGGAATCATCCTGAAATCGGTTGAACCGTCGTTGTTCGTCCGGTGCGCGCGCAAGGTGGTATGGGACGACGAGGTTTGGCTGCCGCACAAGCAGGTGGCCACCATGGCGAAGTTCGTCGAGACTACCGCCGCCCAGCCCTTGCGGCCTGTCGACACCTTGACGCAACGTGAGAAGACTATCATCAGCTACCTAATGCAAGGATGGCGAAACCGCGAAATTGCCGAGCATCTGAACATCACCGAACAGACGGTCAAAAACCACCTGAGATCCATCTACGACAAAGTCGGAGTTTCGGACCGGCTGGAACTGGTGCTTTACGCCATCCATCAGAAGCTGCTGCTTCCCCCGGTGGGGCCTGCCGAGTCCGCGGCCAAGCCAAAGCCCACCGAGTAACCTCGCTTAAGTCCGCAAGCACTGATCGTGCCCCGAGTTACCTGTAGTTTTCTCTGCGGCCTGGACTTTATCGGACGACGAACGGCCCTCTCCCCACGGGAGGGGCTCTCTATTCACAAAGAGGAAGAGCGGTGTGGACTACGGTTTGGGGCAGCAAGGACGCGGTAATGGGCAGCTACAGCTTTTTCTCTTCTTGGGCAGGGAAAAGACCGATCTGGCGATCAGAAGCTGCCGTCTCGCGCGCCCGCACACCCCTTCTTCGCGAAAGCTCCCTCACGCGCCGATCAGGTATCACTCCGAGGACAGTGATATCGCTCAATGCACTGCGAGGAACGAAGATTTTGAGGTTATTGGAGTAAAGATCTGCGGGCGTAAGCAGAAATCCTTCCGGGCTAAATTCGATCAAGTTGCCCGGAAGAAGTCCTTCAAGTATTTCTTGATCCTTGAAGGTGATTTGAACCCAAAGGCCTGCCATGCGGGGACGGCTCTGGAAGAGCTTACGCTCGGACCGCTGGGAATTGCCGTCGAATTCTCGCACGAAAAAGACGCCCTTAATCTCCGCCAGAGAAACGGTCAGAGCCCGGCCTTCGCGGTCCAGCATCTCGATGGCGTTGGGCTTCAGATAGCTCGTGCTGTCAACAAAGCCTTTGATTAGTTCATGATCAAGTCTACGGACTACCACTTTCTTGTAGGTCGATTTGTGTTTGTCGGTCACGTAAGGGGCGGTCCGTGAGGAATCTGCTGCGCTGAAATGCAGCTTGGCCACGGCTAACCGCTTGTGCTAGTATAGGGTCGGAGCTAAGCCTGTCAAGGTCTTTCGGCGCAAGGTAGTGTCAGAATTCTAAAGTAGCGCCGACCAGCAGGTCGGCGAATGCCCCGACAGGTCGGGGCGCTACAAGTCAGATTTGGGCACCACCCGGCGCGTAGTCGGAGTACAGACGCTTGAAGAAAGCTCATAATCTATTGAAAAATAACCGCTTAGGTGGCACTGCGCCCGGCTTGCCTGAGGTTACTGACTATCTTGACTATGCCCGTGTCGAGAAGGGCCTTGCCGCCAACAGTATTTCGAATTACCGGCGGGACCTGCTCCAGTTTTGCAGCTTCCTGGCTGGCCGCGGGAAGACTGTTGCGGACGCCGTCCGCGATGATATCCGCGCCTTTCTGGCCGCCCTATATGAGCGGGGCATGAGCGCGCAAAGTGCGGCTCGTCATTTGATTTCCCTTCGAAATTTATTCGGATTCCTGGCGGAAGAAGGCAGAATCAAAGTTGATCCGACATCGGATGTCGAGGCGCCCAGACTGGAACAAAGGTTGCCGAGGTATCTCAGCGGCGGCGAGGTTGAATCGCTTCTGGCAAGACCCGATGTTTCCACACCTCTAGGCCTCCGAGACAAAGCGATGTTGGAGGTTTTGTACGCCACCGGCATGAGGGTTTCCGAGTTGGTGCAGGTGCGCTGCGGGGATCTAGAACCGGATTTGGGCGTGATTCGATGCCTGGGAAAAGGAAACAAGGAGAGGCTGATTCCGGTGGGCAAGTCAGCTCTGCGAGCCGTGGAAGCCTATCGGCAAGGCGGCCGCTCGAGCTTGTGCAAGAACGGGAACGAGCCCTTCCTGTTTCTCAACCGCCAGGGAAAGCCCCTGACGCGCGTGGGGTTTTGGAAGATCCTGGCCGGCTACGGGCGTCAGGCAGGCTTTTCGACTCCCTTGTCGCCGCATCTGGTCCGGCACTCTTTTGCCACGCATCTTCTCGAACGGGGAGCTGATTTGCGCTCGATCCAGCTTATGCTCGGGCACAGTGATATTTCGACCACGCAAGTCTATACGCACGTTTTGAAGCAAAGGTTGAAGCAGGTTTATCAGAGCCACCATCCTCGAGCCTGAGCTTCAGGCCCCTGGGTTTTCAACGAAACGGACGCCGCATACCCATGAGCGACTATAACTTTCTAATGGAAAGCAAGCTCTCGCCAGAGCAAGACGGCGTGCTAAGTCTGATCAGCCGCGCGGCCTTCGAGCAAGGATACAACTTGTATCTGGTGGGAGGCGCGGTCCGAGATCTGACCTACGGCCAGCAGGTAGTACGTGATTTGGATTTCGCCGTGGAAGGCGATCCCCTCAAGGTTGTTCGCCGCCTGGAGTCGAAAGACTCCTCACCCGTGACGGGCCTCACAACCCGCCTCGGTGCAGGGAGAACCAGGCCTTTGGCGCTTGAGTATCAGGAGTTCGATTCGCATGCCGGGGCGCTCGAACTTTGGTTTTCGAATGGAGTACGGGTGGAGTTGGGCCAGTGTCGGGAGGACCTTGTCTCGAGGCCGGGCCAGCGCGCGGCGTCCCGGCCGGCCACCATTTTTGAAGACCTGCGGCGACGTGACTTCTCGATCAATGCTATGGCCATTTCGCTGCATCCGAACTCCCGGGGATTGCTTCTTGACCCCACGAACGGCGCCGGGGATATCGAACGTCATGAGCTCAGGGTCTTACATCCGCGCAGCTTCTCTGAGGACCCAGTGCGCATCTACCGTATTCTGCGGCTCGGCCTGCGGCTGGATTTTACGATCGAGGAGCGAACCAAGAACCATCTCGCGACAGCCCTCGAGAATCATGCCTGGGAGCGGCTGACGCCGGAGCAACAAGGTCGCGAGTTGCGCGCCATTCTGCAAGAGGCCGACCCCTCCCGTATTCTGAAGATGCTCGCCGAGCGGAAACTCCTGGGAGGGCTGGACAAGAAACTGGCGTCGTTACGCATCGCCTACGACCACTTCTCGAAAAGCCGTTCGGCGGCAGGGCTCGCTCAGGGAGTCGATCCCTATCTGGTCAATTTCCTTTCCCTGGTCGAGAAGCTGGGCAGCAGTGAAAAACAGAGAATGGCGAAGAAAGTGTTGCGAGTCGGAAAGGTGATCAAGGAAGCCCTCAGCCTGGGGCACGACGCCAAAAAGCTGAGCCGCGTGCTCGCGGGCTCGAAAGGTGCTCTGCCGCACCAGGTTTATAACCTGCTGTCGAAGGAGTCGCGCAACCTCCTGCTCTACCTGCTGGTTTACTGCCCCCAAGCCAAGGTGCAGTCCCGAGTGAAGAATTACCTTACCAAATACCTGCCAATGCGGACCAAGCTGCCGCAATCGGAATTGCAGTCCTTGGGATTCAAGCCCGGGCCCAAGTTCGACCAGATCATTGAGAGCGTGTTCATGGACCAGTTGGACGGCAAAATCAAAACCCCCCAGCAACTTACTAAAGCCCTGCGCGAAAGGGCAGGCATCAAAGAATTGCCGGCTGCGCCGCCGCCCCCAGTGCGTCACCCGCGCAAACCCAAAGAAGTCGCGCAGGTTACGCGCCCGAATCCTGCTTGACATCCCCTCGGCCCTCACCTATCATGGGCATGAGAGGTTGACCTTGTTTGGTGGTGCATTTCCCGAAATCGCGTTCATTTTGTTCATTGCTTTCCTACTGTTTGGGCCCAAGAAACTCCCGGAGATTGCGCGTACCCTGGGAAAGGGTCTGGGCGAGTTACGACGCGCGTCCAACGAGCTGAAGTTCTCGCTGGAAGAGGAAATCAAGAACCTGGACCGACCCCAGGAGAGCCCAGCCGACTCAAGCCCAAAGTATGGCCACAACGATCCAGAACCCACCCCCAAAGAACCCGGACAGTGATCCTGAGGACGAAGAACTGAGCGGCAAGCAGATGTCGTTCCTCGAGCACCTCGAGGAACTCCGCAAGCGGCTGGTTCGTTCCGTCCTCTCGCTTGTCGTCGGATTCTGTATCTGCTTTTACTTTCACGAGAAGATTTACTGGTACTTGGCCAAGCCCCTCACCGACACCCTGCGCGCGCTGCACATGCCGGACAAGCTGGTCTATACGAATCCGATCGACCCTTTTAATCTCTACCTCAAAATCTCTGCGATGGCAGGCCTTTTTCTGGCCTCGCCTTACGTTCTTTATCAGCTATGGCTCTTCATTTCTCCCGGTCTATACCGGCATGAAAAGCGCTATGTGTGGCCGTTCGTCGGGCTAACGAGCGGATTGTTCATCGCCGGCGGACTCTTTGCTTACAAGCTGGCTTTCCCTCCGTGCTTGCGATTCCTGCTGACGTTCGGCCACGACTTCCAACCGATGGTGACCATCAACGAGTATTGGAGTATCGCGATGACCATCATCGTTGGCGTCGGTGTGGTCTTTGAGCTTCCAGTCATTATTCTCATCCTCTCGTTCTTTGGAATTGTCACTCCCAAGTTCCTCCTGAAGCAACTGAGATACGCGGTGCTCCTGACGGCTGTCGCTGCCGCTGCCATCGCACCCACTCCGGACTTCGCCACACTCTTCATGCTTTGGATTCCCATGGTGGGGCTCTATATCATCAGCATCGGGCTTTCCTGGCTCGTCTATTGGCGCAGGAAACGGAAGAAACAAAGTGCTGAGGCTTAAACCTAGGGCGCGGCGGTCTTTCCTGGTCCTGATCGCAGCATGTGTGTGCCTCGGTGTTGCCTCGCCATTGACACCGGCCGAACCGGCGGGCTTCAACGGTGGACGCGCCTTCGAAGATCTTAAGCACCTTGTTTCCTTCGGCCCCAGGCCTTCCGGCTCCCCGGCTCTGCTCAAAGCGCGTGAATGGCTCATTCATGAGCTTCGAGACGCAGGGGCCGAGGTGGAAGAAGATTCCTTCACGGCGTCAACCCCCATCGGGCCAATTCCCATGGCCAACCTCATCGCCAAGTTTCCCGGTACGGGTCGCGAGACGGTGATCGTGGCCGGCCACTACGATACCAAACGATTCGACGATTTCCGTTTCGTGGGAGCCAACGACGGCGGCTCCAGCGCCGCGCTTCTGTTGGAGCTGGCTCGCGTCCTGAACGGTCAAAAGCACACCTTGAATTACTGGCTGGTCTTCTTTGACGGGGAAGAGGCGGTCCGGACTCAGTGGGAAGGCACCGATAACACTTATGGAAGCCGCCACCTGGTGGAGAAGCTCTCCGCGAGCGGGGAACTCAGCCGCATCAAGGCGCTGATCCTGGTGGACATGATCGGCGATGCCCAGTTGCGCATTCCCCGGGAAACCAACTCCAGCCCCTGGCTGACGGATTTGGTTTTCAAGACCGCCCAGCACCTCGGCTACGCCAAGTACTTCGTAGGCAGCCAGGGCGCGGTCGAGGACGACCACATCCCGTTCGTTAACGCAGGCGTCTCAGCTCTCGATCTGATCGATCTTGATTACGGACCCAACGGGAGCTATTGGCACACCGCCCAGGACACACTCGATCATTGCAGCCCCTTGAGCTTGACGATCGTAGGGCGGGTCGTAGCCGCCTCGCTTCAGGAATTGGATAAATCCCCACCGAAACACTAGCTGGCATTTTCTAGCTTGCTCTCATGCCGAGCCTGCGCTGTCATTCTGAGCGCAGCGAAGAATCTCCGCAGTTTTTTATGCTTCAGCGATTTGCGGACAACTGCTGAGATCCTTCGCTTCGCTCAGGATGACAACGGGAGTGGCTGAGAACTGAAAACTGAGAACTGAATACTGAGAACTGATTGCTGAAAACTGTCTACGCGAAGAAAAGCAGGGCGTCTTTGGAAGCAAACGAATGTTTGGCGGGTGCGCCTTCGACTTTCAAAGGGAAATCTGAGCGATAGTGGGCGCCGCGGCTCTCCTGCCGGGCTAGCGCGCATTGCGTGATGATCCTGCCGACTTCCAGAATATTGCGCGCCTCATGGAGCTGGCTGGAGGGAGTTGACGGGCAATCCAGATAAAGTGAATTGAGCCGCCGCAGGGCGTCGCAAGATTCGTCACCATTGCGAATGATGCCCACGTTAGTCCACATAATAGAACGGACCTCGTCCGCGCATTTTTGCGCAGACACGCGAACCGGTTCGCTCACGGAGGCCTTCGACTCATGTCGCGGAGCAGAATGGCCGGCATGAATGCTGGGAACTTTGCAGGGCGAGGGCGGCGTGTATTCCCGTCTTTGCTCGATCATTGCGGCGGCAGCCCGGGCGCCAAACACCAAGCCTTCCAGCAGGGAATTACTGGCCAGCCGGTTGGCGCCGTGGACACCCGTCGAGGCGACCTCACCGGCGGCGTACAGGCCGCGCAATGTCGTGGCGCCGTGCAAGTCGGTGGCAACTCCGCCCATGGCATAGTGTGCAGCAGGGCGAATGGGCACCAGGTCGGCGGTAATGTCGATGTTGTAGCTCAGGCAAGTCGAATAAATCCGCGGGAAGCGCTTCTTCACGTGCCCCGCGTCAAGCTCCGTCATGTCCAGGTAGACGCACTCGCTTTCCGTCTTTTGCATCTCCATGATGATGGCGCGTGAGACGATATCCCGCGGCGCCAATTCCGCGGCCTCGTGATATCGGGGCATGAACCGTTCCAGGAGCACGTTGCGCAAACACGCGCCTTCGCCACGCAAAGCTTCGGAGAGCAGAAAGCGCGGAGCCTGCTTCGCGTACAAGGCCGTGGGATGAAACTGCACAAACTCCATGTCGCTGCACAGCGCGCCGGCGCGATAAGCCATCGCCACGCCGTCGCCGGTGGCCACTTCGGGATTCGTAGTTTCCTTGTAAACCTGCCCCAATCCTCCCGTCGCCAGCAGCACCGCGTCGGCGCGCACGGTCTTGAGCGTGGAACTTTTCTCCTCGAGGAAGGTCACTCCGCAGACCCGTCGATCCTCCACCAGAAGCTCTACCGCAAAGGAATGCGGCAGGAACCGGATACTGCGCCGGGAGCGCGCCCTGGCCATCAAGGCGCGGAGGATTTCGCTGCCGGTGGAATCACCTTGAGCATGCAGGACGCGCGAACGGCTGTGAGCGCCCTCACGCGTGAAGGCCAGCTTACTTCCTTCACGATCGAAGCGCATTCCCCAGGCCATCAACCGCTCGATCTGCTGCGGACCTTCGTTCACCAGGATTTGCACCGCTTTTTCGCTGCACAAGCCGTCGCCGGCGCGCAGCGTGTCCTCGAGGTGCAGTCCCACTTCATCATCCTCAGCCAGCGCCGCGGCGATGCCTCCTTGCGCGTACTCCGTGCTGGATTCGTAGAGTTCGCCTTTGGTGAGCGCGAGTACCGCGCCGACTGGGGCGAGTTCAAGCGCCGCCCGCGTGCCGGCAATCCCGCCGCCCACAATCAGGAAATCAACTTGCAGTTCTTTCTTTCCGGACATATCCCCTCAATCATAGCCTTCACCCCACAAGGCTGCAACTGATACAAGAGTAGTGGCTAGTGGTTAGTGCTTAGTGCCCGGCAAACACCCGATGTCATTGTGAAGCCTGTTCGTTGGGCCGAAGAATCTCCGCAGTTTATCCCAACGCCTGCGAACGGCGGAGATCCTTCGTCGTCCCGATCAGATCGGGCCTCCTCAGGATGACACCCTCGAAGTCGAAAGGCGGCCCCCCAATTCTCGCCGTAGGGGTAGGGCTTGCCCTACCCACGTCTGGCCCAGCAGAAATGCGGGGACGGCAAGCCGTCCCCCTACAGCGGGGCTGCTATCGACGAATTGGGAAGGGACCGGCCGCCCTTGCGGCCTGGTGTGATGTCGTGGTATCAGTAACATTTCGAGCAAATCATGAGAGCTGATCGCTCACGGCTGAGGGCTGGTAGTTGATTATGCAACGCTTCTGGGTAACATCCAAGGGCTTCAAATACAGTGTCAACGTGGGGCACGGGGCGTGGCGCGCTTTCGCCGATTTTCCTCACGACGGATACTCGGCGATTTTCATCCTCACGGAAAAGCCGTTGTGGGAGCGTTGGGGAAAAAGATTTCTCCGCGAAAGCAAGCTGAAGAGCGCGCGGGCTGTGTTCGTTCCGTCCGGAGAGCATTCGAAAAGCATGATGATGGCGGAGCGTGTCGGGGCCGAATTGCTCAAGCAACGGGCCGACCGGCGTTCACTGCTGCTGGCCTTCGGGGGAGGAGTCATTGGCGATTTGGGCGGCTTTGTGGCCTCCATTTACATGCGCGGCATCGATTACGTCCAGATTCCTACCACGGTCTTGGCCCAGGTGGACAGCGCTATCGGCGGCAAAACCGCGGTCAACGTACGGTCCATGAAAAATCTCCTCGGGACGTTCTACCCGCCCCGCCTGGTGCTGGCGGAGCCTGAGGTTCTGACTTCGCTCGATGAGCGCGCGTTTCGTTCCGGCTTCTTTGAAGTCGCCAAGCACGCCATCCTTTCGGGGCCCGGCTTTTTTAAACAGCTCGAAGCCACGTCATCGTACCTTCTCCCGAAGCACGCGCGCAGCCTGGCGGACACGCTAGCGCGAGCGGCAAAGGTCAAAGTCGACGTGGTGAGCCGCGATGAACGCGAAGTTGACCTGCGCCGCGTCCTCAACCTGGGCCACACCTTCGCTCATGCCCTCGAGGAAGCAAGCGGCTACAGGCGGTTCTTGCATGGGGAGGCGGTGGGCTGGGGGATTCTGATTGTGCTGCGCCTGGCAGAGTTGTTGGGAGCGGCCGAGCGCGCCGAAAGCGAGCGGATCGCCCGACTGGTGCGCGACATCGGCCCCTTGCCCAGCCTTCAAGGCCTTGCGGTACGGCGAATCCTGGATCTGTTGCCTCAGGATAAAAAGGCGGTCGGCGGGCGTATTCATTGGGTTATTCCTGAACGAATCGGCAAAGTCAGGATTTCAGAGCAGGTCCCCACCAGCCTCGTCGAAACGGCGTTCCGGGAAGTGCAGCGGGGCGGCTGACATGAATGACCCTCCCCACCTTCAACCGGTCTCCGGCCATCGTGGTTCTCCAAAGCCCACTGAATCCACTGCCCGCGCCATACGGAAGATGTTTGCGTCGGTCGCGCCGCGTTACGATTTCCTGAACCATTTCCTTTCGCTGGGCCGAGACGTGGCGTGGCGGAAAGCTACCGCCAAGGCTCTGCGCCACATTCTGGAGCGCCCCGGTTCGAGCGCCGCTGACCTTTGTTGCGGTACGGGCGATCTGGCCTTCGAACTGGAACATCATTCCGCCGGCAGGGTATTCGGAACGGACTTCTGCCGCCCTATGCTTCTCCTCGCAAGGACAAAGGCCCGGCGGCATTCGACGCTGTTCCTGGAAGCTGATACGTTGGCTTTGCCGTTTCCTGATGCGTTTCTGGACCTCGTCACGCTCGCCTTCGGTTTTCGCAACTTGGCCAGCTACTCGCTTGGCCTCGCGGAGATCCGCCGGGTGCTCAGGCCGGGCGGGCTGCTGGCCATTCTCGAGTTCTCTGAGGTCCGAGGGGTAGTCTTGGGGCCGCTGTTTCGCTTCTATTTCCGCAATCTGTTGCCGCGGGTTGGAACCTGGATTTCCGGCGTTCCCGGACCCTACCAGTACCTTCAAGATTCTGTGGCCAGGTTCCCCAACCAGCAGGCGCTGGCAGACTTGCTGAGTGCGCAGGGTTTTCAGAACGTCCGTTATCTGAATTTTACAGGCGGGATCGCGGCCCTTCATCTGGCGGAGAAAGCCAGCTAGATCGCGCCGCCGAAAAAGGTGGGACAGTCACTGGTGTGTCACCCTGAGCGCAGCGAAGGGTCTCCACAGTTGCTTCCGTCGGCAAACTGCGGGGATGCTTCGCTACGCTCAGCATGACGTCATTGGTTTGGCGCGCTTTCTCCGATTGAGTAACGCGGCAGGAGCGGCTGCCTACCGCTTCACGACGTCTTCCTGCGCGCCCGCAGCGTCAAATTCTTGCTGCAGCTTTTCCAGAGCTTCCTGGGCCTCGTCCTTGTCCTGTTGTTTCTGCGCCACCTCGTCTTCTTTGTCTTTGACCTTGCCGTCCAACTCTGCTTTCGAGCTGGAGTTGAGGGTGCGCACATCCCGGATCCGCAGAAGTTTTAGTTCGTCTTGGGTGACCTGTAGCTGTTCGTCGGCGTCCGCCAGTCGGGCGCGCGCCACCTTGAATCGTGCATCCCAGTTTTTCTCGCCCTGGGCTCCGGGCTGCTCTGTAGTGCTTGCCCTCGGCTCCCCGGGAGGGACATTACGAAGCCAGCCAGGATCGCCACCCGCGCGGCGCAGTTCTTCTTGAAGGTTATCGATGGCCGCTTGATCCGCAGCAACGTCCGCTTGCTTCTTGGCGATCTGGTCTTGCTGGCTGTGGACGTCGGACATGGCAGTGGGCCCGCTCGACTGTAACAAGCCTTGGACGGGATCGGAGTAATACATCATCTGGCTCTGGCCCAATGCCTGCTGGAAAATCGTGACTTCCCGTTGGTCCAACTCCAGACGCTCCTCGAGTTTGCCCATTCGGGCGCGAAAGTATTCTTCTCCGTGCTTTACGCTGCCGGCCTCAGCGGGGCGCGCCTTCAGGGCATCGTTCCCGGCCTTGTTGCCGGTTGTAGACTGGGCAGTTGGCTCCCCCGGCGGGACGACAGTAGTGCTCATGGGCAGAGGCGGGAGCGCCTCGATGTCTTCGTTGGTGTAAAGCTTGGATTTTTCACGTGACTTTGCCCGCTGCGCTTTGGCTTGGCGCGCCAAGTCTGCCAGTGACTCCGAACCAGGTGAGTCCTGCGCCAGGACAACACCTACTCCCCAGGCAACAAGCATGGCCAGGGCGGCAATCCTTGTGATTGGACACTTCATCGCTCTAATCCCCACGGCGGGATGTTCTCCCGCTTCCCCAGGTTACCATCTTGCCAACAGGAACACAATTGGGTCAAGAGTACTTTCAGCCCAGTTGGTCCTGTGGCGCGGGCGTCTCGCCCGCTGTCGCGGGAGCGTCCCGCTCCCGCGCGCAGGCAGAGCCCGCCCTGAGCGCAACAAAGGAATGCCCGCGCCCAAGCGGGCGAGACGCCCGCACCACAAGGAGTGCCTTTTGATGCAGCGTAGACGTGCTGTCTCTGGGCATGCCTGCCCCCCTCCGAAGGCTATTCTGGAATGCCATTAGCCACTAACCACTGCCTTCCGAAATCGGCTATGATATGCTCCAGGTTTGAAGTGCGGTGGTGCAGGCTCGGACAGATTCTGGCGTACATGCAGTCGGCGCTCGAAGCAGAACTGACGGCAGCCTGTCACCACAAGGAGGATGCATCCGATGGCGGAACAAACAAGTGAGGAGTTGAGGGCCAGAATTGCTGAGCTCGAGAAGCAAGTGGGATCGAAGCGCACCGGCAAGCTCGAGTT
This sequence comes from Terriglobia bacterium, assembly GCA_050008495.1. Lineage (GTDB taxonomy): Bacteria > Acidobacteriota > Terriglobia > UBA7540 > UBA7540 > CAVROP01. Next base: position 110,593 of record JBEKMN010000004.1, on the reverse strand, counting down.
TAAAGTCGGCGAGAAGGGCGGCGTAAGCGTTTATGGTCTGGGACGCTTTCCGGTGACCCTCTATTACGAACAGTGGATGAAGCTGCTTGAGACCGCCGAAGACCTCAAGGCCTTCATGGAATCGAACAAGAGCCGCCTGAAACTCCGGACGCAAGGCTAGCGGGATTGCCGATTTTCGATTGTCGATTGCCGATTGAAAGCGGCAAGGCTCGGTGGTCGTTGGAGCGCCCGCCACACCACCGCCGTTGTCTCAATCGACAATCGGCAATCATCCACCGACAATTCTTCTAGTCCCTAATCCCTGCATTTTTCACCCACCGGTCATACCAGGTGATCATTTCCCACAGTGTGTGCTCGACAGACTCCAGTCCCACGTATCCATGGGCCTCGTAGGGCAGCGTCACATAGCGCACCGTCCCGCCATTGCCTTTGATGGCCTGGTACATGCGCTCGCTTTGAATGGGGAATGTGCCCGAGTTATCGTCCGCTTCGCCGTGAATCAGCAGGATGGGCGCCTTGATCTTATTGGCATAGGCAAAGGGCGAAACTTTCACGTACATCTCCGGCGCCTCCCAGAACGTCCGCCGTTCGCTTTGGAACCCAAAGGGAGTCAGGGTGCGATTGTACGCCCCGCTGCGCGCCACGCCCGCCTTGAACAGATCGCAGTGGGCCAGCAGATTGGCGGTCATAAAAGCGCCGTAGCTGTGGCCGCCCACGCCCACACGCTGGGGATCGGTTACACCCATCTCCGCGGCTTTATCGATGGCCGCCTTGGCGCTGGCCACGATCTGCTCGACATAAGTGTTATTCATGGTTTCCGGGTCGCCAATCACCGGCATGGTGGCGTTGTCGAGAATCGCGTAGCCTTGCGTCAGAAGGAACAGGTGTGAAATCCCGCTGATCAGGGTGAAATGGTACTGCGAGCCGGAGACCTGCCCGGCGGTCGCCGCGTCGTTGAACTCAAGCGGGTACGCCCAGACGATGGTGGGCAGGCGTTGTCCGGGCTGGTAACCAGGCGGCAGGTAGAGCGTAAATGAGAGCTGGACGCCGTCATTCCGCTTGTAGGTGACGAGTTGCTTGGAGATGCCGCGCAACTGCGGCGCCGGGTCAGGGAAGTGCGTCAGTGCGGTTTTGGCATCCGGGTGTGCCGGCTCACGGATGAACAAGTTGGGTGGATCGTCTGGCGTCTCGAAGCGCGTGATGAAACGCGAAGCGTCGTCGCTCAATAGCGCGACCAATGACTCGTAGGTCTTGTCGGCCGATTGGAAGAGGCGTGAGGATTGGCGGGTGGACAAGTCAAAACGATCCAGGAACGGGAAGTCGCCTTTGGGTGAGGCGCCCGCACCCTCGAGGTAAACTGTGTTCTCTTGCTGCAAGATCACTTCCTGGCCGTTGGGCAGCGTGCGCATGACCGGAAAGCCCGGATCCTTGTAGCGGTCGCGGATGGAACGCTCCCACAGCAACGCGGGCGGCTGGCCGGGATGGTCAAGGCTGATCTCCAAGGTGCGGAGCCAGCGGCGATCACGGTCGTAGTCGTGTACGAGCGCCAAGCCCTCTTTCTCGCCAAAAAGAATGCTGTTCGAGCGGAACCCGGGTCCCATGAAGCGCTGTTCGAGCTTCACCCATTCAACCGGCCTGCCGGTGAATGGGGCAGGGAAGAGAAACAGGTGGTCGCGGAAGGGGACTTTCTTCTTCGGATCGCCCCCGTCGAGCGCTTCTGCCCAGACCAGCGTGGCCGGCTGCGTCGCCGTCCACTGATAATCACGCGGCCCGGTCAGCACTCCCTCAATGGGCACAAGCTCGGTGGTGGGCAGGGAAGCGAGTTTGTATTCCAGCTTGCCGCTGAGGTCCCAAACCTCAACCTCCTTGGCGAACTCCTCGGCAGGCAACAGGTAACTGTAGGGGCGAACGATGCGTGCCACCAAAATATGCCGGCCGTCGGGCGAAGGGGCGATGCGGTCGAAGATCGCAGACTTACCGATTTCTCTAAGTTTGCCGCTTCGCACATCGATCAGAGCAAGCTGCGAGGTGACGGAGTATTCAAACAGGTCTTCATCATGGGCATTTTGGAGGAGGTCTTCGTAGGTGCGCACGGGCGCAGGTTTTCCAGCGCTTTCCTGGACCGTCGGCCCGGTCGGCACTCTGGACTCCGCCGGGGGCCCTCCGCGATGCGGAGGAACGAGTTGCACCAGTAATTCGTTGCTGCCGGAAAGCCATTGCAGGGGCTCGCCAAACGTGGCGTTGATGGCCACACCTGGAATCCGGCGCAGCGCGCCGGTCGCCGCGTCTCCAAGCCAGAGCTGGATGGTGCTGGCGCTGGTGTTGGTGAACACGAAGCGCCGGCCGTCCGGAGACCACAGCGGCACGCTCAGCCAAGCATCCGTGGGCGCCGCGAGCTTGATCTCTTTGCCGTCGGCAATCGTAATCAGCCTCAGGCCAATGTGGCGCGGCGGATGGTGTCGGCCATTGGTCGCCGGATTGATGCGCAGGCCGGCGATCCGAAGCATGGGCTGCGCCAGATCGGCGATGGGCGGATGCCGTAAACTATCAATCACCAGCACACGGTCCCGCGACGGACTCACCAGCGTCATGGGCGGCGCGGGAGACTCCAGGATGTCGGTAATGACTTTGGGCGGCTTTCGGTAAACCGGCTTTGCCGGGCCGCTGGCTTGTGGCGTGTCCGCCCCAAGCCCCACGACAACGACAGAGAACAGAACGATCGCCTGCGCGAAAATCAAGCGCAACGTCTTTAGCATTGGCCCTCCACAGAGAGAGAATCGGCTGAGAGAATAACCCTGGGCCGGGGGATTGTAAAGACTCCTGCGGAGCGGTGCTGATTTCCGATACAATATGGTCGCTCACGCCGAGCGGGGAGACCACATCCGCATTATCAGCGCTCGGACTCTGACCGCAAGTGAGAGAAGAGACTATGAAAACAAGGACGAGTAGTAGGAGCGACGAATTGCTCCCCGAATATGATCTCGGCCAGTTGCTGAAAGGTGGGGTGCGCGGCAAGTAGGCGAAACGCTACCACGCGGGCACGAACCTTGTCCTCCTGGACCCTGACGTCCGGAAAGCCTTTCGGAGTGAAAAAGCTGTCAACGACGCCTTGCGCTTGGTGATCGAGTTGCGCAAGCTAGGCAGCCCTCGGCAAAGTTAACGCAGATTGCAGGCGGGCGCACCGCAGAGCTGCCGAGGACCGAAAGACGAGAGCCGGTTTCTTTGCGCGTCTGCTCCTGCGGCGAGCCTTCCCGACGGGCTAGTTGTATAGCGCAATGTCTCTTGACAAACCCCTGCCCTGATAGCAGCCCCCCGTAATGACTTCGATTCCCCGGCAGGGCGGTTCGCCACTGCCCCTACAGCCTTGAAATTGCCGGTGCGGAAGGGTAAGCTTCAGCGCGAATGTTACACCCTCGCCGGCGCTTTGAACCGCCCGCGGCCAAAGACGAAGGTCGGGGGCCAGACGAGGGGTCCATTCTCAGTCACAAATTGTGACCCCAAAGCAGGGAAGGGGATGTAATATGTCGAGTTGGGCAAAATGGCTATTATTCTGGCTTCGCGTTGCCGTCACCATGGGATTGGCGTCGAACATCTTCGCGCAAGGGCAAGCACCCCACTATGATCTTCTGTTGAAGGGCGGCCATGTCATCGACCCGGCCAACGATGTCGATCGGGTGGCCGATGTGGCGATCACAGCGGGGAAGATTGCAGCCGTGCAAGAAAGCATCCCGGCGGGCGAAGCGGGGAAAGTGGTCGATGTCACCGGCCTCTATGTGACCCCGGGCCTTATCGATATTCATTTCCACGTGGGGCACGGTGGGGCTCCGCTCAATTGGTTTGCGCCGGAGGCGCGCTCCCTCGCCGCGCCGCTGGGCGTTCCGGCGGACATTGCGCTGGGCGCGGGGGTGACGACGGTCGTGGACGCGGGAACCTCGGGCGCGGAGACTTTTTTCCAGGAAAAGATGGAAGTCATCGACCACGCCAGGGTGCGAGTGCTGGCTTTCCTGAACATTGTCGCCAACGGTATGAACGGCGGCCTCGAGCAAACCGTGGACCAGATGGACCCGCAGCTCTGCGCGGCCACGATCAAGAAGTTCCCCGACATCATTGTGGGAGTGAAGACGGCGCACTACTGGACGGAGCAGCCCGCGGATGCGCTGCACGAGCCCTGGGCCGCCGTGGACCGCGCCGAGGAATGCGGCAAGCTGGCCAACGTGCCGGTGATGTTCGATTTCTGGCCGCGCCCTGACCGGACCTACGCCGACCTGATCCTGAAGAAGATGCGGCCGGGGGATATTCACACCCACGTGTTCGCGCAGCAATTCCCCATCTTGCTCGCGGACGGCAAGCTGAATCCCATCCTGACCGAGGCGCGGGCGCGAGGTGTGATCTTTGACGTTGGACATGGAGCGGGGAGCTTCTGGTTCCGAAACGCCGTGCCCGCCGTAAAGCAGGGGTTCATCCCGGATTCCATGTCAACGGACTTGCACATGGGAGACTTCACCGTGCTCTGCATGACCGAGGTGATGTCCAAATTCCTCGCCATGGGCGTCCCCATCGAAGACCTGGTTCGACGGTCTACCGTGAATCCGGCGAGAGAGATACATCGTACGGAACTGGGAACTTTATCCGCGGGAAGGGAAGCGGACGTGGCGGTTCTGGAAGTGCTTCACGGCCACTTCGGGTACATCGATAATGGGGTTGCCAGGATGAATGGAAACGTGAAGCTGATTGCCCGAATGACCATCCGGGCGGGACGAATCTCGTACGACCCCTCGGGCCTGAGCATGGTCGAGTGGGAGAAGGCCCCTAAACAGTATTTCAACATTCCGGGTATGGGCGCACCTCAACCGGCGAGGGCTGACAACTACCCTAGGAACTAGGTTGACGCCTCGCTGCGGCAATCCGTCAGTTGACGGATTGCCCCGGGCGGTCACACGGTCTGCCCCGACGCCAATACCAATTAAGGAGAACTTATCACAATGAACAAACTACTACTGAAGTTGGCAGTTCTGCTGATGGCTCACCTGGCGGCAGCGTCCCTGATGGCCGCAGGCAATCCCGCAAGTTCCTCGGCAAAGCGGGCGATTAATCCGCCCGGCACCGCGGAAGGATTGCCGTTCAGCAATGGCATCCTGGTGGGCAACACCCTGTACGTCGCCGGCCAGGAGGGATCCGTCAACGGCAAGCTGGCTGACGGTATTGGACCCCAGACCGAGGCCGCGCTGGGGAACATCAAGAAGATCGTGGAGCAGGCCGGTTTTCAGATGTCCGATGTTGTGTCCGTAACCGTGTACATGGCGGACCTGTCCGAATTCGGGGATATGAACAAGGTCTACAAGACGTTCTTCCCTGAGCCGCGCCCCGCTCGCGCCACGGTGCAGGTGGCGGCGTTGGTCAGTAATGCCCGGATCGAAATCTCCGCCATCGCGGTAAAGACGAAGTAAGTTGAGAGTCGAAAGTCGAGAGTCGAAAGTTCTGAACCCAAGAGTCGAGGAGTTGACGAGTCAGTACGTTGTGAGGCTGAAGAGTCAAGAATTGTTGAAGTTGAGACAGTCCGACCTCGGGCTCCCGATTCTCCACTTTCGACTTTTGACTTTCTACTTCCGACTAAAAGGAGAAACCCATGTCAAACTCCATTAATCGCAGGAAATTCTTTCGCCGGGCCGGCGGTACGCTGATGGCAGGCGGGGCCGTGGCTTACGGCAGCGGGGTGGGAGAGGCCCGCTCCAAGAAGCGCCCTGCGCCCGTCAAGGGAGTAGACTACTATGCTAAACTAGGAGTTACCCCCTTCGTCAACGCGGCGGGAACTTTTACCGTTCTCTCCGCCTCCCTTCTGCCGGACGAGGTGCAGGCCGCGATGAACTTGGCGGCCCAGCAGCCCGTGAATATCGAGGAGCTTCACAAGGCGGCCGGCGAGTACCTGGCGAAGCAACTGAAGTGCGAAGCCGCCCTGGTGACGGCGGGCGCCGCCTCCGCCTTGACGCTGGGAACGGCCGCTTGCATGAGCATGGGGAACGACCAGTCGATCGTCAATCTGCCGACCGATCTGACAGGCTTGAAGAACGAAGTGATCGTCCAGAAGACCCATCGCTACGGCTACGACCACGCCCTGCGCAATTGCGGCATCAAGTTCGTCAACGTCGAAACGCTGGCCGACTACGAGGCGGCGTTCAATGAGAACACCGTGATGGCCCACTTCTTCAACGCTGCGGAAAGCGGCCAGATCAGCCGCGAAGATTGGGTGCGGGTCGCTCACAAGCATAATGTGCCGTGCTTCAACGATGCCGCCGCCGACGTGCCCCCCATCTCCAATCTCTGGAATTACACGCAGATGGGATTTGATCTCGTGACGTTTTCGGGCGGGAAGGGAATTCGCGGCCCGCAGTGCACCGGATTACTGCTGGGGAGGAAGGACTTGATCGATTATGCTGTAAAGAACAACAACCCCTACGGCAATACGGTGGGTCGCGGCATGAAGGTCGGGAAGGAAGAGATCGTGGGCATGGTCGCCGCCGTGGATTGGTTCCTGAGTCAGGACGAAGCGGCGATGATCTCGGAGTTCCAGAAACGCGCCGAGAAAATCGCTGCCCAGGTGAAGACTGTTCCTACCGTCGAGACCAAGATCTTCGTTCCTCCCGTCGCCAACCACGTTCCGCACTTGCAGATTAATTTCGACCAGAACCGCGTCGGCTTGACGGGTCAGCAAATTATGGACAAAATGCGGAAGGGAAGTCCCCGAATTGAGTTGAATCCCGCCGTCGGTCCTAATTTCGTCACGGTGGGAGTCTGGATGCTGAAACCGGATGAGGACGTGATCGTCGCCCGGCGCCTGCGCGAGGTTTTCCAGGGGGCAATTCAGTCCTGATGTAGCGCCGGCATGTTGCCGGTCCCCCTCCTTGACAAAGAGGGGTCAGGGGTGGTTGACCGAGGCGCCACCACCCCCAACCGCCTCCTCCTGCGGAGGGCGGGAAGTGCTTCAGAGCAGTTCCCAGCCCAAGCTGGCGCTGCAACGCCTAGACTTCAAGTAATACATGAATATTGATGCGATTGGTGTATCATCACTTCACAATACCCGCCGAAATGGATGCGAGCCTTTTTCGTGCCGTGAAGCCCGGAGGACTGCTGGCGGTAATCGATGAAGAGCCGCCCGCAAACACCAAGCCGCCCGAAGGCGTTCCGCAGAACCGAGGCGGCCACGGCATGCCGCAGAAACTCCTGGTCGAGGAGCTTACGTCCGCCGGCTTTCAGGTCGTCAAAACCGTCGACGATTGGCCCAACCACAGCTATTGCACCGTGTTCCGCAAGCCGAGCCTGTAAGGGACTTGCCGGAAGGCCGGAGCTAGACCCACCCTTAAGTTAACATAACATACCTTATCAGACGTAGCGATTATGCGTCAATTGCCCACAAATCCTCCACCAACCCGCTCTTTTGCTCCTCTTCCCTGGGGGCTTTATATGCCAGAACCGCCAAAAGCACGAGCGAAAGACCGAGATCCTTGGCCGAGGTCAGTAGGTATCGAGTCTCGAGGGCAGGCGCGAAGAGCGACTTACTAAGCAAGTAGATATGGTCGCAATCTCAAGCTAATGTTGAAAACCTGTAATCGCTCACGCGGAGAGATGTCGACGCGCAGACATTCGTCTCGCGCCTCCAGAGTTGGCCACCCCGGCTCGTAGCATGTATACTGATTAGCTGTCCAAACTCTTCCTGGGACGCTGATTATGCCTGTTGACATAGATCGTTATCGTTCGCAATTCCCAGTCACTGAATCTTTGGTTTACATGAACCACGCCGCGGTGTCGCCTCTTTCGCGGAGGGTGCGCGACGCCATGGTTGGACTGCTTGACGAAGTCCACCAGCGCGGCGCCGAAAACTGGCAGCAGTGGGTCCGTACTTACGACACCGCTCGACGCTCGCTGGCGCAGTTGCTCAACGCGGATCCGGGCGAAATCGCCCTCACCAAAAACACTTCTGAAGGGGTCTCCACCTTCGCAAACGGCCTCGAGTGGCGGCCGGGGGACGAGATCGTTTCAATCGAAGGCGAGTTCCCTTCTAACTACTATGCTTGGAAGGCCCTGGAAAAGCGCGGCGTGGTCCTGCGGTTGGTCCGGCCGGAACGAGGCCGGATGAGTCACGAGTCGATTGTAAGCGCGCTGTCTTCCCGCACGCGCGTGGTGGCAGTCAGCTTCGTCGATTACCTCAGCGGATTTCGGCTGGACCTCGAGAAACTGGGCCAAGCTTGCGCCGCACAAGGCTGTCTGTTGTTTGTTGACGCGATCCAAGGGCTGGGAGCGTTCCCCCTGGATGTGAAAGCGGCTCAAATCGCCGGCCTGGCTGCCGACGGGCACAAATGGCTGCTCGGTCCGGAAGGCGCCGGAGTGCTTTATGTCAGTCGGCAGGTGATGGACAGGATCACGCCGACAGAGGTCGGATGGTGGACAGTACGCCATTGGGCCGATTTCACCAAGCGCGAGCTGTCCTGGCGAGACGACGCCCGCCGGTACGAATGCGGCACGCTTAACACGGTTGGAATCTATGGCTTGGGGGCCGCGGTTGATTTCCTTCTCGAGGTAGGAATTCCGAATATCGCCGAGCGTGTTCTGGATTTGACCGATCGACTGCGTCGCGGACTGCTGGAACGCGGCCATTCGGTATTCGGTCCCCAGGCACGGGAAGAAGCCTCGGGGATTGTCTCTTTTGTGCCCCGCCAAGGCACCGCCGAGGGCCTCCTGGAATCGTTCCTCGCTCGTCGCGTACAAGTGGCGGCCCGCTGCGGGATGGTCAGGGTTTCTCCTCACTTCTATAACACGGAAGCGGAAATCGATCGGGTGCTGAAGCTGCTCTGAGAATCGTGGCGCGGGCGTCCCGCCCGCGGTCGCGGGAGCGTCCCGCTCCCGCGCACGGGCAGGATACCCGTGCCACAGCGGGCGAGACGCCCGCACCACATCCGTGTTATTCCTGGCGCAAGACTTCGATGAGGTCAACGCGTGTGGCGCGTCCCGCGGGCGCTGCGCAAGCGGCCAGCGCGACTGCTCCCAACAAGAGGCTCACGCCGCCGATCACCAGCGGATCGGAAGGACGAACTCCGTAGATCTGGCTCGCCACCGCCTTTTGCAGCGCCGCAGCGCCGATGAATCCTACCGCCAATCCGATGCCTACAAGGGTCAAGCCTTCCCTGAGGACTAGCTTCACCACAGACGATGTCGTGCTGCCGAGGGCCATCCGGATAGCGATCTCGCGCCTCCGCTGCGCTACCAGGTAGGCAAGCACCCCGTAGATGCCGATCGCCGCAAGGAACAACGCCAAGCCGCCAAACGCCAGGGCCAGTGTCAGCGACGCGCGGCGGGATGCCATCGAGAGCGCGGCGCGCTCGTCCATAGTTTTCACGTCGAACAACGCCAACTCCGGGTCGATGCGGGCGATCGCCGTGTGGAGCGTGCTTGCGGCGCCGCCTGCTTCGCCTACAGTCCTGGCCGCAAACGTAAAATCTGAAGACGGACGCTGTGCGTAGGGGAAGTAGTAAGCGCCGAACCCGTTTCTGGTGCCCGCGAGGTCTGCCTGGGTGACGGAGTGCACTACCCCAACCACCTGGTACCAGGCCGTGTGTGCTCCCGGCTTAGCTGGCTCCTTCGGGTTGTCCGATTGGTACATTCGGTGTCCAATCGGATCGAGGTTCGGCCAGAAGTGCCGAGCCAACTGTTCGTTCACAATGACCGTCTGCGGGGCGCTCTCGTTGTCCCGCTCGTCGAAGTATCGCCCGCGTTCGAGGGCGATGTTCATTGTCTCGAAGTAGCCCGGCGTGACTGTAACACTATACGGAGAGAACATGGATTCGCCCGGCTTCATAACGTAGCCCTCGGCCAGGATGACGTTGTCCTGTTCATTGTTGCCGAAGGGAATCGCCGTGGTCGCCCCGGCCGCGGCCACGCCCGGCTGGTGCCGAATCGAATCCAGCGCACGGTTCATCAGGGTCCGCAAGTCGCCGCTTCCCCGGTACCGGGATGCCGGCGCGGTGACGGACGCTGTCAGCACCCCACTGGTTTTGAAGCCCGGATCGACCGCCAGCAAGTGTCGAAAGCTGGCCAGTAGCAGTCCGGCCCCGGCAAGGAGTACAAAGGCCAGTCCAATCTCTGCGCTCACCAGGCCCTGGCGCAGCCTGCGGGTGCCGACGCCGCCCGTGCCCGTGCGGTCGCTGTCGCGCAACGTGCTCGTCAGGTTGATTTTGAAGGCGCTGGCAAGCGGCACAAGTCCCACCAGCACACCTACTACGACGGCCAGTGCGAGGCTGACAACAACCACGGTTCCGTTGATGCGGACTTCGTCCGCCCGGGGAAACTGAGCGAGCCCCGTCGCCGCCACGGCCCGCAATAGGGCTCGACCGAGCAGTACGCCGGCGATGCCGCCTGCTCCGGCCAACAGCACGTTTTCAACGATCGTCTGGCGCGCGATCTGAGCACGGCCCGCGCCCAGCGCCATGCGCGTAGCGACCTCCTTGCTGCGGGCGCTCAACCGCGCCAGCCCCAGGTTGGCGACGTTCAATCCGCCAATGAGCAGCACGAACACCGCTCCGCCCCACAGCAGGTAAAGCGCGCTCTCTACGCTCTTGACCAGTACATGCTGAAGCGGTTCCACCTTGGTGTAGTACCCCGCATTGATGAGGAAGTCTTTCATCGCAGGAAACCGCTCCAGGTTGGCAGCGTTAAGAGCGTTAACCTGCGCCTGGACTTGGGCTATGGTGGCGCCCGGTTTCAGCCGCCCGATGTTGCCCCACTGGTTGTTGTGATATTGGGTTTTCTGCGCGGGGGTGAACGCCACGGGCACCCAGAGACGGACCTGAGGGTCTACGAAAACGAAGTTTTTCGGCATGACGCCCACGATGGTGAAAGGCGTGCCGCCCAGACGCAGTTCGCGTCCGAGGGCGGAGGGGTCGCCGCCGTAGAGCTGATGCCAAAGCGCGTCGCTGAGGATCACCTTGTTTTCATTTCCGACTTCGCCTTCCTCCGCAGTAAATGATCGCCCGCGGGCCGGAGAAATCCCCACCAGCTTGAAAAACGACGGGGTGATTTTCATGGCCTCAATTCTTTCCGCTGTGCCGTTTATGTCGAGCGATGTGTCTCCCTCCCCGAACAAGGCTTGTTCCTGCAAAGCCGTCACAACGCGAAGGCGATCGTAGTAGTCGGGAGCGGCGCTGACGCTTTGATCGGCCGCCCCGGCTTTCGGGTACTCGTTGGACATCAGTATGAGGGCGTCGGCATTGGGGCCCGGCAGCGGCCGCAACAACACCGAATTAACAATCGCAAAGGTGGCAGTGTAGGCGGCAATGCCAATGGCCAGAGTCAGCATCACCGTGGCGCTAAACCCCTTGTCGCGCAGCAGGGAGCCCAGACCGTGCTTAATGTCGCGAAGTAGATTCTCCATCGCGCTCCTTCCCCCTCACTGTCTAATTACGTTCGGAGCAGCATTGCGGTTCGAGAAAAATCAGTTCCAGCCGCCTTCCCTGCTGCTCTGAAGACAGTAGCGCGTACGTCTCGCCCGCTGTGGCGCGGGCATTCCTTCGCCCCGCTCAGGACCGGCTCTGCCGGCGAGTTCCCGCGGGGGCAAGACGCTCCCAAGACAGCGGGCGAGACGCCCGCGCCACACCGCCGGGCGTGAGCGACTGCCGTATTCGCCGCCATTTTGTGTATGACGTAAGGTTTCACCGAGTCCCCTGAATCCAATCGGCACCTCGGCTCGTAAGCTTTCACTTTAATAAGCGTAAAAAGGAGGACTTTTGGGTCAATCGGGAATAGCTTGCGTCCCCAAACGGGTGGTTCGGCATTTGACTCCCGCGACGGGAGAGGTTAGATTAATGCTTTCCATGGTTACGACCTTCTTCGAGTATCTTGCGCGCTTCATCATTTCAGTGATTTCACACTCAGGCTACCTGGGCATCGTGCTGCTGATGGGCATTGAGTCCGCCTGCATACCTCTGCCTTCGGAAGTCATAATGCCCTTCTCCGGGTATCTCGTCTCCGTGGGTCGATTCAAACTGGTGTGGGTAGCGATTGCCGGCGCCGTAGGATGCAACGTCGGCTCGCTGGTGGCATACTACGTGGGTTCATGGGGAGGACGGCCGCTGGTAGAGAAGTACGGCCGATATCTTCTTGTCACCCACCATGACTTGGAGATGGCGGACCGCTTCTTTGGCCGCTATGGCGATTGGGCAGTATTCCTGGCGCGCCTGCTTCCCGTGATTCGGACCTTCATCGCCTTTCCGGCGGGCGTGTCGCGCATGAATTTCCTGCGCTTTAACCTGTTTACTTTCCTCGGTTCCCTTCCCTGGTGCTTGGCCTTAGCTTACGCCGGCGAGAAGCTTGGCCAGCGCTGGGAAACTCTGCGGGCCTACTTCCATCGTTTCGATACCATCCTGGCAGTGCTGATCGTCATTGCCGCCGTCTGGTTCGTGCATGACAGGTGGAAGAACCGCATTCGTGCGGCGTAGACATGTGTCAACTCCCCAGCGCCTCGGCGCCCGACGAACTGACCCCTCACCCGTCCCGCTCCGGCTGATAAAAGCGCCGGACCGGGACACCCTCTCCCCATGGGAGAGGGCTACTCATTCAGGGGGCTAGGGCTGATTATTCCAAAGGACGTTAAATCGACCGCACTGGCATGTCCACGAGATCGTCCACGGCGGCGATCTCGCGGGCGACGAACGGCTCACCGTAGCGCACGCCGATCAGGTACCCGAAATGACGGGCTTGGGCCGCCAGACGTTCGCGGCAATCAGCGCGCGAGGGGAACAGATTTTGCCAATCCTGGCGAGGCGAGAACTGCGAACCATAGCAAAGGACTGCTTTGACCTTTCGTTCGAATTGGCCGGTGATGTCAACCACGAAGCTGGGAAGCACGGCGGGCACATACAGCGACGAATAGACGATCTTGTGCGGACGATGCGGCGCTCCTTCGAGCGGCAGCTTGGCCAGACCGGCAAGGAAGCACGCTTCGTAGCCGATTTGGCCGGCCGTATAGTGGTCCGGATGGCGCCCTTCCCAATACGGCAGAATCACCGTGCGTGGCTGGAGGGATCGGATACGCTGCGCAAGCTTCAGCTTAAAATCTCGGCGGTGCTCGACCCCGGCATCCGGCAGGCCCAGATTTTCGCGGTGAACGATGCCCATCACCTTCGAGGCGCGCGCCGATTCTTCCTGGCGCAGTGCGATGCTTCCGCGCGTACCGGTTTCACCCGCCGTCAGGTCTAAAATCCCCACCTTGTAGCCGGCATCGACCATCTTGATAACGGCGCCGCCACAAGTCAGTTCGATATCATCGGGATGCGCGGCGATGGCCAGCAGGTCGAGTTTCCTAGGACGCGGCATTTGACCTCCAAACAAGTGTCGGTGCTACGCTAGTTTTTTCAGGAATTGCTCCTCATTCAAGTAGTACTTGAAGGCTTTCTTCCCATTGATGAAAACCACTGGAATCTCTTCCTCGAACTTGCGGTAGGCCTGGGGATCTTCGAGAATGTTCACCACTCGCAAGCGGAAGGCATGGGTTCTCTGCAGAACTTCAAGTTTTTCTTTAACATCGTCGCACAGGCAGCAACCCGGCTTGGAATAAACTACAACTTCGGTCACAGGTTAAATTTTAGTTTATGGTGCGAAGACCGTCAACCGACCTGGAGGGGTAGGGCTTGCCCTACCCCTCCCGAGGCGCAATAAAACCTGGCAGGGGACGGCAAGCCGTCCCCCTACAGGTAGCGGAATTCCCCTTCGTGCGTTAAGCTATGTGCGAATTCTTCCTTGGGGACTCTCATGCCGATACGCACGATTTTCGAGCCATTCCGGATCAAGACCGTGGAGCCGATACGATGGACGACCCGCGAGGAGCGAGAGCAACGGCTGCGCGCGGCCCACTACAACCTGTTCCTGCTTCCTGCGGACGATGTGCTGATCGACCTGCTGACAGACTCCGGCACTGGGGCCATGTCGACTCACCAATGGGCGGCGATCATGGAGGGCGACGAGAGTTACGCCGGCAGCAGGAGCTTCGAACGCTTTCGGCATTCTGTGCAGGGAATCTTCGGCTACCGGCACGTTATCCCGGCCCACCAGGGGCGGGCGGCAGAGCGTATTCTTTTCGGCGTGATGTGTAAGAAGGGAGACGTGGTGCCCAACAACACGCATTTTGACACCACGCGCGCGAATATTGAGTTCCTGGGGGCGGAGGCAGTTGATCTGCCCACACAGGAAGGCAGGGAGCCGTCGGTCCCGTATCCGTTCAAAGGAAACATGGATGTGATGGCGCTGGAACAGTTGATTGAACGTGTGGGCAGGGAGCGCGTGCCGCTGGTGATGTTGACAATCACCAACAACTCCGGAGGCGGGCAACCTGCTTCACTGGAGAACATTCGCGCCGTCCGCGCAGTGTGCCTGAAGCATGCGATCCCGCTCTACTTTGACGCCTGCCGTTTTGCCGAGAACTCCTATTTCATCAAGCTGCGCGAGGCGGGTTATGAATCGAAGACGCCGAAGCAGATTGCGCAGGAGATCTTCAGCCTCGGCGACGGCTGCACCATGTCCGCCAAGAAGGACGGACTCGCCAACATCGGCGGCTTCCTCTGCACCAACGACGACGCGCTTGCTCAGCAGGAGAAGAACCTGCTGATTCTTACGGAAGGCTACCCTACGTATGGCGGCTTGGCGGGACGGGACCTCGAGGCGATTGCTGTGGGAGTCGAAGAAGTGTTAGAGGAGGATTATCTTCGCTACCGAATAGTCTCCACCGGCTACCTTGGCAAAAACATCGCCGAGGAAGGCGTGCCCATCGTGCAACCGCCCGGCGGACACGCCGTCTACCTGGATGCGCGGGCCTTCCTGCCGCATATCCCTCTCGAACAGTTTCCCGGGGTCGCGCTCGCCTCTGAGCTTTACCTCGAGGGTGGCATCAGGTCAGTGGAAATCGGCACGCTCATGTTCGGCGGTGCGGCAAAAATGGATTTGGTACGTTTGGCGATTCCACGACGCGTCTACACGCAGAGTCACATCGATTACGTCATCGAGATCATTCTGGAGGTGTGGAAGAGGCGGGAGCGGATTCGTGGGTTGAAGCTGACCTACGAAGCCCCCTTCTTGCGGCACTTCACGGCCTGGCTAGAGCCCCAAGGGATGAGTGACAAGTGACGAGTGACGAGCAAAAAGATGAATAGCCATCCACTCCAAAACCAGGTTGCCCTGGTCACCGGCGCCGGCAGGCGGATCGGACGCGTCATCGCCTTGACCTTGGCGCGCGCGGGCGCCGACGTTGTGGTGCATTACAACGAGTCCAAGCAGGGCGCACTCGCCACGGCGCGCGAGATTGAGAGCTTGGGGAGCCGAGCCATGGTGGCGCGCGCGGACGTATCCCGGCCGAAGCAGGTTGCGGCGCTGTTCCGGTCGGTCGAAAAACGTTTTGGCCGGCTCGACTTACTGGTCAATAACGCGGGCATCTTCTTCCCCGCCAAGTGGGACCAGCTCCGCGAAAAGGATTGGGACAAGATTCTCGGCATCAACCTGAAGGGAGCGTTTTTCTGCGCTCAGGCAGCCGCGCGCTTAATGCAACGCCAAGGGCACGGCCGGATTGTTATCATCTCTTCCCTGGGAGGGCTTCAGGCTTGGCCGGAATACATTCACTACTGCGCCTCGAAGGCGGGCGCGATTTCACTCACGCGCTCCCTGGCTAAAGCGCTCGCGCCGCACATCCAGGTCAACAGCGTAGCCCCCGGGACGATTCTCTTCCCCGGCGATCCGCGCGACGCCAAAACCGAGAAGATAATCCAGGCCATTCCGCTCAAGAAGGCAGGCCGGCCCGAAGACATTGCGGAGACGGTCCTCTTTCTTGCCGCTCGAAGCGACTTCATCACCGGGCAGGTTTTTGTTGTTGACGGAGGAAAATCGATTCCGTAGCAGGTGGCTCGGGGATTATTGATTTTCGCCCGACAACGGCAGGCGGAAGGAAAGCCTCACCACAGAGGTCACAGAGAGCACAGAGAAAAGCCGATTGTCTTTCTCCGTGAACTCTGTGCACTCTGTGGTGAACGCGGTTCTTGCTCGTCACGTCCCCTATTCGACGACAAAATCCGCGCTTCGTAAGGGGGTTACCCCACCCACTGAATTCCGCGCCCGGACCTCCAAGCGGTATTCGCCCGCTTGCAAGCCGTCTGTGGGAACCAGTTGTACCACGGGGATCAGAGGATCTCCAGTTTTCGCGAAAGTATCCACCAGTATGGTGTTCGAGGAATACACTTGCTGGTTCGTCTTGGAATTCACGATATTGAAAAGCACACCCACGCGCGGCGCCATGGCCGTTTGCATCTTGGGCTCAAACACCTCCACGTAGAACATCACTTTATCCCCGTGTTGGAAATGGTTGCCAGCCTGGGGGAACACTTCGTGGCCTTGGAAGACCAGTGGAGTCTGACCCTCAAGGAGTTCCGAGTCCAGGCTCGCTACAAGCTGGTTCACCGGACGAACATCATCGCTGAGCGCGGGTCCGCTGATCTCGAGCTGCTTGGCATCGAAAGGAGCTATCACCAAGGGCTTTTCGTATTTCGCAAACTTCTCCCCGCCCGAGCTTAGAACCAGTTTCAGCGTGTACTCTCCCGGCGCGATGTTAAAGGTGTTCTGATATTTGAAGGGCCCTTTGGTAAAGTCCTTCAGATCTTTCTTGTCCATGTCGAGCTTCACAGTGTCGCTGAACCGGGCGGCCACCGATCCGTCTGCTTTGGCGGCAATCCCGAGCACTTGCACTTCGGAGTGAAAATCCTTCTTTTCTTTTCCGAAGTCCACGGCCGACCCCGGAATCTGCAACGACACGTAGACGCGCGCTACGCCGGGCGAAGTGTAGAAGTAAGGAGCGCTCAGCAGTACGGGAACTTGTCCAGGTTGGGAACCTGCCACCAGCGCCTCGAGGTTTTTTCCTTCCGGCTTTCCGGCCAACAGGTCGGGAGTCTTCAGGTCGTAGTAGCCATTCCTGTGGCGGATCTGCATCCCTGCGCGAGTCACCTTCACTGAGATCTTGTGGTACGTTCCGTCGTGCACCTGGCTGGGAGGAACATACCCCAGAATGTAGTACTGGTCCAACTCGTTGACGATCTTGTTCAATCCTGCGAGGAAATCATTGGTATTGAGAATCGTAAAGCCGCCCGTGCCGCGTGCCAACGCGTCGAGTACTTGCTGGTTGGCGGAAACGCTCTGGTCCATCAACTGATTGAGACGATTCTGTGGGCACAAGGGGTTTTGCATGGCAGACATCGTGTCGTTGCACATATAGGCGTTGCCCGGCAGGTTCGAGTAGTTGCCGCCCGTGCCGTTGGGATTGCCCATCCCGCCGCCGCCCCTAGTGCCGCCGCCACCCGTTCCGCCCGTGCCGCCGGTGCCGCCGGTGCCACCTTTCCCGCCACCGGTACCGCCAGTGCCACCGGTGCCGCCGCTGCCGCCTTTCCCTCCGCTGCCCCCCGTCCCGCCTGTGCCGCCGGTACCGCCGCTACCGCCTTTCCCTCCGCCGCCACCGCTGGACCCACCGCCACCACCGGTGCCGCCACCTCCGCCTGTACCTCCCCCGCCACCTCCACCGCCGTGCTGGGGCCATGGGTCAGGCGGTTCGGCCAGGCTGGCGAGAGACGCCGGCGCGTGTGGGAAGGGCAAATCGAGATACGTGGTGGCCGAAAACCCGGGCATTGTCGCCAGGCCCCGCGCATCTATCGCATAGATCGCCACATTGGATCGATTCGCAGCATCGATCGTGGCATCGAGTTCGGGCTGCCGGTCCACCGTATATGGGAACCCCCCGGAGAAGAGAATCAACGTCTTGCGCCCGGGGACAGCGCGCAAAGTTTTGGCCAAGTCGCGGATCGATAGAAGCAACGACCGGGCCCCGAAGTCGGATTGGTTCATGGCCATAGAGATCTGCCCCAAGGACGCCATGGAGGGTGCCATGCCTCCACCAAAGCCCGTTGGCCCCAATGCCTGCGTCTCGCTCATCGGGATCTCTGGATTCGACGCCACCGCGGAATACTGCACCTTCTCCGTCGCGGCTCGAAGCTTCGCACCATCCGAGGTGAAGTTCTGGACAATTTGAGTCGTCCCCGTAAAATCTACCACCGCCATCAACCGGTCCGGTGAAGCCGTCTTCTCCACAAATTGGTTTGCCGCCCGCCTGGCCAGCATCTGATCCTGGGTGGTCATGGACGAATCGTCGAAGAAGACCACAATATAGTGGGGCTGGCCCGGCTTTCTGGGGCCCTGGGTTCCTTCCGGGCGTTGGAAAGCCGTGATGGTTTGCGGTTGGTTATCTTCTAAGACCTGGAATTCCTTGACATCCAGGTCGTTGATGTATTCCCCTTTCTTGTTGGTGGCAACTACATCCACCAGCACAAGGTTTGCTTCAGTTCTCACAACTTGAGGTGAAGTGGGGGGCGCCTGCGGAGCAGCGCCCGGCGCTCCTCCGCTCTGGGCTAGAGTGACCGCCAGGCCCAGTCCCAGAATTCCGATTGCCGCAGGCAGGAGAATATACAGACCGAATTTGCTTCTTCGACGCATAGACGACCTCCTAATAAGGTATTTCAACCGTTCGACTCAGTCCGGATAACTGTCCAGCCTGGGAGTCGCGGACGATCTGCCGAACCATGTATGTCCCGGGCTTCAAATCGAACTCCATTTTCAGCGTTATGCCGGTCCGCGTCAGTCTCGCGAGCGTGTCGTCGCGAAGCCGGCATACTACCTTCTTTTCTTTTCCTGTCAGGTATTTTCCATCGCGATCGAAGAGAACGGTGATAAAGGTCAGATCATCCAGATTGCGATCCTGCCGCTTTTGGAAATGTACGGAGCTCATATCCAGATGGGTCAATACTGAGAGGCGCACATCGGATTCATTCAGTTTAAAAAACTGCGTATGCACATCGATGGGGAGTTCCCTGAGATCGTCCTGAGAGTAGACTGCGTCTTGAATTTCTTCCTTCGCCCTGGCAGCAGCATCCTCTGAGGCTTTAGGCGCGAAATAGCCGCGTCGCGCCTGAAGCGTGAAACCCTTGGGGTTCGCCAGGCTCACTTTCAGCTTGTGAAATCGGCCATCGGGCTTGAGGTTGCGGGGAGAAAACGCCAGGACGTAAGAAACCTCCGCAAGCGTCCCTACCTGCCGGAAGCCCCTGTCCAGATCGTTGCTGTTGTGAAAGAACTGCCCGCCCGTGTCCGCGGCCAGACCAGACAGAACATCTTCAGCAATCGAGTATGAGTTCTGAATGAGTTGGGACTTCCTCCCCATCAAGCCGGCATTGGAGGGAATCACGGTGTTCCCCTTAGACGCATCACCGCCAGGAATGATTACATACAGCCCCCGTGGGTCCAAGGCGTTCACGATCACGTTGGAGCGAAGGGCGCGATCCGAGATCTCACCAATCTGCGTTTCCAGGTGGTAGAAGAGAAACCCCGGCGAGAGGAAAATGACGCTGCGCTGCCCAGGCATCACAGCGGTGCGGCGGACGACTTGCTCGAGGCCCCGCAGAATCTGGGTATTCTCTGTCTCCCCCGTCTCCATTATCCTCATCGCGTCCCCCTCTATAACGCTGGAGGCTTGGCTGAGGCAGCTTTGCTGAGCTTGGGCGGGTAAAGAGGCGCAGTTGCACTGAAAATACTCGTCCGTAGCAATCGCAGTTGCATCAGTATCGCGCTGGTCCGCAATCAGGTAAGCCTGGTATTCACCGATATCAGGGCAGGCGTTTGATTCCCGAAGAAAGGTCGGCCGTTGCCGAAGGTTGAAAAGGGCCTCGTGGAGCTTGCTGCGGTCGTCAGTGAAGTCCAGAGCACCTAGGCCCGAGGAGGTAAAAATGCCAACCCTGCCCGCCGGAGTCAGCGTGGCCGTCAGATACCGTTCCGCTGCATCGCGGGCGTACACGATGTCTTGAAAGCTCATTTGAACGTCATCGAAATAGATCGCTTGGTATTTCCTGGGGATTGAATCTGTCGCCGGGCGTTCCGAACCCGCCTCCCCCTCCGGTTCCTTCTCGGAGGCTCGGGCGGAGACGGCGGCGGCGCTGGCAGAAGATTCCACTCCGAATTGGTCGATCTCCTGCGGCTTGCCGTTGTCGAATAGGCGAAAGTCCTCTTTCTTCAGTCCGGATATCGGACGGCCATTCGCGTCTCGAACGATAGTGCGCACCAACACCATGTTCCGCTGCACCTCTACCTTGAAGGTGGATTGGACATCCTGCGTGGCCAGCTCCTTGTCCCCCGCGCTTTGGCCGCCGGCCCCGTGCGCCGATATCAGAATCCCCGCCACGACTAACGCCGACAACAACACGAGCGCGCCGCCGCGCCCAATTCCGCATAAGCAGCGACCCCAGGCGCGCGAAGAAGCTGTCGCGAATGGAATCAAGCCCCGTTCGCAGCGCCGTTGCTCGAAACCACGGTCCATTTTTGCCCCAGCTACGCAGATTAACCAAGCTAAGTATCCGGCGGGCCGACCCTAAAGTCAAGGAAGGCCATTCTGGCAAATAGACTGAGGTGATGGCCCTTTCCTCCGGCCTCCCCCAACCGATCCTTACCGAGGAGGGGAGTCCTTAGTAGGGGATCTCGACGGGGCGGCTCAGCCCGGATAATTGGCCGGCCTCGGAGTCCCGGACGATCTGACGCAGCAGGTACGTTCCGGGCTTCAGGTCCACCTCCGTCTTCACGGTTATTCCGGTTTGTGCGAGTTTTGCAAGGGTGGCATCGCGGAGCTTAAGTTCGACCTCTTTCTCTGTAGCGACAACGCATTTCCCGTCCCCGTTAAACACCACAGTTAAGAAAGTAAGCTTGTTGAGATGGAGGTCTTTTTCCTGGCGGAAGCGCACGGAACTGATATCGAGATGCGTGAGGACGGCCAGGCGTGCCTCCGCGTCGTTAAGCTTGTAGTACTGGGTGTGCACATCGATCGGGAGATCCTTCAAGTCGTCCTGCGAATAGGCTGCCTGTTGGATTTCTTCCTTGGCGCGAGTGGCAGCATCTTCCGAGGCTTTGGGCGCGAAATACCCGCGCCGGGCCTGAAGGGTGTAGTTTCCAGGGTTCGCCAGGCTCACCTTCAGATTGTGGAATCGCCCGTCGAATTTGAGGTTGTGAGGAGAAAAAGTGAGAAGGTAATAAACCTCTGGGCCCGTCGCCACTTCCCTGAAGCCTTGGTCCAAGTCGTTGCTGTTGTGAAAAAATCGGCCGCCCGTGTCCGCGGCAAGACCGGCAAGCACCTGCTCGTCTAAAGTCAGCCCCTGTCGGATGATTTGGTCCTTTCTGGACATCAAATCGGGGCGAAGGCGGAGGAAAACAACGGAATTCTTCGTTTCGTCACCACCGGGATTTATCCCCCCGGGAATTATCGTATACAGGCCCCTGGGGTCCAGCGCACTGATGGCCACGTTCGCGCGCAAGGCTCGGTCGGTCAGCGCCGCGAGCCGAGACTCCATATCGCTGGAAAGAAAACCCGGTGAGATAAAAATCACATTGTGCTGCCCCGGGAGGATGGCGGTGCGCCGCACAACTTCTTCGAGCCCACGCAACACCGTTTCCGCCTGCGTTAACCACTCATTCCGCATGCGCGTCGCCTCTAACAAGACGAAGCGTGCGAGCGCCGTCTGGGTATCAACAGCCTTTCCCGGGCTTAAACCCGCGTCTTGGGCTTCACCGAAGGTACACTTCTCATACTCCATATTGGCGATGGCCGAAGCGTCCGGATCGTTCCTTTCGACGATCAAGTAAGCCTGGTATTCACCGATATCCGGGCAGGTGGCCCCACCGATGTTGAGGCGCGACCGCGGTTGCAACCGGAAGAGCGCTTCGTGAAGCTTTTCGCGATCGTCCGTGAAATCCTGGTCGCCCAGCCCCGAAGAAGTGAAGATGCCGGCCCTGTCCTGCGGCGTTAGCGTCCTGGTAAGATACCGGTCCGCAGCATCGCGGGCATGGGCGACGTCTTGAGCTCCCATCTGAGTGTCGTCGAAATAAAGGGCCTGGTAATTCCGCGGTATCGCTCTCGACGCTTCGCCTGTTGAGGGACCTCCCTCCCCTGCTTCTTTAGCAGTTGCCGCGGGCGCTGCGGCCGGAGCGCCACCGGTGGACTCGACACTAAAGTGATCAATTTCCTGCGGCTTACCGTTGTCGAATAGTCGAAAGTCCTCTTTTCGCAGGTTGGGCACAGGATTGCCCTTCGAGTCGCGCACCACCACTCGCACCAGCACCATGTTCCGCTGCACTTGCAGCTTGAACTCGGACTGGACTTCCTGGACGGCGATTTCCTTTTCGCTCGTGGCTTGCCCGGCCACTGCATGGGCGCTGAATATCCCTGCCGCGGCTAAGGCACACAGCACGAAAAGGGGGCCGGCTTCCTGGCCTCTCATGGGCCGGCGAGAGGGTAAATAGGTTAGCCCGAATGAACGTGGGCGAGTTGCGGGGTTGCGTAGCGTAGTACGGCAGTTCATTGGCGGCACCTCACGTCGCGCGGTAGCGCTGACCGTCAGGTCAGCGCAGCAAGTGGGAGCGTCTACGCAGATCAACCACGCTAAGTATCCGGCGGTGCGGGCGCAAAGTCAAGGCACGGCGCGGCAAGGCCTTTGGCCAACCGGTTCCAGCTTGATTTGGTTCGTGCAATCTGCAATGCTTCCACAACGAAGGGTTCTTCATCGTCATCGGAGAGGTCGCAGTGGCCTACAAAGACTTGCACGAGTTCGTGAAACTCCTGGAACGCGAAAGAGAGTTGAAGCGCATCTCCCTTCCGGCGGATGTGGATCTGGAGATGACCGAGATCACAGACCGGGTCTCGAAGGCCGGCGGACCCGCCCTTTTATTCGAGAAGCCGCGTTCGGCAAAGAACGGGACGGAATTCGCCATGCCGCTCTTGATCAATATGCTCGGGTCGAAAAGGAGGATGGAGCTTGCGCTGGGAGTTGACTCTCTAGAGGACGTGGCGCGGCGCATCGAGGACCTGTTGGACATGAAGCCGCCGGAAGGATTTTTGGACAAGGTGCGGCTGCTTCCCAAGCTTTCCGAACTCGGGTCGTTTTTCCCGAAAAGCGTGCGCTCGGGTGCGGCACAGGAAGTGGTCGAAACAGATAGTGCGTCGCTGGAGAGCCTGCCGATCATGAAGTGCTGGCCGCAGGATGGCGGGAACTTTATCACTTTCCCTTTGGTGATTACGAGGAGTCCTAAGAACGGACGCCGCAACGTGGGTTGCTACCGCATGCAAATCTATGATTCGCAGACCACCGGCATGCACTGGCAAATCCATAAGGGCGGGGCTGAGCATTTTCGCTGGCTGGAGCGGCGGGGCAAAGGCCGCCGCCTCGAAGTTGCCGTGGCGCTCGGGGCCGACCCGGTGACGATGCTCTCCGGAGTTCTGCCACTGCCCGAGGACCTGGACGAATTCCTGTTTGCCGGTTTCCTGCGCCAAGAGCCCGTCGAACTGGTCAAGTGCCACAGTGTCGATTTGGAGGTACCCGCCGATTCGGAAATCGTGCTGGAAGGCTACGTGGATCTCGATGACATCCGGGTCGAAGGTCCTTTCGGCGACCACACCGGTTATTATTCCCTGGAAGATAAGTTCCCGGCCTTTCATCTCACCTGCCTGACGCGGCGCCGCGATCCCATCTACGTTTCCACCATTGTCGGCCCTCCGCCCATGGAGGACTATTGGATGGGCTATGCCGTGGAACGCATCTTTCTTCCCCTCTTTCGCAAGCAGATGCCCGAAGTCGTTGACATGCATCTGCCCCCGGAAGGACTCTTTCATAACCTCCTGATTGTGGCGATCCGCAAAAGCTACCCGGGACACGCCCGCAAAGTGATGAACGCCATCTGGGGCTTGCCGGGAGCCATGTTCAGTAAGTGCATTGTGGTCGTGGACCACGATGTCGATGTTCACAATCTTCGCGAGGTGGCCTGGAAGGCGTTCAACCACATCGACCCCGAACGCGATATTCAGTTCACTCTCGGGCCGGTGGACCAACTCGAACACGCTTCCCGCCTTCCGAGCTTCGGCTCCAAGATGGGCGTGGACGCGACCACCAAATGGCCCTCCGAAGGCTTCACTCGCCCCTGGCCTGATGAGATCAAGATGGACCCGGAGGTAAAGAAGAAGGTGGACGCGATTTGGAGCATGTTGAATTTTGGATTTTAGTAATGGGGTTTTCTGCGCCTTTGGTGTATCCTCTGCACCACGGTCGTAGGACTTGTAGTGGCAAGCTATCGAGGAGGAATTGGTTGATGAAGAGGAGATTTATACTCGGCATCCTATTATTTACTTTAGCCGGCAGAGTTCTTGGCCAAGCCCCTGCCCAGACTCCAAAGCGAATCCGGGTCGGCGGCCAGGCGATGCAAGCCAAGTTGGTTCACCAAGTACGGCCTGACTATCCCCGGGAGGCGAAAAAGTTAGGAATCCAGGGCACAGTGCGCCTTGACGTGCTAATCGGGCACGACGGCAGCGTCCTCGATATGAAGCTGCGGAGCGGAGACCAAGCCCTCACGAAAGCAGCCATGAAGGCGGTTTCGAAGTGGCGGTATAAGCCCACGCTTCTCAACGGGACCCCCGTCGAGGTTATGACCGAAATTGATATCAACTTCAGATTGGGCGTAAATTGAGCGGGCGTGCAAGCGGGGCACAAGTGCGGACCAAACTGACGCACCCTAGCAAACCATGAACAAGCCCGGCATCACGATCGACATTCCCGGATTCGGGAAACTCCAAATCAACGCGATCCTCAGCGATTACACGGGAACGTTGTCATTCGGCGGCAAACTGTCGCCGGGCGTCAAGGACCGGCTGCTCCGACTGGCTCAACTTGTGGATATTCATGTTGTCACCGCGGATTCTTTCGGGACCGCCGAAAAGGAACTGGAGGGCCTGCCGCTGATTTGCCGCAAGCTCGCGGGGCCCGGCGAAGACGCGCAGAAACAGCGCTATGCAATGGAGTTGAATCCCCGCTGCCTGGCCTCGTTGGGAAATGGCGTCAACGACCGCCTGCTCATGAAACTGGTGAAAGAGGCGGGAGGGTTAACGATTGCCGTGGATAACGGCGAAGGCTGCGCGCACGAGGCTCTCCGGCATGCCAACATTTTTGTGGCCGGCGCCGTCAACGCCCTCGACCTGCTGCTCGAGCCTACCCGGCTTCGCGCCACGTTGCGCTTCTGACTTTGTTCTTGAACAGGAGACTATAGGCCGTTCATTGGAGGGCGGCTTGAGCCTCTGGCAGGGTCGGAAAAATGGACAGGATTTGCTCGACTTTGGTCACTTTCATCAGCGTCCTGATCCGGTCTTGCACGGCCACTAACAAGAGCCGACGGCCCGAATTGACGCAGGAGACATGCGCGTTAACGATGGCTCCCACACCTGCCGAATCCACGTAAGGGACCTGGGTGAAATCGAGAATGAGAGTTTTCGAGGTCTTTTCAGCGCGCACCGTATCCCGGAAATCAAACAAAGTGGCAATGGTTATCGGACCATTGAGCTGCAGAATTCGCTGCTCTTCGTTCGTACCCGCTGCATTGACGATGGTTAGCTTCTCTTCCCACATATCTAAGCAATATAGGGTGCCTGGGGGGTTTTGTCAATAAGTAACATCCCGCTCAAGGCATGTTATATGAATTGTTACGGGAGTGTTACAGCGCGGCAAAGCCGCAACCAACTGCGGATTCTTCGCTTCGCTCAGAATGACATGTCATCCTGAGCGAAGCGAAGAATCTGCTTTTCTTCGCGCGCCGCGCAGAAACTCACCTTTGGTTGCTTGTAGGGGGACGGCTTGCCGTCCCCTCATGAGCCGGGTAGGGCAAGCCCCACCCCTACACGTTCTCAACGCACGCCTCTATGCCTTTCGGGCTTACCACAGCGGCGTTGACATACCCCTCTGCAACCCCTAATATACCGCTCAAAGGAGGTAGTCATCATGCAACTGACCATCGACGCCAAGGAAGTCGAAGGGGTTCGCGTCCTGAGCCTTAACGGCAGAATCGTGGCCGGCCCTGAAGTCGACAGCGTGCGCAGTTTGATCAAGGAGTTTCTGGGCAATCATTGGAATCATATTGTACTCGACCTCGCTGAGGTGACGCGCATTGACAGCACGGGGATCGGCATGCTCGTCGAGTCGGTGATCTTAACGGTGAAGGAGGGGGGACAACTGAAACTTACGCGCCTTCCTCGGCTAATTCATAATATCCTTTCCACTCACCGGTTGCTGCAAGCCTTCGACATCTATGCCACCGAGGCGGACGCATTGGCGAGTTTTGCCAAGCCGGCCCCGTAGCCTGCCCTTGGCGGACGGGTGGTGCGGGCGGTTCGCCAGCCGTTCGCCGGGCTTGACCGTGCCAGACGGCGGCAGTTCCGGATTTCGAGTCAGCGCGAAAGACGCCGGCCTCAGGGCCGGCGCCGTAAACGAAACGGAGGCGGACATGAACACACTTATTGCGATGGAAGCATGCGGAGTACTGCTCTGCTGGGCAGTTCTTGCTCGTGCGATTTGGAAGTGGGGACCGGGTCTGCGCAGCAGGTCGGTTCGGTGCCCGGAGCGGAGGGTTTCAGCCAGAATCCTGGCGGACCAGCGCGAGCCAGAATTCGGCTCCCTGCGAGTGATGGACGTGAAAGGATGCTCGCTGCTCGGAAAAGCGCCACTCGCATGCGACAAAGGGTGTCTCGTCAAATTGTGAGTGCGGCCCAACCGTTAAGCAATCATTCCTTCTTCATCTTCATGGCAGGCTCGCCGAATGAGACGCAGAGCGCAATCACCGACGCCACCCAGATGTACCACGGAAGTCGATCATGAAAATGAAATTGCAGAATGACACATACGGCAAAAAGCATGCTTCCGAACGTGATTCCTCCTAGCCCGGCAGCGTGCCGCTGATCGCCAAAGCAACGAACCCCAGGATGAGAAAGAGGATTCCCCCCAGCATGGTAGTCAGCGCTTTCGTACCGGCAGCCTTCCATTCGCCTGTCACAAATCCCCAGACGTTCGACGTGATGATAATGGACGACATAAAAAGAGGCCAACCCAGAATCGGTCCCATCTCGGAAAGGCGCGCCGAGACGCCGCCATAAATGACCGTGCTTCCAAACCAGAACAATCCCATAACGGCGCCAAAGACCCAATTTAGGCCGGTCCCTGGAGCCCGGAACAGGTGCGCGGACCCATTCTTTTTCCACAGGTAAGCGCAATAGAGGAGATACGGGATGAGAGCAGCCGTATTCAGGGGCGCCCAAATCACATTCGCCTGGCTGCCCGGGCCCACACCTTGAGCGACTGCGGCGTCAATGAGCGGCTTTCCAAAAGCCAGTCCGAAGTTAGTAAACGGAGAACCGATGCCGGCCAGGATACATAGGAACAACCCCAGCTTGAAACTTATTCTAACCGCGGCGGATTCCTTGGGGCGCGCACCGGCGGCGAGTTGTTTCTCCTTCATGCCCCCGGCGACGGCGCATCCTACGATTCCGGCGATGGCCAGCGCCACGCCGAGGAAGATCATATGCCCTTGAGGTGTGAAGATTTTCTGCCTTTGCAACACAAGCAGTGGGACCAGGGAGCCGAGGGCCGTGGCGAGGCCAATGGCGATCGCAAAGTTGAGAGCAATGCCAATCGCGGCAATTCCCAGGCCGAAGAAGATTTGCGCCAGCCCAAAACCCACGCCGAACAGGACCATCAGCAGCAGGACTCGAAATCCAGCCGCCTCGAAGACGCCCCAGGCATTCGGAATGGTCAGCCAAACCGCCAGCCAAGGGAATACGACCATGCCCATGACTCCCCACACGGACCAGATGTTTTCCCACTTCCAGGCTTTCAGAAATTTGGTGGGAGTCGCGAAACTACCGTTGAGAATCCCGGCAAGCAACGCCAAGCCCACGGCTAAAGGCACATTTGCCATATGAGAACCCTCGTTAAAGCAGAGATTAGAAATCAGTGACAAGTGGCGAGTGACAAGTGACGAGCAAGAAGCGCTGGGAGGCTAACGATTCGACGACTATCGGCCGTTCCCTGACACCTGGCACCTGAAACCGGCCTCTCGGCTCGTCACTCGTCACTGCCTTATCTGTCCTGACCCAAGGATCTGGTATTTAACGGACGTCAGTTCCGGCAAGGCAAACGGGCCGCGGCAATGGAGCTTTTGGGTGCTGATACCCATTTCGGCGCCTAAGCCGAACTCTCCCCCATCCGTGAAGCGCGTGGAAGCGTTCCAATAAACCGCCGCCGAGTCCACCTGGTCCAAAAACCTCTGTGCGCGCGTGGCATCGCGGGTGATGATAGCGTCAGAATGGCGAGTGGAGTAACGATTGATGTGCGCGATGGCATCGTCCAAGCTCCCCACCACCGCGACGGCCATTTTCAAGTCGGAGTATTCGGTGAGCCAATCCTCCGCACAAGCGGCGCCAACCTTCTCTTCGCCCGCCAGGCGGCGCGTCTGCTCATCACCCCGCACCTCAACCCCGGCGGCGCGCAACCGCTCGACAATTCTGGGGACGTATTCGGCCGCGATGTCGCGGTGCACGATCAGCTTTTCCGCGGCGTTGCACACCGAAGGCCGCTGCGTCTTGGCATTGATCACGATGCGGTCCGCAAGCTCGAAGTCCGCTTCCTTGTCCACATAAACATGACAATTCCCTGCCCCGGTTTCGATCACCGGCACCGTGGCCTGCTCCACGACACGGTTGATTAACTCCGCTCCGCCGCGCGGCACAAGGACGTCCACATAGCCCCGCGCCCGCATGAGTTCCGCCGCCGAGTCACGGGAACGGGAATCCAGCAACTCGATGGCTCCCTCCGGCAACCCCGGCGCCTGGTTGAGAAGTTCCACTAACCGCTCATTGGTGTGAACCGCCTCGCGTCCTCCGCGCAGGACCGCCGCATTCCCAGCTTTCAGCGCCAGCACTGCCGCATCCACCGTCACATTGGGCCGCGACTCATAAATGACGCCCACAACGCCCAGCGGCACTCGCACTTTCCGCATGCGCAGGCCGTTGGGACGAACCCATTCGGCCAAGACTTCGCCCACCGGGTCAGGCAAAGAGATGACCGCCCGAATTCCCGCCAGCATGTCGGCCAAGCGAGCGGGATTCAGCAGAAGCCGGTCGCGGCTGGAGGGACGCAGCTCGTTGGATTCAAGATCGGCGCGGTTGGCCGCCAGAATCGTTTCCTGGCCCGCTGCCAAAAGCTCCGCCATCGCCTCGAGGATGGCATTCTTCGGCTGCGAAGTCAGCAAGGCGAGGCTGGGAGCAGCCGTCCGGGCTTTGCGCAGTTTATCGAGCGTACTAGACATGAAGGATCGCCGTAAATCGTGCTCAAAGTAGCCCTCTCCCTTGGGGAGAGGGCATTGTACCGATTATGAGGCGCTCTCACCCTTAACGCGCAAGGGCGCAAAATAGGTCCCGACGCGGCGCTGCAGGGCAAGGGGAATGACCTCAGGATGGTTTCCGTTGGCAATCACCACCTGAATTCCCGCCGCCGTGGCCCTCAGTGCCGCTCGCAATTTGGAGCGCATCCCGCCTCGCCCCAACTGGCTTTTGCCGCTGCAGGCGGCTTCCATCGCGGGTGTGACACGACGGACGGCCCGCACCAGGTCAAGTTTTCCCGAGACGCCTCTGGACCGGAAGAAACCGTCCACGTCGGTCAGCAAGATCAGCCAGTCCGCTCCTAAAGCGGAAGCTACAAGGGCGCTCAGCTCGTCGTTATCACCGAACGCTCCTTCCAGTTCGCGCACTGAGACGCTATCGTTTTCGTTCACGATGGGCAGCACTTTCATGCGCAGCAACTGGCGGAGCGTCTTGCAGAGGTTTTGATAGCGGAGGGGAGAGGAAAAGTCATCACTCGAAAGGAGCAGTTGGGCCACCACTTTCTTCCCAAATAGCAGCCGCTCGTAGGTGTGCATCAGCCTGCTCTGGCCGACCGCCGCGGTGGCCTGCATCAGCCCCAACTTCCTGGGCCGCCGCTTGATGCCCAGCGAATCCATTCCGCAGGCGATCGCGCCTGAGCTGACGATGACGTACTCATGACGGGCCAGTTCAAGTTGATCGATCAACGACCGCATCCAAGTGAAGTTGATCTGCCCATCCGGGGCGATCAAGCTGGTCCCGATTTTGATGACTACACGCATGGGCTCGAATCGCCCCGTGAAATGAAAATGGCGTAGAGTCATTGGGAGGCGATACACTACGCCCGCTTGGGAAAAACCGCGGACCCCAGCATCGGGGGTCCGCGCTACCTTATCCCTGTCTCACCAACGCGGCCTGCTCGGAAGGACAAAGCTATTTGCTCTCGGCCGCGGCCTGTTTTTTGCCTTCCCAGGTGCCGTTTTCGGTGTCGCTTGTCCACTTGCCGGAAAGCTCACCCTTCTTGATTTTGGCGGTTAGTTGGTAGTTGCCTTGCGGCGTGTCGATGTGGATTTCAACGTCGTCTTTCTTAACCGTTCCGGCACTGATCTGGGTCCCGCCCATGGGCGAAGAAACCGACCCCGTCAACGAATCCTTGGTCTGCTCGAGATACAGAGTGAACGGCATATCACCTTGCGAGCCCCCGTGCGCCGTGCACTCCCACGTTCCCGTCAAAGGGCCGGGCTTGGGTTTCTTCGCTTGCGACTGCTCTTGCGCTAGCGCGAAGCCCGCCACGCACAATATACCCAGGCTCAGAACGAAAGGAATCATCTTCCTCATCTTCATGCATTTGCTCCTTGTTCAATCTCATGAAATAGACTATCGAGGCATTTTACAGCGGGTCAGGGAGTTACGTCCAGAAGAAGTCGAGAGTTGAAAGTCGAGAGTCGAGAGCAACCCCTTTGACTTTCGGCTTTCGACTTTTGACTCTCGACTCTTGACTGCCCTTCAAAACCAAAAATGCCATGCCGTGTCGACCAGTGCGTGGGTCAAAGCGGAAGCGGAAATCCTCTGCCGGTTTCTAAATGTGTATCCGTAGAAGATTCCCGCCACGGTGGCCATAATCGCGTATCGCCAGTTGGGAACCGGAGCGTGATGGAGATGCGACGCCCCGAATATCACGGAAGCAATCAGCAAGCCGTAGACGCCGCGCGGTCCTCCCCGGATGCTTTGGCACAAGAGGTTTTGCAGGATCCCCCGGAACAGCAGTTCCTCCGGAATGGCAATCGTGAAGTAGATGGCAAAGAACTGCAGCGGGATCTGCCCGAACGAGGCGCTCGAGAAGTGGGGGTGGATGAAATGCAGCAACAACCCCAGCGGGATGCCGAATACACAAAACCCCAGAAAATTGGCGACCCCGTCCGCCACGTCCGGTTTACGCCATAACAGCCGGTAACCTACGCCTTCCAGATTGCGGACCACCGCAAACGCGTACACGCCCACGCACACGCAAAACAGAGGACGGAAAAAGTAAAGGTCGAACGGCCAGGTCCATATCCCCGTTAACCAATTGGCGGCGACGGGCAACGCCAACGCCAGCATGGCCACCACGTCCCGCCATCCGATGAGCGGCGGACGGTGCAGGCGATCAGGAAGCAGCAACAAGCTAGGCGCTAGAATATAGGCCAGCAGCTTCCCCGCCCCCAGAAACGTGAAAGAGCGCGTTCCAAAGGCGTACACGAGGTACGGGATCAGCAGCAGCAATGGCAAGGTTGCGGCTGCCCATACCGACTCCACCGCGCGCTGCCGCAGGTGGCGCACCAGGCTCTGCTGTGCCAATCCCACAAATGCGCACAGAATCAGGCCAAGACTTAATAAGATGGCTCCCAGCCGGACCGGGTCCGGATGAACCTGAAGCAGAATCACGGCCTCCGCCACGGCGCATAGAGCAAGGACTCCGATTGCAAACAGGCCCAGGTTTTTCATCGCATGATACCGACTCGGGACACTGGCGGACGCTTTGGTCGTGGAGCTTACTGCGCCCCCAAGTCCACGTTGGCCAGGGGAACGAATTCCATCGGCCCCAGCTTCTTCAAGTCTTTCTCGAACCCCGAAAGATTACCCACCAAGACGATGATGTTGTTCTCGGGCGCCAGGCGACGGCCGGCGGCGTTCCACACCTCCTCGGTGGTCAGGGCTCGGATCTTCTCCGGAAAGCGATTCCAATAGTCCAGGGGCAGATTGTAAACCAAAAGTTCCAGTGTGTGACTGGCAATATTTTCCGAAGACTCAAAATCCAGTGCGAGATGCCCAATCAAGTATCCCTGCGCCGTTTCGAGTTCCTGGGGCGTGATCGGGTGGTCATGCATCTGCTTAATCTGTTCGAGGGCCAGCCGAAGGCTTTTCAAAGTCTCCGGAGTGCGTGTAAAGGTCTTGCACTGCCAGACGCCCGCTGTCCGATAGGAGAGAAGTTCACTCGAAGCCCCGTAAGTCAGGCCCTGGTGGCTGCGCAAGGCCTTAAAGAGCCGGTTCTCAGAAGGTCCACCCAGAATCTGGTCCGCAACGCTCAGCGCCAGGTAATCCGGGTCCGCTCGCGGCGCTCCGAGATTGGCGATGCGAATCTCGGTTTGAACCGCATCCGGTTTGTCGATGGCAAGAATCCGGTGTCTGCCGGCCTCCGACGAGGCAGCGGGCACGGAAGGCGGGGTTGGGTTGGCCCAGGCGCCAAACCACTTTTGGGCGCGCTCAAAGGCCTCGGGGGCACGGATGTCTCCGACGATAGCGAGCACGGCGTTTGAGGGCTGATAATGGGCCGCGTAGAAGGCTCGAAGGTCTTCCGGGGCAATGTGGCGCACCGAAGCTAGGGTTCCATCTTCGGGGTGGCCGTACGGAGTCCCGGAGAAGGCAAGGCGCCTCAAGGCAGTATCGGCGACGTAGTCGGGGTCGTCGCGAACCACCTCGAGGCCCGAAAGAGTCTGCCGGCGCTTGCGATCGACCTCCGCGGGCGCAAAGGTGGAATGCATCACCATGTCGGAGAGAAGATCGAAAGCCAACTCCTCATGGTCGTTCAGGACGCTCAGACTTATGTACGATTCGTCCCAACCGGCCCCCGTATCGACCAACCCGCCGATTGAATCAATCGCCTCGGAGATTTGGCCTGCCGTGCGCGTCGGAGTCCCCTCCGTCAGCAACGCGGCCACCAGTTGAGCCGTTCCCGGCAGCGTAGCCGGATCTGATTCCGCGCCCGATTTTACCATCAGGCGCAGCGTCACGAGAGGAAGCGCACGTCTTTCAACGGCCACCAGCTTCAGGCCATTGGGAAGGACGCGCAACTCCGGCGAGGGAAGAACCAGCGGCTTGGGAGGCAAGGCCGCAGGGGGAAACTCACGAGCCGATGACAAGGCGGCAAATAACAGAACTGCAAGGCAGAGGGTAGAGGAGACCAAGCCTCTCAAGGTGAAGGCGAAGATCGAGAACAGTTCAAATGGCAAATGGCAAAGGTCAAATGGTAAAGGCTTTGCGATTTGACAATTCCCAAATTGCAAACCATTTGAATTTTGCCATTTGCCATTTGCCATTTGAATTCGCCCTTTCCTCGGGCAACGAAGAGGCGAAGAAATCCCTCACCCGTTCATTCAGCTCCTGCCCCACTCCCTCGCTGGCCGCCTTGCGCATTCTTCGGATACACTTCCACCAGCGTCATATTCTCCGGCACAAAATACTTCTGGGCCACACGCTGAATATCCGCCGGCGTCACCGCCAGGAACCGGGCCAGCTCCGTGTTGACCAAATTTGCATCCTTCAGAACCACCGCCGCATAGCCCAGTTCCTCGCCCCGTGTTTGCACCGTCTGCCGGCTCAGAATGAAATCGCGCAGGGTTTCGTTCTTGGCTTTCTCCAGCTCGGCATCAGTGACCAACTGGCTCTTCAGCCGCGTCAACTCCGCCTCGACCTCAGCCTCACCCTCAGCCGGCGCGTGGCCCTGGTTCAAGACGGCAAAAACAAAAAAGAGGTTGGGATCTTCGGTGAAGTTGCCGGTGCTCTCCGCCTCCAGGGCAATCTGCTTGTCATAGACCAGCCGGCGGTAGATCCGCGAACTCTCGCCCTCCGAGAGGATGTTGGATGCCAGCCGCAAAGGATAGGCATCCGGGGTTCCGTCCGCCGGCATATGGTAACCCTCGATAAAGGCGGGAAGCGCCACGTTCAAATCGAGTTTCACCACTCGCTTGGCGGTCTGAGGCGGTTCCTGTTGGATGTGATTTGCAGGAAGGCGCGCTCCCCGCGCGAGGGGGCCGAAATACTTCTGGATCATGGATTCCGTCTCGTTCGGATCCAGATCGCCGACAATCACCAGCGTGGCGTTGTTAGGCACGTAGTACGTGTCGTAGAAGTCTTTTATGTCCTCGATCCGTGCATTGTCCAGGTCATGCATGCTGCCAATCGTCATGTGCTGGTAGGGATGCACGCTATAGGCGTGTTGATAGAGGGTCTCCACGACCGTGCCGTACGGCGGGTTATCGAACTTCAGGCGTCTCTCTTCTTCCACCACTTCCCTTTCGTTGTTGAAAACCGATTGCGTAATGTCCAGGCTGCGCATCCGGTCAGCCTCCAGCCACAGAACCACAGGGAGCTGCGAGCTGGGAGTTGTCTCCCAGAAGACGGTTGTGTCCTCGGTCGTGTAGGCGTTGTCGATGCCCCCGGAGCGGATGATGTAGTCCGAGAAGTCCTCCGCACCGATGTTCGTCGTCCCGTCAAACATCAGGTGCTCGAACAAGTGGGCAAAACCCGTCCTACCGGGGACCTCATTCTTCGAGCCCACGTGGTACCAGACTTGCACGTCCACCACCGGCGATTGCTGGTCTTCAATAAGACAGGCGCTCAGACCATTCGGAAGGGTCAGTTGCCGGACCGTAGTATGCGGCAGAGTGACCGCGCCTTTCGCTTGCCAACAACTCCCTCCCAGAACAGAGAGACCAGCCGTAACAAGAACCAAACGCGCGATGTGGGCTTTGTGGAAGATTCTGGACAACCTGCTCCTGACGCGTAGCGCCGACCTTCAGGTCGGCATGCCGCCCTCCTGCTGACCTGAAGGTCGGCGACGAGATCGTGAAGCTCTAATCTTACCATCGAACTGCTTGAGCCGGCGACCTGGCAGGCCTTATTCCGCGAGACATGCGACGAAGAAAGCCGTAGAAGCAGCTTCCCGTGCGAGGGTTGGCAACGGGTGCCCCGTCAATCCCCGGGCGGAGTCGTGGGCAGCAGCGGCACACGCCGCGCCTATAAGGGTGGTAAAATGACCCATGCGCACCAGAATGAGCTTCAGACCTGCCAATATCGACGGAATGATCGGCTCCTATGCTGAGTATTTGTCGCGGAAGCATGCTTCCAACTGCAAGCGCTTCGAGTCACTCCTCGTCGCTAACCATGAGGGTGCCATGGCCGAAGCGATTGTGTTTGGCCTGCTTCAGAGACTTCATTTGAGCCCCGAGATAAACGAAGACGTTGAAGTCGGCGGTCCGGATTTCATATGCGCGGGCTCGGCCCTGAATTTCGGCCTTCGACGGGTCATTAAGCCCTCTCCCGAGGACCGATTTGTGGTGGAAGCAACATGTCTCGACCCGGACGCGGTAACCAGGCGTTCGGATATCCCCAATCAGTTGCCCGACGACATAAGCGGAGGACCATTTTCATTACTCACAAAGTCAATCTGCAACAAGGTAAAGGACAAGACGACGCAATTGGGTGGCCACGCGATGCCTCGGGTCCTCGCGGTGGCGTCCAGTCACGCCGGGGTAGGGGCTCTCTTCAACACAGGAGCAGCAGAATGGGCGCTCACTTCAGAACCCCGGATTGTCGCCGGAATCGGGAGTCCCGGACCTGGGAGGCAATGCACAGACCTTCGAAGCTCGGTGTTCCTGAGGATCGCCGATGACGGGCGAACTGTCCTCCCTTGTCGTCAGACCATATCGGCAATCCTGCTGATTGCGGTGTATGGCGACAAAAGCGAGGTTTATGGCATCCTGCACCCGCAAGCGGCGCGGCCGTTGCGGATCGGCTTCTTTCCGAAAGTCCCGTTTGTCCGCCTGACGAAGTGGCCAATTACTGACGGAATCATCTCTACGGAATGGATACTTGCGAACCCGGGAGGTCTCGGTGTCCCTCACTTCCGTGTTGATGCGGACTGACTGAGCATTGGGCGCAAGTCCGTGGACACCGAAGCATCCAGACGATAAACTCAACTCGAAGGTGAAGAACGAGGATCTTATGGCGATAACTTTGAACCTACCTCCCGACATCGAAGCAAAATTGGCGGCTCAGGCTCGGGAGTTGGGCCTGCAACTGGACACCTATGTCCAAAGCGTGCTCCAGCAGCAGGCCGCGATGGAGGATTCGCTGCAAACGCTCAATCTTGAGCAATTCGAGGTCGAGCTCGATGCTCTCGCGGAAGGCTCCGACAGACTTCCCTACCTGCCACCCGAGGCTTTGACCCGGGCGAGCATCTACCGGGATCACGACTGATGGCCGGCTTATTGTACCTGGTCGACACGAACATTCTCTTGCGCCTCGTCAAATCGAACGACCCGGAATTCCCGCTGGTTCGGAGGGCTGTTCAGACCTTGAAGGCGCGGGGCGAGCGACTCTGCTACGTCCCTCAAAACATCGTTGAGTTCTGGAACGTCTGCACACGCCCGTCAGGCCGGAACGGATATGGCCTGGCACCGACGGAAGCTGATGAACGCGCCCGGCGAGTGGAGCGCGCGTTCACGCTGTTACCCGACAACGAACTCATCCACGCCGAATGGCGGCGCCTCGTGCTGGCTCAGTCCGTTTCTGGAGCGCAGGTCCATGATGCGCGATTGGTTGCCTCGATGCACGTTCATGGCATCGCACACCTGCTCACCTTAAACATCCGCGATTTCACTCGGTACTCCGGTATCACTGTTGTGCATCCACAAACCACTCTCGAACAGGGATTGTAATCCGGAGCTGATCCTTCGTGAGTGTGCTCTAAATCCTCTGCAGTGGCGAGTGTCCAGCGGGTAGACATCATTTTGCAGTGTCTGTCGGTGAATCCATGACTCAATGGCTCAATGATTCAATTCTTTGCCTCACTCGGTGTATTTCTGCGCGATGGGATATCGCCGCCCCATGCCGAAGGCCTTGGCGGTGACTTTGAGCGTGGGAGGGGCCTGCTGGCGCTTGTATTCGGCGCCGGCAATCATGCGTACGGTATTCTTCACTAAGTTGAGGTCGAAATGGTGCTTCTCGGCAATCTCCTGCGCGGAGAGCGCCTCCTCGATGTAATCCTTAAGGATGGCGTCCAAAATCTCATACGGGGGAAGACTATCCTGGTCGGTCTGATTGGGACGCAATTCGGCCGAAGGCGGTTTTTCAAGGCAAGCCTGCGGGATGCGTTCGCCGGCGCGATTCACGTAGCGCGCCAGTTCGTAGACCATGATCTTGGGCACGTCGGCGATTACGGCGAGACCTCCGGCCATGTCGCCGTAAAGAGTGCAGTAACCGGCGCCCAACTCCGATTTGTTGCCGGTGCTGAGAAGCAGGGAGCCAAATTTATTGGACAAGGCCATCAGAATATTGCCGCGTACGCGGGCTTGAATATTCTCTTCCGTCACGTCGCGAGGTTTTCCTGCGAAGGTGGGTTCGAGCGCCTGAAGATACGCCTCATAGATGGGAGTGATGGGAATAATCTGGAAGTTGATGTGCAAATTGCGAGCCAGCGCTTCGGCGTCGCCTACGCTTCCGGGCGAAGAATAAGGGCCCGGCATGCCCACCCCGGTGACGTTTTCGGGGCCCAGG
The DNA here is from genome assembly GCA_050008495.1 of Terriglobia bacterium. GTDB lineage: Bacteria > Acidobacteriota > Terriglobia > UBA7540 > UBA7540 > CAVROP01. The sequence goes on along the minus strand of JBEKMN010000004.1, from coordinate 72,954 downwards.
GCGTCCGCCGCGAGCGTGGCCACCAGTGACGAGTCGATGCCGCCGCTCAGGCCCACGATCACTTTCCGGAACCCGCACTTCATCACGTAGTCATGCACGCCCAGTTTGAGCGCCTGATAGACGCCTTCGGCTTCGGAAGCGGGCGCCGGGTGGAGATCGCGGTGACCGCCGGAGGTATCGAAAATCACCAGATCTTCCTCGAACGACCGGGCGCGCGCGCAGATCTCGCCGCGAGCGTTGAACGCCATGCTGCCGCCATCGAAGACCAGTTGATCGTTTCCGCCCACCTGGTTCACGTAGACTACCGGAATATGCCGTGTTTCCGCGATGGCCTTGAGCATGTCGTGGCGCAGTTGAACTTTCTCTTTACCGTAAGGTGAAGAGGCGATATTGAGCAGCAAATTGGCTCCGGCGCCGACACACTCCTCAACGGGATTCCGTTCGTAGCGCGGCTGCCTCCAGAAATGCTTGTCGTTCCAAACGTCCTCGCAGACGGTGATTCCCAGCTTGAAGCCGTTGAACTCCTGGACTTCGATCGACTTGCCGGGCTCGAAGTAACGCGATTCGTCGAATACGTCGTAGAAGGGGAGCAGGATTTTCGTATAATCCACCACGACCCTGCCATCCTTAATCAGCGCTGCCGCGTCTGCCACGGCTTTGCCTTGCGCCGCGTGAGACCGGCGCACGTAGCCCACCAGCGTCGGGATGGGCGGAAGCAGGTCAACCAGTCGCGCCAGTTCGGACTCCGACTTGAGGATGAAACCCGGCCTTTCCACCAGATCGCGTGGCGGATATCCGCAAATCGCCAACTCCGGAAACACCACCAGGTCTGCGCTTCGTTCCCGCGCGCATTGCGCATACTTCAGGATGCGGTCGATATTGCCAGCAAAATCCCCCACCGTCGTATTGATTTGGGCGAGGGCGATCTTCATGGCATTTGTGATTTGTGATTGGTGATCTGCGATTGGTGTCGGCGGTTTGCGGATTCCCACTGGGGTGAGAATCCCGTCGCCGCTATCACTGAAGGCGCCCCGAAGCCGTCAAGAGGTGCTGTTTCAAAAGGCGCACCCGAGTTTCGAATGTCGATTTTCGGCCTTCGCGGCTAGGCGCTGAAAGAACTTCCACAGCCGCAGGTGGTCTTTACGTTCGGGTTCTCGAACTTAAATCCCGCGCCTTCCAGGGTTTCGACGTAGTCGATCTTGGTGCCGGTGATGTACATCAGGGAGGCCTGGTCAATAAACACCCTCAGGCCGTCGAATTCGTACACTTTGTCCACCCCGTTGGTCTGGTTCTCAAAGTTCATTTGATAGGAGAATCCAGAACATCCGCCGCCCACTACGGCGACGCGCAAACCCGCAGGGGCAGGGTCCTGTTGGGCCATGATTTCCTTCACCTTGGAAACGGCCTTGGGGGTCAGCTCAATTTTCATCGAATACTCCTTTATGAATTACCTCATACCAATAACATCTGATGAGCCATCATACCAAAGAGATACAAGGAAATCAAGCCCCTAGGGACCTGATCCGTGCCATGATCGGCGAGGCACCGCGCTGACATTTAGTCCCATTTCGGGTTTGCACTTCCTCAACCCTTTTTTGTTTGCACTTTTCACTTGACATCCCCGGAGACTTATGATAGCCTATTATTGTTGGCCGGTGGGAGACATTATGTCGCAAACGAGCCTCGGCACGAGTTTGCAGGTATGGCGCCTCAACCAACCGGAGAACCGCGCCCCTCGCCGGCCCGGGGGAGCGGAAAGCCGGGTGATGCAAATAATGAAAAACAGTGGGAACGAAGCTAAGAAGTTGTTGAAAACAAAGGACATCACTTTTTTGAATGGTGCAAATTTCGCGCTTTTTGCATGCAAATCAACACAGATTAAGGCCTCCAACGAGCAAAAACGCCACATCTTGCACAAACGAACCGAAACCTGCAAGCCGCAAGGAGAGGCCGGGACAGTGGCGGGCACTCGGCTACACAGGACCGCCGCCACCCCCGGCCACGGCTCCCTGCCGGGAGGTAACGTCCGGTGAAAAAGTACATGCTGGCAATGGCGTTGGTAGCGGCCGCAGGCCTTCTTCTGGAGAGCGGCTGTAGCGGTCCGGGTGGCCACGGAACCCCGCCACAAATCGTTAGTACCCCGGGAACGCTGGCGATTTTCGGTGGCGACACTCCCTTCTGTGGCGTGCTGTCTTTCACGGTCACGATCACCAGCCTGACCTTAACGCCGCAATCAGGTTCGACCCCGGTATCGGTCCTTTCCAGTGGCACGGCGGTGACGGTGGATTTTGCCTCCCTGATGGATTTCGCCACCATGTTTAGCCTTTCGAACGTTCCTCCGGGAACTTACACGGCGTTGGGAATGACCCTCTCCAACCCGCAACTGACGTACATGGATACTTCCACCAACCCGCCCTCGATCAAGACTGTCATCCCGGCCATGCCCACCCTGGTAGTCAGTCTGCCTTTCAACCCGGCAATTACTGTTGCCAGCGCCGGCAGCCTTGCCTTGCAACTCGACTTCAACCTCCTTAATTCGGTTACCGCCGGCGCCGGCGGTCTGTTCACGGCGACCCCGGCTTTCAGCGCTACTGTAGCCTCGGCCTCGGGAAGCAAGGGTTATGCCCAGTTTGACGACTTAAGCGGGGTCGTTCAGAGTGTCAGCACAAGTTCAACCAATCCGTCCTTCCTTGGAAGCTTCACGATCTCCAGCCCTAACGCTCCAACCTTCACGGTCAACGTCAACAGTTCCACGAGCTTCGCGGGGGCTTCCGGCCTGAGTGGGCTGACTCCCGGGACCTTTGTCGAAATGAGCGCCGTCCTCGACGCCAATGCGAACATCGTTGCGAACGCGGTTGTCGCCGAGGCTCAAGAGGACGCGGCAAGTGGCCAGGCGGCTTTTGTCGGCTTAATCACCGCCGTGACGCCGCCGACGGGTACCGCTACGCAATTCACTATGCTGGTCCAACAGGAGAATCCCGACGTGAGCAGCCGGGTGCCGGTCTTCTCCCTGTTGACGGTTAATGTCTCTCCTGTATCGACGACTTTCGGAATCAGCGCGCCGGGAGCGGATTTTGCCGGCTTCTCGTATGGCCCCAACAGCCTCGCGGTAGGCCAGCGCGTGGTGGTCCAGGGCACGCTCCCCAGCGGGTCGGCCACGGTCTCCAGTGCCACGGCGCGCGCGGTGTTTCTGGGCCTCCAGTCCGTTCTGGGAAACCTCTCCACGAACCCGAGCACCCCTGTCACCGTTGCCAACGACGGCGTAGACGGAGGCTTCACCCTGGTTCCCTGCTCGCCTCTGTTTCAGGGCGCGCCGATTACAGCCCTCGTTAACCAGCAAACCGTTTATTCCGGCCTTGCGAATCTGTCCAGCCTCAATAACCCTGGCGCCCATTTCCTCTTGACCAAGGGGTTGCTTTTCTATGAGCAGAGCGCTACGACGTACGGGTTGGAGAGTTGGACCGTGCCGGCCGAAGTTCACGTGGCCACGGAGGTCCACCAGTTGCCTTAAGATTATCGTGAATGTTGTCATTCCTCGCTGCGCTCAGAATGACAGACTTAACAGCGTTTTTCCGCATCCTATAAGGGAGTACGAGGGAGCACGTAGAACTTCAGACCATGTCGCATCGTGACCATGCCAAGTCGCTGCCGGCCCGCGCACTGTGGTGCGCCGGGATGGCCCTGGCCTTTTCGAGCCTGCTGGGCGCCCAGGAAGCCGCGCGCACGGGGCTGGCTTATTTTCCCGCTGACACGCAGCAGATTGCGTACTCGAGCTTCGCGCAACTGCGGTCTTCGGCGGATTATCCCCAGATCCGCCGGCATGTTCTTTATCAACAGATGCACGGATTTCAGGAGTTCCTCCACTCGTTGGGCATCAACCCCGAGAAGGACGTTGATGAGGTGATGCTGGGCTGGCGCGGCGACTCCCCGAGCGGTCCGGGGAGTTTCGGCGTCGCGGCAGGGCGCTTCGAACCCGATAAAGTGAGCGAGTATTTCACCAAGACCCAGTTACCGGTCCGGTCATACGACGGCTGCGACCTCTTCGCTTTTGGTTCGGGGGCCGACCAGGACGATACCTTTTTTACTTTTCTCGATTCCACCCTGGCCGCTTTCGGCCGACTGCACGACCTGAAAGCCCTCCTGGACGTGCGCGAGGGCTACGCGCCACCCCTGGAAGCAAACCAGGCCCTCCAAGGCTACGAAGCCGAACTCGACGGAACGTCTCCTCAGTGGGGAATCCTGACCGGGAGGGCTGCGGCCGATGTGGCCACGCCCTGGCTGGCGGGAGGCAAGAAGACTAGCGTAGATTTGACGGCCTTTCTGCAGCCGGTGCAGGCCGTCCTCTATCGCATCGACTGGGACGGCGGCTTCACGGCTCACATCAGCGTCGTCTGCGAGTCGCCCGAAACCGCCGCCGGGCTGTTCCAGCTCTTGAATCTTCTCAAGTCGGCGCCGGTGTTTGCGGCTGCGGCGGGTGGTTCCGCACCGAGCTCGATCGTCCAGAACCTGGATGCTCGCCGGGAAGGAGCACGCCTCGAGCTGAGCGCCTCAGGGCCTGCGGATGCGCTGGATCAATTGATCCATTGAGCCATTGGGTGATTGAGTCATTGTGCCATTGAGTCATTGGGCCATTGAACTGATGCCTTCCCGCCGACACAGGACGGGTTTTCAATGGAGCAATGACCCGATGGCTGGATGACTCAATTTGGTGTGTAGGGCTTCAGTTCCTGCTCGAAATCTGCCTTGCTAATCGCCTCGCCATCGTTCAGGCGGCTGAGCAGCTTGTCGATGACCTGTTTAGCCTGGTCCTTGCGGTAGGCGCGGATGAAGCCGTCGAGGAAATGCTCTCCCGCCATGGCGCGGTTGATCTCGGCTTCCTTGTTGTGGTCCTGCAACTCCGTGAAATAGACCACGCGGTATTTCCCGGAGTAGGTAGACTCTTTATAAATCTCAAACATGATCTTGTCTAATTCGAAGGGCATGGAATACCTCGGGACTAGGGGCTAGGGATTAGGGGCTAGGCAAAAAACCACTCAGCCGCTGATTTGTTCCCTAATGCCCTCTATCTTAGATAGCAGAGAAGCGGCCATCGGTCAATGCGAAGCGTGATTGATTCACGCCAGGCCAAAATTGCAAAGTCTGCCCTCTCCCCCTAGGGGGAGAGGGTGTCCCGCTGCCGGCGCTTTCGTCAGCCGGAGCGGGACGGGTGAGGGGGCTTTCGACGGACTTGTGAAATCGCCGGGGGGGGCATCGCCGTTTATTGACCACGAGCAACCGTAGCCACTGTTGTTCTCCAGATCACGACGGCCCTGGAATTTCTAAATCGCGGCATATCTTGCGAGCCAGGATGTCGTTGATTTCGGTGTGGCGGGGTACTGCAGAAGCTTTCTTCTTTCGGGAATTCACATATATAGTGTGCTTGCTGCCTTCCCGCAACTCCCGGCAGCCGTTCTCTTCCAGATGCCGGAGCAACTCCCGCCGCTTCACAGCGCCGCCACGGAGACAGATTCCTTGAGGACCTCGTCCTCCTGCACGTCCCTCTCTGTCAGTTCGCGGTTCGCCTCGAAAACCAGCCGAATGGCTTCCTGAAGGTTCTCACGGGCCTCTTCCAGCGTCTCGCCTTGCGTATTAGCACCTGGTAGCTCTTCAACCCAGCCGATATAGCCTTCCGGTACTTTCTTGAAAACGGCCGTCAGCTCCACGTTCCCTCCTTGCAGGTTCTAGTCAATCGTAACATGCTCTTCTCCGCCGGACAATGAAACTTGCGTTGGGAAGCGGGACGGGTGAGGGGTTCGCGGCCGATTAGCGCGACGTCGCTTCTAATTCGTGACCTGGGTTTTTTGCTCTGCTTTTAAGTCGCGCAACAGCCGCTGAAAAGCCTGCTGGTAAGCGTTATGGTCTTTCCAGTGAGTGAAGTCGCCGATGTGACGCGTGCGACGAACGTCAGCAGCCCAAGCTTGGTCGGTTTTCATCACCGCGTCGTCAAGGCGAATTGGGAACAACACAGGCTTGCCGCCTTGGCGCTGCTCCTTCTCAAAGGCAGTCTCGACCTCCTTCTCGACCCAAGCGCTGCTGACGGATTTCTTCGAGAGAACCAGCAGCAGCTTGTCGTGGAACCGAATGGCCTCGTCAATGCGCGTTCGGAACTTGTCGCCGATCTTCAAATCCTCGGGCGCGAACCAGCAGCGCACGTTCTGGGCCTGTAAGTCCGCGTGCAGCCGTTTGGCAAAGTCCTCGTCTTTGCTCGAGTAGCTGATGAAGCAAGAGTAGAACTCGATGGGCTTGCCCACGAGCGACCTCATGTAAGTGATGAAATCTTCAGGCACGCCGCAGCCGCGCAGAAATACCTCCGGTATGTTGCCTTTGGATTTGTAAATGGTGTCAATACCGATGGTCGAGGGGCTGAGGTGCTCCACCGTTGCGAGGCCCTTGACTCCGCTGAGATCATTGTCGGCAAACGCGGTGCCCCCAATGATCGCCTCTGTGAGGTCCGCCTCGCCGAGATCTGCCCCCCGGAGGTACGCCCCGACGATATCCGCCTCGCGGAGGTCCGCCTGGCGGAGGACCGCCTCGCGAAGGTTCGCACCCCAAAGCCATGCTCCGCGGAGGTCCGCACCCACGAGGTTCGCCTCGCGGAGGTACGGAACCACGTGAGGGTTCTTGCTTCGCCACGCATTCCACGCTTCCGTCCCCGATTTGAGAATCTTGAGGAGTTTTGGGTTGGCCATGGACTGAACCTCGCAGTTTTAGGTTGGAGGCAATATTCGCATGGCGGGCATGGATTGTAAATGGAGTTCGTTAAGGATGGCGGCTAAGGGTGAAGTTCCGTAGTATGGGTTCTTGGCGAAGACTGGCTTGGACGCGAGACCGCTGCTGGGTGCCAGAACCAACCCCTCACCCGGCCCGCCCCGGCTGAAGAGAACGCCGGCTGCGGGCCACCCTCTCCCCAGGGGAGAAGGCTGTCATTCCATTCGAGGGCTACGTTTTGAGGGCGGGCGGGTGCCCCCGCGCCTCCGGCCAATCCAAAATCTAAAATCCGAAATAATCCCTAGTCCCCAGCCCCCAGTCCCTAGTCCCCGCTTCGAATGGCGTTGATCCCGACGGGCGTTTCGACTTCGTACGGTTGGGGCGGCGGCGCTATGACAGGCATGCCATCGAGTTGGGCGCGCAGTTGCGCTTTTCAGCTTGCGGCGGAGGATATCTTCGCGGTAGCGCTTCAGGAAGTAGCTGATGGTCTCGACGCGAATCTTGATCGAGCCGGTGGGCTTGTTTTCGTCGATATCCTTGAAGGAGAAGTAAGGCGTGCCGGACTTGGTTACGGTTTCCTCGACGGCGGTATAGATGGGGGCGTCGTGGCCGCACTTGAAACTCGACAGCTCGAGGGCCACGAGGTTGGGATGCCGAGCTGTGTACTTGGCGGCCCACATCTTCTGGGAGGTGTTTTCGCTGTAGCTGTTCTTCCAGGCATCGCTGATGTCCATGGGATGCTTGATCAGCCCTGCCTTCACGTCTTCCTCGAATAGCGGGTTGATGATGTCCTCGTCGATCGGCAGCGATTGCAAGGTCAGAACCGGGTAGCCGATTTTCTGGAACTCTTCGAGGATTTCGTGATTGATGCCCGGATCGTTGTGGTAGGGGCGGCCCAGAAGCACGATGCCGATGCGGTTCTCGGCTTCCAGCTTCTTCAGGATTTCCCTGCCCTGGGCGCGCAGGATCTTGTTCATGAATTCCTCCTGCGCCTTCATGCCGGCCTCGACGGCGCGGTAATTCTCTTCCCACGAAAGGCCGAGGATGTCAACGAACTCATCGTAGAGCTGCTTGGCCAATAGCGCCGGCTTGCCCGGATTCACGAACGTGTCGAGGAAGCGGATATTGTTCTCCTTGAAGATATCGCCTTCCTTGATGAACGCCGCTTTAATGGACTCCGGCGTGGTGGCCACGGTGGGGCAGGAGCGGTGCGCCTGCGCGTACGGGAGGTCGCTCGGAAGGTCATCAATCATGGGGCAGAAGATGATGTCGAGCGGCTTCTTTTTGTGGATCACATAGAGCAGATTATGGACGTGCGGGATGCCGACCTTGGAGGGGAAGCACGGGTCGATGGCGCCTCGCTTTGCTCCTTCTTTATAGAGACTTTCGTTGGTGAAATCGGAATAGACGATGTTTTCGGCGGGAATTCCCAGCGCCTCGAAGTAGGCGCTGAAGATGGGGTTCACGGAGTACATGTTGAGGATGCGCGGAATGCCGATGCGCAGGTCCTTGCGTTTTTTCATCAACTCGATGCGCTTCTTCTGCTTCGCGGTAAACGCGAACTTTGGCAACGGGTCAACAACCGGCTCGGGCGCGTAGGACTTGAAGGGAGCTTTGGCGCCGAGTTCCGCCATGTTGGGGTTGTCCTTCTTCGCGGCATCCAGGCCCTTCTTGATCTCGCGCATGTCGGCGACGTCTTCCACCAGGCCCTTCTCGCAACTGTTCCCGACGATCAGGCGCTTGACGCCGGGCAGGATGGGGATTTTCGACTTCTTCCACGATTCGTCCGCGCTGGCGATTTTGACGTCGATGAACGTCCGCATGCACTTGTTCTTGCAGAAGTAGCAACGCGTGTTTTCGTTCCGATGCGTGACGTAAGCGATCTTCTCGACCGCTTCATATCCGATGAAACTGGTTCGATGTCCGTTTTGATAGAGCCGGCGCGATTCGATGGCGGCGCCGATGGCGCCCGCTTCCCCGCAATGTTCGTGGACAATGACGCTCGGTTTTTGCCCCTTGTCCTTGAATCGCGATTCAATGAAGTCCACCTGCGACTTGACGGCAGCCAGGTTGTGCTGCGTCCCCCCTTGCAAGATGAAGGTTTTGCCCAGAGAGGCTAAATTCGGAATCTGCGAGACGTAAAGCCAGATGTTTTTGGGCAGCACGTTGGCCAGGCCGGCCATGATTTCTTCGGGTTTCCACCCCTGGCGCTGGAAGTCGACGATGTCCGACTGCATGAAGACCGCACAGCCATACCCGAACATGGGCATGGCTTTGGCGCTGAAGGCGAGGTCGGCGTATTGCATCACATCGTGCCCGAATCCCACGCAGGTGGACTGGAGGAAATAGCCGTTGCCCGCTGAACACTGTGTGTTCAGCTTGAAGTCCTTCACGCGGCCGTCCTGCAGGATGATGAGCTTGATGTCCTGCCCGCCCACATCGCAGATCACATCAGCATCCGGGTAGAAATGCAAAGCCGCCTGGGTGTGCGCTACGGTTTCGACCAGGGCCACGTCGGCATTCAGAACGTCCTTGAGGATGTCCTTGGCGTATCCCGTGCTGCCCACGCCCAGCAACTCGAGCGAAGCACCCTGCGATTCAACCTGTGTGCGCAGGTTGGCGAACATCTCCATGGTGTCTTCCAGCGGATTGCCCTTCGAAAGCTGGTAGCACTTCACCATCACCTCGCCCTTTTCGTTGACGAGGACGGCCTTGGTGGAAGTCGAGCCGCCGTCGATCCCCATGAAGGCGCGAACTTGGTCTCCGGGGTGGAACTGGTGTGGAACGAATTTCTTGGGCTTGTATCGATCTTTGAATGCGGCAAGCTCGTCTTCAGTCTTGTAAAGGCCGGAGCCGCCTTTTTTCTTCTTCTCCTCCGTGCGTCCGACGTTGATGTACCATTCGAGCTTTTCGCGGCCGGCGTAAATGCCAAGGTTCGGATCTTCGTCCATCGCAAAGCGGACGCAGCCGAGAGCGGCAAAGTACTGCGCGTTGTTCGGAACTGTGATCAGTTCCTGCGGATCCTTGTCCGGCGGCAGAGGGAAGTTGCGCTCTTCCCAGACTTTGGGGATATTGAACTTCCAGCAGTCCTTCATTCCTTTGATATAGGTGTTCGGACCGCCGAGCAAGAGAACTACCGGGCGCAGCGTGTTGCCGCGCGTGAGCACGGATAGATTTTGCTGGATGATGGCTTCGAAAAGCGACGCCATGAGCTCGTCGGGCGGCACGCCGCTTTTTTGCAGGCCGTTGACGTCCGTCTCCGCGAAAACCCCGCATTTGCCGGCCACCGGGTGCAGTTTCAGGCCAAGATAGCCCATGTTGCAAAGGTCTTGGGCGGGGATTCTCAGCTTGGCGTTAATCTTGTCGATGACCGCGCCCGTACCCCCCGCGCACTTGTCGTTCATGGAGGGGATTTTCTTTTTTCGGCCGGTCTCGGGATCTTCCTTGAAGATGATGATCTTGGCGTCCTGGCCGCCCAATTCGACGACCGAGCCGCATTCCGGGTAAAGTTTTTCTACGGCGAGCGAAACCGCGTTCACTTCCTGTACGAATTTCGCCCCAATGTGCTGGCCGATGGGGCCGCCTCCGCTCCCCGTAACAAATATCCGGGTTTCGCCCGCCTTGATGCCGGCCTCGGCTTCCATGCGATTCAGGAACTCGAGGCACTTTTCCGGCTGCTTCGTGTCGTGGCGCTGGTAGTCACTCCAGATGATCTGGTCGTTTGAGCTATCGACCACCACGGACTTCACCGTGGTGGAGCCGACGTCAAAACCGACTATCATGTTCTTGGGATTGACTTGGTCCATTTCACACCTTTCCCGGTAAAGAGATCACCACAGAGGCCACAGAGAGCACGGAGTGTGTTCATCTCCGTGAACTCCGTGACCTCTGTGGTAAATGCATTTCTGAAAAAACCGGCAACCCGAAACTTGGTCCTGTCTATGCAGGCATCTTCGCAGAGGCAGCGTCAGCGCGGCGCTTCAGCTCTTCGGGTGAAACGTCCTCGACGTGGGAAAAAAGCGCCCACGTGAAGCCGAACGGGTCAAGCACCTGGCCGTAACGAGCGCCCCAGAATTGATTAGTCAGCGGCATCGTCACCTTGGCGCCAGCGGCGACAGCCCGATTCCATAATTCGTCGACATTTTCCACGCAGATGTTCAGCACAATGGGACTGCCACCCAGCTTTTGTGGCGAGGGAGCATTCATTCCTGGTAACTCGTCTCCGAGTTGGAAGCGAGAATCCCCGAGCTCCATGGTGGCGTGCATGACCTTGCCATCAGGCGTCTTGAGCATGAACGTCAACTGAGCACCGAATGCCTGCTGGTAAAACTCGATCGCCTGGGCTGCCCCACGCACGGACAAGCGCGCCGTGATGGTGTTCACGCCCTCCGGGACCGCCTTTGCCTTCTCGGCCATTGTCCTCGCTTGTTGAGTTGTAGGGGCGGTTCGCGAACCGCCCCTACGGATGTAGAGTTTTTTCCGGGTTTGCCCTGCCAGCACTATACCGCAGCCAGTTCCTTGGTTCGGTCCACGGTCACTCGCTCCCGGCGTTCGGCTTTGATCCGTTCGGCCGCGTGGATCGCGAAGTTTGCCGATACTCCCACCACGCCTTTCCTATGTCCGTACTTGTACATGGGCTGCTGCATTTCGGGATGGTCAGCCACAAACTCCTTGAGCTCCTCGACGGTCACGCCGGCTTCCTCGAGCACTCGTTTCATTTCATTCTTGGCCCGCACCTTCGCTTCGCCCAGCGCCATCTGGACGCGGCTATGCGCGTTCACATCACCTTCCCCGGAGGTTTCGATGGGGATGAAGATCATATCTTTGAAGTGGGTTACGACCGCTGATTGCGCGCCGTCCGACTGGGTCGAGGGCATGCAGCCAAACGGCTTCAGGCTGAGGACCATGTGGCAGAGGTCTTTGTTGGAATAATAAATGTTCTTGGCGACTTCGAGGTGGCCTTCACCTCCGCCGGCGCGAGAGTTGTAGAACGGGTGGCCGAGCCGCTGGAGTTCGTATTGGTCGGCCAAGTGGTGGGCGATTCCGCCCAGAGAATCGACCAGCCGGTGATACTCACGTTTGAAAATGACTTCGGCGGCGCTAAGTTTGGCAAGTTTCTGTTTGCTATTCAGATGGCTGCCAAACTTCTTCGTCAAATTCCACTTCGAAACGCCGTGCTGGATCAAATCCAGCCCGCGCTCGTCCTTAACCTGCTGTTTGGCCTGGTGGATCATGTACATGATCCAGGTGCCGATGGGTTCGACGAGGACCTGCGCCCCTTCCTTTTCCAGGAACTTGAACATGTTGAAGTTCCCGTCACCCTCGGTGGTCTGGGCCCAGAATTCACCCGTAACCTTAACGAGGGGCTTAACGCGGGTGCGATCCACCGGAATGCTGTTAAAGCGCTCGCGCACCTCGTTGAGCGCCGCAGTGTAGTCGTCGCCGTAGAGTTGGTTCAGGAATTTGCCAAGGTATTCGGCGGTGCCTGCGAAGCCGGTCTTGCCCAGCAGTGAGTTGAGCTTGCCTTCGAGCGTCCACGGCTGCTTTTTGCGCATGGCCTCGTGCAGCAGATTCATGCATTCTTCAAGGACGCGGTCGGTTTCTCCGGGATTCACTTCGTAGGGGCGGATCTGGTAAGCAACATCGTTAACGACGTCGCCGATGTTCATGGCGTTCAGAATGCCCAGGAAGAAATCGAGATTCATCTCCAGCCCTGCTTCGGCCTCGGCCTGATTCAGGCCTCCGCCTTGCTGGAAGAGCAGTACCCGGAAGCCATCGAAGCCGGAATTGCGCAGCGCCAACCGGTACTCGGCCTCGTACATCCCGAAACGGCAAGGCCCGCAGGCGCCGGCCGTAATGAAGACATACTTGTCGATGATTTCCTGCTTGCTCATGCCCGTCTCTTCCAGGCCCTGCACAAACTCGACAAGATTACCCACGGTAAAGTAGGTGGGATTGCACTGGCCGTTGTTCCCGTACTCCTTGCCAAGTTGGAAAGCTTTCTTGTTCGGCACCGGAAGCGCCTCGCATTTGTACCCTAGACTTTCCAAAGCCCCGTGAATAAGACTTTCGTGCTTCCAAGTGAGGCCGCCGAAAAGAATGGTGGTCCGGTCACGTTGGGATTTCGTGAAGGGGTTCTCAATGGGCTTGTGAAAGTGCTGGGGCGCGCGCTTCGCGATCCCGGCTTCCTTCTCGAGGCGCTGTCGCTCCTCCTCCAGACGCTGGCGGATCAATTCCTCTCTCGAGGAGATTTGGACTAATCCGCCGCCAATTGCAGGTACTTCGTTGATAGGACTGATGCTCATTCGTCACCTCGTTTCAAGAATCCCAAGCAGGAATTTGCGTGCGCAAGGTCGCGTGGTGGAGACCGAACGTCAAAGCCTCTTACGCTTTTACGGCAATCCGGACCCGCCGTGCCGCCGCTTAGTCTGGGCGCCCTCGGCAATTGTCACGGGCCGCGACCAACGGCTGCGACGATCGAGTTGGCGTGAGCAAGAGGAGGCCACCAAAACCCAGTTACGACGGAATTGAAATCAAATCAGCCCTGCACGAACGGAACGCACACCACCAGTTGACGTTAGTCACTTTAGTTTCTTCGCCTCGCGGCTGTAAACTGACTTCCGTCAAATGGCAACTTTTCACACCTCAATAGAACGTCATTTGAGTTAAGTGGGGACTTTTTGGCCGCAAACCAGGTGGTTCGAAGGAATAACTGAATCGCATGGCGCGGAATGAAGAGGGCCGCTGTGAAATCCTTGGGGTCCACGAAGCTGAGCCGGTCAGCATACGCCTGACCGGCTCGGCAGGGGGAACTGAATTCCGTTGGGTGTCAAGGGGAATGTAAAGGCTTTCCAGAGTCGGGTCATAGCCGGGCGATTGGGGCCGTGGCATATCCGTTCGGACAAGGAAACCAGGTTCCCGCTTATGTGCGAATCACAGTTGAGAGAAGTTGGACCGCACCGAGTGGGCCGCCGGACCTCCAGTTCAAATCACCCACCGGTGACGCAAGTGGCTAGTTTTCGGAGCTTTTCATGGCGCCGGCGAAGAAGTTCGTCGGGGGAGAGCTTCCCGAGATCCTGAAGGCACGACCTCAGGACGGGCCGCAGAACGTCGGCGGCAAGCTGATGACTGTTATGCGCGCCCCCGGGAGGTTCCGGCACGACGCGATCCACGATCTCCAGCCGAAGCATGTCTTCGGCAGTCAACTTGAGTACCCGGGCGGCGTCTTGTTTGTGATTCCAGTCCCGCCACAGAATGGATGAGCAACTCTCAGGAGCTATAACCGAATAGACGGCGTTTTCGAGCATCAGGACCTCATCGCCCACGGCGATCGCTAGTGCCCCGCCGCTGCCGCCCTCGCCGTGGATGATCACGATAATGGGGACTCGCTGCTTAGGTATCTCTTTTAGATTGTATGCAATAGCCTCGGCCTGCCCCCGCTCCTCGGCGCCGATGCCGGGATAGGCCCCGGGCGTGTCCACGAACGTTATGATGGGCAGGCCGAATTTGGCCGCAGTTCGCATCAAGCGCAGCGCCTTGCGGTAGCCTTCCGGGTTAGTCATGCCGAAGTTGCGCAGCAACTTCTGCTTCGTATCGCGCCCCTTCTGATGCCCCATGACCACAACAGGCTTCTCCTCGAATTTGGCGAGCCCGCCTACTAAGGCCTGATCATCTCCGAACCGTCGGTCTCCGTGGAGTTCCGTGAACTCCGTGAAGAGCATCTGAATGTAGTCCAGCGTGTAAGGACGTTGGGGGTGACGAGCGAGCAGGACTCGATCCCAGGGGTCGTTGACGGCACCGGCGACCTTGTCGCGCAGCGCGTCCAACTGCTGGCGGAGGCGCTCGATTTCGTCGCGCGTCACTTCTGAGTCAGAAGACTGCTCAAGTTCGGCAATCTGCTTCTCAATCTCGCGGACTACGGCGTGTTGGTCGGTAGGGTTTGCCATTGATCGTCCTTGATAGTTAAGAGTCAGAGTCGACTTTCGACTGCTTCTCAAGTTCAACAGCGGAGACTCCGGCCAGGGCTCGCAACTGGTTGATTACGTCCTCGTCTGCCGCCACGGTCCTCGGGCGGCCAACACGCAGAGTGGCGGAGAATTCCCCGGCCCGAGTAAGTTCCAGGATGAGTGGATTGCCCCCAGGGTGCACGGAAAGCACGTCCAACAACTCTGCGGCAAGTCCCTCACCGGCTTGGTCAAGGTTCACTCGGATGCGCAGGCGCGGCTTGGGACCGTTTACCGCTGCCTCGAGAGGTCGGGCTTCGCTCACCACCACCTTGGTGCGCTGGTTTTCTTCGTGGCGCACGCGGCCTTTAATGAGTAGGGTTTTGTCGGGTTTCAGGACGCCCTGAAGCTGCTGATAGGCCTGCGGGAACACCAATAGCTCCACCGACCCCCGGTGGTCCTCAAGTATGCCGCTGCCCCAAAGATCGCCTTTCTTGCTCGGCCGGACGCGCAAACTGGTAAGGATTCCGGCCAAGGTCACTGGCGCCTCGTGCTGAAGTTCCTCCAGCGAAGAACTGTCATGGCGCGTGATCGTGGCGAGGCGATCCATGTACTTTTCAAGAGGGTGACCGGTAACGTAGAAGCCCAAGACCTCTTTTTCGCCCGCTAGCCGCTCTGCTTCCGTCCAGTCCGGCGCGTCGGGCAATTGCAAAGGTGGCGGCGCCAGTCCGGCATCGCCCATGAACAAACCGTGCTGGCCGCTCGATGTTTCGCGCTGCCGCTTCTGGCCCAACTCCATAGCGCGATCAAGTACGGCCATGTGCTGCGCCCGGCGCGCGCCCAGCGAATCGAACGCTCCCGCCTTGATGAGGCTCTCGATCACACGCTTGTTCAACAAGCGCAGGTCCACATTCTCACAGAATAGCACCAGGGTATCAAAGCGCCCGAGCTTGCCTCTCGCGGCGAGCACCGATTCGATGGCCGCCTCCCCAACGTTCTTAATTGCCGTTAGCCCAAACCGGATGCTGTTCCCTGCCGGGGTAAAGCGGAGACCGCTGGAATTGACGTCTGGGGGGAGAATCGGAATGTTCATGTCCCGGCACTCATTCAGGTACTTCGTCAATTTGTCCTGGTTCCCAATTTCCGAGGAGAGAAGCGCCGACATGAACTCCACAGGGTAATGGGTCTTTAGGAAAGCGGTCTGATATGCCACGACCGCATAGGCGGCCGAGTGCGACTTGTTGAAACCGTAACCGGCGAACTGTTCGACCAGTTCCCACAGTCTTTCGGCCTTGGCCGTAGGGACATTGTTCCGCTTTGCCCCGGCCAGGAACTTCTCGCGGTTCGCCACCATTTCTTCGTGCTTTTTCTTTCCCATGGCACGGCGGACCACATCCGCTTCGCCCAAGGTGAACCCCGCAACCCGGTTAAAGATCTGAATGACCTGCTCCTGATACACAATTACGCCGTAAGTCTCTTCGAGAATCTCTTTGAGTTGGGGGAGGTCGTACGTCACTCGCTTCTTGCCACTCTTGCGAGCAATATAATCGTCGATCATGCCACCCTGGAGCGGACCAGGCCGGTAAAGGGCGTTCAAAGCGGTCAAATCCGCCAGGCGACTTGGCTTGACGCGTTGCAAAATTTCGGTCATGCCCCGGCTTTCAAACTGGAAGATTCCAGCCGTAAGACCTTTGCCCAACAAGGCATAACTGGCCTCATCGTTACCGGGCAAATTGTCCAGATCCAGCCTTTCGCCGCGCGTGCTTTCAATCAGCTTCACGCAATCGTCGATCACGGTAAGCGTGGTCAAACCCAGAAAATCCATTTTGAGGAGGCCGATCTTTTCCAGGTCGTCCATCGCGTACTGCGTGGTGATTTCATCCTTGTTGCTCTTATAGAGTGGGACAATTTCTTGCAAGGGCTGAGGCGAGATTACGACCCCCGCAGCGTGGGTCGAGGCGTGGCGTACGAATCCTTCAAGGTGTGCCGCCACCTGGAGCAGGTCCGCGATGCGAGAGTCGGTATCCCTCAGTTGGCGGAGTTCGGGAGTCTGTTTAATGGCGTCAGAGAGACTAATGTTTAGCGTATTGGGGACGAGCTTGGCGATCCTGTCAACTTCGGCAAACGGGATGTCCAGCGCCCGCCCGGCGTCGCGTATGACCGCTTTCGCACCCATGGTTCCGAAGGTAATGATCTGGCTAACATTCTCGCGACCATACCGATCCGTAACGTAGTCGATTACCTCCCCACGCCGGCGCATACAGAAGTCGATATCAATATCCGGGAAGCTGATCCGTTCGGGGTTAAGAAAGCGCTCAAAGAGCAGTCCGTGCTGGAGGGGATCAATATCGGTGATGTGCAAAGAGTACGCAGCCAGACTGCCGGCTGCCGAACCACGCCCCGGACCGACGGGAATGCATTTGTCGCGCGCATACCGAATGAAATCCCAGACGATCAGGAAGTAGCCGGCGAAGCGCATCTGTTTGACGAGCTCAATCTCACGTTCCAGCCGTTCCTCATAGGCCTCGAGCGGGTACCGCAGCTTCCCTGCCGCCGCCAACTGCTCCAGCCTTTGCCGCCGAAGGAGGAACCCTTCGCGGGTAACTTTCTCAAAATAGCTGTCAAGCGTCTCGCCGGAAGGCACCTCGAAATGGGGGAAAACGTGCTGTTTTGCTTCCAGGTGGACATTGCAGCGCTCGGCCACTTCCAGGGTGCGAGAAAGTGCATCCGGAACCTCGCCGAAAATCGCGTACATCTCCTCAGGGGTCTTGAAATAGAACTGGTCAGTGGCAAACTTCATGCGGTTTGAGTCACTGACGGTCTTCCCAGTCTGAATGCAAACCAGCACGTCTTGGGCGCGCGCATCCTCCTGGTTGAGGTAGTGGCAATCGTTGGTGGCTACCAGAGGGATGCCGGTCTCGCGCGACAACCGGACCATCTGCGGGTTAATCCGCTTCTCTTCCGGGAGGCCTTGGTCCTGAATCTCAAGATAGAAATTGCCCTTGCCGAACATATCGCGAAGGTCATACGCGGCCTGGCGCGCCGTGTCGAACTTGTCGGCGCTGAGGGCCACCGCAACTTCGCCGCGCAAACATCCCGACAAGCCAATTAACCCCTCGGCGTGTTTCGCCAGTAACCCCTTGTCTATCCTAGGTTTATAGTAGAAGCCCTCCAGGAACGCGGACGATGCCAGCTTGAGGAGGTTGCGATAGCCACTTTCGTTTTCGCAGAGAAGAATCAGGTGATAAGGCCTGTCAGAGTCGGGCAAGCGGTCAAAGCGACTCGTGGTCGCCACGTAGACCTCGCAGCCCAGGATCGGCTTGACTCCCCGTTTTAACGCAGCCTCATAGAACTTCACCGCCCCGAAGAGGTTGCCGTGGTCGGTGATAGCGACGGCAGGCATCTTAAGCTCCGCCGCGCGGGTCATCAGCCGGTCAATTTCACAAGCGCCGTCGAGCAGGCTGTAATCGGTGTGAAGGTGAAGATGAACGAAGTTTTGGGATGGCATGCCGGAACTATTCTAGCAGAAACGGCCCGCCACGACATCTCGAAGGCGCTCTGAAGAGATTTCCCGCAACCCGGCATCAACTCAGAGCGTCTAAGAGACATGGGGCGAAGGGCAGACGCGACAGATTGCACGAAATGCCTTTATGTCTTTGAACCGGAAGTTCCCTGTGTTATACTGAAAAGTGCAGGGTGAGGAGCTGCTTAAACATGAAACCGACGCCACGGGTGCTCTGGTTTGTTCTGGGCACGGTACTGCTTTGTACACTGCTAGGAGGGCTGTACGGGCGGGAAGTCGATGCCACGACGGGCGGTGACGACTCGCAAGTCAAGAACAGCCTCACTGAGTTCACCCGTGTTTACAACGTGGTGGAGCAGAACTACGCCGATGCCGTGGACCCGGACAAGGCTATTTATGGCCCGACAGATATGAATGTCGGCGCCATCCCGGGTGCGTTGCGCAGCCTCGACCCCCACTCTAATTTTTACGACCCTCGGGCTTTTTCGCGGCTGCGCGAAGATCAGGAGGGCAAGTACTACGGCGTTGGCATGCAGATCGGGCAACGCGCCGGGAAATTAGGCAAAATCGTTGTTTTTGTGGTCGCTCCCATCCCGGGCTCGCCGGCGTTTCGAGCCGGCCTGCGGCCGGACGACATCATCACGAAGGTAAATGGGCAGTCCACGGAAGGGATGGATACCGCTGCGGTTGCGGAGAAGCTAAAGGGACCCAAGGGAACCCAGGTACGAGTCACAGTGACCCGAGAGGGTTACGACCAACCCATCGACGTGGACATCACGCGCGACGAGATTTCGCAAGAGAGCGTGGACGACGTGTTTATGGTCAAGCCGGGAATCGGTTTCATTCACATCAACCGATTCAACGAGAACACGAACGACGAACTCTCCGAAGCGCTGAAGAAACTGGGTAATAAGAATCTCCAAGGTTTGGTCCTGGACCTTCGCGGCAACCCCGGTGGCTTGCTTCAGGAAGCGGTTGAGGTATCGGACCACTTCCTCGAAAAGAGCCAGTTGATTGTCTATCATTACGGCCGCCACTCGCAGGAGAAGCGCTACTACACGACGAAGGGAGACGGCGGCAAAGAGTACCCCATCGTGGTGCTCATCAACCGCATGACGGCGAGTGCGGCGGAAATCGTGACGGGAGCGTTGCAGGATCACGACCGCGCCCTGGTGATGGGCGAGCCGAGCTTTGGCAAGGGTCTGGTTCAAACCGTTTTCCCGCTGGACGAGCATACCGGTCTGGCGCTTACCACAGCCCGCTACTACACTCCCAGCGGCAGGTTGATCCAGCGCGACTATAACAATGTTTCTCTCTGGGATTATTACTATCGCTCCGCGGATGCTCCAACCCCCCACACGGACGTCCGCCTCACGGACGGCGGACGTGAGGTGTATGGTGGCGGCGGCATCACGCCGGACGTAAAGTACGAGGAACCCAAACTTACTCCGAATCAGGAAGTGCTGGTAATGCACAACGTTTTCTTTGGGTTCGCCAAGTCTTATCTGGGGGTTCATAAGACTATTCCCAACGACTTTCAGGTGACAGACGCCGTGCTCCAGGAATTTCAACATTACCTTGCCGACCAGAAAATCCAACTATCCGACCAGGACTTCAAAGACAATTTGGACTTTATCCGAACCCGCATCCGGCTTCCCTTGGTGGAGTTCATCTACGGGACGACGGAAGCTAGCGAGATCAACGTGGAAAGCGATCCGCTGGTCGAGAAGGCCGTCGAGGATATGCCTCAAGCCAGCGAACTGCTGGCCAAGGCCAAGAGGTACATAGCCAGTAAAGCTCAGAGGTAAGTAAGGTAGCACAGCGCGTCAAAGCCGCAACCAAATGCAGATTCTTCGCGCGCCGCGACGAAACTTATGCTTGGTAGCACAAGCAGTCCTGCCCGTGCTACGCCGGTCTACCGCCGGAAGCGCGAGAAGAGATATCTCAGGAGAGAAAGTCCCCCCGTTAAAGGAACGAGCAGGATCTGCTTAGCGAGCGAGGCACGCTCTTGCGAGCGTCTTCGCCTGTCCTCCACGTTTGCAGTTGCCTGGAAAACCAGCATCGCCGCGTATTTCGCGAAGTCGACGCCGCATCGCTCGCATTTACCGCCCTGTTCCTGAACATGCCCGCAGGAGGGACAAGCGAAACGGAGAGGTGTGTGACAGCGGGTGCAGAATTGTACGCCCTGCCGATTCTCGTGATGGCACTTGGGGCATTGCATAGGAAGAGATGGTGGACGCGAAGGGATTCGAACCCTCGACCTCAGCGTTGCGAACGCCGCGCTCTCCCAACTGAGCTACGCGCCCTCGGTTCTCGATACAACGTTTCAATATAACACGCGAGTGTCGGCGTGTCGACAGGCGAACGGCTCGGGTTGACTGGAGCCGAACTGGCTGAGAAATACCCTCGGACGATGTCATTCTGAGCGAAGAATCCCTGCAGTTTTTCTTTCAAGGAACTGCGGAGATCCTTCGCTGCTTTGAAAACGCGCTGTCATTCTGAGCGAAGAATCTCGCTCTGGTCCGTGATGAAGCGAGAACGAAAAGATCAGAGCGAGATTCTTCGCTTCGCTCAGAATGACAGCGTTTTCATGGTTTCCGGGTGCCCGTCAGCCGACGGACATGCGCGACTGCCATGAAAACGACTCCCCTCCTCAGCGGGAGGACGGGCAGCGGGTGGTGGGTGGGACGGTCAGCGAACGCCAACCACCCCTGACCCCTCCTTACCAAGGAGGGGAATCATTTTCATGCCAAGTGGTGAGCCGAAGGATCATGGAATCTGCGCTCAGGATGACACGGTGAAGGTGTAGGCATCAAGCTGGGGGCGCGCCGGCCAACAGTGCTTCTCCGAATGCCAAGGCTTCTTCCAAGCGGCTTTCTTCCAGTCCCCCGCCCTGGGCAAAATCACGGCCGCCGCCCCCTTTGCCGCCAAACTTCGCGACTGTTTGTTTGAGGACGCTGCCCATCTCCGAGGCGCCGCCCGGCGTCTGCGCAAAAAACAGCTTGGTGGGCTGACCCTTGACTCCCAGCAAAGCCACTGCACCGGGCAGCTTCGACAAAGCATGCGCCAGCATTTTGACTTGAGCGGATTCATCCACCTCAAAGACCCGGCGCACGATGCGCCGCCCTCCAACGACTGGTGCCTCGCGCCATATTTCGCCCGCTTGGTATTCGGCAAGGCGCTCCAGCAGCTTTTCCCTTCCCCGCATCTCTTCGCGCAGTTCCTGGCTCTGCTTGGCGATGAGCCCAGGAAGCGTCTCCGGAGCGGCCGAAAACAGCAGCGACGCTTCGCTCAAGAGCCTGAAATCCCGCCGCGCCAAGTTGAGGGCACGACCGCCGCACACGAACTCGATGCGCGTCGATCCCTTCAAGCGCTCGACCTTGCGCACCAGGATCAATCCGATGGCGCCCGTGTGGTGAACGTGCGTCCCCCCGCACGCCGAGAGGTCAAACCCCTCAACCTCGACAAGTCGCACCTCTCCCTCACGTGAAGTCGGCTTGCGCAGGTCCATTCGACTTGCATCATCCGCCGACTGAAAACAGATCCGTACGGGCCGATCCTCGAAGAGCACCTGATTGGCCGCGCTCTCCGCCTGCTCGAGCTGTTTCGAGCCGAGCCGGTCGGAATCCAAGTCGATGCTCGAACTCTCCGTCCCCATGTGAAACGAAATGGTCTTGTAGTGGCCCACTTTTTCGAACGCAGCGGACAAGACGTGCTGTCCCGTGTGCTGCTGCATGCGGTCAAACCGCTTCTCCCAAGCGATCTTTCCTGTCACCTCTTCACTCTCCGGAGCCTGTCGGAGGAAGTGCGCGATTTCGTCGCCCTCGTCAAGCACGTCCACGACTTCGAGACCGGCGAGAGTTCCCGCGTCTGCCGGCTGCCCGCCCGAAGCAGGGTAAAAGGCTGTCCGATCGAGGTACACTTTGAAGCCGTCGGGCGTGGCCTCCCAGCGAAGTACTCTCGCCTGGAACTCGTGCAAGTAGCAATCCGTGTAATAGAGCCTCTCGGTTTTCGGCATACGGTCCAGTTGTAGGGTAGCCCTTGCGGTTGCCCAGGGCGGCCACAAGGGCCGCCCCTACGTCGTCAGTTTTTCAAAGACTTCTTGGTATTTGTATGCACTTGCTGTCAGGAACAAGACGATGCTTTCGTGACCGGCCAGGAATCCATCTGCTAACAATTTCTTCAGCGCCGCCAGGGTTGCCCCGCCCTCCGGCGAAGTGAGTACGCCCTCAAATTCAGCCAATTCTCGCATGGCGGCAAGCATCTCTGAGTCAGGGACGGCGAGAGCCGACCCGCGGCTTTCGCGAATGGCCCTCAGCATCATGAAATCGCCGATCGCCGACGGAACACGCAGGCCGGAAGCAAGCGTTTGCGGTGCTTCCCACTCTGCGGCACGGTCGCGGCCCTGGGCAAAAGCCCGGACGATGGGGGCGCAGCCTTGCGCCTGCACTGAAAACATACGGGGCCGCACACTGCCGATCCAGCCAAGCTCCTCCATCTCGTCGAAAGCCTTCCACATCCCGATCAGCCCTGTACCGCCGCCGGTGGGGTAGATCATGGCCTGCGGCACTCGCCGCTCAAGCTGCTCCACCACCTCATAGGCCATGGTCTTCTTCCCTTCCAGGCGGTAGGGCTCGCGGAGAGTGGACACGTCAAACCAGTCCCCGTCTTTCAGTTGATCCCTCATCGCTCGAGCGCAGTCCTTGATGCTGCCGGAGACGAGCACGACCCTCGCGCCCAACAAGGCACACTCCCGCCGATTCATTAGGGGGGTCTCCGCAGGCATAAAAACCGCCGCCTCCAGCCCGCCATGTGCGGCATAGGCGGCCAAGGCCCCGCCGGCGTTCCCCGCCGAAGGAATCGCCAGTTTTCTGAGGCCCAATTCGTTGGCCATACTGACGGCCACCGCTAGCCCACGCGCCTTGAAGGAGCCGGTGGGATTCAAGGCTTCGTCTTTCAAATACAGGTTGGGAAGCCCCAGCCGGTTCCCGAGCCGCTGGGCGTGGATCAGGGGAGTGAATCCCTCTCCCAAGCAGAGAATCGAAACATCGTTGGTTACCGGAAGAACTTCCCGATATCGCCAGAGTGTGGGCGGCCGCGAGGACATTCGCTCGCGGACCATCGTCTCCGCTGCCCGGCGAAGGTCGTAGCGCACCAGGAGAGGCGCGCCACAAATACAAAGGTTGTACACGCGGCCCGGTTCGTACTGCCTTCCACAGAGCGCGCACTCGAGGTGGGTGACATTGGACATAAATTTAAAGTCTAGCAAGCGCTTTGGACCAGGTCAATTCTTGGTGATTGGCGATTGCTGAGTTAGAATGCTATCTGCATGCCGATTCGTCTCGTAGCCATTGATCTTGACGGCACCCTGCTGAATAGCCGTCGAGAAATCTCGGAGGGTAACCGCCGGGCGCTTCTCCAGGCTGTCGAACGCGACGTCCAGGTCGTCATCGTCACGGGGCGCAGGTTTCATTCCGCCCTGCCGCTGGTCAGTCAGATCCCCTGCGTCGTCAATCTGATTACCTCCAACGGCGCGCTCATCGCGAATTCCTCCGGCGAGGTCCTGCACCAGGATTTTCTTCCCCGCCAGGTGGCCCGGGAAGTTCTTGAAGCAGTACGCGAGTTCCGACCCTACTCGGTGGCCATCTTCCACACCGCCGGCTGCGGTCAAGTCACGATGCAGGACAACGCCGCCCCTGACGGGCCTCTCAATTGGTATGCCCAGAACAGCCCTCATTCCCTGCGGCTCGTTCCGGACCTTGAAGCAGCGGTGACGACTGACCCGATCCAGGTGATGATTGGAGGACCGCCGGCACGCATCGAACCGGCGGAGACGCTCCTGGATGGTTCCCCAGTGCGGTCGAGGATTCATGTGACCTGGACGAAGTATCTAACCACCAATATTTCCATCCTCGACGTCCTAAACCGCGGCTGCTCGAAGGGTCGCGCGCTGAAGATCTGGGCCGAGCGCTGTAGAATCCAGCCTTCCGAGATAATGGCCCTGGGAGACAATTTCAACGACCTCGAGATGCTTCAATACGCGGGATTGCCGGTGCTGATGGGAAATCACTGTCCCGAACTGCATCAACCTGAATGGATCAAGACTCTCGCCAACGACGAAGATGGTGTCGCGGCCGCCATCCAAAACTACGTGCTGGAGTGAAAAATATTCTCCCCCTGGGTTATTTCTTCATGCCCAGCTAAGTTGACGTGATTAGTTAATGAGTTGATTCCACACAATTTGTGCTTGAGCAGGAATATTTGCAACATTCTTGCACCAGCACAGCATCGAAAAGAGTAGGTGGGGTTGAAGCCCGCTGTGAAAGCTGGGTTTCCCCGGAGATTCAATCCGAGCACCACACCCAATTCGAATTCTGCATTGAAGTGAACGGGCCTCAGCAAGCGGACAACGGAACAAGACTTGACCTGAACTCCTGTCAATAGAGGAGCATGTGTCGCACGATCGCTACCAGGACCTCGGTGCTATGCGTCTTGAATCCACGGTTGCCTGATAAAAGGGGCCGGTGAACCTATGCGTTTAAGTTTGCGTCTGATCGGTTCCCTCATCGTGGGCGTCACGCTGCTTTCGGCGGTGTTTGCCATCTTCCAGCAAAAGGCCGAGAAGCGCGGGCTGCGTAATGATCTTGGGAAACGCGCTGAGATTTTGGCCGAAAGTTTGGCAGCGAATGTTGAGCCCCTTCTCGCCAAGGGCTCGCGCAGCAACCTTCAGAAGATCGTCACCCAATTCGGAAACCGTGAACGTGTAACGGGAATCGCGGTCTTTGATAAATCGGCCGGCACGCTTGCCATCACCCCGGGGCTTCAGAGTTACCTTTACGGCGAAATGGGCACTATCTCGCGAGTGATTGCGGAGGACGCAAGCTATGGCGGGTTCATCATGCTTGACGCGAACCCCGCCTACCTGTATGTGTTGCCACTCCACGGTGAATCGGGAGTGGCCGGGGCGCTGGCGATCTTTCATGATGCCAGCTTTATCGACCGCCAGACCGCCCAACTGCGGCAGGAAAGCTATTTGCACGTCCTCATCCAGACCCTGTTTATTGTACTCACCACCTTGCTGATCATCCGATGGAGCATCCTGCGTCCCATCGCCCGGACCGCCAAGTGGATTCGCGACCTTCGGGACGGGAAGAGAGTGCCGCGGCCTAGCTTGGCCGAGGGGGACCTCTTTAAACCGCTGGCGCAGGAGGTCAGGCACCTTGCTGATAGCCTCGAAGCCGCGCGAGCGGCAGCCGAAGAAGAGGCGCGGCTGCGCGAAAGCGCGGAGTCGCTCTGGACGCCGGAGCGCCTGCGGATCCACGTGCGGAGCAAGCTGGGCGATAGGCCGCTCTTCGTCGTTTCCAATCGCGAGCCTTACATGCACACCTACCGGGGCAAAACAGTGGAGGTCGTGGTTCCCGCCAGTGGCGTAGTCACGGCGCTCGAGCCCATCTTGCGGACTTGCCAAGGAACCTGGCTGGCGCACGGGTCGGGAGACGCTGACCGCGAGACCGTAGACGAGCGGGATCGCCTGTGGGTTCCGCCCGACAACCCCCAGTACACGCTCAGACGGATTTGGCTCAGCAAAGAGGAGGAAGAAGGCTACTATTTTGGCTTCTCCAACGAGGGCCTCTGGCCGCTCTGTCACATTGCTCACACGCGCCCCATCTTTCGCGCCAAAGACTGGGAGCAATACCAGGCTGTGAATCGGAGGTTTGCGCAGGCGCTGATCGAGGAAATGAAAGGGGCTGAGGAGCCCTGCGTGCTGCTTCAGGACTACCATTTCGCCCTGCTGCCTCGCCTGGTGAAAAAGCAACGCCCGGATGCCCGCCTGGCTATTTTTTGGCACATCCCCTGGCCAAACCCTGAAGCCTTCGGCATTTGTCCATGGCAACGCGAATTACTGGATGGCTTGCTGGGCTCAGACTTGGTGGGATTTCACACCCAGTCTCATTGTAATAACTTCTTGCAAACCGTCGACCGCACTCTCGAGTCACGGGTGAACTGGGAACGTTTTTCGGTTGAACGCGGCGGCCACGTCACACAGGTACGCCCTTTTCCCATCAGCGTGGCTTTCGCAGGGACTGGCGAACCAGAGCCGCTACTGGGCGGCTCACCGTATCTGGCCCGCGGCGCCTTGCTGCGCGAGCATGGCGTCGAGGCCACATTCATGGGCATCGGCGTGGAACGCGTCGATTACACTAAGGGGATCATCGAACGCTTCCACGGCCTGGAACGCTTCCTGGAAAAGTATCCGGGGTACTGCGGCCGCTTTTGCCTGGTGCAGATCGGAGAACCCAGCCGCACGCACATCAAGCGCTATCACGATCTGTTAGGTGAAGTCGAAGCGGAAGCCGGGCGCATTAATTGGCGTTTCCAAACGAACCACTGGCGGCCGATCGTTTACTTGCCGCGCCATCATACGCATCAAGAAATCCAGCGATACTACAAGGCCGCGGACCTGTGTTTGGTCACCTCCCTTCACGACGGCATGAATCTTGTGTCCAAGGAGTTCATTGCCGCGCGCGACGACGACCAAGGAGCTCTCATCCTGAGCCAGTTCGCCGGCGCCAGCCAGCAATTGCGCGACGCTCTGATTGTCAACCCTTACGATACGGAACAATTGGCAGACGCCATGCATTTCGCCTTGGAGATGGACCCATCGGAAAGAAGCGCTCGCATGCATCGCCTGCGTCAGGTGGTGAAGGAGTTCAACATCTACCGCTGGGCAGCAGACTTGATTGCGGGACTCTCCGAGATTCGTCTCGAGCCGGACAGAGACGCGGAGCCGGGCCGGCACGGGACTCCAGCTTCCGTCAAGCTGATCCTAGACACATCCCCGAATTAAGGGTAATCTCCTCCCGCCGAGAAGAGGCCGGGTAATGAGGACGAAACGTTGGCAGAGGCTATTCTGACTGAGCAAATCGAAGAAACGGTGGAAGGATTGGGGCCACTGGAACTGGTGGTTGGCATCCCCAGTTACAACAATGTCTCGACGATCGGCCAGGTCGTCAAGGCAGCACAGGCAGGCTTGGCAAGCTACTTTGGGAATCGCAAGGCGTTGATTGTCAACCCCGACGCTGATTCGAATGACGGCACCCCGGAGGCCGTGGAAGGCGCCCGCACGGAGGGCAATGATGTCCTGCTCAGGGTGAAATATCTTCTGGAGCCGGTGCACCGGCTGACTACGCCCTACCATGGGTTGCCGGGCAAAGGAAGCGCCTTCCGCACTCTCTTCCAGATCGTCCAAGCAACTCAGGCCCGAGCCCTGGCCGTGGTGGAGGCGGACCTGAGGAGCGTCACTCCGGAATGGTTCAAGTCCCTGCTCGAGCCAATCCTCTCACTCGACTTCGATTACGTGGCTCCTTATTACCAGCGCCACAAATACGACGGAACGATGACCAACAGCATCGTCTATCCGCTTTTGCGGGCGCTGTACGGCCGTCGAGTCCGCCAGCCGATCGGTGGTGAGTTCGGGATCTCCGGGCGCTTGGCAAGCCATTTTCTGAAAGACCAGGTGTGGAACTCGGATGTGGCTCGCTTTGGCATCGATATCTGGATGACCACTACGGCCATCGCGGACAACTTCAAGGTCTGCCAATCACACCTGGGCGCCAAGGTCCATGAGGCCGAGGAACAGGGGCTGGACCTGAGCGCCGTACTGGTTCAGGTCGTCGGGTCCGTCTTCAGTCTGATGGAGACTCACGATTTGGCGTGGCGCAACGTGCTGGGATCTTTGCCCGTGCCGCTGCTGGGATCGCCGTTTGGCATCAAGCCCGAACCGGCCTCGATCAACGTGCAACGGGCCTTAGCCTCCTTTCAGCAAGGGGTGCGTGATCTTCTGCCGGTCTACGAGCAAGTGTTTTCGCCTAAGCAACTCAAGAACCTTCAATCATGCGCCGCACAGCCGCCGGACCAGATCTCTCTTGATGACGAACTGTGGGTGAGCCTCATTTACGACCTGGCGCTTGCCTACCACCGGCGTGTAATGGACCGCGAACACCTGTTGAAATCACTCGCTCCGCTCTACCTGGGTTGGGTCGCCTCGTTTGCGCGCCAGACCGACAGTGCTCCCGACCCTCTGGCGGAACGCCGGATTGAGAGATTGTGCTTGGTCTACGAGCAATTAAAACCTTACCTGATTAGCCAGTGGCCGCTCGCAGGCCGGGAAAAGAGGTGAGATAACATGGAGGGAATCTGGGCAAAAGTCGTTTGGGGACCGCTCCGCCAGCTCGGCGAGCAAGCCGTTGCGAGTCTTTCCAGCCTCCTCGGCATGTTGGTTCTAGTTCTGCTGGGACTGGTTGTGGGATGGCTGGCCAAGCAAATCGTCTACGGCGTGCTGCGCGTGTTGCAATTCGATCGCCTCTGCGACCGGATCGGAGTGGGAATGGTGGTGGAGCGGACTGGCTTGGCCCGGTCGTGCTCCAACTTGGCGGGTGAGATTGTGCGGGGGCTGATCGTTCTTACCGCTCTGCTCGCAGGCTTGAACGCATTGGGCACGCCGCTAACCCGGAATCTCGTGGAACGGACTTTCCTGTATTTGCCGCACCTTCTGGCGGCGTTGCTGATCTTGGTTGTCGGCGTGCTGGTGAGCCGTTTTTTGGGACGCAGCGTACTGATCGCTGCCGTAAATGAGAATCTCCCCTCGGCCCGGCTGCTGGCAGGCTTGACGCGTTTTTTCGTCATGGTGGTGACCGTTGTGGCGGCTCTCGATGAGCTGGGAATCGGCCGCACCACGATTATCGTCACCTTCGCAATTACCTTCGGGGGCCTCGTGACTGCTGCGGCTATCGCCTTTGGCCTGGGAGCTCGCGATCTTGCCCGAGATTTGCTGCTTTCTCAGTTCCGGCCGAAAGCCCCCGCCGATGCCAAGGACACAATGCACCATCTGTAAAGAGGCGGGCCTGACAACATTGTAGGGGCAGCCCTTGCGGTTGCCCTAGGGCGGCCACAAGGGCCGCAACTATAGCACTTCCCTCCCCTTGCGTCGTTCGGGGGAGCATTGAACCAACTGTATGGAAGACGCGAGACAGATTCGGCAAAGAAGACCTCGCCGTGCGGTTCACTTGTTTGAGTCCTGGCCCCAAGTGGCGGGGCGCATCAGGGCCGCAAGCCGCATTGCATTGTTTCTTGATTTTGACGGTACCCTGACGCCGATTCGCCGCCGGCCGGAAGATGTGCCGCCGTTGGACCTCGCAACCCGGGGCTTACTGCACCGCCTGGCTAACCACCGCAGGCTTGAGGTCTTCGTGATTAGTGGGCGCCGCCTTGTGGATTTGAGGTCACGGGTTCGAGCCTCAGGTGTGCACCTGCTGGGATTATATGGTTGGGAAGGGCGTGACACCCCGCCTCTGCGCGCGGAACGGAAAGTCCTTCAAAGGGCAAAACGGCTGCTCCGAGATCGGCTCTCCGAAATGCCGCGGATTTGGATTGAGGATAAGAAACTTGCGATCGCCGTTCATTACCGCGGCGCTCTGACCGCCGAGGTGCAAGCGGCACGGCGGATTGTCCGCGAGGTTCTGGAGCGCTTCCAGCCCCATCTTCGCCTCATCCAGGAGAAGAAAGCCTGGCAACTGCTCCCTTGCGCTATCGGCGGCAAGGGGTCCGCAGTGCGCAAATTGCTGGGAAAGCGGCGTAAACAGAGGCTCGCCATATTTGCGGGCGACGACGCGGCCGACGAATCGGCGTTCGCCGCTTTGCCGCATGGAATTACCGTACAAGTCGGGAACACACGACGGACCGAAGCCCTCTATTACCTGCACAATCCCGGCGAGGTTCTCACATTCTTGCGAAGACTGGAGGCCGAAATCACTTGAAGAAGGCTGAGCAGCCCTTTCAATTCAAGACCGTGTCCTATCTGATGCGGATCGCCAACGAGATGGCAACCACCCTGGCACAACTGAAGCAGGGTTTGGAGACTTGCAGCGACACTTCCATCTTCAACCACACCTTCCAAACCTTGAGCCACCATCCCTTTCTTACCCAGGGATTCTCAAACGATTTTGCCCAGTGGGTATTGGCAGCGTGCAATCGTCCCGAACTGGCGGAGCATCTTGCCTCCCTGGATATTCGGGACTACCTTTCGCTGGCGGAATTGCGCGCCGACCTCAAACGGCTCGTGTCCGAGTACTGCGAGCAGAACCCCCAGCAAGCCGATCAGTCCGCTTTCGAACCTTTCTACTTTTATGAAGCTATCGGGGTCGAGGTGCCCCTGCAGATGGAGGCCTGGACACTCCAGGAGTTTCGAGACGGCTTGGGTAAACTGAGCCATGCGGCATTTCACTTCCATTTTATTGCTTCTCGCCTGCGCTTGCAGTTGCGCACCAACGACTTTTCGTATTGGCTGGAGAGCTGCCTCGATTTAGGCACGCTCGCCAGGCACGTCAACCGCATCGACATCTACACCAACACGCTGGGGAGCGCCCTGCAGAGGATTATCAGCCTGGTTGAAAAGGAATTGCACTCATGAGCGAGACGATGCCCATCCCGCTGTTAATCAGCCTGGATGACTACACTCCTGTGCTCGGAGAGCCGGAAGTAACCGAACTGCGGACCTTAGCTTCGCGGCTTCAGATGCGCACGGTGCAAATGGTGAACTCCACGGCCATGGGAGGAGGCGTGGCCGAAATGCTCAACCGGCTGGTTCCTATACTTCAGGAGCTAGGGCTTGCCATCCGTTGGGAAGTCATCACGGGCGGCAACGACTTCTATGAAATCACCAAGGCCTTCCATAACGCCCTGCATGGCGGGCCTTATACCATGCCGCCGGAAAGCTTTGATACCTTTCTTGCTTACAACGAGCAGAATCTGCTGCGGCTACAGATGGAGGCCGAGTTCATCGTCATCCACGATCCTCAGCCGGTGGCCCTGATCCGCGCGCGCCGCGATCATTCCGGCCACTGGATCTGGAGATGCCACATTGACCTCTCGCACCCCAATCCCACGGTCTGGGGGTTTCTGGAACCCTGGGTCAACCGTTACGACGGCGCGATATTCTCTTCGGCCGAATTCGCCCGCCACTTGCCCGCGCCTCAGTACCTCTTCTACCCCAGCATTGACCCGCTCTCGGAGAAGAACCGAGAGCTGGAACCCGAGCTGGTAAGAAGCACGTTGGAGCGCTTCGGCATTGACCCGCAGCGCACCGTCCTCACCCAAATCTCACGGTTCGACAGGCTGAAAGACCCGCTGGGTGTGGTTCGCGCTTTTCAGATCGTAAAGCGCTATTTCGATTGTCAGCTCGTCTTGGCAGGGGGGGGAGCAAGTGACGATCCTGAGGGTGAAGCTGTGCTAGCCGAGGTTCGCGAGGCCGTGGGCAATGACCCTGACGTCCATATCCTTAACTTGCCGCCTTGGAGCGCCACCGAAATCAACGCCTTACAACGGGGCTCCACCGTTATCATTCAAAAAAGCTTGCGCGAGGGCTTCGGCCTGACAGTTACCGAAGGCCTCTGGAAAAGCAAGCCGGTTGTGGCCTCCGCAGTGGGCGGAATTCCTCTCCAGATCATCCACAAGCACACGGGATTGCTTGCCCATTCGGTGGAGGGGACGGCCTACCAGATCCGTTTCCTGTTATCGAATCCGGCCATCGCCGAAAGACTGGGACAGCAGGGACGCGCCTACGTGCGCGAGCATTTTCTCATTACCAGCAGTGCGAAACGCTACCTCACGCTGTTTCTCCACCTCTCAGGCAAGCAGTAGAAGCGCGATCAAGCTTCTTCGAATCCGTGTGAGAACTCGGCCACTCCGAGGCAGGGCGCCGCAGGCACGCAGAGTCTCGTTTTTCCGAGACTCTGCGGCTCTTGGCGCGATCCGACGCTTATTGTTGAGGGGTAGATGTGGTGGGTGTTGTCTGCTGTGTTTGCGATTCGGAACTTGGCGCTTGCCCTTGTTGAAGCTCTGCTGTCGCCGAGGACTGCGGAGCGAGTATGCTGACATCGACACGACGATTCTGCTCTCGTCCATCGCGCGTCTTGTTGGGGGCGGCGGGATCATCCTCGCCGTAGCCGGCCTGGTAAACACGCACCAGCGGGATCTGTTTGTCCAGTGTGAGGTAACGCACGACGGCGTCCGCTCGCTTGCGGCTGAGCTGTAAGTTGTACTGTTTCGGACCGCGGCTGTCCGTGAATCCGCGAATCTCGATGACATAATGTTTCATGCCGCTCACGGTTTGTGCGAGACTATCGAGCGTCTCGATGTCTTCCTGTGTTAACTTGCTCTTGTCAATTCCAAACAAAACCGTAGCCTTCTTGACGGACTGAAAATTGTCTGCGTTTTCGACTTCCTGTTTCACCGCGGAAGCATCCGAGATTCCCTGTTGAGCGAGCCCCCGGGCATCCACCGCAGACTGCTGGGCCTTGCTGGCGGCTTGATTGGCCTCATCCGCCGCGGACTGAGCCTGGGAAATGCCCTTCTCTGTTTTGCGGTCAAGGTCGGTAATGCGTTCGCCGTTTTCAGCCACCTGCTTGTTGGTATTATCGAGCTTCACTTCAAGTGGCTTGATGTTGTCGTGAGTGTAGTTCTGCACGTATTTCTTGGTTGCGCACCCCGCGCTGAATAAGACCAAGCAAAAAACCACCGCCGCAGTTGCAACCTGCCTGTACTTTTGTGAGTTCATGGGATTTGCCTCCGTTTTGACCCCCTTTGTAGAAATGTCGACGCAGGAGGCAAGAGCAAATTGCTGGCCAAAATGTCAGGCTTCGCTAACAGGCTGATTTGTAATGGGTTAGGCTGAGCTTGGAGAGCCCGTCGAGCTGCCTTTCTTATACGATCAGGAAAAATCTACTCGGTGGCCAATTGCTCTCGATCCAGCGAACAGCGCGTCGATGGGCAGCCCGTTTCGAGCGTCACTCATTCCTGCTCGGCCGGTGTCTGTACTAAACGGCCGATTACTTCTCCTTGAAAGGGTTGACGGCACGTACCCCGCAATAGGTCTGGCCGTCTGAAAGATCTTCGGTGTACAGAAGAGTTGCCCGAGATGCTTCCGCCGCTTGAACCACGAGGGCGTCCCAGAGCGAGATCCGGTATCGCTTTTCGATATCCAGAGCATAAAGAATAGATTCTCCGGTGTTCGAAATCACATTCCAAGTCAAGTAATCGGAAATAATTCTGCGCGCCGTCTCGAGGTCAACCGGCTGCCCGGCCTTCCGGCGCAGGTTCACGCACAGTTCCTGAAGGACCTGTGTGCTCACCACCCCGGAACGGTCGAGCCAGAGCCTTTCGACAAGCGCCCTAGCCCTATCGTGCTTTGCGCCGCTGGCGGTGTCGTGCGCGTACATGAGAATGTTCGTATCCACAAAGTGTCTATCGCTCATGAAGTTCGTCTCGCGACGTGGGAGGACTCCACCTCAAGTCAAGCCCTTCGCGGAGTCGCGCCAGCGCTGATCGCCGGGCCTTTTCGAATCCCTTCCGTTCCCGAATCATCGCTTCCAGCCGGTCCGCCAGGAGAGCGCTGATCGAACTCCCCTGTTCGGCCGCGAGCACGCGGACTTCGCGAAGCAGATCGGAGTCGAGTTTGAGTGTCACGTTCGTCTTCATGTGCGGTCCCTCAAGCGAGCACGATGTTAACGTACAGCACGATTTTACGTGCTCGAGGCACGATTCGTCAAGGGAGGACCCGCGGCGTGACGCTCAGCGTTGGTCAATCACCTCCGTCCCGGGCGGCGCCACGAATTGGAACCAGGAACGGCTTAGGGGCACATCCCGCTCGATGTGATCGAAGTCAAATTCCATGGTGCTCTGGTCGGCAAGCGTCACGAGCAGGCGGCGGATGTCGAATTGGGGGCCTATTTCCATGAGCACCTGTCGATAATCCTCCTGCAATGCCTTCTTGGGATAGCCGCGCAGGATCCGGTCAGTGGGCTGGTGCTGGAGGGCATCAGGCGCAAACTCGATCCGCGAAAAGACGCGCCGCAATTCGAGCCTCGAGAGCAGCAGGCGAAATGGGACTCGAATGTCGTCGCTCGCCTTGACCGCGGTACGGGTTAGCTGTTTCTCCTCCGGTACGTAAAGCTGCAGCGTCTTCCCATCGGAGAGGAACAACTTCGGTTGGGGCTGCTGGTAGTCCCACCGCATTAAACCGCCGCGCGCAAAGTAAACTACTCCGGACTCAGTTTGCGATCTGCCCTCGGTGACGTAGGTCTGGGTGAAGTCTGCGCGAATTGTCTTGACCGCATGATAGCTTGCCTCAAATTGGCGCACGAAGTCCTCAAGGGATACATCGGCAGGGCTTGCCACCGCGCAGACGAGGAGCAGGAACGCCACCGTACCACTGCTTTTCCCGGTCACCCGATCTCCCAATCTCCCGATCATTTTGAAAGCTTCTTTAACCGCCCCGCCGCCTCAAGGGCCGTGGGATTCCTGGGATCCGTCTGAAGACCTGCCGTATACTCCTGAAGCGCTTCGATGTTTCGGCCTTCGGCCTCCAGAACCGCGCCCAGCCCAAAGTGCGCACGGCTTTCAAAAGCATCCAACGCCAACGCCTGCCGAAAGGCGCGCTCGGCGTCTTGCCAGCGATGCCAGCGGCTATAAATCTCACCCAACGAATTCCATGCCTGAACGGTGCCGCCGCTCGCCACGGAAGCACGGTACTGCATTTCCGCCTCGGAGAAGCGGCCGGCATCGAAATAGAATTCTGCCAGCGCATTCCGGGCCTGAACGTAGAGAGGGGCAAGGGACACCGCAGCTTTCAATTGCGCTTCCGCCTTATCACTGGCGCCGGTTACGGTATAGCTTCGCCCCAGGTTGATATGGGAGTCGGCATAGTTTGGCCGAAACCGTATGGAGCGCTGAAAATCCTCAATGGCTTCGTCGTAGAGCTTTTTGCGCGCCGCGACGAGTCCCAGGTTGTTCAGGATCAGCCAGTGATCAGGAGCGCGGCGCAGCGCGGCGCGCCACTCTGCCTCGGCCTGATCCGGCGAGCCCGAATTCCAGTATACCGCGCCCAAGTTGATTCGCAGAGCGACCGCGTCGGGCTGTTGGGCCAGGGTGTGCTGGTAGAACGTCGCATCATCGCGCCAAACGCGGTTGCGGGTGACAATCCTGACCACGCAAAGGGCAGCGATGATGATCAGCGCCACAGCATAGACCTTGCGAGCGGCGCGTTGTTCCGCCAGTCGCGTCCAGATCGCCTGCCCTCCCCACGCCGCAATCCAGCAGAACCCCAGTGATGGAAGATAAAGGTAACGCTCAGTGAATACGTTAGCGCCCAGCCAACGCCCATTGAGAACCGGCGCGAGGTTCAGGAATAACCATAAAAGACCGAACGAGACAAGACGCTCCCTTTTCCAAGAGTAAACGAACGCGCACAGGCACAGTCCCAGGAGCACGAGCCCCGCGACGGATCGAGGATCGAAGAGGGAAAGGCTCTTGTGAAAAGTGTAAAACCCGCAGAGATTCACCGGCCAGATGATCTTCCAAACATATTGCGCGCTCAGCGCGAAAGACGAATAAAAGGCCTCCCGACGGCTGATCTGCGGCAACTGTAACACCGGCGCCAGCCCGCCAAAAATGCGGATTCTAAACAACAGGTAGGCGGCGTCAACCAGCCACAAGCTCAGATACCGCGCGAGCTTCTGCGTCAGAGTCGTTCGCTCCCGGTCGTCGCGAAGAAAGTGTTCATAAAAGGTCGCCAGAAAAGGCAGTGTTGCCGCTGGCTCTTTGGCGAGCAGCGCCAGGGCGAAACACAAACCCATGCCAAGTTGTGCCGCGATACCCCTCCACCCAATTTGGAGCCGGCGACCCACCTGCCGGCGCGCGGGGATCTTGCCCGCGCCGGTGCCGGAGCCAGACGCTCCAGCGACAGCGGGCGAGACGCCCGCGCCACCTGCTGAAGCGGGGACCACACGGAGGAAGAACCAGAATGCGAGCAGGTAGAAAAACGTGAGCTGAAGGTCCGTCACGGCGGCAATCCAGTCCACTGACTCGCTGTGCACCGGATGCAGGGCGAAGATGACTGCCGCCACAAAGCCTAAGGTTCGGTTGTGGAAGGCACGTTCGGTAACCAGAAAAACCAGGCAGACCACCGCAGCATTCAAAACCAGGTTGGCCAGATGAAAACCATAGGCCATCGGTCCGAATAATTGGTAACTAATCAGGTAACCAAGCGTCATCAGCGGGCGGTAGTAATTGGTCAAGCCTTGCGCACCCACATACGACCATACATTCGTTGCAAAGATCTCCCGCAAGTGTGAGAAGTTGCGCAGGTAAGGGTTGGCCAGGATCTGCCGGTTATCGTCCTGGACAAAGCCGTTCCACAGCGAATTCAGATAGGGCAGACCTGCGATCACAATGAGCAGCGCGAGCAGTTCCTGCGTGGCCAATCGGGCCAGGCCGCGCCGGGGAGCCGTGTCGGAGTTATTTTCACGGGATCCCGAACTTGGGTGCAAAACCATGGTTTAGTTTGGCCTATTACACGCTGCCGTCCGCGTTAGTGACTCCAAGGTGAGCCAACCTCTCGGCCCACTTCGCCGGTACAGGAATCGAGATCGCCAGATTCCCGTATCGGCTGAATAACCAGTTCGCCAGGAAGAAACTCGCGGGAGCCAGCAACAAGCCTGCGCCTACGTCGATGAGGTAGTGGTAGCGGAGGTAGACCGTCGAAACCCAAAGGCTCAAGATCAGAGGCGACACCGCCCAAAACAGGGCCCGCGAGTTGCGCCAGGCGTAGAGCCCCACCAGGAAGGAAATCGCCACATGCATGCTCGGAAAAACGTCGCGATGAATGCGGGCCAGATCCATGAACGCAAGTTGCTGATTGAAGATGGCAATCGGCTGGCTCAGGGAAACGGTGTAATCATCGCGTAGGCTATACAGGGGACCG
Organism: Terriglobia bacterium; assembly: GCA_050008495.1. Taxonomy (GTDB): domain Bacteria; phylum Acidobacteriota; class Terriglobia; order UBA7540; family UBA7540; genus CAVROP01. The sequence goes on along the minus strand of JBEKMN010000004.1, from coordinate 35,924 downwards.
ATGGCCGGGACCAGGATGTAGCCAAGAAGCCCCAGAAACGTGACCACCATCAGGCCGTTCATCATTTCCCGAAAACGTCCACGGGGGCGGCAGAGATACACAAAGCAGCCGACCAGGGGAATGTTCAGGACGTGGTAAAAGTAAGCAAACTCCATCCACGCCGTGCGGCGGGGCGTTATGAAGCGCTGTATGGCCACACTGGCCTGAAAGCCAAACAGCCGCTGGTCGAGCGCAATCAATGCCCCGTCACAGTCGTGCCTCACCAGGAGGTGCGTGGTGTCACCCCAGAGCGAGTAGTACATCAACAATATAGCCAGAAAGGGGAACCAGTCCCTGACGATCTCCCAATAAGGCCGTATGAAGACGCGCGGGTCGGCAGAAGAAGCAGACGACTCCGTCTTCCCAGCCACGAAATAGTGAATCAGTTCTTTCGCCAGAAGCAAACTCATGGCGGGAACGATAATCAGGACGTCGGCAGGACTCAAGTTGGCGTGCGCGGCCCCGCGGAAAACCAGGCGGAAGCCCAAGTTGAGCACAAAAAAAGCCAGCGCCACCAGGTCTTCCAGGCGGGGATGAAAAATCAACCGGCGGTCATTGGCCATAGAGGCCTTTCAGCGCTTCAAACCTCTTCTGCGCTTGCATGGGAAATGGGAACTTGGATGTATCCTCAAGAACCTCGAGAGCCTGCCGGCGGTTCCCTTCCAGAAAGTAAGCGTGCGCCAGACCTTCCACGGCAAACTGGTCAGTAGGAAGAATGTTGAGAGCAGACGTCAGGACGCGCTCCGCTTCACCATACTTTTTTTGGGCAATCAGAATGTATCCCCGGAGGATTACAGGCGGCAGATAAAGGCGATTCTGACGGCTTAGGCGCTCGGTGATGGCCAAGCCCTCCTCGTATCGCCCCAGATGGTAGAGGCAGACCGCGACACGATACGAATCCACCTCGTCCAAATCCCGTCCGGCCACGCGCTGCATGGCAGGCAGATCATCCACCACCGAGGCCCACTGGCCAAGATTGAATTTGGCTGATTCGAGGGCTTGCCAATAATCCAATATTCCCGGCCTCAACTGGACCGCCTGAAGTGCGTTTAGGTAGTTCTTTGCCGGGTGCCCGCGCTGAGCCTCGCTCACACTGGACCGATAATATACCTCCGCCGCGATGTCGTAGCCGAAGTTCCAGGCGCCGAAAACCGCCATTGCCAGAACGAGGGCGTACGGCAATAATTTGGCGCGAGCCAGCCGGCTCGCCGGCACGCCGGTGCCCGTCACCCGCAAGCTCGCCACACCCTTGACGGCCAGCAGGCTGACGAAGGACACGCCCAGAATCTTCAATAATTCCCAGAAAATAAAACGAACCTGCTCCACGTCGTTGCTCCCCTCAAGCGCGCCTTTGCCCAAAACCTGTTCGTGGGTCTATGGATTACTCCACAGCTTCAGTCGCGGTGGGCTCCGTTTGGCCGACTAAGTACTCTAGCCACTACTGTAGCAAGCTTAAATCCACCGAGCTCCGCGGATTCAGCTTCGCCTTCCCATCCGCATCCAGGGTGTACGGCCTGCCCGAAGGATCGCGCGGCAAAGCTCGGAGGTAACCAGCCGCAACCAGCGCCTGGATCAAGCGCGCGGGCTGTCCCTGCCGCTGATTATAGAGGGCCACCAGCTCATTCAGTTTGGCGATCTCTTCGGTAGCCTGGATGGCCATCAGGTGATCCTCGGCGTTTTTGCGAATCTGTTCGTTTCCAGCCTGGCGGGCAATCTCCGACCAGAGGAACTTCGAGGTCGCCAGTTCCCCGCCCTGCGCCGCCACTTTCGCCGCCAGGGCCCGCATCCAGGTCATGGCGCCGGGCCTCTCGCTTCCGGCTTGAAACGCTCGTGCGGCAGCGCCGTAATCCTTCAAGTCCCAATAGTAGACGAAGCCCAGATCCTCCCAGAACCGCCAGTACTCGGGGTTAGCAACAATGCCACGCTGCAGGAGCGCCAGGGCCTGCAAGGGCTCGCCGGCTCCGCGGGGCGGCTTGTCCGCGAGGAAGATCGAACCGAAGCGATAGGCAATGAGCAGGTGAGGGTCCAGGTCCGTCGTGATCTGAAGCAGAGGCCCTAACAGCTTGAAATCCGTGGAGTGCGCCAGCCGCTTCCCGCCGAAATACTGCACCACGCGCGTCCAGTATACGTCCGCAAGCAACCCTTCGTAACCCAAGCTGAGCTTCCGGAGGACCCTTCCGGACGGCAGGAAGAGGACCTCACCCAGCGCCCGCTCACTTCCGCCTCGGAGGTCAAGGCTCCGTTGCAGGGGAACCAGCCCCAAAAGGCATAGCAACACCAGCAGCCAGCAGGCGCGGCGGCGGGAACGAGGTTGGGAGAAGCTGCCACGAAAAGAAGTCATCGGAATTCCCGTTCCTCGAAGATCATAATTGCCACGCCCAATAGGATCGTTACGTAAAGAAGTGCGTAAAGAGAGTTTCCCAACCACAGGTAACCGGGCAGCTTCTGCGCGTGAGCCACCAGGCTGATGACGTTGAAATTCGCAAAATTGGGCAGCGCATAATAGACCGCGCCGCATGCCGCCGCCAGCAAGGGGCTCTGCGTTTGCTGGCCCAAGGCGCGCACATCGGCCGAACAATTACCTATAACGAAAAGACAAAATGTATATACCGTGGATAACACTGGAGTGGATATGCACGAAAAGACTAAGGCGATTCCCACCACCATGGCCAGCTCGAGCAGAATGAAATAGACCGCGCCAAGAAAGACCAGGTCGTCACGCCCCAGCGTTCCCTTCTGATAGTACAGCGTCGCATAGAAGCCCAGCGTCATGATGGCTGTGTTCACAATCAAGGTGAGCAGAAGGCCCAAGTATTTTCCAAGCACGAATTCCACGCGGGTCACGGGTTTCGAGAGGATGTTGTAAACCGTGCGGCGTTCGATCTCTTTCGAGACGAGGTCGATTCCAATGAAAATGGCGATCAACAGGCCGAAAACCGAGATCGACGTGAGTCCCAGAGTGATCAGGATTATCTGCTCGACCCCGACGGAGATGCTCCCGAAGAGAATGGAGGCCCCGATCAGCAGGAGAGCAAAGGCCACCAGGTTATACAGAACCTTCTGGCGGACCGATTCCTTGAATGTGTGGATAGCGATCGTCACCACGCGCATGGCTGTTTCCGCGATAGTCGAGAAGTCGAGCAGTTAAGGAGTTGAGAAGTCGAGGAGTTGACGAGAAAGAAAGTTCCTCTTCGCCTCTCCGACGATGGCCAGCACCCTCTTACGGGGCCGACGGTCCGGCTTTAACTATTTGACTCCTTGACTTCTCGACTCCTTAACTGCTCGATTTCTCGACTTCCTCCGCACCTACCTTCTGAAGAAAATAATCCTCCAGCGACCTCTTGACCGGATTCATGGAGATCACCTTCGTTTTGCCTCGCAAAATAATCTCCAACGACCTTTGCACTTTGCTTTCCTCCGGAATCTCCAGGCGCACCCGCTCCCCGGTGCGAGCCACCGATGAGGCGCAGGGCATCAACTCGGCCATGACCTGCGCTGAGGGGGCCTCAAGTACGAACTCGGTGGTGGTAACTCCCAGGCGGAGGATCGTGTTCAACTCGCCACACCCTTGCAGGCGGCCGTGGTTGAGCACCGCCACCCGGTCGCACAACGTCTCCGCGTCCGAAAGAATGTGCGTGGAGAAGAAGACCGTCTTCTTCCGCTCCTTCAGCCTCAAGATGACCTCGCGAACTTCCCTTCGTCCCAGCGGATCGAGGCCGGACATCGGCTCGTCCAGGAAAACCAGGTCCGGGTCATTAATCAAGGCCTGAGCGATTCCCAAGCGTTGAATCATGCCCTTTGAATACTTGCGCAACTGAACATTGCGGGATGCGGAGAGACCCAACTGCACGATCAGTTCGCCGGAACGTCGGCGCCGTTCGGAGGCCGATAGACCAAACAGCGATGCCGCGTAGTTCAGAAACTCCTGCGCCGTCAGATGATCATAGAAGGCGGGATTTTCGGGCAAATAGGAGACCCGGGAGCTGACCGAAAAATCGTCGGGTTGTTTGCCGAAGACGCGCACCATACCGGAGGTGGGAAAGATCAGGCGAAAGATCAGCTTGAGTGTCGTGGTCTTGCCCGCACCGTTCGGTCCGAGCAAGCCGAAAACTTCTCCCGCCTCGACGCTCAGATTAAGCCCATCGAGAGCTCGCTTAACTCGATTGCGCCAAAACCCCAGTCGGTAGTCTTTCGTCAGCTCGATAGTTTCGAGGGCAAACATGATGAAGGAACCGTCTCTTCGCCAAACTCCTCAGTAGCACAGGGCCTGCCGGCGCCCTGGAGGAAGAATAATATACCCGATGGCGAGACCTCACGAAAGTGCGGACTCCCGCCATTTTCCAGCCCAGTCGTCCTGCCCCAGCGTCTTAGACCCGGATTCCCAGCAAGACCGGCTTCATCGCTCCTTCTCCCGCAACTGCTTCTGAATCTCCTTAATCTGTGTGGCCGCCGCCTGTTGGGCAGGATTCACGGCCAACTCTTCTTGGAATTCCCGTAGGGCCCCGGCCAAATCGCCTTGGGCCTTCAGCATTACTCCTAACGCAAAATGGTACGCAAAACCCACGGGGTTTAACACGATGGCGCGGCGCGCGGCCGAGATGGCCTCGTTCGAGCGTCCGGATTTGAACAGCGCCATCCCGAAGAAAAAGTACTCATCGGCTTTATGGGGATTGATACGGATTGCCTCCAAAAGGTACTTCTCCGCCTCGGGCAGATGTCCCATTTTGTAATGAGTCAGGCCTAGGTTGTAGACTGCGGGCCAGTAGGCGGGATTATGATCAACGACGTCGTTAAACTTTTCGAGAGCCGGCGCGTACATACGCCTTTCCGCCAGAATGGTTCCGTAGTTGGTTTCTGCCGCAAGGTTGTGGGGCGCCATGGAATTGTTGTAGGCATAAAAGGTTAAGTTATCGCGGAAGTAAAAGCTCTGGGTCACCGTTCCGTAGCCGAGCGCAGCGGCAAGACACAACGACGCAGCCAGAAGTGCGGCCGGCATGCCCAGACGACGTGCTGCGCCCCCCCGCAGCGCATCGCTGACTTTCAGGTTAGCACTCAAGGATTGGAACCCGCCCTCACACACCTTCTTCAAACCAAGACCTGCCAGAATAGCTAGGCCGACCGAGGGCAAGTACAAATAACGGTCGTGAGCGAAATCATCGGCTACAAAGACGCGCAGATCGAGGAGTGGAATCAAGGGCAGGACCAGACAGACTACGGCAAAAGCGGCGCTACGGCTTCGGCGAGCTGTGGCCACCAGCAAGGCTGCTGCGCCAACGTCAAAGATGAGTGGAAAAGTGAAATTCCTTAGCGTCGGGTGGAGCACCGCTGGCAAGTCATAAAAAGTGCTGAGGCCCACGGGCCAGATCAGGTGGCGAATCCAGAAACAGATCAGTGACGGCCAAGTCATAGCCAACTGCGCCTTGCTGATCGGGGTCATCGGGTAACTCAGTGCTTTGAGCGCGTACACGCGCGCGGGAAGATAAAGCAGAATAACCAGGAGGTAAGGCCAGATTCTGCGCAGGGCGGAGCCGCCCCATTGAACTAGGCTGTCATTCCGAGTGAAGTGAGGAATTTCGCCCTGATCTTGGTTCGTCGATTCGCCCGACGCAGAGCGAGCTTCCTCGCGGAGTTTACCCTGACCACCCAGAGCGAGATCCTTCGCTTCGCTCAGGATGACAGCGAAGGGCTCGGAGTGGGCGGTCGTATTCGCGCTTTTCGGGCGCGCGTCATCTGACGGCCATCTGAGACTGCTCCTAAAGATCCAATCGTAGGCCAGCAGGAGGCCGGGAAGGATCATGGCGGTCTCCTTTTCGCCCAGGGCAAGAGCGAATAGAGCCACAGAGGCAAGGCGCCAGTTGGGCTGGCTCGTCCGCCGCCATCGTAGGTAGGAAAGGAATGACGCAATCAGAAGGACGCCCAGAAGGGGTTCGGTGGCGCCGGAAATCCAGGCCACGGCTTCGATGTGGGCGGGATGCAGGCCGAACACCAGCGCCGCTACCAGGGCCGCGTCGCTGCTGACTCCCAAACTCAAAGCAAGCAAATAGGCGAGCAGGGTCGCGACGACATGTGTAAGGACGGTGGTGAGATGCCAACCCCAAGCGTGATTTCCAAATGCCGCGTCGTTGATTCGCAGCCATAGCAGGAATAGCGGCCGGTAGTAGTTCCCCAACTCGCCCGGCATAACTCCTGCCCAAACCTGTGAGCTAAAGTACGAGGGAACGAAATGCCAAGAATGAACGGCCGGGTTCTCTACAATCTGCCCGCGGTCGTCGTGCACGAATTGGTAGCGGAGGGTGGGAATATAAACGGCAAAGGTCAGGACGAGGACAGCGGCAATTCCCTTCCAGGAAGGGGGGGTGGAAGCGTTGGTGGAGGTGTGTGGAACTGACAAACCGTATCGATTTCTCTACGATGCCAGGGCGTCGTCGCGGAGCCGGCGCAGTCGGCATCCCATCCATGGGACGCACGCGACGACGTCCTGGAAAGTGTCTCCCCCACAGCGGCGTTGCGACCTGCCAACCTGGAGGAAATCTCGTGAAAAGGGGACAAACACAGGGAAGGCCTCGCCGCCTTCCCTGTTGCGCACTGCAACGTCTACCCAGCCAGCGGCGAGTCGGTCGAACCGGCCGTTGCCGTGCTGTTTTGACGGATAACGCCCGACATGTCAGTGTAGTAATAATTCGTGCCTGTCGTACCTACAGTTATAGGCGTTGCAGTAATGCCGTAGGTATTGATCCTGCCGCTCGCATCGGTGGCCGCCGGCGTGTAGACGAACGTGTAGCCGCTTTTAACGCTGGAAGTGGCTGTAGCGTTTCCGCCGGAAAGGACGCTGTCAATTAGTCCGGCAAGGGTGGCGACGGGATTCGAACCTGCCGCCGGCGGGCCCAAGTTACCCAGCGTCGAGGTGTAGCCGGTATTGTACGTAGTGGCATAGGTAATCTCCGCCGTGTTAAGGGTACGTAGAGACCCCACCGCCGAAGCTTGATTGGCGGCAATGCGCGAACGCAGCAGATTAGGGATGGCGATTGCCGCGATGATTAAGATGATCGCGACGACGATCAGCAGCTCAATCAGTGAAAAACCTCGTGAACCCTTCTTCATTCTTCCTCCTATCGAGATTCAAAGCGCATGAAAACTGGCCGCCTATTATGAGGCATTTTGCGTGCCAAGGCAACGCCCCGATGGTTTTTTAAACCTCATCTAACCCGTTCGTATTCAACTACTTAGACAAGCTCCTGGGGAGACTTCGGCATTCTCTGGTTGGCTGCGAGCCATTTTCGCCGCTTTTTGTCCAAACGGCGCGACGGATTTTGTCACTCCCAGTGCAAACGTACTGACCCGGAGTCCGGTTGGGATGAGCAAGAGTGTCCTATTCGCCCCCAGGTCCGCTATCGATCGTTCGCCAGCTTTCTCACGGCCATCTGTACTGTCTCGTCTTTGGGGTCTAGCGCTTTAGCTTGCTCTATTTCGCGCCGGGCGTCGCCAAGTCTTGCCGATTGGAGGTATGCCAGGCCAAGTTGAGCATGCGCCAGTGCCGATTTCGGCTGAAGCGCAATCGCTTTCCCTAGGGCCGCGATGGCCCGGTCATTCCGTCCCATTTTCAGCGCGAGGACGCCCAACCGGAACTGGCCGTTGCCTGAGCCGGGGGCAGAAGTCACGATTTTCTCGTAGAGCTCAAACGCCTCCGCTTGTTTGCCTTGGTCTTCGTAAACACCGGCAAGTCCCAGATAGGGCGTCTCATCTTGCGGAGTCAGTTGGATGGCGCGCTGGAACTCCGCCTCCGCGAGGGCGAATTTCTTCTCGCGTCCGAGCACGGCTCCCAGGTTCAAGCAAACAAGAGCTGAAGAGGGTTGAACGATTGCAACGCGACGGAAGAGATCCTCCGCCTGGGCGAGCCGGCCATCCTGCAAGGCCAGAATTCCAAGCTGAAAAAGGGCCTCGGAATCATTCGGATCGAGAGCCAAGGCTCTCTCGAAGAGGTCGCGCGCCTCTTCCTTGTTGCCCCGGGAGAGGGCAATTTTGCCTAAGGCGAACAAGGGCTTCGAAAATGAAGGGTTCAACTGCGCTCCGCGCCGCAGGATGTCCTCTCCGGCGGCGACGTTGCCGTCATCCAAGAGGACGCCCGCCAGGTTAACAAAGGCCTCGCCGGCTGAGGGATCCAAGGCAATGGCCGTCACCAATTCAGGGCGCGCCCGGTTCCGGTCGCCCGCCTCCCTGTAGCCGTTCCCCAGAAACACGTGGAACATCGCTGCGGTGGGATCATCGCGCACGGTAGCCAGGCCCAAGGTGAAGCTGTTGCGCCAAGCCGGCAGTCTCACCAGGATTCGCGATGCACCCGCCACGAGCAGCACCGTCCCGAACGCGACCACGGCGACCCGGCGCACGCGCGGTAGGGGCAACCCTTGCGACTCCCCCTGGGCAGCTGCAAGAGCCTCGCCCGCCAGCCAGCAGATTCCCACCGAGGGAATATAGAGGTATCTCTCTCCATAGGCTGGCACTCCGACACCGGCGATGTTGAGCACCGGGGCGAGAGTCAATACGAACCAAACGATGGCGAAGCTGACCGTGCGGTCCCGGCGCCACCAGGCAGCCACCATTCCCACCGACCAGAGGGCAAAAAGCATCCCCATCAACACGGCAGGATCCCGCCAACTCGAAGGGGGGTAAAACTTCCAGGAATACGAAAGATGCTGAGGCCAGATCAGCTTGGCAGCATATTCGCCGAGCTGCGTCGAGCCGAAAATCACCGTCTCTGTTAGGTGCATCCGGTTGGGCGGGCCGACGCTGGAAACACCGCCGATGACAACCAGATGAACCACCACATAGAACGTCGCCAGCAAGAAACTCGGCAGGTAGCGGCTCAGGCGTTGGACGAATCGCGTTTCCGCGTCGCCACGCAGGAAGTGCTCGTAGAAAACCAGGAGCAGGGGCACGGCCAGGGCCACTTCTTTGCATAGCGCCGCCAGAAGAAACATGAGAGCAGTCATCCAGGCGCGCAGCCGTGAGAAGCCTCTGGCGCCGGGCGGGTGAGTGTAAATGAGAATTGCCGCCAAGAAGAATGCGGCGCATTCGAGGTCGGAGAGACCGGAAACCGTCGCGACATCCTCGGAATGAACGGGCAAGGCAGCAAAAAGCAGGGCGCCCCACAAGGCTCCCTGCCCTGTGGGCCAGAGCCGTTTCCCGAGCTGATAGACCATCACGACCACCCAGGAATTCAAGAGGACATTACAGAGGTGGAAAGGAGCGGGTCGCGGACCGAACAACATCGTCTGCACGAGAAAAGTGAACATCACCAACGGCCGGTAGTAGATGCTGTCGCCTCGCGCGCCGCGAAAGGCCCAGAAATTCTGCGTGAAGATCTCGCGCAGAAAATGGAAACTTCGCACATAAGGGTTGGCCCCGACCAGGATTGCATCATCCCCAACCAGTTCGTAGCGGGTGGTGACGATATATAACGCGATTGAAAAGAGAATGAGGAGGGGGACTGCCAAGCGGTCGAGATTCTGATTCCTCTGTGCGGCGGAGGGGTCGGAGGGGGCGGCCAGGTCAGATGTCATATTTCTTGGCATAATGACGAAACGAACGGTAGGACATGCGAAGAAGTTCCGCCGCGTGAGTTCGGACGCCGTCGGAGCCGCGCAAGGCCGCAAGCAGGTATTGCTTCTCGATCTGCGCGATGCGGGCTTCGAAATCCAGCCCTTCAGCGGGAATCTCTACGACGGCATCACCGCTCGGGGTCATACCCGTCAGGGATTGGGGCAGGTGTTCCAGGCAGATTCGGCCATCGTGCTCCCCGCACATCGCGACCGCATATTCGATTGCATTCTCGAGTTCGCGGACGTTTCCGGGCCAGGAATAGCGTGTGAGAAGTTCCAAAACGTCCCGGTTGAAGTCCAACTCCCCTTTCCCCATCTGCAAACCGAACTTGTGCAGAAAATGGCGCGCCAAAGACGCAATGTCGTCAGGCCGCTCACGCAAGGGCGGGACGTGGATCGGGATGACGCTGATACGATAGTAAAAGTCCTCACGAAATTGCCCCGCCGCCACCATGCGCTTGAGATCACGGTTGGTGGACGCAATCAACCTCACGTCCACGGAAACATCGGAGCTTCCCCCCAATGGACGCACCCGCCGCTCCTGTAGAACGCGCAGAAGCTTGACTTGCATGGTGGGGCTGGTCTCCCCGATTTCGTCCAGGAATAAGGTACCCCCGTTGGCAGATTCGATAATTCCCTTGCGGTTGGTCTCGGCGCCGGTGAAGGCCCCTTTGAAATATCCAAACAGCTCGCTTTCCAGCAGAGTTTCCGGAAACGCCCCACAGTTGATCGAGACGTAGGGTTTTTCGCGCCGCAAGCTGGCCTCATGAATGGCTTGCGCCACCAACTCTTTGCCCGTTCCACTCTCGCCCGTAATCAAGACTGTGCTGGTGGTCGGAGCCACAGTGCGGACTAATTCCAGGATTCCCTGAATCTGCCGGCTGTGGCCAATAATGTTGTTGTGCGCAAAGACGTGCAATAACTCGCGCCGCAGGCGCACATTCTCTTCCCGCAATGCCGAGTGTTGCAGCGCCCGGTTAACGGTGAGTTTCAGTTGCTCGACCAGTTTGTCCGTCTTGATCACATATTGGTAGGCGCCCAGGTTGAGCGCGTCGATGGCCGTTTCCATACTGGCATAGGCCGTGATCAAGATGAACGGGGCGGGATTCCGGGTTTCGCAGAAAAACTTGAGCAATTCGATGCCCGAGATGTCCGGCATGCGAATATCGGAGATGACCAGGTCGTAGACCTGGGATTCGATCTTCTTCTTTGCCGCCTGACCGCTGAAGACCGTTTCGACCGAGTGGCCGTCCTTGCGGAAGCCAATCTCCAGCATCTGGCATAACGACTTTTCATCATCCACGACCAGCAGCCGAGCCATCTACATCTCCCTGCGAAGCTAAAAGTCGACGTCCGAGGGCCAGGGGCGATTCGCGAACCCCCCCCCAACTTCGCATCACTGAACGGCGGCCGCCGACGTGAAGGGCGCCTTTTGGGCGACCGCAGGAGCAGCATGCTTGGGTAATTCAAGTATGAAGCGAGTGCCTTGCCCGGCCTTCGACTCCACCCGGACCGCGCCCCCCACGCCCTGCATGATCTGGTAAACGATCGCCAGTCCGAGGCCGGTGCCGCCGCTGAATCCCGGTTGGAAGGGCTCGAAGACTTTTTCGAGCTGCTGCTCCGAAAACCCTATTCCTGTGTCGCTCAAGGTAACGCGGACCGTTCTCTCGCCGGCTTCCTCAGCCAGCACTGTCAACACGCCCCCATCCGGCATGGCCTTGAGTGCATTATCTGAGATATTCCAGAAGACCTGCCGCAGCTTGTCGGGGTCGGCCCAGACTGTCGGAAGCCTCGATGGAAAATGCTTCTCTACCCTCACATTTCCGCCAAATAGCGGATGGTGTGAAAGCAACACCAGCGTCTCTTCGATTACTTTCACCAAGTCCACTTTCTGGGGTTCATGGCGCTGGTCCCGGCAGTAAAGAAGAAAATCCGAGACCAGTTTATTAAGCCGTTCCGACTCATGACTCACAATTTCGATTAGTTTGGTTTGGTCCTCGTCCAAACGCGAAATCGACTGCAAGAGCTTGACGGAACCGGTAATTGACGCCAGCGGATTCCGGATTTCATGTGCGATTCCCGCTGCCAGGCGCCCCAACGTCGCCATGCGATCCTTGGTCCAGTACTCGGCTTCCCGGCGTTTTTCCTCGGTCAAATCCTGGAAGTTATAGACAAAGCCGGCCACGCCAATCGCGGGTACCATCAGCGGAGATACCGAAACACCCAGGACGCGCTTTTCGGCGCGAGGACTCACATAAGCCACTTCCTGACGGGCCGAGCAGGCGTTCGCGGACGGAAAGGAGACGGTGCCAGTCTGTAAGCCGGGGAAAAACGACTGGATCAGTTTTCCCCGCGACTCCTCCGGCTTGAGACCCAGTATGGCGGCTCCGGAACCGTTCAGTTCGCTCACCACACCTTCCAGATCGGTGGTCAGCAGTCCATCACGCATGCTTTCCAGGATGTTTTCTGTTTTGGCTTGCAGGTTAGCCACTTGACCGTTCTTGTCCCGCAGTTCGGCTCCGACTTTTCGCAGATTTTCCGCCAGTTGGGCGGACAGGTAGGCAATGGCGAAGAAACCAAAGAAGCTTGCCCCGATCTTGACCTGAAGGGTTCGCAAATCGACCGGCAAGGGGGAGGAGGTCATGAGATATCGGAGAGCCGGATAATGAACCGCAAAGTCCGGAAGTATAACCGGAAGATACGCCAATTCCAGCACCCCTCCCATGCACACAAAACTGACCGCCGCCACCAGGAAGACCCGGCCGCGTGGAAGCAGCGTGCTGGAAAGAATGATGACAAGCAGGTAAAGCGAGATGTAATTGCTATCCAGGTCCCCTGTAAGGTGGAGAATGGCGGTGATGACGGCAATATCGGAGAAGATCTGAAGGTAGGCCTGTAACAGGTAATCCTGGCTAAGCTGATTGTAGATCAGGTAATAAAGGCCGAGGATATACCAGAGGATGATGGCGATGGCAAAGTGTTTGAAAGATGCGGGGTTAGGATTGGCGACCAGAGTTCGAATGGCAAAATCGATCGCAAAAATAAAGCTGATAATGACAAACCGGATCTTGGTTACCCAGGGCAGCCATTCTTTTAGCTGATCGGGTAACCCCGCAAAGAGGCTAGCCGCACTGGGAGAAGAGTAGTTTGCCATAATCTAGTCGGTCAACCGACAATTCTACGCACTCTAACGCCGTCGTCAATCTTTCTTTTGCCGGAAGTGCGGGGTCTGGGCTTGCGCCCACCTCTGCCATTCTGAGCAACGCCATGCCGTTCCCACGGAAGCGGGAGTCCAGCGGCCTCCAGACCGGCGATCGGCTCCCGCTCTCGCGGGCGGAGATGAATTCTGACTTTCATGGATGTAGGTCGGGTAACGTTCTACCACGCGTGGTGATGACAGGCCGGAACTAGCCGGCGAGTTTCCCGATCAAACTGAATAAGGGAAGGTACATCGAGATTACGACACCTCCGACGACTACACCTAGGAACAGGATGATCAACGGTTCCATGGCTGTTAAGAGGTCCCCGACCGCGACGTCGACTTCGTCTTCGTAGAAGTCCGCGATTTTCTGGAGCATGGAGTCCAGCGTTCCGGTCTGTTCTCCTACGCCGATCATCTGCACCACGAGGTTCGGGAACACGCCGGTTTCGCGCAGCGGATCAACGATGGTCCGTCCTGCTTCGATAGCCAGGCGAACTCGCAGAATGGCATTCTCGACCACCGCATTGCCCGAGGTGCGAGCGGTAATCTCCATAGCTTCCAGCATGGGAACGCCACTGAATAAGAGGGTGCCCAGAGTGCGCGTCACCATCCCCACAGAGATCTTGCGCATCAGGTGGCCCACCAGAGGCAGTCTGAGGATGATGCGATCAATGAGCAAGCGTCCTTGGGGCGTGCCATAAAACAGCTTCATGCCGTATCCTGCCAGCCCAAGGAAAATCATCGCCGGCAAGGCAAAGGTGCCGACCGCATTGCTCAATCCAATCACGATACGAGTCGGCAGGGGCAGAGCCACTTCCAAACCTGCAAAGAGCGTGGCGAAAATAGGTACGACCTTCCACAAGAGAAGAGTAATCACCGCGGCCGCGATGAACACTACGACGGAGGGATAGATCAAGGCAGACTTCACTGCCCGGCGCAGCTTGACAGCCTTTTCAATGTGTGTGGAAAGCCGCTGAAGCACTCCGTCCAGAATTCCCCCCGTCTCGCCCGCTTCGACCATGTTCGTAAAGAGATCATCAAACACCTTGGGATATTCGCGAAGCGCATTGGCGAGCGTGGAGCCACCCTCAACCGTTTTGCGCACTCCCCGCAAGATCTCGGTGAGGGCCTTATTCGCCTGCTGGCCGGCGAGGATGTCAAGGCATTGAATCAAGGGAAGACCCGCGTCAATCATCACCGAGAACTGCCGGGTGAAGATCGAAAGCTCGCGGGGGTTTACTCTCCCTTTCACTTTCGGCTTGGGGAGTACGGCTGCACGTTTCAGCGCAACGCGGCCGGGGGCGCCCGGCTCGCGTCGAACCGCCGCGCCCAGCGCCCCGCGGGTAACTGCCGCTCGCACACCGCTCGCCGCCGAGACGGCCCGTGACGTACCTGGCAATTCAAACTGTGGCATAGGTCCACCTCAACATCAATCGAGGGGTCGCATGGCCATGCGCCCCGACTACACGCTGCCGCCGCTACCTTCGCATAGAACCATGGAGAGCACTCATTGGCTGCCCACCCACGCCTGCGATGCCGCCTCGGTCGATAATGTCCTGAAGTTCGTCGAGGTGGCTGGAACGCGACAAGGCAGTATCCAAGCCAATCAGCCCTTGAGCATAGAGAGAATAAAGTGACTGATTCAAAGTCTGCATGCCGAACTTCTCTTGCCCCAACTGCATGGCGGAGTAAACTTGGTGAATCTTATCTTCCCGGATGAGGTTTCGAATAGCCGGGTTCGGAATCAGAATCTCCAGTGCCATGATGCGGCCCTGCCCATCCGCCCGGGGCAAAAGCGACTGGCACAAGATACCTTCCAAGACCATCGAGAGCTGTGCGCGAATTTGGGATTGTTGGTACGACGGGAAGACGTCAATAATGCGAGTAATGGTGGAGGCCGCCGAATTGGTATGCAAGGTCGCGAAGGTAAGATGCCCCGTCTCGGCTGTCCTCAGCGCCGCCTCGATGGTTTCCAGATCACGCATTTCGCCGATCAGCACAACGTCCGGGTCCTCGCGGAGAGCGGCGCGGAGCGCATTGGCAAAAGAGAAGGTGTCCGAGTGGACCTCGCGCTGGTTCACCAGGCACTTTTTGTGCGAGTGGATGAACTCGATGGGGTCCTCGATGGTAATGATGTGCTCGTGGCGCGACTGGTTGATGAGATCGATCATGGTCGCCAGGGTGGTGGATTTTCCGCTGCCCGTTGGACCCGTCACCAAAACCAGCCCGCGAGGCTTCTCACAAAGCGTTCCCAAGATGGGCGGAAGCTGCAAATCCTCAAAGCTTTTGATTTGAAATGGAATCACACGAAACGCGCCGGCGACCGCCCCACGCTGGTTAAACAGATTGGCCCGAAACCTCGCCATATTCTTGATTCCGAATGAGAAATCGAGCTCAAGATTCTCTTCGAAGCGGTGCTTTTGCGCGTCCGTCAGGACACTGTAAGCCAGTTGTTTCGTATCCACCGGCCCCAGCGCCGGCAAGTCCTCCAGGGGTTTCAGTTCCCCATGCAGGCGAACCCTGGGCGGTGAGTCGACGGTAATCTGGAGGTCTGAACCTCCCATATCCACCATGCGCTTCAAAAGCTCGCTGAGACTTGGGACTACCATGAAATGCTCTCCGCTTAAGATCGAGAGTCGACAGTCGAAAGTCGAGAGTCGAAAGTTGAAAGTGTGAAGGTCTCTTCTTCGACCGCCCCCGAAGTCGCTGCGCCCGATATGATCAGAAGGTAACCCTGGGGAACCCTCGAGTTTAGATTTTTGACCTTCAACTTTTGACTCTCGACTTTCGACTCTCGACTGCTCTACAGCACGCTTTCCCGCATCACTTCCTCGAGGGTTGTCATTCCCTGCGCCACCTTGGCCAAGCCGCTGCGGCGAAGGGTCATCATGCCTTGCTCGACGCCTCGCTTCTTGAGTTCGAGTGCCGAAGCTCCGACCAGGATCAGGTCGCGAAGCTCCTCCGTGACCTCCAGCACTTCATAGAGGCCGATCCGGCCCTTGTAGCCCTTGCCGCCGCAGTTCCCGCAACCCTGCCGTCTATAGACTTTGACGGTCTTGGACTCATCCGGCGTATAGCCGGCTTCGAGGAGAACTTGCGGGGGAACCTTATCCTGCAGCTTGCAATCCGGACAAAGACGGCGCACCAAGCGTTGTGCGCAGATCAAGTTCACCGAGGTCGCAACCAGAAATGGCTCGATTCCCATGTTCATCAGGCGAGAAATGGTGGAGGGAGCATCGTTGGTGTGAAGTGTGGAGAGAACCAGGTGGCCGGTCAGCGCCGCCTTGATGGCGATCTCCGCCGTCTCGAAATCCCGGATTTCTCCTACCAGAATAATATTGGGATCTTGGCGCAAGAAGGCCCTCAAAGCGGTGGCGAAGTTCAGCCCGATCTGCTCTTTCACCTGAACCTGATTGATGCCCGGCAACTGATACTCGACCGGATCTTCCGCCGTGATGATATTCGTTTCCGGGCTGTTCAACTGAACAATGGAGGAATACAAGGTGTTGGTCTTGCCGCTGCCCGTCGGGCCCGTGACCAGGACCATTCCATAGGGCTTGAAGATCGCTTTCTGGAACTTGGCCAAGGACTCCGCTTCGAATCCCAGCTTGGTCATGTCCAACCGCAGGTTCTCCTTGTCGAGCAGCCGCATCACGATCTTTTCACCATACATGGTGGGAAGGATCGAAACGCGAAGATCGAGCGCTTTCTTCCTTCCATCCTTCAACATTTTGACCATGATGCGGCCATCCTGCGGGAGCCGCTTCTCGGAAATATCCAGCTTGGACATGATCTTGACGCGGCTGATGATGGCGTCGCGGAGCCTATTGGGCGGCGTCATGATGGTTTGCAGAACGCCATCAATCCGGTACCGGACGCGATATTCTTTTTCATACGGTTCCATGTGAATATCGCTGGCTCCGCGCTTTACGGCATCGGTAAGGAAATAGTTCACAAGCTTGATGACCGGCGCTTCCTCGGCGGCCTTTTCGAGTTGCTCGAGGTTCAGGGTGGTTTCATCTTCGGCTTCCAGTTCGAGCGCCTCATCCTGGGCCTCGTCGATGAAACTAACAATCTCTTCCAGTTCCCGCTTCCGTTCCTGCTCCTCAATGCTCCCGTAATTCTTCTTGATGGCCTCGGCGATGGCGGTTTCCGATGCAACCACCGGCTCGATATTGAAGCCGGTCATGAACTTGATGTCGTCCATGGCGAAGACATTGGTCGGATCAACCATGGCCAACGTCAAGGACGTTCCCACACGGCTCAGCGGCAGCACCTGGAATTTCAGCGCCGTCTCCATGGGGATCAACTTGGTGACGCCCGGATCGACTTCAAAGTGAGTCAGATTGATTGAGGGGACGCCGTACTGGTGAGAGAGAACGACCGTGACTTCATCGTCGCTCAAGAAGCCGAGCTTCACCAGCGCACCGCCCAGCCGCCCTCCGTTCGCCTTTTGGTGTTCAAGGGCTTGCTTGAGCTGCTCAGGGCTGATGAGATTCTCTTTTAGGAGAATGTCGCCGAGCTTCCCTGCCATTCCTCTAACCTTCGCCTAAGCCGGTAATGAAACTTCGTCCACGAGAATTCTAGTCTAGCCGAGTGTGGTCACACGCCTTCGCCTGCCTACCGGTGGGGAGTTGCACCCCCCAGGCACTCCCCAGGGCCCCTTCAGTCTATGACCAAGCGGAGCGCCGGGCAAAGGTACCTTAGTACTATCCGGACGACCGCGAGATCGGGTGATCCGGTGATCCGAGGATCGGGAGAACGAAAGCATCGAGCCACGAGAAGATTGACGCAGGTGTTTTTGACGGGCGTTTGGCGATCGGAACGCCCCATCACAAATCTGAAATCGGAAATCGCAAATTGTTCACCCGATCTCCCGATGCCTCGATCGGTGGGTTCGTTGACTTTACGGCAAGCCCGGTATACTTTTTGGGTATGGCGGCAGTCCCCAATCCGGCGAAGACTCAACTGCTCACCGGCTATTATGCTGCTCTTCTGGGGCGATTCGGGCCACAACAGTGGTGGCCGGGGCGGACCCGCCTGGAAGTGATTTTGGGAGCCATCCTCACACAAAACACCGCATGGCACAACGCCACGCTGGCCCTGCGCAAGCTTCGGCAGGCAGGCCTGTTAAGCTGGCGGGGATTGCGGGCCGCGGGGCTTGACACGCTGGAAGCGTGTGTTCGGCCCGCAGGCTTCTACCGGCAGAAGGCGCGCACCATAAGGAATTTCGTCGACTGGCTGGAGCGGGAGCACGGGGGCTCTTTATCCAGGCTCTTTTCCCTTCCGGCCGAGGAGTTGCGCCGCCGGCTGCTGGAGCTTCGGGGGGTGGGCCCGGAAACGGCCGATGCGATCCTCCTCTATGCGGCTGAGCGTCCCCTCTTTGTGGCGGATGCTTATACGCGGCGGGTTCTGTCGAGGCACGGTGTCATCGCCGCTGATTCGGGCTACCACGAGACCCAGGAGTTCCTGCACACGCACCTGCCGCGCGAGGCCGCCTTCTTCAACGAGTTTCATGCACTTCTGGTCGAGGTGGGAAAGAAGCACTGCACCCCGCACTCCCCGAGCTGCCCGGGGTGCCCGCTGGAGGAATTCCTTGCCTGAGAACCCATCCGATCGCCGCAAGGTG
This sequence comes from Terriglobia bacterium, assembly GCA_050008495.1. Classification (GTDB taxonomy): domain Bacteria; phylum Acidobacteriota; class Terriglobia; order UBA7540; family UBA7540; genus CAVROP01. The sequence goes on along the minus strand of JBEKMN010000004.1, from coordinate 17,458 downwards.
GTCCTGATATTCCTGCTGGTGTTGGTGCCCGCGCTTTTTTTTCTGGGGTGGAGCCAGGCGTCCTTAAACCTTTCCTTCATCCGTCCTCAAAGCCCTGAACAGACGCTGCTCCTGCTCTCGCTTTCCGCGGTCATCTTTCTTGCCTTCGTCATCTTTGCCCTGATTCTGCTGCGCATTCTGCTCAAACTGTATGTCGAGCGCAGGCAGCAACGGCTTGGTGCGCGCTTCAAGACAACCATGGTGGTGGCGTTCCTGGCTCTCTCGCTGGTGCCGGTCTGTTTCCTTTTTGCCTTCGCCTACGGCCTGCTTAACCGGACTATCGATCGCTGGTTCAGCCTTCCTCTCGACCTGATCCGGGCCGACTCCGGGGAGATCGTCCGGCAACTGCAGTCCCATACGCAAAGCCGCTCCTCACAGATCGCCCAACATCTGGCCGGTAGCGGAGTCCTCCTGCATGCTGTGGCTGCTTCCGACCAGGACGGCGTTCTGGGCGTGTTGGAGCGCGAAGTGGTGGACCTCAACCTCGAGTCCGCCATGTGCTTTGATCGCCAAGGCAGGCTGCTTGCCGAAGCCGGCGACCCGTTTCCCGATCCCTCCGAAGTTGTCCGGATGTACCCGCAATTGGCCCAGGGCATGGTTCCGCCGGGAGGAGTTTCGGAGAACTGGCGATCCGGCGGCTTCGAAATGTTCGTCAGCACGCAACCGCTCCGTGATTCTGCAGGAGCGGTCGTCGGAACCGCGGTTGCCGTCACTCGCCTTCCGCTGAAATTGATGGCCCTCTCGCAGGAGATTTCACGCGAGGCGCAAAAATACGCCCAACTCGCCGGCGGACGGCGGGCTCTGAAGCGGACTTACCTCTCCTTTCTTTGTCTGATCACTTTGGTGATCCTTTTTATCGCCACTTGGTTCGCGTTGTTCCTCGCCAAACAGGTGACCGTTCCCATCCAAGCGCTCGCCGAGGCCACGCAGGAGGTTGCCAAAGGCAATCTGGGGTATCAAGTTTCGGCCCGAGCGGACGATGAGCTTGGAATCCTCATCCAATCCTTTAATTCCATGACTCGTCAGTTGCAGGAGAATCGCCTGGCCATCGACCAGGCAGCCCGAGAACTCCAGGCTGTCAACCGCCAACTGGAGGAGCGTGGCAACACGATTGAAGCCATCCTCGAGAATATTCCGACCGGAGTCATTTCCTTCGACCCGCAAGGCCAAATAACCAGCGTGAATACGATGGCCAAACGCCTGTTCGGCGGGGATGAGATGGGAGCGCTGCACACTCTGACGGACCTCTTCACGCCGGAGGATGCGCGCGACGTGGCTCGGCTCTTCCGGCGTGCGACCCGCCAAGGTGTGGCCTCGCGCCAGATGGAACTCGTTTTGGGCGGTCGGCGGGCGTTTACTTCCCTGACGGTGTCCTCAGTCCGTGCTCGCCACGGCAAGATCGGCTCGGTACTCGTTCTCGAGGATTTGTCGGAACTCGTGCAAGCCCAAAAGGCTGCGGCCTGGCAGGAAGTCGCACAGCGCGTCGCCCACGAAATCAAGAATCCACTCACTCCTATTCAACTTTCCACGGAGCGCATAACGCGGCTCATCGAACGCGCGGGGGCCCTTCCTCCCGATTTGCTGCGCGTGGTTTCAGAAAGCGCCGCCCTGGTTGGGCGCGAAGTGGCTTCGCTGAAATCGCTCGTGGACGAATTCTCGGCCTTGGCGCGCTTCCCAGCTTCCAAGCCTCTTCCCTCCAGCCTGAACGAGATTGTCGAGAACGCGTTGAGGATCTTCGAGGGCCGCCTGCGCGGCATCGAGATCCATCGGGATTTGTCGCCGGACTTGCCCCTGGCGCTCGTCGATCCTGAACAGTTGAAACGCGCCGTGGCCAACTTGATTGACAATGCCGCCGAGGCTCTCGAACACGCCCTGCAAAAGGAAATCTGGGTTCGCACCATGCTTGATGCGGAGCACGACGTGGTGGAAATCACGGTAGCGGACAGCGGCCCGGGCATCGCTCCGGAGGACAAAGAAAAACTGTTCCTACCCTATTTCTCCACCAAGCATCGAGGCACAGGACTGGGCTTGGCCATCGTCAGCCGAATCGTCAGCGAACAGAAGGGGATCATTCGGGTGGAGGAAAACCAACCGACCGGAACTCGATTCATTATCGAACTTCCCGTCGAGCGCACTCCAGCCATCCAAGGGCAGGAAGGCAGCAGGCAGTAGGCAGTTGGGCTTCTTGTACCACACTGTCATTCCGAGCCCTTCGCTGTCATCCTGAGCGAAGCGAAGGATCTCGCTCTGAGCGCTCAGGGTAAACTCCGCGAGGAATCTCGCTCTGAATGTTGTCAAGGCAGTGCGAGATTCCTCGTCGCCTGCGGCTCCTCGGAATGACAGACCTATCGAGTTTTCACGCAGACAATTCATAATTCATAATTTATAATTCAGAGTCTGTCATGGCGCACTACTCCGTTCTTATTGTGGATGACGAACCCGGGATTCGCGAGTCGCTTGCCGGCGTGCTGCAAGACGAAGGGTACCTTGTGGACGCGGTGGAGAGCGGCGAAGCTTGCCTGGACTTCCTTGCGCATCACAATTGCGATTTGGTTCTTCTGGACATCTGGCTGCCCGGCATGGACGGCATCCAGGCACTGGAAAAGATCCAGGCTCTCGAGAGTCCGCCCATCGTGATCATGATTTCCGGCCACGGAACGATTGAAACGGCGGTGCGCTCCACAAAATTGGGTGCCTTCGATTTCATCGAAAAGCCTCTCTCCATTGACAAGACACTCTTGACGCTGAAGCACGCCGTCGAGCAATTAACGCTGGCCGCGCAGAATCGCCAGTTGCGCGAGGAGTTGCAGGGCAAGTATCGAATCATTGGCGAAAGCGTCCCCATGAAGGCCCTACGCCAACAACTCGCCCTGGCCGCACCCACCAACGGCCGAGTGCTGGTTTTCGGCGAAAGCGGGACGGGAAAAGAATTGGTCGCCCACGCCTTGCACCTCCTCAGCCTGCGCGCCCGGGAACCCTTCGTGGAAGTTAATTGTGCCGCCATCCCCGAGGAACTGATCGAAAGCGAGTTATTCGGACACATCAAAGGCTCTTTCACCGGGGCCGTCGAGGACAAGGTGGGCAAGTTCGAGCAGGCCCATGGCGGGACGCTGTTCCTGGACGAAGTCGGTGACATGAGCTTGCGCACGCAATCCAAAGTCCTGCGCGTGATCGAGGAGCAGCGGTTCACCCCGGTGGGTTCGGGGACTAATCTCACCGTGGATGTGCGCGTCATCGCCGCCACCAACAAGAACCTGCAGGAAGAGATCCAGAAAGGCAATTTCCGCGAGGACCTTTTCTACCGGCTCAACGTCATTCCCTTCTTCGTTCCCCCGCTGCGCGACCATGCGGAGGATATTCCCGCTCTCGCCAACTACTTCCTGGCGGAGTTCGCCCGCGCCTATGGCCGCCGCCCGAAACACTTCTCCGATGCGGCCCAGGAAGTAATCCTCAGTTACCGCTGGCCGGGCAACGTGCGCGAATTGCGCAACCTGGTCGAACGGCTGGTCATCATGGTGCCAGGTGAGAGAATCGAGCGACGGCACCTTCCGCCTTCTCTCTCTCACGACCATACAGCTTCCGGATCGACCAGGACACCGACGACGGGTTTCTCCTCATTGCAGGAGGCGCGAGCCGCCTACGAGCGCGACTACATCCTCCGCAAACTCGAAGAAAATCAGGGCAACGTTACGCGCGCGGCCGAAGCCCTGGGACTCGAGCGCAGCCACCTCTATCGAAAAATGAAGTCCTTGGGAATCACGGTTGGGGGCTAGGTGCCTCGTCCGGACCGTGTCGCAGACGGAACGTCTCTCCCTCGGAGCGGGCTGAGCAGCAAGCCGTCGTGCGCTCATCGTCGCAGGGCTTTGATGCGGCGCGGGGAACACTCCTCGTAAACTCGCCAGGAGCCGTTGGCAGAGCTTTCACCCCTCCAGCGGAATGAGTCTGCCTTGATCGTCTCCACGTGATCCGCCTGGCGGCGGCTATTGCCTTCGAGACTACAACCTAGCCTACCGAGAACGGCTTTAAAGAGGAGGGGCGGGCCCGTGTGTGTCCTAAGTAACCATTGTCAACGGATGCGCGCTCACCACCCCTGGCCCCTCCTCAGCGAGGAGGGGAATCGCCGGGTTTAGTCCCCTTCTTGGTAAGGAGGGGGCAGGGGGTGGTTGTTGCGAAATTCAAGCAGGCGCGGCGCGCTAGAATAGCCGCACTCATCGGCGAGAAGTTGGGGCGTCGAGAAGTCGAGCCGCAGCCCGCCGACAGCCGGGATGCGGCCCGAAAGATGGGGCTGCCGGTTGGTTTCCGCTTCTCCATTCCTCGACATTTTGCACTTGTCCTTTGTTTTCATAGACATTCTCGCTTTGTTCCCCCGAATTCAAGTCCAGAAGTCGAGAGTTGAGAGTCGGAGAGTGACAAGCAGTCGGCGTCCCGACCAAACCTCGTCAGCAGCAGCCCTCTTCCCTGGGGAGTCCGATTTCTGGTCCGATTCGGATCGGACCATCGGACCCCAGAAATCGGGGAGGGTGGCGAGAGTAGCGAACCGGGTGAGGGGGTTCTCGACTTCTTGACCTCTTCCTTTGTTTTCATAGACATTCTCGCTTTGTTCCGTCGAATTCGAGTCAAGCAGTTGACAGTCGAGAGTTGAAAGTCGAAGAGTGACAACCCATAGGCATCTCCTCGCCTGACCTCTTGATCTGGCTTCACAACTCCTCGACTTCTTGACTTCTCAACTTCTCGACTGTTTGTTTTCATAGACATTCTCGCTTTGTTCCCTCGATTTTGTAGTCGAGGAGTCGGGCAGTCGAGACGTTGGGGACCCCGGTGCCGTCTTCCGGCCTGCGGTCCTTCGCTTGCGGTCGGCAATTGGTGTCCAATTCCTCGACAACGATCTGCCCACCTGCCCATCTGCCTACCTGCCCTTGCTTTTGCACTCCTCGACTTCTCGACTGCACTTGGAGGCAGAAACCACAGGCAGGAACCGATAACAAAAAAGGGCGCATAACCTATCCGGCAGGGCCTGACCCCTGCCCAACCCCACAAAACAAGTCTAGCCTATGTCTCCTTGTTTGTCAAGTGAAAAATGTGCAGAGACAAAAAGGCCGCGCATCGTCCGCGCCCTCCTCCCCCGCCCACTGGAAAGGCAAAGGAAGGGTACGCAGGTCGAAACTCGCTCTCGCGGGCCTCAGATTTGAAGCACGGACTTGGTGAACGGGTTGATGTGGAAGATCGGCCTGCGCTTGCGTTTGGCGAAGGCAACAACGTCGGCCGTCCCGCCCAGGCCTTTTGCAGCGGCTCCGTCCCAAACAGCAATTAGCAGATCACAGTTCTCCACTATGAACTTGCCCGCGCGCAGGAAAGCTTCCTCAGGGTGGCCTTTCCATATGAGCTGGATCGGTTCGCACCGGCGCAATAAGGCCGTGTACTGGGCAAGGGAACGCCCCTTGAAGAATCGCTCATATCCTTCGAGGGGCAGGACAGCAATAACAGGAATGCCGAGACTCATCGCCGCCTTAGCAAAGACTTGGTCGGTTCCGGCTGCAAGTGACGAGAGTGCCTTCTGAACGTCTGCCCGATTACTTAGCTCGGTTCGAATCGCGTGCTTCACCCATGTCCACTCAATGCCTCTCCGTTCTTGATGACCTGTAACGCCAACCCTCATGTGTCAAATCCGATTATTGTTTACAAGCTGAAGATAAAACTTGCCAAGGTCGGTGAGCAACACGCGGCCCGAACGCTCGGCTGTCCAATACAAATCGCTCCCTGCCTTTGGCCGAAGTAGTCCTGCAATTTGAAGTTGCTTGAATTTCTTAAAGATGGCCACATTCGCTGGGACCGCAGCTCCGAGGTTGGTTTCCTCGTAGGTCATGTCGAGCCTGTATTCGTGGTCCGCACGAGGAAAGTAATTGGGCAGCTCGCGCAGGAGCGGATCTGGGACCTTGGGCTCGCAGAGGCGCACAGGATCAAGGCGCGCTGCATGAGACTTGTAGAGCGGGCGCTGGTCCCAAGCCCCGAGCGCCGCTTCAGCGTACGCGTAGATCGACGCGGCTGACACCCGACCTCGAACGTCTGCCGCGCCCCCCCGGAGAGCTCCAAGTACCAAGTTTGTGAAGAGACCGTGTCCACCGGTTTCGACCGAGACCTCCGTGGGGCGGGAGGCAGCCAAGATCGTCACGCCTTCACGCAAAAGGGCACGGTCTTCAACAGTGCCACCCTGCAAGCTCGCCGGATTGCCGAGAGAACCACTGAAACAACAGTCAAGGATAAGAAGAACCGTACGCGCTGACGAACTGTTGGCCATCGTCACCACGTTTTCCATCGGCAGGCCGGGATCGTCCGACGTACCATCTTGCGTCACGAGGTAGCCGCCGACCTCCGTGGGGCAACCGTGTCCCGAGAAGTAGAATAGGACATCGTCTCTAAAGTCCCCAAACAACTCCCGCCATTGACTTCTTAGGAACGCCTTTGTGATCGGTGCTGGGCCGGGACTGACGAGAAGCCTGCAGTCGTAGTTCGAGCTCCCGTCCCAATGGCGGGAGAGCACCGACTGCATCTCGGTCGCATCGGGGACGCAGCCGGTCAGGGAGTTGACGTGTTCGTAATGGTTAATGCCAACGATGAGGGCTCGCTTAGCCATTCGTCCTCCCACGGATGTGTTCAAAGGCTGTCGAGAAAGGACTTGATGTTGGCCCATGTCCAAGCCACAACGCGTACACCCGCGAGTTCCGCAGGCAGCGTAGCGGGACGGTCATCTGTGGTGGTATACACGCCCCTTACAGGCACGAACTCTTCCTTTGCGGTCTTGATTTCCCACAGGGCTCCGGTTGCGTTTTTAGTGTTCTTGCTGACCATCGCGATCACCCCATCACAGCCTTTAACGCGTGAGCGGCATTTGGTCTTCCACTGCGCATCAAATGGTTCGCTCAGGGACATGTTCACGAATTCAAAGGGACTGCTGTCGTTCCTGGCTTGTCCCACGAGGTAGTCCCGCGCCCATTTATCTTCGACGGCAAAACTAATGAAAATGCGATTGTTGGATGCCATGCGTCCTCCGTTATTTTCACTTCTTGAACTTAGCTGGTCAGGCCGTGCCCCCCTCGCGTATGGTGAGTGGCTGGCGCAGTGCGAGGCTCGGCGACGACTTTCCAGGACTCGGACGCTGTCAAACCCCGTGCCACCCTGTGCTCCAAGGACAGCCAAAGGCCGTACGTACACGCAAACACAGAACCGCGGGGGTTGAAAGGTGCCTGTACCGTGGCGCTGCCCGCTTTAGGCGGGCCCCGGAGCTCCTGCCGGCCCGCACATGTTCCAAATAGATCAGTCCTCTAGTACCGTTCGGAATGGGTGCGGTATCGATTTCTCCGGATCCTTGCTCGCGTTCTTGAGATAGTCGGTAACGTACTTGCGGAGCGTTGCTGCCCATTCCGGCTCTCGTGTATCGTAGATGATGACCCTCAAGTGTCGAAGATCAAACGGAACGTCCTCAACTCTAGCCGAGGAAAATACGACGGGCTTTCGAGCGGCGTGGGCGAGGCCGAGCTCATAGAAAACGTTAGGGTTTTTGTCTGTTAGGTCTGCGAGGAGAACTTTTGCCTTTGAGATCTGGTCCCACACCTGTTCCATCACACTGCCGGTTGTGAACAGTTCATCGGCCCGAACCGGCTCATACCCAGCCTCTTTTATCGCTGGCACATAAATCTCTTGGTAATACCTGTCGGACCACGAACCGAACGGCATCATTACAAAACATGTGTCTAGGAACTCGCGGACTCGAGCCTCCCGCGGGCCGATATGCGCCAGCTCAACCCCCTCGGCAGGCTCCCCTTCAGGCGCGGAAGGCGCGGCGGGGCGGGTCTCCCCAGTTGCAACCGCGCCTGCATTGAAAGCGCGCAGAAACTTAAGATTGGCAAGGAATATATCAGCGAAGCGCTCGACCCTATCGCGAGGGATCTTAAAGTCGCGGGTAAGAGTGTTGGTGAAGAATTCATCTTCCGGGATTCGCTTCCCGCCATAGAATTGTTCGACCTCAACGAACTCTGGGACCTTGCGAAAGGCGGCGAGCAATGCCTCCTGGCGTTGCTGCGGCGAACTCGGAGCGACTATGTCTTGTCCCAACTTTTCAACGGCGACTTTTGCGGTTCTCCCCGACCCCGACACGAGTCCGTACAAATTTGCCGACTTGACTAGGTCGAGGAACCGCCAATCGCCTGGTTGGCGGAACCCGAGCGCCTTGGCGAGATCACCAGCGTGCATGGGATTCCCCGCGTTCTTTTCCTCTACCGCCTTGGGCACCCTGATGGCTTCCTCCAAGGTGTTCTTTGGGAAAGTCCAAGGGGCGCCCCTACCCGAGTGGACGCTTATTTGGGCTCTCCTACCCTTGGGCTTCTCCAGTGGCTTCTGTCCTGGTTCTGTCGGCTCAGTTTTCTCTGGCATAAATTTCCTCCGGTTGCGAGGATGCGCGGATTTCGAATCTCTGCGGTTCCTGGAGATGGTCGCTCATAGCCGCAGTTAAGTACCTTGCCGCATGTATACACCCAGGGACGAAAGAAAGCAAGTGCACGGCGAACAGCGGTGCACGCGAAGAGCGGTAACCAAGGGGACGAAAGCGTCGGGTGGCGTGTGAACAGTCTGGAGTTTGTGCGCCACGGTCGGTTTGGTGGAGCGAAGGGGCGCGCCCATGAGGGACGCGAATCACACCGTCCGTGCGCAAAACGAGAGCCCCACCAACTGGGGTTGAGACCGGGACTTAAGCTGCGAACTTCCCTTGGGCCAGTCTCTGAGCAATCAACCCGAGCGCGCGCGCGGCGATGAGCCGGTTGTAGTCTGGGTACGCCATTTGGCCAAAAAGGATCAGGAACTGTGCTGCCAGGTACTCAAGGAAACCGCGATCATCATTAGTGCGCAGAAGATCCGCCGCCGCGCCTCGGATGTGACTTAACACTACGCCTAAGCGCCTGTAGTAGCCATCCAACGGAGATCCCTTATTCCAGACCTTCAGGGCCTCGGCTCCATCCGCGTCGAGCAGTTTTGTGTCGACTTTGAGCTGTTCACCAGGATTAACCTGATGAGGGAACAGTAAGAACCTGACAGAATTCTCCATCAGCACATAGTCGATCAATACGTGATTAGAAGGGTGGGCCCATGCAAAGTCGATGAGCTGTACTCCGCTGTATTTATCTACCATTACATTGGTGGCGTGCAGATCTCCGTGGACGGGTCCGGTTTTGACCTCCTGTTTGGCCCGAAAGCACTCGTGTTCGATGAAAACCAAAGGATTGTTGACAGGGCTGCCGAGGAATTCGAACTCCTCCTTGGTACGGTCCGGGCCGAAGATGGATTTAAGAACGTCGCTCGCTTTTTTCTGCCGCAGGTACTCGCTGTAGCCCTCCAGAAATACGAACGGTTGGACCTTCGCGACGCCCCTTGCCGATTCACACTGATGCCACGTCCCGTCCAAACGTAAGGTAATCTCTTCATCCTTTGACGAAAAAGTCTGCCCGTAGTCTTCGCTTTCGTACAACATCTCACTCAGGGTCCTTGCGCCTTTCCGCTTCTCCTTGTCGGCGTCCCCTCGGTAACGGTACAGCAATGCACCGTCACCGTCTATGAAAACAGGAGGGGCTGGGAGATCACTTGCCTCGCGGAAATAGCGGCACACGCTTGTCATCCGCGAGTGTTCATTTTCAATCTTCTCTTTGTCGTGGATCTTTACAACGTATGGTATTTCTCCAAGGTGACAGAGAAGAAGTCGTGCCCCTGATTTGCCATACCGTCCTAGTTGTTTCACGCTTATCTCGTCCGCGGGCAGATTACTGCTGCTGAAGCAACGTTTTATAAGTTCTTCCTCGCTGTCCTTAAGAAAGGCTTGATTTACCTTCCAATCTGTATTCGTTGGCGCATTCATGTAATCACCCTGGTCGGGAGCCTCGAACCGCTTGGTCAGCCTTGAATTGCAGCCCCAACTCCCTCGCGACATGCTGCTGTGTAAGCAGCCGTAAAGGCTCGAATTCTGTCCCTGAAGGGATGTGCGGCCCAGTCCCAGACATCGGGCTGGCCCAACTGCTCACAGACAACCCTTCGCAAATACTGCCCTGGAATGTTTACATCCACTTGAAATACCAGCTTTTCGCCCCCTCCCCATTCGTAATACAGGTAGGAAACTCCTCGCGATGAGCACGTCCCGAGTTCCTCGGTTGACTTCAGGACCTTGAAGGAAAATCGGGACTTGAGGTACCCCGAAATGTCGTTCCGAAACGGAAGCAGGTGCATGTGAGCATGGTCTATACAGCTACCCGCCCTACGCTGCGCGTTGGTACACCCGTGCTCAAAGGCAAGAATCGGGGAGTCGTAGAGTTGCATAAGGATCTTCGACAGGCGATCCTGAAAGCGGTCGAACTCCGTGAAATCGTTCGGACTGATTTCCGAAAGCGTCCTGTAGTGGCGCTTTGTGATAATTAGCATGTATCCATCGACAAACTGACCTAGGGCGGGTTTTGCGTAGAAGTTATCAGAGGTGGCCAAGGCATGATCTTCAGGCATTGAATGGCGCTGCTGGTGCGAGTCAGCGAGTTCACAGAACAAACAATTCATGAATGCGTACCCCCCTCGACTATTTCCTTCAGATAATCACCAGTCTGCTGCTTCCAAGCGACTCCAGGAAGGGTTTCCCTACGCCCTTCTGCTGTGACCAGAACGTTCTCCTTGCCGGGACTCACCTCGCCGATGACTGTAAATGTGCTTCCGGACTGGTGGAAAAGACGTGAGCACTCTTTCTCCTTGGCCGCCGGCATGGTGAACATCAGTTCAAAGTCCACAGAAGCGCTCATGGCTATCTGCGCCTTAGGGATTCCGAGAAAAGATGCCATCCTCACGGTGATTCCGTCGACCGGCAGTTTGTCCTCATATACAGTGAATGCCTTTCCGCTGACGGCTGACATCTGTTCAAGCGTTCCCTTGAGTCCGTCCGAGATGTCCTGGCAGGAAGACGCGAGTCCGTTCCCGCTTAGGATGAACGCCTCCTTGAACCTCGCCTTGGGTCTCTTCCACGACTCTAAGACTTTGTTTTCCTCCTCGACGCTCAGCGCGAATCCTTTGCTTTTGACCTCTTTGAAGTACGTGAGAGCCGTAATCGGCAATCCGATCTTCCCCGTAACACACACTAAATCACCGACACGGGCACCCTTTCTTAGGAGAGCTTGCCGGGTCTTCACAAAGCCGAACGCTGTCGCTGCGAAAACATCGACGCTATAACCGCCGATGTCGCCCCCCACGATCTCAGCACCATACAAATCCGCTGCTGCGCGCATGCCCTGGAAAACTTGGGCGAACTCGGGGTCTGTCATACGGTCCGAATATCGCACGATCGTGGTCAGTCCTACGGGCCGGGCGCCCTTTGATGCCAGATCGCTCAGATTGGCGATGATAACGTAGTAGCCCACATCAAAGTAGTCCAGGTAGCCCATGGTGAAGAGGTAGAAACCGGACCCACGTACGAAATCACTGGTGATGACCAACGAATCTTCCTCTGAAACCTTGATGAGCGCTGCATCATCCATGTCATCGACACCGACCTGAACCACGCTGTCTTCACGGGGGCCTCGTCCACGCGTTAAGATATCCCGTAAGATGTCGAGTCGGACCATTTCATCTGAGACTTGATCCTTCATAGCGGCTCTCACCACCTCGTTTGATTAAATTCTGCGGCACAATTGACCCCAGCGACGTCCAACCTGGATACCGAATCGCCTGACACGCGGTCACTACCTTGTGGGAAAGCTTGTACACCATACTGCACTAAAAATCAAGGACGAAAGCCGCCGTTTGGTGCGTCAGAGATGGTAGCAAGCGCAGAGGTAGCCGTAGTTTGGCTTCCTCTGCGGCTCTTCTAAATCCGGGTGTGGGCATCGGCGGGCGGCAGAACGCGGTCGACGGAAAGGCCGCTGGGGGTCGTGGGTGCACAATTCAAGCTGCCTAGGTTGTCATGGACGCTCGACCACGGCCAGTCTTCCGGGCAACGCGCCAGCCTCGCCCTCACCGGACTCAGATGAATGTACTGCACCTTCTCGTTGTACTCCTGCACGGTGCCGAGTGCCCGATCAAAGAAGCGAGCGAGTAGCGCGGACCGCCGGGCTTGCGGTCCGCGGTTCTTCGATTGAAAAAGCCGCGGACCACAGAAGCGGTGGTCCGCGCTACCATCTGTTGCAGCCCCGGTTCTTCGACCGCGCGCTGCGCACCGTCAAGGAATACAACGAGAAGGTGCAGTACATCCACCTGAACCCGGTCAAGGCCGGGTTGGCCAGCCGCCCGGAAGAATGGCGATGGTCGAGCTACAACGAGTACGCCGGTATGAGCGCCGAGGAGCAAAAGAAACGTTGCGGTTTGATCGTGGACCGTGTCAGGATACCGTCCGACGTGCGCGAGCGAATTTGATGGCCCTGTCGCGCGACCGAAAGGACGCGGACCACAAAACCGGTGGTCCGCGCTACTCGCTCTCAGAATCCCGAAAGCGGCCTGTGCGCCTGCACGGTCTGAAATAGTATGCATCCCCATGGTCCGATCCTTCATCTCGGTCCCTGCATTGCTCGACCGCCTGGAAGCGTTCCACGGCCAACAGGAAGCGTGGTGGCCGGTCGACCCCTATGAGTTCATCGTCTGGTGGAATTCGGGTTACCCGCAGAGCGACACCGCGTGCGCGAAGGGGTGGGAGAAGCTGACCGCCGAAATTGGAATTGAAGTAGAGAGGCTGCTGGTTGCGCCGAACGCGAAATTGGCTGGCGCGCTGAAGCCCGGCGGCATGTTTCCCGAGTTGCGCGCCCTCAGGCTCAAGGAGATCGCGCGGCGAGTGCAGGATGAGTTGGGCGGTGACCTGCGCGCCGCGCTGGCTGGGCCCCTTGCCAACGCCCGAAAGATATTAAAGAGATTCCCCGGCATCGCCGAGCCGGGAGCCGATCGTATACTGCTGTTTGCAGGCATCGCGCCCGTCGCTGCAGTACCGTCGAACTGTGTACACGTCCTGGTACGCATTCTGCGCGGAAAGGAACGCGACAATTACGGCGCGAATTATCGTGAGGCACAAGAGGCCATCGCGTTGCAGGTGCCGGAAACTCTCGAGGCCCGCACCCGTGCCTACTTGCTGCTGAAGCGGCATGCACAAGAGATCTGCAAACGTACCAAGCCGAAATGCGACCGGTGCCCCCTGAAATCCAATTGCGCTTTCGTTTCAGGGAAGCGGGTAGCGCAGGGGTAGCCGTAGTTTGGCTTCCTCTGCGGCTCTTCTAAATCCGGGTGTGTGCAACGGCGGGCAGCAGAACGCGGTCGACGGAAAGGCCGCTGGGGGTCGTCGGCGCACAATTCAGGCTGCCTTGATAGTCATGGACGCTCGACCACGGCCAGTATTCCGGGCGGCGCGCCAGCCCCGCCCCGACGGGATTCAGATGAATGTACTGCGCCTTCTCGTTGTACTCCTGCACGGTGCCGAGTGCCCGATCAAAGAAGCGAGCGAGTAGCGCGGACCGCCGGGTTTGCGGTCCGCGGTTCTTCGATTGAAAAAGCCGCGGACCACAGAAGCGGTGGTCCGCGCTACCAGCTCCATCTTTGATGGCTTCCATCACCCTGGAGATGGTGAGCGGACTGCGCGGATAGAAAATCGCGTGCCAGTGAACGTTTACTTCTCGTTAACATCCCGGAACGTGGACCGCGACCGCAACGCAGGAAGAGCCGCAGAGTGCGAAGAGCAGGGACTCCGCGCTACCAACTGGCGTGCTAAGTAGGGTACGTGGGGCGCGTTGTTAGCCGGGGATTGGGATGTCGAGTGTATTCTTGGTCTTGATGCCGACAAAGGTTCCCCTGTGGTCCGTTCGGTAGTAGCCGCGTAACATGCTTTCCGCGATGTCTGGTCCCAGATGGTCAAATTGCTCCATGACGACATCAAAGCCAACGTCAAGTATCGCTTGCAGCAGATATTCCCGTTGTATCCAAAAAGAGCGACGGTTATCCCAGGAGGCCCATTTCGAGGTTTCCCGCCTGGAAAACGACTTATCATTTTTGTACTCCACGAACCATTGTCCCACCAGTCCCTCATTCTCAGTAACCCGTGAAAGGTAATACCTATCAATCCTGCCCTTCGTCACCGTTGCAAGTACCTTTTTCAATAGGGTGGGTAAAGGCGAAAACAGTCTTGTGCCGAGGCCATGGGTGGAAAAATGTGTCTGCAGGATCGTGAGTTTCTTGGTTACGGATGAAAGCGTTTCAAGGAATTTCTTGGGCCGATCCATGTGATATAGCAGACCGCAGCAGAATGCGACGTCAAACATTCCATACTTTCGGACGTTCCATGCATCATCCTTCACGAAGGCTAGGTTTGGCAGGTTGGTTTTTGACTTCACGTAGTTGCACGCTGCGATGTTGGCATCACGCACCTCAATTCCCAGAACTTCAAATCCCATGCGTGCGAACTCGACAGCGAAGCCTCCCTCCAAGCACCCTAGGTCGACAAGGCGAAGGTGCTTCCTTTCCCCAGGAAAAATGGTTTCCAGAATCCGCCGTGCCGAGACGACCCATGGCCAGGCGTCCATCAAACACGGCGCATCCGGTTTCGTGAGAGTTCCGTCGTCAAGGCGAATGTTGTGAGATGTGAATTCGATAGTCACGTCGAGTGCCTTCCCTTCAGCGGATAGCGCACAGGTAGCCGTGGTTTGGCTTCCTCTGCGGCTCTTCTAAATCCGGGTGTGTGCATCGGCGGGCAGCAGAACGCGGCCGACGGAAAGGCGGTAGCGTGGACCGCCGTTTTTGCGGTCCGCGGTTCTTCGATTGAAAAAGCTGCGGACCACAGAAGCGGTGGTCCGCGCTACCGCTTCCGGGCGGCGCGGCAGCCCCGCCCTCACCGGATTCAGATGAATGTACTGCACCTTCTCGTCGTACTCCTCCACGCTGCCAAGTGCCCGATCAAAGAAGCGAGCCTCGAGAAGGCGTCCCACTTCCCCACGCGAAGGGTTGATTCGCGTCGTCGCTAAATCTTTGAAGGCTTCCATCACCCTGGAGATGGTGAGTGGACCGCGGCTCGAAAATCGCATGCCAGTGAGGAACACCCACGCCGTGAGCAGGAAGCGGTGTTCTTCCCGACGCTCCTGGATCACCTGCGCCAAGCGAGCGAATTCTGAATCGGAGAGAATCTTTCGCCCGGGTAACAGGCGGCAGGTGACGAAAAACCAACGGTCCGATACCACCAAGCGTCGAAGGCGTGACATGGCGCCCAATTATAGTTCTCGAACCCGCCTCTGGAAAAGAACGTTTACACAATAAGAGCCGCAGAGGAGGGCTAAGTGCGCCCACCTCTGCGCTACACGCTCTTGCCGATCCCGAGATCGAGTACGAGTGCCAGAGGCGAGGACCCACGTTGGGTGGATTCCCGCTTGCGCGCTATCCGGGTCACGACAAAAGCAGGTCCTTCGCGAAGTTTACCCTGAGCGGCAGAGGCAGAGCGAGATTCTTCGCTTCGCTCAGAATGACAGCGAAAGGGGCTCAGAATGACAGAGAAGGGGCTCAGGCAGATCCTTCGCGAAGCTTACCCTGAGCGGCAGAGGCAGAGCGAGATTCTTCGTTTCGCTCAGGATGACAGCGAACGGGCCCAGGACGACAGCTTGGAAGACTTGGTATGTTTTCTACGGCTATGCAAATGAGCGTAAATTGACCTAGCAGGATTTAGCTGGCGGGGACGACGGGACTCGAACCCGCGACCTCATGCGTGACAGGCATGCGTTCTAACCAGCTGAACTACGTCCCCGGGAAAGCAGTGACGAGTGAAGAGTGACGAGGCAGAGCCAGTGAAACCACGTCTTGACTTGCCACTCGCCACTTTTCACTCGTCACTGCTCTTTCTGGTGGGCGGTGCCCGGCTCGAACGGGCGACCTTCTGCTTGTAAGGCAGACGCTCTAACCAACTGAGCTAACCGCCCCGCCCAGTCCAAGACGGCGCAGGGCCCGCGGCGTGGTACCGTCCTGGTTGCTGCCCAGCGACGGACCTGAGGTCGGCAGTTGCCGGCCTGAAGCCCCGCGCCACCCGTCAAATCAGGGCGCTACCGGCTGGCGGTTTGACGTTGTAGCGGGGAGTTCACGCCGCCGAATGGCGGCGTAAAGCCGCCTCTACATCAAACTGCACCCTCACCACCTGCTGCACAACCTTGACACCTGCAACCTTTGAAATATACACTAGCGTGTCACAAGCGTCAAGGAGAGGCCCATCATCCATGCAGTTTCAGCGCGAGTATGTCGCCTACATGACCAAGCAGGTGTTGAAGCGGCTGGCCGATGACGGGCTGATCACCTATGAACAGCCTGATTATGTCACCGAGGTCATCAACCAGGTGATGCTGGAAGAGTTGAGCGTCGAGGATCGCATCAACGACGAAGTTCGAAGAATCCTGGAGGAACACGGTAACCAGATGAAAGAGCTGGGCGCCAGTTACGAAGACGCTTTCAAAGCGATCAAAAAGGAACTGGTGCGCCAGCGGAAGGCCATTCTCTGAGGCGGGCAGGCCAGCGACCATGAAAATGACTCACGAAAAGATCATTCAGATTTCACACCAGGTCACGGCCGCCATTGAGGCTCTGGATGAAGTGGAAATCTACGACGAGCCCAATAACATCCGCGTGCAGATCGTCAAGATCCTCACGGATCTGATGCAGGAAGAAGAAAAGATCGACCAGCTTGTGAAAGGCCGCATCGCCGCACAGAAGCGAACCATCGTGGAAGGCGGCGGAGAATGGGAAATCCTCTACCGCAAGTACTATTCCGAGGAGCTACGAAAGCTCGGAATAGCTTTTTAGGGAACAGGGATTAGGGAACAGGGATTAGGGAACAGACGGCATCGTTCGCTAATCCCTGTTCCCAATTTCCGAATCCCTAATCCCTCTTCCGTCTGTTCCCTATTCCCTAATCCCTGATCTTATCCGCCAAAAACAAGAATGGCCGCCCACGCTTGCGAGCGGCCATCCCTGGCGCGGAGAGGGAAAAACTCTAGTTGGGATTCGGGTTCGTGTTTGAGGTCGAATTCGGGCTCGGAGTAGAACTTGGACTCGAACCAGGCGACGAACTGGGAGTGGTGCCTGTCGTCGTGCCTGGAGTGGAACTCGGACTCGAGCTCGTGCCGGAACCCGAGTCGGAAGAGGAGTCGCTGCGTCGCTTGAGTACCGGCGGCTGCTCATCGCCGGCGCCGCTGCTGCCTGAACTCTGCCCCGCGGTCTGAGTCGGGGCTGAGGTCTGGTCGCTGGGCTGCCGCTTGCGCAGTGTGGGCCCGCCGGTCTCGCCGGGCTTCAACTTCTTCCGGTTGCTGATCACCTGTTGCAAGCGGGCCTTAACGTCGTCAAACTCCGACGTCGAAACCAAATACTGGTCCTTCTTGGGAAGAATCTGTTTGATTTCCTCTTC
>JBEKMN010000039.1:0-46487 GCA_050008495.1 Terriglobia bacterium | reverse complement strand
CCTGGCAAAAGTATTGAACGTCGGAGTAAAGCCCATGCTTGAGCGCGTTGCGCCGGGAGTGCCGCTTGCCGCGACAACTGCGCGGGCCGGTGGACTTGCGGGAATTCTCGCGGCGCGCGTCGGTCTGCGCCGGACTTGGATTTCTGGTTTGCATAGAAGTTCTCCTTCTCGATATGGTTCTCGGGGCCAGGCTGACCCAGCCCCGGCAGGGGCGGTTCGCGAACCGCCTGTACGTCGAAAACCCCAAACCGCTCAACCACCCCCTGCCCCCTCCTGATCCCAGGAGGGGACTGGCCCAAAACTAGCTTATCAGGTCAGAATGAGAAGGTGGGAAGGGCTGCAACAGATGAGAATATTTATTTTTAGTACAATGGAATCAAGGGGTTGCCGGAAGCAGGGGCTTTCACATTGTGAAAAATCGGCGTCCCACTGTAGCATTTTGACACATATATGCAGAAAACTGCATATAGGTTCGAAAAGTCGAAATCTTCAACCCCGAGTAGGAGCTGGCAGGTTCCGTCCGACTAGTGTGCTTAACTATTACGGCGTGAAGGCGCTTGCTGTGCGGATTCCGCGCCCATTCTTTCCCAATCGTCCTTCGTCAAGCCGAAATCTGCGAGGATCTCATCATGCGGGATGGGCGGGTGTTGTTTGAGCCACTCGTCCGCTTCGGCAATCGCTTTCGCTTCGGACTTACTCAAAGTGTCGCGATCCTCCTCCGGTGGAACCATCGTTTCCAGAAGATGCACCACAGCGGCAAGCTGCGCCGGGGCCAGTTGGTCAAGCAAAAGATGGGCGTGTTCTCGGTCAGTCTGCATACCTTAACCAGTATACACGGTCGCGACTGGCGCAGATGTGCCACCTTTCGGCATGTCTGCGGCTGTCTTTGGTCGAGTTTGTACCGAAAGGCGCATACATCGCGACAGAAAACGCCGCGACGTATGCGCCACCCTTGAGGTTACTAACCAATCCGCCTGCGGATCGCCGTGCGGAGCCGGACTGGGCCGACCAGCCCTGAGATGAGCAGGGGCGAGTCCTTGGTGAAGTGCTTCCAGGTGGCAAAGGTGACTCGCGCGCTGGGCGGCTTGGGTTTGCCTTCCGTGAACCACTGTGGGATGGCTTTGATGGCGCCGTCGGGGCCGTACTCGTTATCGGGCGGCAGTTGCTCATCGCCGATCAGGCGGTTGACCCACTGGTTGGTGACCAGCACCTCGAGCTTGTTGTCGCCGCGCCTCGCGGCAGCGGTGATGTCCAGGCGGAAGGGCGGTTTCCACAACAAGCCGAGATCCTTGTCGTTCAAGCGCACCTGCGCCACCGCATGCACCCAGCCCAAATCCAGATAGAGTCGCCGTTCGCCGGAGGGCGCGCCGGGAGAAAGTGTGAGCTGCTTGCTGTACGTCGCCGTCCCGGAGAAGTATTTCACCCCCGGCTCGGAGTGCTTGTGGAGCGAAATTAGCTCGGGCAGCGTTACCTCCGGCGGCGCACCGAAGTTGGGCGGGAAGCTGACCTGCCACGGCCCGGTGACGTCCGACGGCTTGCCAATTCCGGAAATCTTCACGGTTGATTTGCCCGGACCTTCGAGCGTGTAGCTGCCGTCCTGCCAGAAGAGTAATTCGGAATTCGCACCGCCGGGCCACTCGACCGCAGAAGGTTCGATGGGACCGGGGCTGGCCTTCGCCGCTAACTCGCGGATGCGATCTTCGCTGAGCGCTTCCTTGAAAAGCTCCGGCTCGCTCATATCGCCGTCGAAGTATTCCGCGCCGTCGCGCTCGCCGGCGTCGTGGACTCCGGGATGAACGACGGCGCCGGAAGCTTCCGACTGGCCGACAAGCTTGCCGTCCACGTAGACCGAGGGAGCGCCAGCCTTATAGACCAGGGCCACGTGTGCCCAACCTGAAATCGCGATCGGCGTCGAAAGCACGGTACGCCAGTTGGCATGATCGCGCTCCAGCACCGCGATCAGGTTGCGCCCTGCGAGCAGCCCGCAGGAAACATGCCCGGAGCCATACACCGCATCGCCCTGCGGCGGCGAGAGCACCAGGCTGCGATTGGGCACGTCGGTGTTCTTGTCGCCTTTGGCGGTCTGGTAACTATCCAGATCGGGCTTGATCCAAACGCTCACGGTGAAATCGTTCGTGACATCGCGTTGGTTACCGGCCTTGAACGCCGGGAAGGGACTGGATGCTGCGATTGGCTTGCCGTCCTTGACAATGGAACGGACATGCCGCGCGCCGGCGGGAGAGCGAAACACCACGAACACCGATTGCGCGGGACTGAGCTGCAACGGCACACGACTCCCGGCCTCTGAGGTGTCGTAGACTTCGAGATTGGTGATCTCGCCCGTCTCGGGGTTCCAGAGTTCCGGCTGCTGGCCTTTGACACGGAAGGTACAGACCACGTCTTCCGCGCGCCGGCGCAGGTTGGCCACGAAATAAAGTTCGGCGCCCGCCACGCGGCGATGCATGAAGTTGATGGCCGCGTCGCCGGAGCGCGAAGTGACGGCGCAATCGGGCCTGATGCCGAGCTTTTCGAGCACTGCCGCCATGGGCAGGCCCCAGAACACTTGCCCTTTGCCGCAGGTTCGGTTGGTGACGGTCTTTCCGTCGAGATCGCCCCAGACTTCCTCGGCGATCTGGCGCAATTCGGAATCGCTCGCGGGGTATTGGGTGAGGCCGGGATTGGCTTGAGGCTTGGGGCCCACGACGGCGATGCCTTCCTTCACCATATCTCGCACTTGGCGCAGCACGTCGAGGTTGAGTCGCGCATCCTCGGGAAGAACCAATACGCGATAGCTCAGGCCGTCGGGAAACACCATGGCGCCGTTCCCGGCTTTCATGCGAGTCAGGATGGCGCCTTCGTTGGCGAGATCGTAGTAGAAGCCCTCCGGAGGCGTCGGCTTCAACTGCTCCGGGTAGACGGGCGTATCCACGGGGACCTCGACGCCGATGTAGTAAATGAGGTCGGCCACCAGAGTTCCCTGGCGCAACATATTCTGGGCGCGGGCCGCATAGCTGTACCAACCTGTCAGCGAGTCGTAGAGAGTATTGGTGCGGTCGTTTTCCCAGCCCCAGGGGCCCATCGTCATGCCGGGCAGCGCGGTGGGGGGATGAGGCTGCATGGCGTTGCGATGGAAGATGTACTGATTGAGCCCCTGCGTGTACATCAAATCGCCTTGCCCTTTCATCTGGTAAGGATAGTTCTGCCACTTGGCGAAGACTTCGTCGCCGGTGAAAGATTCGCAACCAACCACAGGCTTGCCAAAGAGGTGTCCGATGGAACCGGCGAGCTTCACGCTATAATTGTTATTTCCCTGCCCTACCCAGAACTCGCCCATCGGCACATCCAGGTGGGAGCCGCTTTGGATTTCGTCGAAAGGCCCGCCGCTGTAAGGCTCGGCATAGGCTTTGAGCTTGTTCTCGCGGCAGCGCTCGGCGAAGCGGCCATAGTAGTAGTCACCCATCAGGTCGGCGCAGGTGCGGCGAAGGTCCCAGAGGAAGCGCTCGGAAACCTCCGTGCTTTCCACGACGCGGCCGGTCATGGCGGGCAGGTACTTCACCAGGTCGTAGCCGCGGCGCTTCGAGAACTCCTGCGGAAATTCACGGGTCCAGTTCTGCATTCCAGTTTCGTAGCTGTCGATGACGCCGCCGGCCAGCCCCTGCGCCGCCAGGGGGCCGAGCGCCTCGAGTAATTCGCCAAAGAAATGATCGAAGTGATAATCGTAAGCCTCGCGGCTATACTTGTCGCACTCGAGACCCCAGCCGCCATCGGGCGCGGGATGGTTCTGGACGCCGGTGGTGGTTTGTCCGATGCGCAGCACGCTCCAGGTTCCTTCCGGCGCATCCCAGGTCAACCGATCCTCGCTGTCCAGATGTTGAGTGATTTCGACGACTTTGGACGGATCGATGATCGAGCCGCGTGGAACCTCGACCGCGTCCGGCCCGTAACCGGGCGTGCGAGTGAAGTTCGCCTTCTTCGTCCAGTGGGGAAGACGCGCCGCGCCGCTCAAGCGCAGGTCGGTGATGCGCGCCGCGTGCCAGGTGAGCATGCGGTAGAACTTTGCCCGGACGGCGGGGAAACTTGCCGTTTCGGGAAACTCCACCGACTCGTCGCCGCTGTCGCCCCAGTCGAGGTCCGAGACCTTGCGGAAGTCGACACCGTCGTCGGAGACTTCCAGCCAGAGGGGCGTCTGCTCGTGTTCGTGGGAAGGCGGTGGCGCGTCAGTTATGGGAACGCCGTAGGCCGCCAGCGAGCGCGCCTCGAAAGGTTCGGAGAACTCCAGCAGCAGGAACGCAGGCTTGTCTGGAGAGGGGCGAAGCTCGACACCAATGCGGCGATCGGCGTAAATCAACACGCCTCGATCCACCGCGCCGGCGTTGGTGCTGGCCCTCTGGAGTGTGTCTTCCCAGGCGTGGGTTTCACCCTCCAGGGCCGGGAAGGCCAACACGAAAGCGTCGCGATAGTAACCCAGCTTGGTGAGAGGCTGTTTCAGATAGGTCACCCCTCGTTGGCCTCCGCGCACCAGCGTTTCGCTCCAGGTAAATTGCTTCATCGAGAGTTCAGGAGTAATCCACGGGCCGCCGCTCGAGGACCAACCGGGGCAGTTCATGATGTCGAATTCCATGCCCAGGCGCTCGGCTTCCTTGGCCGCGTGGTGGAGCAGGCGCGTGTGCTCGGAGCTGCTGTAGTCCACCGGGCCCTTGGGAATTCCGGTGCCGACCTGGAAAATCTGGAAGCCGCGAATGCCCACGCGCTTCATGGCTTCGAGGTCGAGCGTGATGCCCTCGGCGGTGATGTTGCCGTTCATCCAGTGCCACCAGGTTTTGCAATGAGCGCCCGGGGGCGGCTCACGGAATGCCGATTCGAGCGCGCCCGCCGCCTCCGCGCCAAAATTGATCTTCGGCCTGATGCCGATGAGCGTAACTGCTCCTGCCGCGACACTCTGAATGAATGCTCGCCGTTTCATGTGAATTCGCTCCTCCTGTGGTTGCTCGCGCGTGGCTATTCCGAAGCCGCCCGCAAGGAAACACCGTGTGTCTCGTGTCGGGAAAAGCTAACTCCCTTCGCAAAGAAAGTAAAGTGGTTTTGCGG
This sequence comes from Terriglobia bacterium, assembly GCA_050008495.1. GTDB lineage: Bacteria > Acidobacteriota > Terriglobia > UBA7540 > UBA7540 > CAVROP01. Next base: position 41,399 of record JBEKMN010000039.1, on the reverse strand, counting down.
GCGCTGCGGCAGCAGGCGCTTTGGAGTGCGGCAGCTTGCTGCCGCTTTCCTCGGGAGCGAGCTTGCTCGCGCCCTTTCGGCAGGGTCTCGATTTCCGGCCAGCAAGCTGGCCTGAAGAAAAGCGGCAGCAAGCTGCCGCACTCCAAAGCCGGGCTTCAGCCCGGCAAGTGGGCTAATAAGCCGAATTATTGAGCCGCAGTGGGGCTTGCCTGAGCCGCAATCGGCTATAATCATCTGCTGTATTTTCACACTAGTGAGAAGGCATGAACCGAAATATTGGTGATTCAAGGCATCTGATTTTCTCTCTCCTAGCTCACTTCCTGGCACTGTTCATCGTCATCGGCTTCCGGCCCGGCCGGTCATTCGCGCAGCAAAGTCAAGCGACGGAAACGAAGCCCGCCGCGACAGCGGATCAGGCCCCGGCCTCGCAGAACCAAAATCCCTCGGAAGAACAAACAGCGCCGGAATCGAAGTCGAGCGGCGGCGCGCGCTTGTCGAAGCAGGAAGTGTCGACGTTGCCGCTCAACAAGCGCGACTTCAGCGCCCTACTCTTGCTGGCTGCCGGGACCATGACGGACTCCAACGGGGCGGCGAATTTCACCCAGCAGTTTGCGGTTAACGGCCAGCGTGGTGTGACCACGGTGTTCGCTATGGATGGGATCGACACCACGGACCCGGAACTGGGCGGGTCGACTTTTTCCAATTTCAATGTGGACGCGATTCAGGAAGTCCGCTCGAGTTCCGGGGTGATGCCGGCGGAGATCGGCCACGGCGCGGCCGGCTTTACCGAGATCATCACGCGAACCGGCACGGACGATCTGCACGGATCCGTCTTCGAGTTTCTGCGTAACTCGGCGCTCGACTCACGCAACTTTTTCGACGAGCGCAGCCCGGTCAGCCCCGGGCGCCTGCCGCACTTCGTACGCAACGAGTTCGGCTTCACAGTGGGTGGTCCCTTTGTGATCCCGAGCCTCTACAACGGCCGCAAGCGGACTTATTTCTTCGGGCAATACCAGGGATTCCGCCAAGTGCTGGGAACCACCCAGATCCTCTCGGTACCAACCGCGCTCGAGCGCAAGGGCATAGACACCACCGCCTTCCCGGGCGACACCTTGCTGGTCCCGGTCAACCCCCAGATCAGCGCAGTTCTGAATCGTTATCCTCTTCCCGACGATCCCCAGGGACCGTTTGGGCCCCGCACTTACGCGGCGCCCTCGCCCGTCTCCACGGTAACCGATCAATTCTCGTTTCGGATCGATCATCGCATCTCCGACAAGGCGCAATTCTTTGCGCGCTTCACGCTCAACCAAGTCACCGGGCCGTTGACCAATCCCGATCAGACAGCTATCGACCCAAGTTTTGCCACCCGCTTCTTCGATCACCAGCGCAATGGCGGTATTCATTACACCCGCACCGTGACTCCGCATCTCATCGCCGACATGACGCTGGGCGTGGAACGAAGCACGCCGTTTTTCCCGACCATCAACACGACGCAACCAGGCCTGGGGTTTGGCGACGGCCTTTACGAGCCGTTCAATGGCCCCGCGGGCACCAACCTGGGGCCCTTCGACATGCTGATTCAATTCCGGGAATCATTCTCCTTCGTGCGCGGAAATCATTCCCTGAAGTGGGGCGTTGAAACCCGCTTCAATCGCGACACCACGATCTTCGACGTCAATCCGGACGGAGCCTACACTTTTGGCGGCGGGCCAAGTTATGCGCAAGCCGCCATCCCGTCGGTGAGCGGGCAGCATGATATCCATCCCGGCGACCCGCTGCCCGATACGCTGAGCGCCTTCCTCACCGCAACGCCCTTCAGTTATTCCGTCTCCAGCGCGCCCAGGTATTTTCCGCAAGGCAACCACATTGGTGAAGACGCGGAGCGGCGCGGGGCCTACAACTTCTACTTTCAGGATGCCTGGAAAATCTCGCCGCGGGTGAGCGTCAATTACGGATTGCGCTACGAGGTCAACTCGCGCATCGCCGAAGCTCACGATCTGACCTCGGAAGCGCGCGTCATCAATCCCCAAGGCGCGCCAGCGGTGCCCTGGACGCCGAGCGCCTCGGTCAAGTATCTGGCCAATCCTCAGCCTCCCTACGACAAGGACTGGCGAGGCTGGGGGCCGCGGATGGCAATTGATTTCCAGGCCTCCACCCATACGGTGTTACACGTGGCCGGCGGCATCACCACCATCCTGCCCGACCTGTGGCAGGACGATTTCCTCACCGGCGGCTTTCCTTTTACGTTGTCGCAGTTGGTGACCGCCAAGCCCAATGTCGCGGTGCCTTTTAGCGGTTCGGTCACCAGCGTCGCGGTGCCTCCCGTCTACACCGTGGACGGCCGGGAAATCTACGCGCAAGGCCCATCCACCGCCGTGCCGCCGAACACTCCGCTCGACCTTTTACGTTTCCAGCGCGACCTGACGGCGCTCACGCCCGGGCACGAACTCCAGTTGTTCAGTCTGGGAGGGATCAGCCCGGATTTCCGCAACGGGTACATCCCGACCTACAGTGCGGGCTTCGACCATTCCTTCGGCGACGTCAATCTTAGTGCGTCCTACGTGGCCACGGCGGGGGTTCATCTGGCAGCCATACAGGCCCTCAACGGCTATGCGGGCGCAAGCCCTGAGTTTGCACCCTCCGTCGAAACCGATTCCAGCGGCAACATTGTCAGCGGCTATGGGCCCTTTAACTTGATGTCCACGCGTTCGCACTCGACTTACCATTCCTTGCAGAGCGGTGTCGGGAAGACCTCGCAGCGCCTCGGCCTGGGCTTTCAAGCCAGCTACACTTACAGCAAGTCGCTCGACGATACCAGCGCTGTGCTGGCCGGATTCTTAGCAGTCAGCGATCCGATATTGCAGACTGTGCCCCAGGACCCGCGCCATCCCGCGCTCGACAAGGGTCCCTCGACCTTTGACGTCACGCATGTCTTTACTTTGAGCGCCATTCAGAATTTACCGTTCGATCGCGCCGGTTTCCTGCGGCCCGTCAGCACCAAGCTCACCTCCGGCTGGCAAATCCTCAATATCACCACGCTCACCACAGGATCTCCATTCACCGTTTTCTCAGGAGTCCAGCAGACAGGCCTGGGATCAGGAGGCGCCGACCGTCCCGACCAGATCGGGCGACCAGTCTTCTCCACCAGCCGTACGGTGCGGGAGGATTATTTCGGAGAGGGCGCGAACAACACGGAATTCTTCCAGATTCCGATCGGCGTTCCCGGCGGCACCGGACCCAACCAGGGCGTGCTCGGATCACTCGGACGCAACACGTTGCGCGCGCCCGGCCTCCACGATCTGGATTTCTCGTTGATTAAGGATACGAGCTTCGGCCGGCGCGGAAATACCGAAGCCATGATCCTCCAGTTCCGCGCGGAGTTTTTCAACGTTTTTAATATCGTTAATTTTGGTCTTCCGTTGAATATCATTCGAGGAACCGGCTTCGGGATCATCAACAAGACCGCCGGCACTTCGCGGCAGATTCAGTTTTCGCTCAGGGTGATCTTCTGACCCGGGGAAAAGAATTCACCACAGAGGGCACAGAGACCACAGAGCAAACGAACTACGATATCAATCCTGAATACACCTTCCTCACCGCCGCAACGATGTCCGCCACATCTTGATCGGAGTATTGCGGATCCATCTGCACGCCAACGTAACGGTCGTAAATCTCCAAGGTCCGCGGGCAGCACGCGGCGCCATACTGGAGAGCCTTGGCAGAAGGGGAAGAGAAAGAGGGCCAGCTCCCGTCCATGTTGGGGTTTTGTTTCTGCTCGACGTAGGGAACGATCGGCAAAATCACCGAGCCCTCCATCTTCATGGCGGGCACGTTTTCCGCCTCGAGAGCGCGGATAAAGTGATAGCGTTGCGCCTTGCTCGCGGTGCGAAAATAGACGGCTGACCCGACCGAGCCGGCAGGATCATTGCTTTTGCGGAACTGGATGCCCGGCAGGTCCTGAAGGCCCTTCGTCACCCGGTCAGTTTTGTCGCGGAAGTCGGCGACGATTCGGTCGAGTTTGCGAAGTTGCGCGCCCAGGACCGCGCCCGTAAACTCGCTCATGCGGAATTGGCCGCCCAGAAGCTGCGCGAAGTGCGGCGACTGGCCCAGCATCTCTTGATGCCCTTTGCGCAGTTGTCCAAGATCGTGGAAGCGCGCGGCGCGTTCGAAAATGGCGGGGTCGTTGGTAACCATCGCTCCGCCTTCTCCGGCCGTGATCGTCTTGCACTCCTGGAAGCTGTAAATCCCGCAATCGCCCATCGAGCCGACCGGCTTTCCGTGATAAGTCGCGCCCGCGCTCTGCGCGCAGTCTTCCAGCACCTTGACGTGGTGGCGGCGCGCAATCTTCAGGATACTATCCATCTCGGCAGGCTCACCCGTAATATGGACGGCCATGATGACCTTGGTGCGAGGCGTAATGCGGCGCTCCGCGTCTTCAGGGTCGATGTCCATCGAGTCGTTGATTTCGGCAAAGACGGGTGTCGCACCGGCAGCCACGATGGCGTTGTAACAGGAATACCATGTCCAGGCGGGGAGAATAACCTCGTCGCCGGGGCCTACGCCCAGCCCCGCCATCGCCGTGTAAAGCGCCATCGTCCCCGAGGTCACCGCCAGCGCATAGCGCGTCCGCTGTTGCAGGGCCAGTTCCTTCTCGAAGTTATTGCACTTGCCGGGCTCACCACCCTTGGGGCCGATGCCGTACCAGCGGAAAGGCGCGCGCCGATCAATCACGTCGATCAATTCGGCCTTCTCCTCGTCGCCATAATAAAGTGGACCCGGGTAGTTGGCCGCGAGCCTGGTGGCGCGAACCGGCTTGCCACCATCAAGGGCAAGCGGCTCCTGATTTGCGCCGGCCCGTGCCGCCGGAAGCGGCGCTGCTGGAGACGGCCCATTTGCCGCGGCCAGCTTGGATTTCGAGAACAACGCGGACGCCGTGCCCGCCGCCGCCATCAAAAAACCGCGGCGTCCCAGGCCGGACCACCCATGCTCGTTCACCTGCTTCTTATCAAGCGACATGGAATTCTCTCCTTCGACCCCTCAAAAATACTAGAAGCGATTTCAATTCGCAAATCGCAAATTTCAAAGGGGTCACTTTCGACCGATTGCACCACACGAAAGCTAGCCTTTGCGGCCTTTGCGCACTTTGCGCCTTGGCGTGAAACCGAATTCTTGCAGGGCTTAATTTACGGCTCCTTATCCGGAGACGAATCGGTGCTGATACCTCCGATGACACAAAACGCAGAAAACAGCGATCGTACTCGAACAAAGCAACTAACCCCTCACCCGTCACGCTCCGGCTGGTGAAAGCGCCGGAGCGCGCCACCCTCTCCCCAAGGGAGAGGGCTCGAAACAATCGCCGTTGACGGCCCTCTCCCTTGGGGAGAGGGTGGCGAGAGTAGCGAGCCAGGTGAGGGGTTTCTTCCCATCGAGCCTCGCAACCGAGGAATTCAGGCTAGATAGGTCTGGAAAGTCCAGGGGCGGCCACAAGGGCCGCCCCTACAACGCGGCCACGTGGAGTTGCATTACCACGCAATCTGGGGCGGGAAGTATTCTGCGATCAGTTGTTCGTAATAAGGGCGCACTTCCTGAACGTCCGGACGCACGGCGCTCTTCGAGTACAGATCGTAATTCTGGAACTCGCGGACCCACTTGAACATTTCCTTGTCGCGGTCGTTCATCAGGTAGGTGTACTCGCCCTCCTGGTGGGCAGGGTAGAAGGAGTGATAGCGGATCATGTAGCGAGCCTCCAGGGGCAGGTAATCCTTGGAGACCCGATACATGTACTCGTCGTGGCCCCAGGACATGTCAACGTTGTCGAGTCCGCAACCCTGCTCGTAGACGCCCAGCTTGGTTTGATATTGAGGCACGGCCACGTCCGGGTTCGCAGAGAAGAATTCGTGGAAGACAATCTTGGGAGAATAAGCGCAGCCTACGGGGAACGTGTCGCCCACCACCGCCCACTGCGGCTCGCCCCAAAGGCAGAGAATCTTGCCGAGGTCGTGAACCAGCCCAGTGAGAATGAACCAGCGCGGACGTCCGTCGCGGCGGCAAGCCTCGGCGGTCTGGAGCAGGTGCTCGATCTGCGGCAGGTCGGTGTCCGGGTCGCTGTCGTCAACCAGGGTGTTCAGGTACTCCATCGCCTCCCAGATGCCCATGCGAGTGCGTCCGCGATCGCCGTATTCGCGCTGCTTGGCCTTGACGAACGCGCGTGTCTGGTAGGTGTGATTAAGGCGATAGAACTCCTTCACGGAGGGCCGGGTTTCGTCGGTGTGGTCGCGGAACTCCTCTGGCTTTTTGTCCGTGCTTCCCGAGGCTGTCGCCACGGCCTCGGCGCCCGAAGGCGCTTCGGGGTAGCGCTGCTTGAGAAAGTCTTCCCACTCGTCGAAGCTGCTGAGGGGTGAGCCTAACTTATTGGTAGATTCCACGGGTCTCTCTCCTTGGCGCAGGCGAAACCTCAGATATTGATTTCACACACCTTACAATTAGCCCTATCCCAGTCTCAAATTTGACATAAGTGGTTGGTCGTGTCAAGAAAGGCACATCGCCCCTTACGGCATTACTAAGGCTTCAGCGTCAAATCTGGTTGCTGGACATTGACACTTTGTCCCGGATCGCGCTACGTTAGTAGTGTAAACCTGAAATTCAGAAAGGAGGTGCCCCTATGGGACGCTTTGAAAGAAAATCAGAACGGACTTCCTTCGCCGCAACCCCAAAGGTCGAACCAAGGCGACCGGCCATCCCTCTACCATCGTCTTCTCACACTCTGACTCAAGATGAGCCGCAGCGACGGACTGTTTCGGAAGACGACGTGAGACATCGAGCCTATGAACTCTACGTCCAACGAGGCGGTTCACCAGGCAACGACGTCGACGATTGGCTGCAAGCGGAACAGGAACTCCGGGCGAACTGATCGACGGTCAGATGCCAAGAGACGCTAGACCCATTCGACAGTCTGGCCGCCACTCCATGGCGGCCAGACTAACTTTTCACAGATTGCTCTCCCCGCCTCCCCAAGTCGTCATCACCCAGTCTTCCCCACCCCGACGGAAAGGCTTGGACCCGCCTCGGCGCGCTTGTGCCTCTGGCGTCTGAGGGCATATACTCGGGTCGCTTCAAAGATGCCAACCACAAGGAGCAACGCTGTGAACGATCGATCAACTTGTTTCAAGAGCCGGCGGTCGATCAACTTTGGTCTAATTGCAATCGCCGCAATTGCATTCCTGCCCTGCACACTGCTTTTTGCCGGGGCATCCCCAATTCCCGTGCGAGGACTCAACCTGGGCGCCCCGAAGCCCGATGAACTGCCCTTGGCGGTGAAATTCATACGCGAGGTCCTGCCGAAAGCAGGCGTAAACGTACTGGTGATGGAGTTCGACTATCGCTACCAGTACAAATCGCACCCGGAGGTGATCGATGCGGATGCGCTTTCCGAGGACCAGGTCAAGCAGATTGTGGCGGCTTGCCACGACGCCGGGGTTCGCCTGATTCCACTGATCAATTCGCTGGGCCACCAGTCGTGGGCGGGGCAGACGTTCGGGCTCCTGAGGGCCCACCCCGAGTTCGATGAAACGCCTGGGAAATACCCCGGCAACCAAGGCATCTATTGCCGAAGCTACTGCCCCTTGGCGCCAGGGCTGCACAACGTCGTCTTCGACCTGATGGATGAGCTTGCCGGCGCCTGCCAGGCCGATGCCGTTCATGTCGGTATGGACGAGGTCTTTCTGCTGGGCGAGGACGACTGCCCGCGCTGCCGGGGCAAGAACAAGTCCGAGCTGTTCGCGCAGGAAGTGCGCACCTTACACGATCATCTGGCCGCGACCCATCGCGAGATGTGGATGTGGGGAGACCGCTTTCTGGACGGCGACCTGACCGGCCTGGGGAAGTGGGAAGCAAGCCAGAACGGGACAGCGCCCGCCATCAACCTGGTTCCGAAGGATATCGTGATTTGCGACTGGCATTACGACACAGCAGTTCCCACGGCGGCCTACTTCGCCATTCAGGGCTTCCGCGTGGTGTCGGCGCCGTGGCAGATGACTGACGTCGCCCTGAACGAATTGGAGATAGTCCGCCAGGTGCGCGCCGAGGCGACGGATCCGCTCAAGTCGCGCACCCTGGGGATGCTGCAAACCACCTGGATCGACCTGGGCGACTTTGTGAAGGCGTACTACGGGCAAGCCTCCACCAGCGCCGACGCAGTCAAGGTTGCGGAATGCTTCAAGGCGCTTTTCAGGGAAATTCGGCAGGAGGATTAGCCTCTCGGACGGTGGGTCACAAAAGAGGATAGCGAAAGGGGCAAAGCGCATGGGAAGCACACCTTCAGAGGAAATCCGCGTGGCTCTGCCGGGCTCCCTTGCTCCTATTAGCCTGCCCGCGGGATGGTCGCGGGCCTCCGAGCCAAGCGGTGCGGTGACGCTCATCGGCCCCGAGGGGGACTTACGGGTTGGGTTCCTTATCTGTGCGCTCGACGGCACGCCGGAAGAAATCGCGCGCCGCGCCTGGCGAGTTTTCGACCCCGGCTTCGATTTCCCGGTGCGGCAGAAAATTCAGATGCCTGGGAGCGGCGGGTGGGAAGCGGTCTTTCAGATCGTCCACAGCGTTCCGGCTGCACAGTCGCGTAGCGCCGTAGCCGTTCTGCGCACGTGGGGAGATAACGCCTATTGCGCGTTGGTGCTTGGGACAAAGGCTTCCCTGAACCGCCGAATGGCTCAACTCTGGGAGGTCCTGGAGAGCTGGAAACCGGAGGGGCTGAGCGCGCCAAACCTTGCCGGTGCTGAGCGGAAAGAGTGGGGCGAAAACGAGAGCGCTCAAATGAGCGAATTTCTTCGCGTCGGCATGGCGGAATTGCACATTCCGGGAGTCGCCATGGCCGTCGTGCAAGCGGGACGCATCGTTTTCGCCGAGGGCTTCGGCACGCCCAGGATTGGGTCGAGCGAGCCGGTGCGGCCGGACACGCGCTTCATGATCGGCTCGAACACCAAGCCGCTAACCACGCTGATGATGGCTCGGCTTGTGACGCGGGGGAATTTCGATTGGTCTACGCCAGTGACGAAACTGCTGCCCGATTTCGCGCTCGCCGATCCCGAACTGACCCGCAAGTTGGAGATGCGGCATACAGTCGCCGCCTCCACGGGGATGCCGCCACGAGACATGGACCTGATCTTCAAGTTCAAAGGGGTCACGCCCGAGCAGCGGCTGGCCGAGATGAAGCAGATGAAGCCCACTACGGGCTTCGGCGAAACATTTCAATACTCCAATTACATGGTGGCCCTCGGAGGGTATGCAGCGGCTCGAAGCTTCCGGCAAGAAAACTCGCTGAAAGAAACCTACGAACAGGCCATGCAGGAATTGGTATTCGAGCCACTCGGTATGGAGCGGACCGGTTTCGACGAAGGGCGTGGCGATTCGGCATCGCCGCACGCCATCGGCTTCGAGGGGGGCTGCGAATTGCTGGACCCGGCGATGGAGCGGTTCGCGGCAGCCATTGCACCAGCGGGGGGAGGGGCCTGGTCGTCGGCCAGGGATATGGCGAGATATCTCCTGCTCGAATTGAACCGAGGAAGGCTGCCCAGCGGAGAGCAGTTGCTCCCGGAAAATGCGCTCGTGGAACGATGGAAGCGCCTAACCAAAATCACCGACAAGATGAGTTATGGGCTGGGACTGCTCCGAAGCGAAGAAGACGGGCTGGATGTGATCAGCCACGGCGGCATGACGCTTGGCTTTACGTCCGATATGTATTTTCTGCCCCAAAACGACGTCGGGGTGGTCTTGCTTACTAATCTATACGCGGCCAGCCTCCTCGCGGCGGCGCGGCAGAAGGTATTCGAGCTGCTGTTTGGCGCGCCGGCGAAAGCCCGGCAGATGATCGAGGCCGCCTCATTGGCTGACAAGGAGGCGGTGGCGGGCAGGCGCGCTCGCGTGAAGTTGGGCGCCGAGGCCGTGGCGTGGCTGGAAGGGATTGCGGGCGAGTACCGAAGCCGCGAGCTCGGACCACTGGTCGTGCGTCGGAAAGAAGGGGCATATTGGGGCGAGTTCGAGAGCTGGGCCAGCCCGCTGGGCATTGAGGAGCAACCCACCGGACGCCCGCTGGTGGCGCTGGTCGGTCCCGGTTTGATCCACGCCCTCCGCCTGCAAGTGGCGGACGACGCCCAGGCCCTCGTCCTGGATCAGGGACAACACGTCTACAGGTTTGAGAGGCAGTAACGGCGCTGGCGGAATCAAGCATCTACATTGTCTGTCCCCATGGGCCTTCGGCCCGCGAAACCCCATGAAAAACGGTCGCGGGTGGCGCTGACGTGCCGTAGTTTGGCATGTCTGCGCCCCTGTCAAAAAGGCGCATACATCCCGCCAAAGTACGGCGGGACGTATGCGCCACCCTGGTTTTTCGAGCCTGCGAGAAGACGCCATTGCGGGCTGCGCAACGAAGCGAGTGACACTTTACGCAGGCGTCCGCGGCGGGAGTGTTGAGACGGGCACAACCCCGCCCCGCTCAGACCGCCTCTCCGTGGAAGCGCCGGATTCTGGACCGCGCCGAACACGATGATCACCTGCCGTATGTCGGCTTAATGGCTCAACGACCAGACGTACGCGGCGAGCGCCGAGAGTTGGTCAGGAGTGAGTTGCGCCCCGCCCATGGGCGGCATTGCGCTGCGATATTCTTTGGGGTGCATCACGCCTTCCCGGATCGTTTTCGAGATTCCGGCATAGCTGCCGTCGCTCCACAGCCACTTCTTCGCAGTAAGGTCCGGGCCCAAGGGCGAACCCGTACCGCGCTCGCCATGGCAACCCACACAAGTGGCCCCGCCGACTTGGCCGTGGTAAATGCGGTCGCCCAGGGCGACCATGGCTCGCGTCGCGCCCTGCGGAACGGGAAGATTCCCCGATGCCGCCGCGCCGGCGTTTGCGTGCGTCCCCTCCGGCGGCTTGGCGAAGGACTCTTCCACCTCACCGGCCGGCGCCGAAGGACTTGGGCAGGGAGTAATCGCCGCCTCGCCGCCACCGCCCTTATACACAATTCGATAGATTCGGCCCCGCACATCGTCGGACACGAAGAGCGACCCGTCCGGCCCCACCGCCACGCCGGAAGGGCGATGCGTGGCGCCTTCCGGAGTCTTCACCGCGCCGGCAAAACCATCGGCGAAAATCTCACAGTTTCCTGCGGACTGGTCGCCGAGGAGCGGCTGAAAGACTACGTTATAGCCGCCTTGCGGGTAGGGGGCGCGATCCCATGAACCGTGGAAGGCGATGAAGACTCCGTCGCGATAGCGGACTGGGAATTGCGTCTGATCGTAGTGCGCCATGCCGTTCGGCGCCCAGTGGGCGGGAAGCGAGGCGACGGGAGGAATCTTGTCGGCGCAAACGCCCACGCGTTTGCCGCCGTCACCGCCATACTCGGGCGCCAGCACCAGCTTTCCCGCAACTCCGTCGTAATAACATTCGGGCCAGCCGTAGTCGCCTCCCGGTTTCAGGAGCAACAACTCCTCGGCAGGCAAGGTCGCTTCCTCGACGGGCTTATAGAGTTGCGGCCAGTTCACATGCAGTTGATCCCGCCCGTGCTGGGTCACGAATAACCGGCCCGAGGAATCGAATGCAAAGCCTTCGGCATTGCGGATCCCCGTTGCGTAACGCGCTGCCGGTGAAAACCTCTGGCCGGTCTTGTTCGCGTCGAAACGCCAAATGCCGCCGCGGGTGGTGAGTTCGGTACATGGGTCGGCGCCTGGCACGCGGGGTTGGCGGTTGCGCGGCTGGCAGGAGTTGGTGGCAGTCGCGACATCGACGTACATCATTCCCTCAGCGTCGATAATGAACGGATGCATGGGATGATCGCCACCCAGGGGCAGACCGGAGACGATCGTCTCGGGAGCGCCCTGAGGCACAAGCAAGCCGGCAGGGAGCGCATAGCGCACGATTCGATCGTTAAGCTCTGCGTAGATCGCGCCCTTGTACATCCCGATGCCGGTGCCACCCGCGCCGCCCGTCTGGAGGGTTGCGCCGAAGCGTTCGATGAGATTGGCCTTTCCGGCACCGGCTGTGTCCTGGAGGGCCACCAGAAATCCTCCTGGGTGAGTGCCATGGCCTCCATAGTACCTACCCGACCAGGTGTTGACGTAAACGACTCCGGTCGGTCCCACCACCATGTGGCGCGCATGTCCGATAGCGTCAGCAAAAACCGTCGCGCAAAACCCGGCGGGCAGCGTTAAGCCTGTGTCGTCGTCCGGACACAACGAACTCTTCGCTCCGCTCGCAGAATTCGATTGGCTTCGAGTAGAGACCGACGAGCTCAGCCAGCAGAACACGGCGACGCAAGACAATAGAGTTGCGATCACGTACGGCCGACGCATGGAGCCCTCCGGAGCTTGATTGAGATTCTCGCCCACTATCCCGTTACATTCTTCATGCTCGTACGAAGTCCGCTGGCAAGTCAAGCCCGGTGTCCCGGCCCACATGTTCGGAGCCCCGTCCGGGGCGGCATAGACTAGCCCAGGTAGCGAGCCCTGGGTTGGACAGCCCTCAGCCCGTCCGTCGGTTGGCGGACACCCCTCTCCCGCCCGGCGGGAGAGGGGATGGGGGTGAGGGCTTTACCGATGCGGCACGAGAGCCCACAAGGGTTAAATCGGCATGCTCTCCAAAAACCTACGGCCTGGAAACGTAACCCCTGGAGGCTGTGCCAAGACCACGTCAACGTGGTTCCTGTGTAGCCGACAATTTGTCCCTGTTCTGCCTCCCCTTGCGGCGGTCAAGCCTGACCTCGTTTTCCCAAATCGTCTCTTGCTCCCTTCAAGGCCTGATTTGTGCGGATTGGCGCGCAAAGACCCCTGATTTGCACGCTTCAAAAAAGTGATGTGCTTTGTTTTCATCAACATTCTGGCTTTGTTCCCGCTATTTTTGAATTCCCTCGCGGTCCCCCGGGTTTTCCCCAGTCGAGCAATTCCGGTCCCTGCCCCATCCCCCGCGATCCAGTTCCCCGCCCGAACCTGTGCGATGTCAAAAAGCTCGAATTTTGGATCTATTTCATGCATTTGAGCACTCAATTGGGGTTCGTTTTGAGTTCGTTTTAGTTCGTTTCCGACATGGCTTTCTTTGTTTTCAATAACATACTGGCTTCGATCATATCATTTTTTGTTTTTTCCGGACCCCGGTTTTCCCCCGTGCCGGGACTATGGCGCTTTTCCTCGCGGTCCGAAGCCTGCCCACGACAATGTGTCCACAAAAGGACCACAGTTATAGGCTACCATGTGCCCCCGGATTTGTCAAGTGAAAAATGCGAACGTGAAAAATGCGAACGGCGTTAGTGTCTGTGACCAAATGTCGTTTGGCGGGCTGGGGCGGATGATAATTGAAGTAGGGTCGGTTCGCGAACCGCCCCTACAGTTGCACAAGCATAATCCGCCCCGAGCGGGTGGGGCATGTGTACCGACCGTGTGATGGTCCGAGCAATGTCGCGGTGTGTAAGCCTGGGAGCGTGTGACTTTTTCAGTTTTACGAGGCACTCAAAGGCAGGGCCAACCGCCCAACCTGTCATCCTGAGCGACAGCGAAGGATCTGCAGTTCGCCGAGCATCGTGAAGTCAAGAAAATTCAGATTCTTCGCTTCGCTCAGAATGACAGACTTTCGAGAGAGCACCGCGAAGGATCTCTACAGTTGACGATCCACGGGCAATTAGCGTATATACAGGTTAAGAAATGGCATCGAGGCAATCCGTATCATCAGCGCGCGGCAGGCGAGCCAAAAAGAGCGAAAAGCCTATGCCGGATAACCGAATCGACTTTTCCGACATCCCGGAATCGACGGACGCCGAACTCAAACGCGCCCGCCGCGTCGGCAGGCCGAGCACGGGACAGGCAAAGCAACTCATCGCCATCCGCATTTCGCCGCGCTTACTCGCGGACATCCGCCGTCGCGCCGTCCAGCGCTCGATGCCCTATCAAACCCTCATCCACAGAATACTGGAAAAGGCGGTAACGGGGGCCGCTTAAGTGCCGATTAGCGCGTAGCCGTGCGATGGGCGGAGCCTGAGTTCCAGAAGAACGCAGAGCTTCGCTCTGCGCCAGCCTCGGCCAACTCGGACGTAATTGGAACACACTTTCACACAGCTGACACGCGGTGCGCGCCTCCGCCGCGGCGCACCAGACACGACGCTCCGGCTTAGTAAGCCTCTTCTACCTCAAACTCGGGACTCAGTGAGGGGATCTCGGGGGTGGTCGCCCACCCGTCAACTCGCCCACCTCGGGCCGGTTCGGATTTCGGGAGGGAAGGGCGTTTCACAGGCACAATCCGGCTAAAGTCATGGTTTGGGCATCTACGACGGGTAGTTCATGCGGCGCCGGAGGGCTTGCAAGCAGGGATCGGATCTCGGCTACGGGAAGTCCACATCGAGGGCGTAGACATCCTGCGCGGTGTCCTACTGGAAGTTCTTGATCAACACCGCGTCGCTGGTTTTGCTGCCGCGCGAGAGCACCAGGTCACCCGCCGGCGACCAGTCGAAAGAGAAGATCTGCTGGTCCTGAAAACGGGTTAATTGCCTGGGCGGCCCGCCCTTGATCGGCTGAGACCAAATGTTGGAGACGCCTCCCTGGGTGACGATGTAAGTCAATGCCTGACCATCCCGCGACCAGCGGACCGGCGGGTAAGCGTAGCCCCCGTTCACCAACCAATAGTCATAAGTTGAAGCGGGCATATCAAAGATCATGGAGGGGCCCCCCCCCGCGAAGGGGATCACCGCCAACTGAGTTGGCTTGTCCTGGGCCGAGGCGTACCGGCAGGCGATCCACTTGCCGTCCGGCGAGATGGCGGGATCATAGGCGCTGAAGTATGAGACTCCCTCGATTACGGGGCTCGGCTGGCCGCCATCCAGCGCGAGTCTCTGAAGAATCCACTTGCCCTTGTCAAGAGAGTCGTAGACTACCCACTTCCCGTCGGGCGAACACGACGGATACTCGTCGTTGACATCTTGGGTCAACTGCCTGAGGTTTTGGCCGGCAGGGCTAACCTTCCGGAGCCCCCCGCTCATGGTCCGGGGATCAAAGGCGTAGAATACCGCGGTGCCGTCCGGGCAAACGGACGGTTCTCGGTCGACTGGTCCAGACGTGATCTGCCGCGGGCGCGCGTGTTGCTGTTCCAGCCGCCAGATACTGCCATTGCCGGCGGAGTCCATCGCCAAGTAGAGCATCTGGCCGTCCGGCCCCGAGGATAGACCCCAGGCTCCGTTGAAGGCCGCAGGAGATGCGGTGAGCCGGGTGGCGCTTTTCCAGTCTCCCTTGGGGGCAAGCCAGAGATCAGCACGGGAGTCTTCCCGCACAGTTGTCAAGGCAGTGCCCTGGCCGGCCACGCTGAGCCCAAAGTAGGTGTTCAAGTCGTTGGTGATCCTTCGCACTCGTCCGTCAGGGTAAGATACTGCCCAAAGCCCGGTTTGGCCGAGCGAGAAGCTAAAGCCTTCCATGATGAGACTGCGGCCATCGGGGAGCCACGCGACATGGTTCGGCTGCAGGTCCGGCGGACCAATCCATGTCCTCCTGCCATCCTTCAAGCTGACCGCGATTAGACTCCGCTCCTGGTGCGTGTCCCTATTGTGGAGGTAGCCAGTGACGACCGTCGTTCCGTCAGGCGTCCAGGCAGCCCCCGTCCATGTCTGGAACGAGTCGGGCATGTTGACGGCCGCAGCCGTCCGCTGTCCACTCCCATCCTCATTGGCGATCACCAACGAGGTCTCGCCTCGCTCGTGGTCATACCCGACAAAGGCCAGCCGCTTACCATCAGGAGAAAAACCCACCGGACCGGCGAGGTGCTGAAGCACCTGTTTCGGCTCGCCGCCCAGCGTCGCTATGTCGTATAGAACCCCTTCGTGCTGGCCCTTCCCGACGGAAACAAAGTACAAACGGTCCCCATCGGGAGTGAAAGTGAGGCCCCAATAACTGACCTCGGCCGGTGGAACCACTTGAACGCCGCTCTCGCTCGCCACCTGCCTCAGCCAAAGGCTCGCCTTACCTCCCTGGTCGCGGGCGTAAGCCAGATACTTGCCGTCCGGGGAGATGGCCGCCAGCGTGACGTCGCCGGTGATGGTGAGCTGGCTGATCTGCATGTTCTCGAAACGCGTCTCCGTCCCCAGCTTGTGCCGTGCGGAGCGGTAAAGGAGATAGCCGGCGCCGGCGAAGGCAATCACCAGCAGAGCCAGCAACACAGCGGCCACCGGCGCGCGCCGGACGTCTCGTAGGGGCGCTGCTGGCTGCGCGCCCGACGGGGGCGGGGCAAGCCCCACCCCTGCCCGGCCGGAGTCTGTGTCGCGCTTCAGCCGCTTGAGGTCGCCGCGCAGGTCTGCCGCGCTCTGATAGCGCACCTCACGGTCCTTCTCTAGCGCCTTGTTGAGGATCCGTTCTAACTCGGCAGGGCACTCCGGATTCAATCGTACCGGCGAGGTCGGCGCATGATGCAAAATGCCATCAAAGACGGCTGCCGAAGTGGTGCCCGAGAAAGCCTGGCGCCCCGTAGCCATTTCATACAGCACCACACCGAAGCTGAACAGATCCGTCCGCGCATCGAGGTCCAGGCCCAGCGCTTGCTCCGGCGACATGTAGGCCACTGTCCCTAGCGCCGTGCCCGGGCTGGTCAGGAGCTGTTCCCCGCCTGTTGCCGTCGCCAGGGATGAAGCTCCAACTCCCTCCCCCACCACTCTCGGGGACGCCGCCACTTTCGCCAAGCCGAAGTCGAGGATCTTTGCCTGCCCACGGCCAGTCAGAAAGATATTCGCCGGCTTGATGTCCCGGTGAACGATCCCCTCGGCGTGGGCGGCGTCGAGCCCATCGGCAATTTGAATCGCGACCTCCGCTAGCTCATCCGTCTTCAAGGGCTTGCCCGCAATCCGGTGCTTGAGGGTCTCGCCCTTCAGCAATTCCATGGCTATGAAGGGCTGACCTTCATACTCATCAATCTCGTAAATGGTGCATATATTGCGATGATTCAGCGCGGAGGCAGCCCGGGCTTCGCGCTGAAAGCGCTCCAGCGCCTGCCGGTCTTTGGAAAGCTCCTCGGGCAGGAACTTGAGTGCGGCGAAGCGACCCAGCTTGGTGTCCTCGGCCTTGTACACCACGCCCATGCCGCCGCCACCGAGCTTTTCAACGATGCGGTAGTGGGAAACGGTTTGGCCGATCATCGGTCACTGGCTATGTACGATTGGCAATCTCGTCCCGATGGAAGCTATTGTAGAGTGCACGTGCAGCCAAGTCAACGCAATAGGACACGCTATTTGGTGGGCTACCACTGAGGGGAAGGGTTAGCGCGGGGCGGCGGAGCCGCAGCAGCCTGCGCCGCCCGACCGGCGGCCCGAATCGCCACTACGCCTCATGCCTTCGGAAATCAGAATCGGCAAACTTGCTGAGACGCCGCGGCGGGGCGTATATAATCGGTGTGATTCTTGAACCAAAGCGGAGGTTCCGGGTGCCAGTTTCCCGTGGGTGCGAGTCCCGCGGAGAATGCGAAGTATATCCGGGACTTCATGCACGAGGCGTCCGGAGCGGGAGCCCATCTGCTGCATACGTCGGAATGCAGCCTGTCGGGAGAGGAATGACCTTGAGGTTTTCGGTGGAATGAACCGGCTGGCTATGACTTCGATCGGGAACTGATCTTTCGAGCGCACCCTCCGGCCGATAAAACCACTCGCGTGGCACTACTTCATCGGTGAAAAATCCGTCGGATGCATGTACGTCGAGTCTACTTTTTCCACCAGCCTGTCGGCCTGCTCTGCTTTGACCACCTCTTGAAATCCCGGGTCGGCCCCGAACGCGTCCCAGTTCTTTTTCGCTTCCTCTCGGCTGGGATGAGCCACGACCCAAATGAATGTGTTGTCCCAAGCGGCAGCGCCGTCGGATATCCAGTAACCCACAACATTCAGACCGTGTTTGGCGAGTAGCTTTGAAGTCGTGTCGCGAAACCGCGACTCCAGCGCCGGCATTTTGCCCGGCACAGCATGATAGACGCGAAGCTCAAAGACGCGGTTGCTATCGGCCCTCACTTGATTCACTTGCGCCAGGCGGGCGGTAATGAGCGATCCAGCAGCAAAGGAAACCAGGGCGATGGCGCCAATAGTCCATCCTCTCATTTCCCAGCCTTTCGATTTCCAGCAGTTGAGTGTCATAGAAGCCTCCCTTTTATCACCGCAAAGTATTGAACAAGCAATCACGCATTCTCGAGCGTCAGCGGGATCGGCTGCTTGCCATCGATGTCCTCTATACGATATTCGGAAGCAACTGTGGCTGCGACTAACACTCTGCCGGTCCGTTCCAACACCGTTGTCTCGTGAGCGAGTGCAGCAATCACCCGCCCGACAAATTCCGGGCTTTCACTGTTCGACACGTCGAGCCTTCCGCACTTAGCTGCCTCCATCACGGCCTCCGTCCGGACCAAGCCGGGGTACAGCGAAAGTACCGCAATCCCGTGTGACCGAAGTTCGTACGCCATATCGGCTGTCATCTTGTCAGTTGCGGCTTTGGCAACACCGTACATTACATTCCCGATGTGCTTTCGAGCGGCCCAGTAGCTGATATTCACGATGAGGCCTTTGCCAGCAGGCAACATCATCTTCACGGCCAGTGAAGAGGTAATGAGCGCAGCACGCACGCCAGCCTCCATCATGCTGGTCCACCGGTGAGCAGGCTGCTCCCAAAACGGAAGCTGCCAAGTGAAAGCGCCGTTTTCAACCATCCTCTCGTAACCGCCCCACGCAGAGTTTACGAGTACATCCAGGCGACCGGTCTCGCTTGCGATCTGCGCAAACACAGAAGCCGTTTGCTCATCTCGCAAATGATCACAGGCAATCCGAACAATCGCGTCGTGCAGGTGTGCGGCACCGATGTTGCGGCCTGTTGCAAACACTTTGAATCCGGCATCGTGCAGGCTTGTCGCGACCCCTCTACCCACTCCGCGGCTGGCTCCGGTCACCAGTGCGACCTGCATCTTCGCGCCTCCCGACCATTCGCTATCTCTTCGCCCGCAATTGTATATGGATTCCGCTAGAGATTACAAGTTGAGGAATTACACGCGCTCGCCTTCCCGCACCAAGGCGAATGGTACTAAGGTGAAGTCACGAGACTGCTGCTGGGCCCTTCGTGACCGGTCGTGCAGCGAAGTCTGGCCAGGAGAGAAGCTCAGTGATCTCTGTACTTGTTCCCGGCCCAACTCGCAGTGCGCTCGCATCTTGCTTTATCCCTAATCCAGATGCGATTGTCTCAACAATACCTACTGTCGGCTTCGCGACCGGTCCCGAAATCGGTCTTCCGATCCACGAATTCACCGTAATCGCGCTTTGCGGATCCGCCCCATTTCACGCCCCAGCAGCCGGTCGGACGAAGTTGCCTGCTATAATAATCTTTCCCATGAAAGTGATATTCCTAAACACCTGCAACGGCAAAATTCGAGAGGGCATCGCCGCATTCATCAAACAGCAGGCTCCGGATACGGACGTTTTTTGTTTTCAGGAAGTCTATCAGGAAATGCAAACTCTTTCGGGAGAATTGCTTCGGAACTATCGCATGATCAGTGGCTACAAAAAGGTTGCAGAAGACAATGATTTCCCCCAGGCAACTTATGTGCGCAGCGATCTTGAGTTGCTGTCCTCCGAGTTTGTGCTCGAAAACCAGCCGGGCGCTGGCCTTGCCGTTTATACCCAGATCAACACGCAGAATACTACGATTCATCTCTGCAACCTCCACGGCACAGCGCGACCGGGCGATAAACTGGACACCCCGCAGCGGATCAATCAATCGCAGGAGCTCTTAGATTTCTTCGCGGAAAAGAAAGGCATGAAGATTATTGGCGGCGATTTCAACCTCCGGCCTGAAACAAAGAGTGCGCAGATGTTCGAGGAAAACGGCTATCGAAGTCTTATCAAAGATTTCAGAATCCGAACAACACGCAACCGGCTTATTTGGGAGCTGTACCCGGAGAACAAGCAATATTTCTCTGACTTTGTCTTTGTGAGTCCGGAGGTCAACGTCAGAGAGTTCTCAGTCCCCACGAATGAGATCTCGGATCATTTGCCGCTCGTCTTAAAAGTTGAATGAGCTGGCGTCTCCGCGGTGAGCCTGCCGGCACTGCCGGGGATAGTCGGGATGGCAGGTCCGCCGCTCCTGCTGACTATCCCGGCAGACGTGGTGAAGCTCGCCATGCCGATTGCTGCTGCATGGTCGACTCTCCAGGGGGACCGTCCCACACCTGCCAGAACCATATGCAGGGGCATGACCGAATGCCTGCCGTGCTTGCGGCGCGACAGGCAAACGTCCCCGACGACGCACACCAGCCGGCCGCCAGGGACGAGCGCGCGGAAGCAATGTCTCCACACCTTGTCCAGCTCGTTATGGAAGGCATCATATCAAGGTCCCGCCAGGACTCCCAGGAGGCGGTTCCACATCTCCTCGCCGTCCTCGTCATGGCATACGTCAGGGTAGCGGACGACCTTGGAGTCGGCGTCCAGCGCAGACCCGCCCAGCACAATCTCGCTGGCCTGTGCCCAGCACCGCTTGGCCGCCTCGGCGTCGGCGTCGATTTGCCCAACCGGTGCCTCAATCAGTACCGCATCGTGCACCGTGACCGAATACACGACCTTGCAGTATCTCCACCCTTTTGGTGTTCGCACATTTCGGTACAAATTGAACTTGGACATTCCCATATCTCTCCTCAGGGTTAATACCGAGAAACTTGGGAAACCTACGGGTTTTCTTAGGAAGAGTTTAGGAAGGCACCTAGCCCACTGATTTCAAAGCGTTGGCGGAGGGAGAGGGATTCGAACCCCCGAGCCCCTTTCGGGGCTAACGGTTTTCAAGACCGCCGGTTTCAACCGCTCACCCATCCCTCCGGTCTGTATTTTCAAGCACTTGCATTTGTGCCAAGGCTCATGGTAGCAGTTCTGGTAGCAATTGCGTGCGAAATTCCTATCGTAGCACTTTGCACCGAGTTGTTAACAACAATGGTAGCTTGAGCGTTTGGTACGGGGCGCAAAAAGCGAGAGGCAATCTCGGCAGCGTTCTGTTGGCCCTGATCGTTCTCTTCAATGTACCAATCAGCCGTTGTCTGCCAGCGGGAGTGGCCGAGCCGCGCCTGGATGTCTTTAATCGGAACACCAGCACGATAGAGCATCGTCCCCGCCCAATGGCGCAAACCGTGGAACGTCAGGTGAAGACCTTTCCTCTCTGCTGCTTTCTGAAGTTGCTGCTGTAACGCATGATCTTCTGTTAACGGTTTACCGTGGTCGAGAAAGACCAGATCATCCTCACCCTGGTTTTCACACATTGCTTTGAACGCCTTTAAGCGTGCTACCTCGAAATCCGTCAGGTACACGGGTGTTTGTGCGCGATGTCCCTTCGTGAGGTGCTCCTCCTTCCCCATGTACCGTGCTTCCAGGAACCAGATTTTCTTGCCTGCAAAATCTACCGCGTTCCACTTCAAACCAAATGCTTCCCCAATCCGGCACCCCATAGTAGCGACGAACCACGTCAGTGTGCGATACGGTTCCTTGAGGCTATCCACAACGGTTTGCACCAGTTCGGCATCCGGTATTGCTACTTTGCGCTTTGGGTCTTTCACTGGCATCTTGATCTTGTAGACCGGTGTGTCCGTCAAATACTTGCTGAGTTCTGCCTCTCGAAATATCGAGCCGAGGACCGTACGGATGTTGTCAACCGTATGTCGAGCTAGCCTTACTTGGTCGCGGTTCCGCTTGGGACGCGAGTTTGTAATCAGCAGTTGTACGTCACTTCGCCCCACGTTGTTAAGCTCCACGGCGCCGAGTTCGGGGATGATGCGTGCATCGATAATCTGCTTGTACGCTTTGCGTGTGCCGGGTCTCAGGTTGGGCCAAAACTCCGTCATGTAGTGTCCCTCGATGTATCTTTTCAAAGTCATGACCCCGTTTGCTTCTTGCGCTTGGTCTTCGACAAGCAGTGCCTCCGCTTCCATCTTATCTATGATCTTCGCAAGCTTCTTTTCGGCTTGCCGCTTCGTGATCTCGTCTTTCGTGCCTAAGTTAACCCACTTGTTCTTTCCCACGGGGTAATTTCTGTATAGCCCTCTGTAAACGTTACCTCGTAATTGAACGTGACCCTTCTGATGTCGCCTCCGAGACATTACTTTTCTCCTCCTGTCTCGAACGGCCACACTTCCATCTGGCAGACTACCATACGTGTCGTTTAGTCTTCCAGCGTTAAGCCAGGATGTGACTTCACCCAGCCGGAACCTTGGGCGGTTACCCACATAGCACGCCACAGGAATAGGATCAGCCACGGACCTATGATGCTTGTAGATGAATGAAGTGCTACAACGCAGCGAATCCGCCAGTTGAGCGATACTGAGAAACTCCTCCATGCCGGTTAATACTCTGAATTTGAGTGATGATTTTCGGACGGCACTTCCGGCGCTGAAGTCCGATTGGAGGGCCGCTGGCCTCAACTGCGGGAAATGCTCCGGGTGACTGAAGAAGAAGGAGTGCCGCCGGGCGAAGCTCAAGACGTTCCGCGCCACGTGCCTGACCACAATGCTGAACCATACTAACAGTCGGAATGTGCAGAAGCTCGCTGGCCACTCCTCCCAAACCACGACGGAGCGTAACCTCCGCCCGGCTGGAAGGCCCGACCTGCAAGCCGCTGCGAACCCGGCGTTCTCGCAGCCCGAGCTGTCCTGGGGGCTGGTTGCGGGCCAGCCCACTGAAAGCTAGGCGAGGATTCTGGCCATGCTGCGCCATTGGCCACGTTTCCGCCCGGCCATGCTCTTTCGCAGCAGCCTGCCCGACCGGGCGCACGGCCAGCTTCCTTAACCTTCGGGTACCTGCGCGTCCCGTCCGGATATCTGCACCGTCCGCCAGCAACATGGGCGCGAGAACATGATGCGCATTGGGTGTTACCTTGTCGGAAATGAGAAAGACCGGGTGTGGGAAGATGCTGCCCCGACCGCAGCAAGCGGAAAGTGAGACTCGTTATGGGAGGTGCGCAAACAGCTCGGCAGAGTGACCATCAGCCTGAAGCGTAATGAAGTGATTGGGGCCAATGGAGCGGCGGGTGCGGATCGAGGAACACTGAGGAGCCTGGCCCCCATCTTGATGTGGGTGATCGCCCCTGCCTTGTCGAAGGGAGATTGCGCGGACGAGCCACCGTAACCGGCGCAAGAATCCTGCGAGGATTGGAGCCAGGTACCTCGGCTCCTGCGGTTTCGGGTGGAGAACCGACGGCGCCCAAGGGCATACGGTTAGAAGCTTGTCGGCGTCAGTCCGCCAAGGCGAATCTGAATCCAGCCGGCGCCTGCCGTTCCGGAACAAGTCACTTTTCGGCTGGCAGTTGAGTAGAAGTGATGCCAGCACACCTTACGCCTCGTGGAGATCGCCATCACTCACCGCGCGCCGCTTTCAGAGCGGATTCCTCGCGGAGTTTTTCTCGTTCTCGATAATCGCGCATAAACTGAGTCCGCTTCGCCCTGCCTTCAGGAGTCTTCCGGAATGCGTTCTCGCGGCAGCGGTCTGAACAGAATGTCTGCCTCCGATTTTTCGCGAAAAGCCATGCGCGACACCAGTCGCATCGCCTGATTCGACGGAGGGAACCATCCTTGCTTAATCCTTCGATCACCTGGAGGGCAGCAACACTCCTCACGTATTCCAATCCTCGACCCGAACTGATGCGGCGAGTTAGAGAATCATGCCAGCGGGCACTCTCGTTCATCGCTCCGATTAATGCGGCAAACTCGCTCCCTAACTCCGGGATTTCGGCTAGGTTGAGCCAAGCCACGAGCCAAGCAACATTGTTATTCGTCGGGAGGAAATCGTGCTGTCTGCGCGCTGTGAACCGTGAGGCGGCTTCGGAATATTTATTCCAAAGAGCCTCGACGCGCTTAACTTCACGGCCCATCCTGTTCTGTAACCCACGACTCATTTTAATTTCCATGGTTACACTTCTTTACTGAATGAATTTTCTTCTCATGGGACCATATTAGCGACAGATGGGGAGGTTTGGCAATGGAGTCCGAGCGATTGGTCCTTAGCGTACAACAAGCGGCCCACACGGCCACGGCGGAGTGTTGCCTTGAGAGAACGGTCTGATGCCAGACTCGCTGACACAACCCGCGCTCGCGGGAAGCCGCCGAGGCTCGAATGGGTCCGGTTCGAGACGGTCTGGCGAGTCGAGGTCGGGCCAGTTGGCTAGCGTGGATTCTGGATTTCTCAGTATTAAGACGGAAGCAAGGAGAAGTTCTGGTGAAGGAGCTCACGCACGGTAGCCTATTTACCGGGGTGGGGATGATTGACTTTGGCCTGCAGGCGGCTGGCTTCCGAACCTTGTGGCAAGTGGAGCGCGACCGTTACTGCCTGGATGTCCTGCGCCTCCGGTGGCCAGACGTGCGCAAGCTCACGGACATAAGAGTTTGCGGAAAGCATAACCTTGAGCCAGTCACGATCATTTCGGGAGCGTTTCCGTGCCAGCAGGTTTCCGTCGCCGAAAACATGGAGGGAATCGGGACCGCAGACAGCCCCACCGACCGGTCCGGCCTCTGGTTTGAACAATTCCGCATCGTGCGTGAAATGCGGCCAGCTTGGCTCCTCGTTGAGAACCTGGATCGCCTCCTGCGTTCAGATGATGGCTCCAGGGTCATCTCCGACTTGGCGGCAGAAGGCTACTCCTGCTGGCCAATCATATTGGGAGCTAAAGACCTCGGCGCCCCCCACCAAAGACGGAGGACATGGATACTCGGCCATGACAACGACGCCCACCGCGACTGCCATTCTGGTGAAGGACCGGAGGCCCAAGGACTTCATCCTGCTGCCGAGCGGGCGGTGGCGCAAGCGCACAAACTCTGGAAAGACGGGAAGCATGAATTGGTTACAGGAAACGGCGGTGCGGGCAGTGACCCAGAACAGCAGGCTCAGGCCTACGCCGGAATTGTGCGAGATGTTCATGGCAATCCCGTCTGGCTGGACCGATTTAAATGTGCCGGGAACAGCGTCGTCTTTCTTGTCCCGGCCATCATCGGCTCCCTTGTTGCCGGCGTCGAACGAGCCAGCGGGGCAAGTTGACCAGCATGCTGGAACTTACGAGATCATGGAGGACACCATGGTTGAGGCTGTTTCCGAACAGAACTTGGCTGGCCCGCAGACTGGCGAAAATGTTTCGCGAGTTGAGGCCCGGTTCGAGTCCCTCGACGTTGAAGCGACGAGGAAGGCATACCAGGAGCTGAACTCAGAACTTGAGGGTGTGGCCACCACGGTCGTCCACACAATTGAGCAGGCCGCCCCGAAATTGGACAGGATGCAATCGCTCCTGAGCCAGCGCGGAGCCGACAGAAAGAAAATCCTCAAGAAGGCTGGCCTGCCGAAGTGGATGCAATGGGCGAGGGACTTCGCAAAGAAGCTCGACTGCACCGTTAGGACGATCCAACTGCACATCAAGCAGCTCCGCGAGGGCAAAGTCCCCAAGGCTTCCGCCGCGAAGCGGGAAAGAGGCAGCCCCACCTCGAAGCCAGTGAGGCTCGACGGCCGGCAGCAGGCCGCGTTGGTGAAAGCGCAGATGGTTGCCAACGACCTCGTCGCCGCATTGAAGAACGGCGCAGACTGGATGACGCCGCTCGCCGAGTTCGAGAAGGTCGCGGTCACTCCGGCAAGACTGGACACGTTCTTGAACGCCCTGAGCCCCGAGCTTGATTTGGAAAACGCCGTGGCGGAACTGGTCCACGCGCTGGAGCCGTGCGCGGACGCGCTGCCCGCGGCCGCCAAGTACGCGCTGCGCAAGGCCCGCATTTTGCTCGAATCCAAGTCCGGCAACGAACAATTGGTTCCAGGAGGACGGGCGCCAAGGGCGGCGAAGCAGGCCTTCCTGGGAAAAGACGGTCAGCATGACGGCATCCGGTCCGGCGTTCGGCCGGGGAATTTGCAAGCCAATGATGCGCAGAAAGCGCCGCTGGGCGCGAACGGATCCACGCCCCGGCCCAGCCATGGTGCCGCAGAGGAACCCGGGCGGCATGCTTCAGAGGCGGCGCACGCCGCATCCGGGGGCGTTTCGGAGGAGAGGCGCGAAGTGCCTGCCGCGTCGCCCAAAGTGGAAATTCCGGTCCGATTTTCCCACGTTCAATTGCCTTCGAGGGCGGGTAAGCGTACGATGATAGACGGGTCAAATTCAACGAACGAAATTCGAGTTTAGAAGGCTTTTCGGATTCTAGAAGATAGCTGTCTTGCGTCCGACCCCGGCGGGATATTCCAGAGGAACCGATATCCGCGGGGGGCGGTGTAATTATGCGCAGCAAGCGAGCAACAGATCCGCGGAAGAACGCGGCCGGAAACACAGCGCGATCTTGTATTAGCGTTTTTATCTTGCTGATCGTCGCCCTCGGCGCGGACCGTGGGTGGGCCAAATCAGCGTTTCAATCCGCGCACCAACGCCGCACTCCAGTACTTTGGCACTTCGCCTTTTTCATAGATGACCTTGGGCGCCCTGGGCAGCACCAATCGGCGGTTTTCCCGCGGGCCGGGTTTGAACAAACGGGAGGGCTGCTGAAGAACGCGCAAATCACCGAACGGACGGAACTCCAGTTCCGCGGGGAGTTCTTTAATGTGTTTAATCATGCCCAATTCCTGGCTCCGGCCGGCAGCTTCATCGCCAGCAATTTCGGCCAGGTAACGGCTGCCCGCGATCCCCGTATTGGGCAGGTATCGGTGAAGTCTTTGTTCTAAGAGGAGCCGCTCCCGATGACAGCGAAGGCACGAACTCATCGCATCATCCAAGTCGACTGGCCCGAATTCGGCGTGGCCTCTTATCCCCCGCAGGCGCCCGCCTCCGAGTTCGAGAAAAGGACCAACGACCTCCGCGCCATGATGGGCGAACGGGAACTTACGCATCTGGTGGTCTACGGCGACCGCGAGCATTTTGCCAACTTAGCTTACCTGACCGGTTTCGACCCGCGATTCGAGGAAGCTCTGCTCATAATTTCCCCCGCCCGGAATCCGCTGCTGGTCGTCGGCAACGAGTGTGAGGCATACCTCGCCGTGAGTCCGCTATTCAGCGATGGAAAGTTGAGAAAGGAACGCTTTCAGCCGTTTTCCTTGCTCAATCAGCCGCGGGACCAGAGCCGGTTCGTCCGTGAAATTTTTGCCGGGGAAGAAATCGGCGAGACCTCGATGGTCGGATGTGTGGGATGGAAATATTTCTCTGATCGCGAACATCCCGACGCCCGGTATGCGATAGATATCCCATCATACCTCGCAGACACGCTACGGGCGCTTGCCGGAAGGAACCGTGTAGTCAACTCTACGGATTTGCTGATGCATCCGGGTTACGGCCTGCGCAGCTTCTGCTCTCCCTCCGAGATTGCCTATTTCGAATACACGAATGTCCTTGCCTCGGACGCGATGAAGCGCATGATTTTCGGAATGCGGGAGGGCATGACGGATCATGAGGTGGTCGCGCTTGCCGGCATCAACGGCGAGCCGCTCGGGTGCCACATCACGTTTACTACGGGGCGCACCGCGAGGCTCGGCCTTTCCAGCCCCAAGGATGAAAAGATCCAGCGTGGACACACCCTTGCCACGAACATCTGCTATTGGGGCAGCAATAGCGCTCGCGCGGGATGGATCGCGTCCTCAGCTTGCGACCTTCCAAGCGAAGCTGCTGACTATATTGCGAACTATGCCGGTCCCTACTTCGAAGCCATGAGCGAGTGGTTTGCCCTCCTCAAGCCGGGCACTTCCGGGGGGCAGTTGTGGCGCCTGATTCAGGAGCGCCTGCCCTTCGAGCGATTCGAGATTTTCTTGAATGCAGGCCATCTGATTCACCTGGATGAATGGCTCAGTTCGCCGATTTATGAGGGCTCGGAGGTGGTCCTCCATTCCGGTATGGCGATGCAAGCGGATGTCATCCCCGGTTCGCCGGTGTATTTCTCAACCCGCATGGAAGACGGGCTGATTCTGGCCGACGAAGCGCTTCGCAAGAAACTCAGCAGTGATTTTCCTGCGTGCTACGGGCGCTGTCAAAAGAGGCGAAAGTTCATGACGGATATCTTGGGCATCGGCCTACCCGAAGAAGTATTGCCCCTGTCGAATATACCGGGAATCGTGCCTCCGTTCTTTCTTGCGCCGAACAGCATCCTTGCGTTGTAGGGGCAGCTCTTGCGGCGGCCCCGGGGCAAGGACAAGGGCCGCTCCTACAAGTGAAGGAGATCTGCCCCTGACTGCCACGAAAACCACGTCCACCGCGCCTCTTCAACTGCGGCGCAATTCGCTCGGGCTTACGGAACTGGTGTTCCAGGCCATCACGCACATCGCCCCGGCGGGCAACATCGTCCTCACCTTTCCGATCATCGCCCGCGAGGCGGGACCGGCCATGCCGGTGTCGCTCCTGCTGACGACCATCGTGTGCTTCCTGATCGGCAATACGGTGGCGCAGTTTTCCGCCTACCTGCCGTCGAGCGGCGGTTACTACTCTTTTGCCACCCGAGGGCTCGGGAGCCGAGGCGGTTTCATGGCGACCTGGAGCTATCTGATGTACGATCTCCTTGGACCGGCCGCAACTAACGGGTTTCTTGGCTACATGCTCTCGGACATGCTGCGGACAGGGTTTGGCGTGCGCGTACCGTGGTGGCTCATCGCGGTGGCGGCATCCGCCATCGTCTGGATGCTCACCCACTACGGAATTCGCCTGTCGATGCGAATCACAACCCTTTTCGGCGGCCTCGAGATTTTGATCATGTTGGCGCTCGCCATCACCTTCCTGGTTCATCCGGGTCGCGGCTCGAGCTACATCGCGCCATTGAGGCCGTCCTCGTCGCCGCACCACTTCACCGGCATCCTGGCGGGGATGGTCTTCTCGGTGCTTGCGCTGAGCGGCTTCGAAGCTCCGGCGCCGCTCGCCCAGGAAAGCCGCCGGCCGGGCAGGTACGTTGGCTTGGCGGTCAACCTCTCGCTGCTGGCGATCGGGACCTTCTACGTCTTCACATCCTATGCGAGCGCGGTCGGCTGGGGCACCGGCGACATGGCTGCCTTCGCCTCCAGGCCGAACCCCTATTACACCCTTGGTCACTCGCTGTGGGGGGCCGGCTGGTGGCTCGTCGTGCTTGCGGTCATCAACAGTTCGGTCGGAACCGGGATGGCTTCCACCAACGCGGCGTGCCGGGTGATGTACACGATGGGCCAGGCGGGTACGCTCCCCGCTCGTTTCGGCAAGATTCATCCCGTACACCGAACGCCTGCGTTCGCTATCGCCTTTCTGCAACTGGCGGGCATCGCTGCGTTCCTGCTGGTGGGTGTGCTGTTGCGGCCCGAACAGATCCTGGGTTTTCTCGGCACCATTGCGACGCTGGCCGTCATCATCCTCTACGCCACCGCAAACCTCGCCCTGCCTTCCTTTATGCGCCGGGAGCACCCGGATGACTTCAGCTTCTGGCGGCACGCAGCGATCCCTTGGATGGGGACTTTGGCGCTATTGCCCGTCCTGATCGTGACTGTCTACCCCGTACCCCCTCGGCCGTACAACCTCACCCCGTATTTGTTCGTTGTGGCGCTCCTCATCGGCTTTGGATACATGCATTGGCTCGTGACGCGTCGCCCCGGAGTGCTCGAACGGGGCGCCACTATGCTCGTGGGACGCCGCACCAACGCTGAGGGCGACGTAGACTGGGACGCACCCACGCCTTAAGGTTCGGTTAGATCTTAGCCACGGCCTCCACGCTGGCGTCGCCGTTGTGCGGGAGGTGGTGACCGCCCTGCCAATACGCCGCATGGCCGATTACGCACACAGGCTAAGGCCAATGGAAATCTTCCGAAAACACTGTGAAGACCCACGGCAGCCCACCCCACCCAGCCCCCTCGCGACATATATAAGAAAGACAAAGAACCTTTCGTTAGGTGGCGAGAGGTGGGTACCCATGGGTGGGGTGGTATACCCCGGGTATTTGTGGAATTTCTGGAATTCCCGCCTTGTGACGGAGCGGAAAGGTGGAAGAGGACACTGGAGTATCTGGCGGAGGAGGAAGCTTCGGCTGACGCTGGCCCGCGAACAGGAAGGGAGTCAGATTGCTGAGCTAGCCAGGAACCCGTGCCCGCTTCATCGCCAATCTGAAGGGCCAGGTTTCTGAAATGTTGGCGTGCCATTTTCACAAAGCACGGCGATTCTCCCGCATTCTTGGGGGGGGACACTATCTTGGGGGTGACTCTCAGAGGAGACATCAGGGGGACACTCGCGACAGGGATCCAGGGGGATCACTCGCGACAGGGACCCAGGGGGGTCACTCTCGACAGGGACCCAGGGGGGTCACTCTCGACAGGGACTAACCCGCCCTAATAAAGACAAAGAAGAAAAGAGAAAGAGGAATGCATCTCTAAGGGGGAAGACTCCTTCTTTTTGCGGCAGTGATTCCCCGTGACCAATTTGTTTTTTGGCCATGTTCGAGATTTCGCCACTAAGCCCGTTTTTGCAGGCAAACCCGCCAAATCCTCACACCGTTCAAAGATGTTCAAACTTTCAGTATTTAGATATAGGCCGGTCCGGAGGGCCAGCCCAGAGGAGGAAACAGGAATGAGGCCAGCAACCGAGGCGGCGCACAGGCAGGTCGCCTTGTACATGAAGAATCACCCGGAGCTCAGCTTCCAGGCGATTGCCGCGAGACTCGGCATCTCGATCAGCAGCGTGACCAGGATAGCCAGGCTGAACGGCCTGTCCAGGCCGCGCACGCTGAAAATCCACATCCCAAAGGAGGAAAACTAGTTGAGCAAATCCACCCGTTCGTTTGACCGTTTGACGGACCCATCGGCGCCGCCCCCGCAGGACGGCCCAGTCACAGACAATGAGGCCAAGCAGCCGAAGCCCGCGCCTGGGCCGGCAGTGCAGGACGACGACCCAGACGCGATATACGCCCCGGAGAGCATGGCGCTCAAGAGCTCCGACATCCATCTCGCCGGCGCCACCACCGAAATCAAGCTCCCCAACCGCATAACCGTCGACAAGCCCTCCAAGCAGGCGTACTTCCGCCATCATCCCGATTTCTACCTCAAGACTTTTCTCATCAAGCACGAGGCGACCCGCGCCTGGTACTACCCTGCGACTCCCGAGGTGCGCGACCTGCTTTCGGAGTTTGTCAGGGTCGTCGAGCTGTACCGCTACGTCACGCTACTCGGAGACTTCCGCTTCTGGCCCATCACGGTGACGGAGGCCGAGAACGACTGGAACGAGTCCGCCCGGGAAATCATCCAGCAGTCCGTCGAGGAGTGGGTCGGGTTCCGCTCGCTCGAGGGCCGCTACGAAGTCCGGCATCCAAACGGCGACCATCCGGAACCGAAGTGGCCGAAGGCGGCGATGAAGGAGCTGCTTGCCAGGGCGTTCCGCGGCACCCGCACCGTCAAGGACATGAGCCACAGGGTCGCCAAGTCCCTCTTGGGGGCCGATTAGTGTTCATTCCGCGAGGATTCGACGAAATCGTCTTCCCTGACTTCGAATTTTCGCAGCCGCCCGGCTGCGTCCCGAGGGTCGTCAGCGTGTGTGCGCGGGAGGCGGTCTCGGGGCGCAGCTTCAGGATGTTCCTGGACGACGGATGGCCGGCGGAGCCGCCGTGGCGTGCCGACAAGCGGTGCCTCTATGCCGGCTATGCCCTTTCCTCCTAGGCGGGAGACAGCGAGCGCCTGCGGTGGCTTGCTGAGCCAGGGTAGCGACAGGCGAATCCTGCGCCAAACTCGAATCTGCCTGATACGTTACAGCCATGGGACACTTGCGTGAAGGGCCGGGATCAACGCACGCACGGGCGAATGGCGTTTCATCGACGAGCACGCCGACTGGGCGAAGCGTCCCGGCAACCCGACGAGCATAGGCCTGCCGGACAAGATGGTAGAAGTGGGGAAGGACGGCACGTTGAAGATTGATGCGGCCAAGAGGGAGGCAAGATGAGCCACCGTCATTTTTGCGATGTCGCTGGGCACTGGTGGGAGTGCAATGGCAAAGCCATGCGCTCAGGGGATGCAGAGCCGAGCATCTGCACGTGCATTCCGTGCGGGCGTCCGCTTGAAGGCTTTGACCACAGCAGGTGCAACGCCCCCATCGAGCTTCTCGCCTGCCCCGAGCACATCGAGGAAGAGCGCCGGGAGATCGAGGAAGCCAGGAAGCGATGCGGCGGGGGAGCCTCCGAGTCCGGGCCAGGGGAGGCTGACCCCGCTGTGGCGAAGGCGGAGGAGGGCGAGTCCCCTGCCGAAATGAGTCCCGTTGAGGCCGTCCGGCCTTTCGAGCGCTTCCCGCTCGTGCCCATCGGACCGGACGACCCGCTCTGGCACTGCGATAAGTGCTGCCACTGCGGCTGCCGCCGCATGCCCCCGGAATTGTCCGGGGGCTTCTGCTTCCATTGCGGCCATGAGTACCAGCGGAATGACCCCGAGTTCTGGTTGGACGAGGAGTTTCCCCACAGCCAGGCCGCCCACCTGAAGAACTGCGCCAACTACCAGGAGTATCACAGGGAGACGGAAGCGAAGCTGGCCAAGCTGGGTGCCATGACCGCAGACGCACACGAGGGAACGTTCTCGAAGCTCCAGAGCGCCTGCTATTCAAAAGCTATCGACGACAACTATGAAGCCTTCATGTGCGCCCCCGAAGGAAGCCCCGAGCGGGAGGCCATCGTGGAGAAGATCGTGGCCGCCAACGCTCAGGAGATTGCGGAGCGCAAGCAGCGGTGTGACGCCATTCTCGGAAAACAGAAGGACTGATGAGCGGCTTGGGGGCGGACAGGCGTTCAGACGGAGATGGGGGAAGTTGAGGGGATCGTGGAAATCAGCGACGGGCCGCTGTGGGAGGCGTGCCGAAAGCTGCCGTCAGATTGGGAGCCGGTAGGTCAGCGCAGATGGCACGGTCGGCCGGAAGCCCGCCCCGACTGTGACACATGCTGCTGGTTCCTGGAACTCCTCCGCACATCGCCCGACTGGGGAGCGTGCTCCAATCCGGAGTCCGAACGTGCGGGGCTGCTCACCTTTCGGGAGCAGGGATGCTGGCAGCACGAGCCGGAGAAGGAACGCCGCTTTCAGGTCATCCCCTCCGCCCGGTGCGGCTTCATGCGGAGATTCGAGGCGTTCCTGCGTGAGCAGGCGGCCGACTTCATCAAGGCGGAAGTTCGCCGGGCGAACGACCCGTCGCCCGGCGGCGAGCCGCCCGCCACCATCCCCGAGGATATTCGTGAAACCCCGCTCTTCTTCGTGGTTCGCCGCCTGCTTAGGCACGCCGCTGAGGACTTCAGCCGCCCGGCTTTCGCCAGGATGGTCGCAAGCGCAAGGAAGGACACCCGTCGTTATTGGGAGTTCGCTTGCTGCTTCTGGTCGAAGGAGCTGGGGCTGGACATATCCGAAGTCGGCCTCCCCACAAACGCTTGGGAGCTTGAGCAGAAATTCTGGAGTCGTGTTGACGCCACCATCGCAAAAGCCCTGAGAGAGCGAAGGTCGAGGGCAACAAATAACCGGAAGAGGAATGGCTAGCCAGCAGGGACCACGACCATGCGAATCGTGCTGATCAGCGACACCCACGGGCTGCACCGCCAGCTCCATGTGCCGAGTGGCGACGTGCTCACACACGCTGGAGATTTCACGCTCGATTCTGAGCCGTCCTCCGCCGTCTCCGACTTCGATGCTTGGCCCGGGTCGCTGCCGCACCGCCACAAGGTGGTCGTCCCCGGCGACCACGAGTCCATTCTGGAGGAGCCACGAAACCGTGACGCAATCACCAACGCCATCCTGCTAGTGGGCTCGGGCGTGGAGATCGAACGGCTGAGGATATGGGGGTCGCCGGTCACGCCGCTCTACGGAGGTGCGTTCGGCATGTCCAATCCCGCCGACCGCAAGAGTTACTGGGCGCAGGTCCCCGAGGACCTGGACATCCTGGTGACGCACGGCCCGCCCTTTGGCATCCGTGACCACGGCGGAGGCTCTGAGCGCCGGGAGGGTTGCCCCGAGCTTCTGGTGGCGGTCTTCCGGGCCTTGCCCCCCGTCCACGTCTTCGGGCACGTCCACGCCGGGTATGGCATCTATCGAACGAGCGATACCCTCTTCGTGAACGCCTCCCTTTTGGGCGAGGACGGCAGCCTTAGCAGAAAGCCGATTGTGATTGAGGGCTAGGCAGGCTAGCAGGGTGCGAGGGTCTTCGCCCTACCGGCATGAAATCCTGCACCACATGCTCAGTGGCAAGGCAGCGACGTTCATGGGGCTGGGGCAGCGGATATGCAGCCTGCGCCTGCCTGAGAATATAAGGAAGTTCGAGGAGGAGTTCTGGAGTCCTGTTGACGCCGCCATCGTCGAGGCCCTCAGACGGCGAAGGGTCAGGCCCTCGAAAAAGAGGCGCTGAAGCACCGGCTACCCGGCAAGGGAGCCATGAAGAAATCCACTGCCACACAGCGTGAAGGAATTCCCCGGAAGAAAGGGAGCAACCAGGTGCCCAAGGTGGGGCTGTTCTTCGTGGTGGACCGGAAGCCTTTTGTCGAGGGGATTCCCTGGACTGAGAACCCAAGCGTCTCGGGATTCCGCACATATCCGGTCGGGCACCCCGAGTTTTGGGTCCGCTTGCAGGACCTTGGTGCCGCTCCGGCGGACATCCCATACGAAGCCGTGCCTCGGGGGCGGGTGAACTATATGGACGCCACCGGCCGCTTCACCCTTCTCGCCGACCGGTGCATCATCAAGAGCAAGACGTTGGTCGGAGAAATCATGGCCGCCCTCGGTCTGCCAAAGGGCACGGCGGTAGTGCGGGACCTGCACTACAGGTGCGCCGTGTGCATGGGGAAGGTTCCTACCAGGAAGCAGGAGAAGGACGATTGGGACTTCTGAGGCGCAGAGCGGAGCAGCATACCGGGCGCGGCGTCCCATGCCGGGCGAAAAGGGCTTCCCGCCAACCCCGGATCGGTTTTGGCGAACGATATCATCCGATGGCCGTTCCCTCCGCTGAAATCCAGCGGTTTTGGCTGATATTTCCCCGAAAACCTCACTTGCCCGGAGAAAGTTCAGTCCTGCAAGGTATTCTATGAGTGTGGGCCTGCCAGCAAACAGCCAGAAAGCAGGTCACAATCTACATGAATTGTGACATTCGCAGCCAGTTTCTACCTTGCAAGTCCTTTGAATCCGTAACGTCGAAAATTGGAAAATCACCACGTAATGTGACATTGGGCTTTGGTTCAATCTCCGGCTGTCGATGCTGGCCGGTAAGTGGCTATGCAGATTGCCAATCAAAGCGAGGTGCAAAAAATGCGGAGCAAGCGACAAGCCCTGACTCCGGATGAACTCCTAAGAGTCTTGCAGGCAGCAAAGGACCATTCAACCCGAGATTGGCTTTTGCTTCTCATGATTTACCGCCACGGTTTGCGGGCAAGTGAGGCGGCAAGCTTCTGCTTGGAAAGCATCAAAGACGGACACCTCGACATCCATCGTCTGAAAGGCTCTCTGCACTCCATCCAGGCTGTTGAGCGCCATCCCGGACAACCCTTGCTTGATGAATCCCGAGCCCTTAACGCTTGGCTAAAGGTTCGGCCTCAAGATGGCGGCTCAAATGTCTTGTTCGTGTCTCGGAAAGGCGGGCATCTAACCCGTGAACAGGTCTACCGCATTTTCAGGCAGCACGCTAAAACCGCTGGACTCCCACCACAAAAGCGCTTCGTGCATATTCTGAAGCACTCCCTGGCGACACACCTGGTAAATGCGGATGTCAACTTAGCAAAGGTACAGATCGCACTCGGTCATGCGAGTCTTTCAAGCACCCAAGCATATGTTCACATCACCGATGAACAGGCGGCGGAAGTGACTCGGGCGGCGTTGATGAGGGTCTTTTGATGCCAAAGGGACCCCTGAAAAACGCTATCAAAAAGGTGACCGCATTCAAGGTACCCAGCAACCCTCATTACGTTGCCAACCTTACGGCACGCAAGCTGCTGGCGTCGATTGAGCGAAAAACCCCCGCTTCCGGGACCGCTGCCGTGATTGACACGTAAGGTGTTACCCGGCACGTTTTGGCGGGCGAGAATCATCAAAGTCAAGACCTGTGGCGCTTTCAGGCACCTCAACCCACACCGCTGCGAATCTGACCGCGATGTTGACTATCGTGATCATTCCCACCGCTCTGCAAACCCCGTACTGTTTGATTCTCTCGCCATGTCACACTGTGCTCTGCAGTCAACCTCACATGTACTCACGGAGCGGGTAGCCGACTTCGGGCCGAACCCTGAACTGAATCGCAGGGGTCAAGCCAGCAGCGACTCGCGCCAATCCCAGGCAGGCGGCCAAGTCTCGTTTCACCCTCAAGGACTTGTTTCGGTTCCGCCCCATGGAAGGCGCTCACCTACCTCCCGACGGTCGTGTCGTCGTGCTCACCGTGGCGGCCTCGAACTTGGCAAGGGCAGAACGCAGCAAACATGAATTTGCTCTGTGCAGTTTCAGGGGCGAGGTGAGTTTGACAAGAGGAAGGACTCTTTGTTGATGCCCCCACATCCTTGTTGTGAGTTGTGATGGGGGCTGTCGGAAGTGCAGAACTGCGATCATTTGGCCAGTCCCGTAGCATTGCGACCGTCAGCCTGAGTACCTGGTTCGGTCTGGCCGGCTGCTTCAGACGAGTGAGTGGTCACGGGTTGTTTAGGGCGCTCGTCAACGTGGAGTTGAAAGATATCCGGACGTGCGTAATGACCGACAACATCCAGATCGAATTTGCCTCGGATGGTCTGCGCGAGATCGATTTCGGCGGTCAGAATCGCCTCTCCCTCCGTGTTAGGCCCCGCGAGAAAATTGCCGAATGGGTCGACAATGCAACTCCCGCCGCGAGTCACAACTGTGTCTGGATCGTCTCCAAAAACCGAACGATAATCGGCTGGGAAGTCGCGGCGCAGTTCGTATTGGTTACAGGAAAGCACGAAGCACCGCCCCTCGACAGCAATGTGGCGCATCGAAGCGATCCAGGAGTCACGCGCATCAGCCGTAGGGGCGCAGTAGATCTCGATGCCCTTGGCGTACATTGCTGCCCGCATTAAGGGTAAATAGTTCTCCCAGCAGATCACGGCGCCGATCTTTCCCAGCGGCGTGTGGAATACGGGCATTGTAGAACCATCACCAAAGCCCCACACCAGGCGTTCCGAGGCGGTTGGCATGACCTTGCGATGCTTGCCCAGGTAGCTGCCATCGGACGCGAAGAACAAGACGGAGCAATAGAGAGTGCCACGGTCCCTTTCGACGACGCCCACCACAAGGTAGATGCCGTGGCTCCGCGCGGTCCGCCCGAGGGCGTCGACGGCTGGACCCGGTACGTCCACACTGCTCTCCCAATACCGCCGAAAGTCCTCGCGACCTTGCTCGGAACGCGAGCCGATGACAGCCCCGAAGTCGAGCCCTCTCGGGTAAACCGAAACAAACGCTTCGGGAAAGAGGACAAGCCGCGCGCCCTGGCTGGCCGCCTCACCCGAAAGAGCGTGAACTTTCTCAATTGTCCGCTCGCGATTGAACGCAACCGGAGCCGCTTGCACAACGGCCACTTTGAATCGACTCATTCCCGATGCCGTTTCTTTCGCTTGGTGATTCGCAGTATCCATAGTTTACCGATACCCTACGGATCGGAACACCTATCATACCCCACGGAAGGCTGGGCCACATCCTCGCGCGTGGAAACCGTCGGGAGGTGTCTTCTGAGGTCGGGTTCGGGAAGACGTGATCAACTCATGCCAACGTACTGAGGACTGCGACATGCCTGGGCCCCCAATCCTTGGGGAGAGTTTGCACCGCCGTGCCGGGGGCCGGTGAGGGACTCCCTTGGATTTTCCGAATGTAACAGAACTTAGCACGCCCTGTTGGAAAGCAAGACGCCCTTTCCCACGCCGGAATCCAGCCAAACGCCAGGATTTTCGATGGGAAGCCGGCTTATCATTCCCAATCCATAATATCGGCAGAACGCCCTGACCGGCGGTAACTTGCGCTGCGAAGGCGATTAGTTTCTTCTGCGCCCGTATTCGAGTATCTTCCGAGTGGTCGAAATACGTTCAGGACTCGTCCGGCCGGCGATGCGGAGGCGGCTTTCGAGAGCCTCCGATTTCTTGCCGTAGTGTTCGACGTGTCGTGCTAAGATTCATATTGTATTCAGGTGACCCCCCAAATCATGATTGGGACAACGGTTTCGCACTACCGCATCGTGGAGAAGCTCGGGGGCGGCGGGATGGGCGTGGTCTATAAGGCCGAGGACACCAAGCTGCGCCGCTTCGTCGCGCTCAAGTTCCTGCCGGAAGAAATGTCCAAGGACCACCAGGCCTTGCAGCGCTTCCAGCGCGAGGCCCAGACCGCCTCCGCCCTCAATCATCCCAATATCTGCACCATCTACGACATTGACGAGGAGGAAGGCCGGCCGTTCATCGCCATGGAACTGATGGAAGGGCAGACGCTCAAGCACCGACTGGACGCTGGGACGCGTGGCGGGCGGCCTGCGGAGGGCGGAAGGCGTTCGCCCCTACAGCTTGACGAACTGCTCGATCTGGCCATTCAGATTTCCGATGCTCTGGACGCGGCGCACTCGAAAGGCATCGTCCATCGCGACATCAAGCCGGCGAATATTTTTATCACCGCTCGCGGAACGCCGAAGATTCTGGATTTCGGGTTGGCGAAATTAACGCAGCCTCTGGAAGCGAGCCCTGGCGGCTCTTCCGCCGGCGCCGACATGGCCGCAACAGCCGGGCCGACGATGGGCGCCGCCGCGCACCTGACTAGTCGGGGCGTGGCGATGGGGACGATCGCCTACATGTCTCCGGAGCAGGCGCGGGCCGAAGAACTCGACGCGCGGACAGACTTGTTCAGCCTCGGCGTAGTGATCTACGAGATGGCGACGGGGCGAATGCCTTTTCATGGAAACACTTCGGCGGCGGTCTTTGGCGCTATTCTGCACGAATCTCCAGACCCGGCGTTGCGCTTGAATCCGGAGATGCCTGCCAAGCTGGAAGAGATCCTCAACAAGCTTTTGGAGAAGGACCGGGAGTTGCGTTACCAGGTCGCCTCCGAGCTTCGCGCCGATTTGAAGCGTCTGAAACGCGACACGCCGTCCGGCCGGTCCGCTGCGGTGGCGGCCGTCACCCCAACGCCAGCGATGATGCCGCAACATCAGGCGCGCGGCGCGATGGCGGCGCAATCGGACAGCTCGGATTCGCAGGTGGTTGCCGCGCTGGCGAAGAGGTACAAGAAAAGCTTGTTAGCCTCGGCCGGGGCGGCGGTCATTGTGATTGCGGCGCTCGCCTACGTGTTTCGCCGAACGCTGCCGCCGCCGGCGCTTTCCGGCTACACACAACTCACCAACGATGCGGTTCCCAAAGTTTTGTATGGCACGGACGGCGTGCGGCTGTATTTGGACGAGAACAACATCGGCGCCGCGCAGATGTCGGTTAATGGAGGAAACGTCGCGCCGGTTTCGGTTAATTTGCAAAACCAGACCTTTGGAGGAACCTTAAACGTCTCACCGGACGGATCCAAATTGCTGGCCAAGGAAATCAAGGGTCTGAGCGGCGCATCCGGGCCGCTGTGGGCCATTCCGACACTGGGCGGTTCGCCCATTCGGCTGGCGGATATCGAGGGCAATGGTGGCGCGTGGTCGCCCGATGGCCAGAGGCTGGTTTATACCGGCGGCGAGTCGCTTTACATGGCCAATGCGGACGGCAGCGCGTCCCGCAAGCTGGCTGATCTGCCGGGTTCGATCGCCGGCGGTCCGCATCTCCACAGCTCGCCGGCATGGTCACCCAGCGGACAGGAAATTGCCCTGACGCTGAGCGATCCCAAGACTCAAATCAATCATCTCTGGGAAGTTGCGACAGACGGCAAAGATCTTCGCGAAATGTTTCCCGGTTGGCACGAGCAATCGGGCGAGTGCTGCGGCTCCTGGACGCCCGACGGCAACTACTTTGTCTTCGAATCGCAAGGCCAGATTTGGGCCGTGCGGCAGGCAGGCAGTCTGTTTCAGAAGGTGAGCCGGGACCCCGTGCAACTCACGGCCGGAACAACCTCCAACCGCTATCCCGTGCCCAGCAAGGACGGCAAGACGCTTTTTGCCGTCGCCGGGTTCAGTCGCGGCGAGCTCGAACGTTACAACGCCAAGTCGGACGCCTTCGAGTCTTATCTGGGCGGCATTTCGGCGCAGGACGTTTCCTTCTCCAAGGATGGTCAATGGATCGCTTATGTCTCATTTCCTGACGGCACCCTCTGGCGAAGCAAACCGGACGGAAGCGGCAAGCTACAGCTCAGTTCTCCGCCCCTTTACGCCATGTTGCCCGGGTGGTCTCCGGATGGAAAAGAAATTGCGTTTTACTCCTTCGCGCAGGGCAAGCCCTCCCGTATTTACGAAGTCCCGGCGGCCGGAGGCTCGCCGCAACAACTGATGCCCGGCCAGAGCGGCTATCAAGCCGATCCAGATTGGTCACCGGACGGCAATTCGCTTGCTTTTGGCGGACAGGGAGGCGGGCTTTCAACCGCGATTCACATCCTGGACATCGGAGCCCACCAGATCACCACGCTGCCGGAGTCGGATGGACTGTTTTCTCCGCGCTGGTCGCCGGATGGAAAATATCTCGTCGCGTTGCACTTTGATTCGAGCGGCCTCACGCTTTTCGATTTTAAAACTCAAAAATGGTCAATGTTGGCCAAGGGGCTTGCAGGCTACCCCTGGTGGTCGCACGACGGCCGCTTT
The DNA here is from genome assembly GCA_050008495.1 of Terriglobia bacterium. Taxonomy (GTDB): domain Bacteria; phylum Acidobacteriota; class Terriglobia; order UBA7540; family UBA7540; genus CAVROP01. The sequence goes on along the minus strand of JBEKMN010000039.1, from coordinate 753 downwards.
CTTTATTACCAGCGTCTCGGTGACAGCCCGGCAATGGTCCGGATGGCCATTCCGGGCGGAAAAGTGGAGCAGATCGCGAGTCTGAAGACGTTCCAGCAGACGGGCGTCTTTGGCTTTTGGCTTGGCCTCACGCCGGACGATTCGCCGCTGGTGCTCAAAGACGCCGGCACCCAGGAAATTGTCTCCATGAGTTGGACCGCGCCGTAACGCCCTCGCGTTGCGCCCCACCCCACGCCAAATCTTACACTGGTCTGGAACGGAAATGCTATCCGGTGGTCGGCTTGCCCACACGGCTGGCAAGGGCAGCGAACGGTCCCCCGCCAAGCTCGACTATTCCCGACGAGTGCCGGCGGCGGTCGAGCCGCCGTTGAACTGGCCTATCAAAAAGTCGGGGGGCGCTGCAGAAACAAGTCGTTGAAACTTGCAGGACTTGCTTCCGATTGGGAAGTCGGCCCTCCCTTGTCGCCTTCTGTTCACCGATTCCGCAGGGGCAGTCCGAAGTTCTGGCCGAGCAACGGGGCACTTGCAAACTATGGTGAGTAGGTATTTGGCTGGATTTGGAACCCAAAACGCCCTTCCCACGCCGGTAACCTGCCACGCGCTGGGATAGTCGATGGGAAGCCGACTCATCAGGCCGGAAATCGGCGGCGGATACCGTGGATAAACACACGCCGTCAGGGAGGATCGATCCAAATCCGGTTGACTTCCCGATGCGCCGTCAAATCGTGGATAAAGCGCCTTCGAGCGCCCGAA